>NZ_JAOWDS010000065.1:0-662804 GCF_030334545.1 Citrobacter sp. Ce129
ACCTCCGTCAGCGTCACCAACGCCGGTGGGAAAGGGGCCGCCACGATTGATGGGATCGAAGTTATTCATGTTGATGGCGCATCGGACGGTGAGTTCACCCAGGCTGGCCGTATTGTGGCAGGGGCATATGACTACAGCCTTGGGCGCGGTCAGGATGAGAACAGTGGCAACTGGTATCTGACCAGCGGCAAAACCAATCCGGATCCCGAACCAAATCCGGATCCCGATAAAGATCTGCGCCCGGAAGGCGGCAGCTACACGGCTAACCTGGCGGCAGCCAACAACATGTTCGTCACCCGTTTGTACGATCGCCTGGGCGAAACGCAGTATACCGATGCCCTGACCGGCGAGCAGAAAGTCACCAGTATGTGGATGCGCCACGTTGGCGGGCACAACAACTGGCGTGACGGCAGCGGCCAGCTGAAAACCCAGAGCAACCGTTATGTATTGCAGCTGGGAGGTGACATTGCGCAATGGAGCCAGAACGGACTTGACCGCTGGCACCTGGGCATGATGGCGGGCTACGGGAACGACCACAGTAACACCCGGTCATCACGCACGGGTTATCGTTCCCGGGGTTCAGTCAATGGCTACAGTACCGGCGTGTATGCCACATGGTATGCCAATGATGCGTCGCATAACGGCGCCTGGCTGGACAGCTGGGCTCAGTACAGCTGGTTTGATAACAATGTTAAAGGCGATGACCTGCAGGGCGAGTCATATAAATCGAAAGGGGTGACCGCCTCGCTGGAAATGGGATATGCCCAGAAAATGGGCGAATTTGCCGGCAGTCATGGCACGCTGAATGAATGGTACATCCAGCCTCAGGCGCAGGCGGTCTGGATGGGCGTGAAGGCGGACGATCATCAGGAAAGCAACGGCACCCGTATCACCAGCAACGGTAACGGCAATGTACAGACCCGGCTGGGCCTGAAAACCTGGATTAAGAGCCATCATCAGATGGATAACGGTAAAGAGCGTGAATTCCAGCCGTTTGCCGAACTGAACTGGCTGCACAATTCACGTGATTTCAGTACGACCATGGACGGCGTGAATGTTCGTCAGGACGGGGCGAAAAATATCGCCGAGGTAAAAGTGGGTGTGGAAGGACAGGTGAGTCCGCGTCTTAATCTGTGGGGCAACATCGGGGTCCAGGCTGGCGACAAAGGCTATAACGACAGCGCTGCGATGGTCGGTGTGAAATGGAACTTCTAAGCTGATTCTGCCGGGCAAGTTCAGCCAGACTGGCGTATGTCAGTCTGGTTATTTTAAACCCAATAATGAGTGCAATTATTCTTTTGATGAAAGTTTGTACGGGAATACATGCAGAGCGTTGGCTGCGATGGGATAAACGCCAAGGCCTTCAGTTCTGGCTTTGATTTCCTCGAATGAGAGTGAAGGGGAGGGTTCTCGTCCGCCCCACAAATTAATACCTTCAGGAACATCGTCCCGGCTGTACTCCTCGGCGATCTCGATAGTGCCGCCGCTATTCAATTCGATGACAACGCTTTTTCCGTCAACAGGAATCAGGTTCCCGTCACTGTCAGTGATAAAGATTTTCATTGGCTCACCTCTTATTCGTATATTTCTATGATAGCAAAATTAGATGATGTACTACGCCGGTTTTGCCATGCTATTTTTAGTGATTTTTTATATACAAATTATACGGTTACGTTTTTATTGGGGAAGAGTGACTGGGCTTATGGCGGTTTCTGTTTCTGTCTACCATGCTCTGTAGAGATAAATTTGAACACGTAAATGTTCATCATCATGAGTTTTCAATTTTCGCCACAGGACACGAGAATGCGCAAAGCATTGTTACCGGTAATTGCTGCAGTGTGCCTTTTATTCATCGGTGTTTTTATTCTCAATATGCAGCTCTGGTATTCCTCCTCGTTGGAAACTCTTGGAGGAGCCAGATATGCCGCGAAAAATATGGATAACATACTCGATGAGGCTTTCCAGGCAACCGGTACAGCCATGCGTATCGCTGAAAAAAAATGCGACCAGGATGCTCAGTACCAACTTGGAACCGAGGCAGCGCTTCGGCCTCATTTGCGAACGCTGATCATTATCCGGCAGGGGAAAGTTTGGTGTACGTCTTTGCCGGGGAATAGGATCTTACTTAAGCGAATTCCTGTAATAACTGATTCAAATTTGCTGCTGACTCCCGCAGGCAATACGGAAAACGAGATACCCGTTCTGCTGTATCAAACTCGTTTTCAAACCAGTCGTATTATTGTCACGATCAGTGGGGTGCATATTCGTGGCGCTCTAAAAGTTCCATTAAAGGGTGCGGCATACTCACTGCTCGTGGGCGATAACGTACTCGGTTTAGTGGGCGATGTGAAAACCGTCACAGCAAGTACTCGTACGTCTGGACAGGTGAATTCCGCAAAGTATCCGTTCAGTATTATTTATAATAAACCACCATTATTTAGTGCAAAAAGGCTGGTTACACAAGGCTCAGGAATTTTGGTTTTTGTCCTGTTAATTTCTGTTGCAGCTGCTTATGCCATTGATAAGTATCTGAACAAGAATGATACCCCCGAAGAAACGTTGCGTAGGGCGATAGCAAAAGGAGAGATCGTGCCTTTTTATCAACCTATCGTAAATGGTCGAGAGGGGACGTTACGTGGCGTTGAAGTGCTGGCCCGATGGAAACATCCGAAGGTCGGGTATATCTCTCCCGCTTCCTTTATTCCCATCGCCGAAAAGTCAGGTCTGATCGTGCCGCTAACACAAAGCCTGATGAGGCAGGTCGCTGCGAATATGAACTCTATTTCCAGCAAATTGCCACCCGGCTTCCATGTCGGTATTAACTACAGCGCATCCCATATCATATCCCCTACATTCGTGCATGAGTGCCTGCAATACAGGGACAGTTTTAACCACGATGATCTCAATCTGGTCATCGAAGTCACTGAGCGCGAACCGCTGGATGTGGACGAGGATCTTGTGCAGAGACTCAATACGCTCCATGAAAATGGCTTTGTGATCGCCTTGGATGATTTTGGTACCGGTTATTCTGGCCTTTCTTATTTGCATGATTTGCATATTGATTACATCAAGATCGATCAGAGCTTTGTGGGAAGGGTAAATGAGCATCCCGATTCAACCCGGATTTTAGATTGTGTACTTGAACTGGCACGTAAACTGTCTTTAAGCATCGTTGCAGAAGGGGTTGAAACAAAGGCGCAGCTTGATTACCTGAATAAAAACAATATCGTTTTCCTGCAAGGATACTATTTCTATAAGCCCGTAACTTTCACTGAGTTCGTCATTATTCTGCTGTCAAAACCTAAAGTGAATGTTTTTGTCGAATAAAACTGGATTAACTCGGTACCAGAAGAATATCTGTTGCCTTATAGATCTTGAGCTCCTGCTGACTGAGATACATGTGATAGCTCGGCCAGCAGGATTTGTAAAAATTAGAACTGATAGTTTAGAGAAACCCAGTAGTTACGACCTGGGTTTACGTATCCGGTTGTAGATTGCGCAGTTTGATAATAATCACCTGCGTAGGTGCTATTACGGCCCACCTGGTACAGTTTGACTTCACTAAAGTCTTTATCCAGCACGTTATTAATCGCTGTATTAAGCGTCAGGTCTTTGGTCAGCTTATAAGACATCCCCATGTCGAGAACGGTCCAGGCTTTTAAATCAGCGCCTTTGTCGTCATATACGGCCTTTTGTACCGCGCTGAGGTTGTCGTAATTTTCGGTAAAGCGTGGAGCTTTACCGCGATAACGTGCGCTCAGCCAGGCGTTCATATCTTCCGTTGCCTGCCAGTTCAGGCGGGCGTTAGCCATATGTTTTGGCGTGTAACTTAATGGCGCGCCTTTATTGTCACCATCTTTTTGCTTGCTCTGGGTGTAGGTATAGTTGAGGGATAAGGTCAGCACATCTGACCACAGCGGGAAGGTGCTGGCAAATTCAACGCCATCGGTCCTTGCCTTGCCGCTGTTGGTATAGCTGTTGGTATTATCATCGATAGAATATGAGACAATTTTGTTTTTATATTCGGTATAGAAGCCAGTAACGTTGGCGTTAAGCCCTGCATCGTTCTCGTAATACAGCCCGGTTTCGTAGCTGAGACTTTCCTCCGGTTTGAGGTCCGGGTTACCGACCGTATTCACCGTTCCTTGCGCAGTTACGCCGCTGATCCCGTTATGCAACTGGCTCAGCGAGGGGGCTTTATAACCTGTCGTTACGCCACCTTTGAGCGTCCATTCGTCGGAAACATCCCAGACCATATACGCTCGTGGGCTGAGATGACCGCCAAAGACATCGTTATGCTCATAGCGTGTTCCTGCGGTTAAGGCCAGCGAATCGAGAATATGCCATTCATCTTCCGCATAGGCTGCCCACGTTTTTTGGTGGAACGTCTCACCGGTATTGGCCAGCACCACACCATCTTTCATTCGTGCATCCCAATATTCCCCACCGAGGGTTAAGAGGTGCGAATCACCCAATGGCGTCAGCAGCACTGAGTCCAGGATGACGTTGGTGTTCTTCAGTTCACGCGCATCACCGGCCCGGCCTGCGTTCTCTGGCGTGAGTGCCGAGGAGACCAGTTGTCGGCCTTTGTTCTCGGTTTCATTCCAGCCGAGGGAGGATTTCCAGGTGCCGAAGGTTAAGGCGGTATCGTGACCGAGGGTAACTTTGTTACGCTCGTAGCGCAGCGTTTTGTCGTAACCCCCCGTCAGGTTTCCTAATTGACCGTCGTCGTTGTCATAGCGCTGTCTGGCAGAATCGAGATCTAACCACAGCGTATTGTTTTCATTCGTTTTCCAGTCGAGGCGCGTACCGATGTTATAGTTTTCCGATTCGGTCGGATAAGGTACGCGGGTGGAGGCGGTATCGCTCAGGGAGGTGACGCTAGAACCCTGACGCTGGGTTGTGCTCCCCCGAACCTGCATATCCAGTACGCCCGCGATTAACGGGCCGCTTGACCAGAAATTGGCGACCGTACTGTTACCCCATTTATTACTCTCTTGCAGGTTAACGCCAGTATTGATGGAGGTGCTCCATTTATCGGTGCTTTTTTTGGTGATGATATTCACTACGCCACCGATTGCGTCGGAGCCATAAAGCGTCGACATCGGGCCGCGGATCACTTCAATATGGTCGATTGCCGCCAGCGGAGGCATAAAGCTGGTATTCATGGCAGAGAAGCCGTTTGGCGTCACGTCGCTGCTGCCGTTTTGACGAATACCGTCAATCAGGATCAAGGTATAGCTGGCGGGCATACCGCGGATGCTGACCTCCAGCCCACCGGTTTTACCGGTACTGCTTTCAACATCGACCCCTTCAACAGAACGCAGAGCTTCGCCTAAGTCATTATATTTATTGGTTTGTAACTCTTGCTGCGAAATAACGGAGACGCTGGCAGCGGCGTTGGTGATTTTCTTTTCGTAACCGGAAGCGGTTACCACCATGACATCTTCAGCGAAGACCAGAGGACTAGAAAATCCTAAACAGGACAGAACAACAGAAGCAACAGGTTTTAAGCGCATAGTCAAACTTCCTTTGTTAAAATTCAAAGGCAGTAAGATAATTGATGGGAATGATAATACAAATAATTATCATTATGTATTTACATAACTTATCACTTCTGGTCTTTTTCTTGAATAAATATACATAAATTGTCATTAATTTGAGCTAAGGGAATAGCGGAAAAGACCAATAATTAGTATTTGCAATCATTAGGTTGTTATTAATTTGCCATTAATTAAATGGCTAACTTTTGCTCTGTTTCTGTAATTCAGTGCGTACTCATAACGGAGTATCAGAAAAAAGTATGATAATTTTAGAGAATCGTCATACTTTTCTGCGCCGCATCATTTTTTTCGTCATTTCTGTCCGCCATAATCCCTTCCCCAGGAGACCGTTAAACGACAAGACATCGTTGAGCGGCATAAAAATAACGTAAATCTGGATAACATAATGATCAAAGGCAAGCTGGCACTGCTTACGTGCGCATTGACTCTCGCATTAACCTCACCACTTCTCGCCGCGCAAAATGCGAGCGAAGGGCAGACGTTAAAACTGGCAATTGGACCGGAGCCAACGGAAGGGTTTGACCCGATGTTGGGCTGGAGTCATGGCAGCTATTTGCTTTTGCACGCACCATTATTAAAACAAAATGCAGATATGAGCTGGGGAAACCTGCTGACGGAAAAAGTAGAGACCAGCGCAGATGGCAAAACCTGGACATTGACGTTAAAACCCGACCTTAAATTCTCTGATGGATCCCCGCTAACCGCGGAAGATGTGGTGTTCACCTATAACAAAGCCGCAAAAAGCGGCGGCAAAATCGACATGGGGAACTTCAACCATGCCAGCCTGAAAGATAACCGCACGGTAGAAATTACGCTGCGCAGCCCGCAGAGCACCTTTGTAAACGTGCTGGGTTCTTTGGGTATTGTCCCGGAAAAACGGTATGACGAAAAAACCTTCGCCAAAAATCCAATAGGCGCGGGTCCTTATCGGCTGGTGAGTTTTCAGCCGGGGCAGCAGTTGATCGTGGAGGCTAACCCCTGGTATGCCGGTAAGAAAAATGATTTCAGTAAGCTGGTGTTTGTCTTCCTTGATGAAGATAACGCTTATGCCGCAGCGCGCAGTGGCCAACTGGGACTCGTGCGTATTGCGCCGTCGATGGCAGTCGCCCCTCAGCAGCAGAATTTGAAGCTTTGGGTTCGCGACAGCGTGGAAAACCGTGGCATTGTGTTCCCGATGGTTCCTGCGGGTAAAAAAGACGCCAATGGTTACCCAATTGGTAACGATATCACTGCCGATGTCGCTATCAGACGCGCCATCAATTACGCCATTGACCGTAAGCAGATTGCCGAACAGGTCATGGAAGGCCATGCGATTCCGGCGTATAGCGCGGTTCAGGGCCTGCCATGGCAGGGGCAGTCCGTCGCGTTCAACGATGGCGACAGCGAAAAAGCACGGACGATTCTGGAAGAGGCCGGCTGGAAGGTGGGGAAAGACGGCGTACGAGTGAAAGACGGCAAAGAAGCTCGCCTGACGCTGTGGTACGCCAGCGGTGACAGCACGCGCCGGGATTTAGCCGAAGCCGTACGTGCAATGCTGGAGCCCGTGGGTATTCAGATCTCGCTGCAATCCGGAAGCTGGGAAACCGTTGAGCGCCATATGCATGCGAATCCGACGCTGTTTGGCTGGGGAAGCCTGGATCCGATGGAGCTTTTCCATCACTACAGTAATCAGGCCGCGGGCGTGGAATACTACAATCCGGGCTATTACAGTAATCCCGTTGTTGAACAGCATCTTAAACAGGCTATTGACGCTCCGGACTGGCAAAAAGCATTGCCTTTCTGGCAACAGGTGGAGTGGGATGGCAAGCAAGGGGCCGGCGTGCAGGGCGATGCCGCCTGGGCCTGGCTGCTGAACATTCAGCACACTTACCTGGCTAATCCGTGTATTGACCTGGGCAAAGGCGCACCGGAAATTCACGGCAGCTGGTCACTGCTCAATAATCTGGACGAATGGACCTGGACCTGCCGTTGATGAAGTCTGTTGTGGGCCATTTTCTACGGCTGATAGTGCTATTAGTGCTGGTTGCGGCTGGCACTTTTTTGCTGCTCAGTTTTTCTCCTGTCGATCCGATTCGCGCCTATATCGGCAACGATCTCCTGCACGTGCCGCCGGAACAATATGCGCGGATCGCTGCTCGCTGGGGATTGGACCAGCCGCTATGGGAGCGTTTTGTTCACTGGTTTATACGCGTATTGCAGGGCGATCTCGGCTATTCAATGTTATTTAATGCGCCGGTTGCCAGCGTGATTAAAGAGCGCTTTGCTACCTCGTTTGCGCTACTTGGCGGCGCGTGGTTACTTTCCGGTGTACTGGGAACGGTGATGGGATTTGTCGCGGGTCGCTACCTGAATCGCTGGCCGGATAAAGCAATTTGTCGCCTCAGCTATTTGCTTTCTTCGCTGCCGACCTTCTGGATTGGCATGCTGTTACTGGCGTTATTTGCTGTGCGCTGGCCGGTATTTCCGGTCTGCTGCGCGTGGGAGCCGGGCAACAGCGGCGATATGGCCACGCTGACTGAGCGTCTGCGCCATCTGGTGCTTCCCGTTTGCGCGCTAAGTTTGCTGGGACTGGGACAAATTACGCTTCACACGCGGGAAAGTATCGCCAGCGTGATGAAAAGTGATTTTGTTCGTTTTGCGCGTTCTCAGGGAGATAAAGGCTGGTCGCTGTTGCGTCATCAGGTTCTGCGCCACGCTATCACGCCAGCGCTGTGCCTGCAGTTTGCTTCGCTGGGAGAACTACTGGGCGGCGCGCTGCTGGCGGAAAAAGTGTTTGCTTACCCGGGACTGGGACAGGCCACTATTGATGCCGGGTTACGCGGCGATCTGCCGTTACTGATGGGGATAGTGTTGTTCAGTACCGTATTGGTGTTCATTGGCAACTCGCTGTCAACCTGGCTTATCCATGCGTTGAATCGCGCTCTGGAGCGACCTGATGCTCTATAACCCAACGCCGACGCTAATTCGTCTTTTGTTCTCTTTTAGCTGCCTGCTTTTTATTGCGGTGTATGGCGCAGCGACGCTGGATAATCCGTTGAGCGTTAATCTGCTTGCCCGTCATCTGCCACCCGATGCGCTTTACTGGTTTGGCACCGATAACCTGGGTCGCGATTTGTGGACACGATGCTTTCAGGGCGCGTTAACCAGTCTGCAAATTGGTATTGGCGCGGCGTTGTGCAGCGGCTTCATCGCATTAATGATGGCGGCGGTTTCGCGCATACATCCGCGTCTGGATGTGCTTATGCGTCTGATTACCGATGCCATGCTGTCGATGCCGCATCTGCTGTTGCTCATTTTGATCTGCTTCACGCTGGGTGGCGGGAAAAACGGGGTGATCATGGCGGTTGCGCTGACCCACTGGCCGCGACTGGCGCTGATCCTGCGTGCCGAAGCGCAGCGCGTGGCTCATAGTGACTATCTGACGCTGACCTGGCGTCTGGGACACGGACATTTTTACTGCTGGCGGCACCACTATCTACCCGCATTATTACCCCAGTGGTTAACGGGAACATTGCTGATGTTTCCCCACGCGGTGTTGCACAGCGCGGCGTTAAGCTTCCTCGGTTTTGGGCTGGCGCCGCATGAACCGTCACTGGGCCTGCTGCTGGCGGATGCGCTGAGATTTATCAGTCATGGCGACTGGTGGTTGGTGCTGTTTCCAGGACTGATGCTGTTCAGTCTGGTGATGTTATTTGATCAGCTCGCAAGGGCGGTGCATCGTTTATGGTTACGAGGTGACGCATGTTGAGTTTAAGACAGGTTTCGCTGGATGTAGCGCGTTATCGCTGGTACGGCGCGAAACAATGGTCTTCGCTGTTGCAGGATATCTCTTTTGACGTAGCGCCTGGTCAGATGGTGGCGCTAGTTGGGGGAAGTGGGGAAGGGAAGAGTCTGCTGCTGCAATGCCTGCTCGATCTCTTACCGGATAATTTGCGCTTCCAGGGGGCTATCACCCTTGAGGGCAAAACGCTGGACAACGATGATATTCGTAAATGTCGCGGCAATACCTTCACTTATGTCCCGCAAGGCGTTCAGGCGCTTAACCCGCTGCTCTCGATTGAAAAGCATCTGCGCAGGGCAAGCCAGCTTTCTGGCCAGCAATGGAATGCCGGAAAAATTGACCGATTGCTCCAGCGTAGCCGACTGGAAAGTCAGGTATTAGATGCTTTCCCGCGCCAGCTTTCAGGGGGGATGGCGAAACGTGTTCTGGCCTGTCACGCATCTCTGAGTCAGGCTCGCTATATTCTGGCGGATGAAATTACCGCCTGGCTTGATGCGCCGCTGGCGAATCAACTGCTTGAACAACTGCGCGAGCTTTGTGAGCACGGGGCAGGCGTTTTGTGGGTAACGCATGACCTCACGCTGGCGGCCCGTCATGCGGATCGTATTGTCGCGCTGCATCAGGGTAGGGTGTCGGATAACGTCAGCCGGGAGCAGCTGTTACGCGGAGAGATTAGCGAGCATCTGCAACGACAATGGCGGGCGCTGCCTGAAAGAAATCAACTTTTTGGAGAGCGCGATGCTGTGCTGTCGTGATGTTACGATTTGTCAGGGGGGAAAAGTGTTATGGCAAAATCTGACCTTCTCTCTGCCCCCTGGAGAACGCATTGGGATTTGCGCGCCCAGCGGAACCGGAAAAACGACGCTGGGACGCGTGCTGGCGGGTTGGCAAAAGCCGACCTCGGGTGACATTGTTGTTGATGAGCAACCGCTGCCAATGCACCAGTATTGCCCGGTGCAACTGGTGCCCCAGCATCCGGAATTAACCTTTAACCCCCGGCGCAGCACCGGCGATGCGGTTCATGATGCCTGGCGACCTGATGCTGAAATGCTTACCCGTCTTCACATCAACTCAGAGTGGTTGGATCGCCGTCCCGGACAGCTTTCCGGCGGTGAACTGGCGCGAATTGCCTTACTTCGCGCGCTGGATCCGCGGACACGTTTTCTTATTGCCGATGAAATTACCGCCCAGCTCGATCCTTCCATCCAACGGGATATCTGGGCGCTGCTGCTTGAAGAATGTCAGCGTCGGCCATTAGGTATGCTAATTATCAGCCATCAGCAGGCGTTGCTTGATCAGATCTGCACGCGAGCGCTACTCTCTTCGGACGATTCATCCTTTCAGGCTAATATCTAACGTGAGCGTAAAATCAATTGGTTTGGCTGCGCTATTATGCGGTGCAGTTGTTGTTGCCGCGCATGCTTCGATTCAGGTGGGCTTTTCGCCGGAAGGTTCGGCCCGGGTTTTAGTGCTGGATTCGATTAACCATGCGCAGCGCAGCATCGATATGATGGCTTATTCATTTCAGTCGGCAGATATTGTTCAGGCCCTGGTAGATGCCGAAAAGAGGGGCGTTGTTGTTCGGGCGGTTATCGATAAAAAACGAAATCAGGGCAAGGTCAGCCAGAAGGCCATCGCTTTCGCTGCCGCGAATGGGGTCGATGTGCAACTGGATGGCCACTACCACATCCAACATGACAAAGTAATGATAATAGATGGCGACACACTGGAAACCGGCTCGTTCAACTTTGCCAAATCTGCAGAATTTGCCAACTCCGAAAATGTGCTGATCGTTCGTGGCGAACCTGCCGTTATAGCGCAGTATCAGGCCCATTTTGACAGTCGTTGGAAAATCGCACACCGGAGCGTTGAATAGTTTTCACAACGGCGTTGATTTAAATGTAACGTTATATTATAACAATTCACTCGCAAATGATTTGAGGGTGAAATTTTGGTTATTCGTTTTAAAAAAATGACAATCGCTCTGGGGATGCTTTTAGTCAGTGGTTCGGTTTTGGCGCATGGTCATCATTCCCATGGTGCGCCAATGAGTGAGGCAGAACAAAAGGCGTCGGAGGGGGTATTTGATGATAACCAGGTGCAGGACAGGGCGCTGACCGACTGGGATGGCATGTGGCAATCCGTCTATCCGTATCTGGTCAGCGGCGAGCTTGATCCGGTATTCAAAAAGAAAGCGGAGAAAGATAAAAGCAAAACGGCAGAACAAATTAAAGCTTATTATCGTACAGGCTATGCAACCAACGTAGACTCCATTGGCATAGAAAATGGCGTGATGGAATTTCACACCGGTAATCAGGTTGCATCGTGCAAATACGACTATGCCGGGTTTAAAATCTTGCACTATAAATCAGGCAAGAAAGGTGTACGGTATTTGTTTGAGTGTAAAGCCGCTGACAGCAAAGCACCTAAATACGTGCAATTCAGCGATCATATTATCGCACCGCGTAAATCCAGCCACTTCCATATCTTTATGGGAAATACCTCGCAGGCAGCCTTGCTTGAAGAGATGGAAAACTGGCCTACCTACTACCCTTATCAGTTAAAGGGCGAAGAGGTTGTGGATGAGATGCTGCACCACTGATCCAGATTAACCTTATCTGTACACACCCGCCACCAGTGGCGGGTTTTTTTAATTAATAACCTTCTCTTTCCATCACCTGTCGCATTCGTTAGCATATTGTATTGCAGCAAGTGCATGTGTTTTTTCAGGAAGAGGTTAACGTGTTCGCAGAGTATGGAGTTCTGAATTACTGGACGTATCTGGTGGGGGCTATTTTTATCGTGCTGGTACCGGGGCCAAATACGATATTTGTGCTGAAGAACAGCGTCGGTCGGGGAGTGAAGGGCGGTTATCTCGCAGCCAGCGGTGTGTTTATCGGTGATGCCGTGTTGATGTTTTTGGCCTATGCCGGCGTTGCCGCATTGATCAAAACAACGCCCGTTTTGTTTAACATCGTTCGTTACCTCGGCGCGTTCTATTTACTGTATCTTGGCGCGAAGATCCTGTATGCAACACTGAAATCGAAAGCAGGCGACGCCGCGCCAGAGGAAGTCCCGTTTGGTGCCATTTTTAAACGCGCACTCATTCTGAGTCTGACCAATCCCAAAGCTATTCTGTTTTATGTTTCGTTCTTCGTGCAGTTTATTGATGTCAATGCGCCGCACTCAGGACTGTCGTTCTTTATTTTGGCTATTACGCTTGAGATAGTGAGCTTTTTCTACCTGAGCTTCCTTATTTTCTCCGGCGCGTTCGTGACGCAGTATATCCGTACGAAGAAAAAATTGGCCAAAGTGGGTAATTCCCTTATCGGTCTGATTTTCGTTGGTTTTGCCGCTCGTCTGGCCACGCTTCAGTCGTGATGCTATCGGCCCGCTGATTGCGGCGGGCCTTCGATATGATGCTCTGCTTTTCATTGATAATCGTATGGTTATAACCAATAAATGGTATTTTAAATGTATATTTTGAGGCGTACCCTGTGTACAGCAGCGGTTCAATAAGACTCGCTGGTTGTCGACTGGAAAAGGGAAGAAAAATGCTTCAAATTCCACAGAATCATATCCATACACGCTCTACTCCATTCTGGAACAAAGAAACGGCGCCTGCCGGAATTTTCGAACGCCACCTTGATAAAGGAACCCGGGCCGGGGTTTATCCTCGACTTTCGGTTATGCAGGGGGCGGTCAAATATCTCGGATATGCAGATGAACACAGTCCGGAGCCAGTAGAGGTGATGGTTATTGAAGCCGGTCAGTTTGGCGTTTTTCCACCGGAAAAATGGCATAACATCGAAGTGATGACCGACGACACTTACTTTAATATCGATTTTTTCGTTGCCCCGGAAGTTCTGATGGAGAGCGCAAATCAACGAAAAGTCGTGCGCACCGGCAAGGAGTAAATCATGGGTAAAGCAACCTATACCGTAACAGTGACCAATAACAGCAACGGTGTTTCTGTTGATTATGAAACAGAGGCGCCTATGACATTACTGGTGCCGGATGTGGCAGCAGAAGTGGTCAAAGATCTGGTCAACACCGTGCGTTCGTACGATACCGAGAATGAGCACGAAGTCTGCGGGTGGTAAGCGTTAGCTACTGCTACTGATTGAATTCATTAGTTTTTAATCTAAAAGCCGCATTGCGTTTCGATGGCGCAGTGCGGCTTTTTTATCCGCGCGAAACACGAATGTGTCCGGAAAAGGATTCCTTAAGAATACCTTAAGAAATTCGCATTGATTGCTAATAGTTGATCATTCACAGGGGTTATGATCGCGAAACAGTAACAATACAGAACATCGCGCTTATGAAACTCAATACCCGACTTACATTATCCACAATCATTCTTGGACTGGTCATTGTCGCAATCCCGTTCGTCGCGAACTGGCATCTACCGCTGCTCAACGGGACTGTCGTCAAATGGATTGAAAATGGCCAGGCGCTTTGGCTGCTGTTTGGCGCGGTATTTACTCTTATCTACATCCGACCTTTATCACGTCCTGTAGGCGAGAAGCAATTTTGGCTTTGGGCGGCAGCGTGGTGGGTGGTCTTGCTGGGCCGAAGTACCAGTTGGGGACGCGATTACTTCCCTGAGCATCCTAAACTTCTGTTCAGAGCTATCTCAGTTGTATTAATTGCCATGCTTATTCTGCCGGTGCTGCTGTCGAAGCACTTACGCCAGGATATTGCCCGCCGTGTGCGTAATGAACCGTTACCGCTCTGGCTGTTGGCGATCACCACCTGTGCATTTTTAATCTCTGATACGGTGGAGCATCATCGTCTGCTGGCCCCCATCTTTCTGCACAATGCACAGTATGGCGATCTGATTGAAGAATTGTATGAGCTACCGTTTATGGCGGGATTGTTCCTGATGAACCTGGGCTTTATGCGACGTGATAAGCAGGAGGAAACTGCTTCCATCCGTTTTAGTGAAGCCCAGCTGGCGAAGTAATGAGATAAGGCCTGAGTCTGGAAAGTTAGACTCAGGCGATGATGGCGCTGACTTACGCAATAGCCTCACACAGGCGTGATTTCATGTCATTATACGTTTGCGCGGCATATTTCTCTGCCCATCCCTGATCGGTAATGTGCTCAATATTCACGGCGCAATATTTAGTTTCCGGCGTTTTCGAAATAGGATCAAGGTTATCCTGGGTTAACTCGTTACACGCGCCAATCCACCATTGATAAGTCATATAGACTGTTCCGGCATTGATGCGCTCGGAGACGTCTGCGCGGCTGATGACCTTACCCCGACGCGAGCTGACCCATACCAGGTCACGATGACGAATACCCAGCTTTTCTGCATCATGGGTATTGATTTGCACATATCCAGGCTCGTCTGCCAGCGCTTGCAACGCTGCACAGTTGCCGGTCATCGAACGGCAGGAGTAGTGCCCGACCTCGCGCACCGTACACAGTACCAGCGGATATTTGTCATCAGGAACTTCTGCGGGCGCTCGCCACTGTGCGGCAAACAGTTTGCCTTTGCCATTGGCGGTATCAAACTGGCTGTGCGCGTAAAGGTATGGTGTTCCAGGACTATCGAGATCCGTGCATGGCCACTGAACATGCCCCATCTCACCCATTTTCTCATAGGTCACGCCGTAGAACAGGGGGCATAGTTCGCGCATCTCATCCCAGATTTGCTGGTTATTTTGATACTGCATTGGATAACCCATTTCGCTGGCCAGCAGGCTGATAATCTCCCAGTCACGCTTTACATCACCGGTGGGGTCAATCGCTTTCTCAAAACGCTGGAAGCCGCGATCGGCACAGGTAAAGACGCCGCCGTGTTCGCCCCATGAGGTGGCAGGCAGTAGAACATCAGCCATTTCCGCCGTTTTAGTCATGAATATATCCTGCACGACGACAAAATCGAGCGCGTTAAATCCTTCGCGGACCAGACCCAAATCGGCCTCGGTTTGCAGCGGATCTTCTCCCATGATGTAGTAGGCTTTGATTTTACCTTCGATAGCCAGATGCGGAACTTCGGTGATACGGGTCCCGACCTTGTCATCCATCTGATTAACATCGATGCCCCAGGCGGTGGCGAATTTCTCCCGAACGGCAAAATCGGTCACGTCCTGATACCCTGGGAACTGGTTAGGCAGTACCCCCATATCGCACGCGCCCTGCACGTTATTTTGCCCGCGCACCGGGCCAACGCCGACGTTAGGACGTCCCAGATTTCCGGTCAGCAACGCCAGACTCGATAAACCGCGAACCACGTCAACGGCCTGACCAAACTGGGTGACGCCCATTCCCCACATTACGGTTGCCGATGGCGCCGCGGCAAATGTACGCATTGCCTGACGAACCTGTTGTGCTGGAACGCCGGTCAAATGTTCAACAGCTTCAGGCGCATAGTCCTTAACGACTTCCCAATATGTTTCCAGGCCTTCCGCATGCTTTTGCACATATTCGCGATCGTAGAGTTGCTCTTCGATCAGAACATGGCCAAAGGCGTTGACCAGCGCCATATTGCAACCGTTTTTTAACTGCAAATGTTGGTCAGCGATACGGGCGGTTTCAATACGACGCGGGTCGCAGACAATGATTTTTGCGCCGTTCTGGCGAGCTTTAATTACCCGGCGAGCCACGATTGGGTGTGAGTCTGCGCAGTTATAACCAAAGATCAGCAGGCATTTTGAGTTTTCAATGTCGCTGATGGAGTTGCTCATTGCGCCATTGCCTAACGTTTCCTGTAACCCGGCAACGGAAGGACCGTGACAGACGCGGGCACAGCAATCGACATTGTTGGTATGTAGCACGCCACGTGCGAATTTTTGCATCACATAGTTGGTTTCATTCCCGGTGCCTCGGGAAGAACCAGTGGTCATGATGGCGCGAGGGCCATAGGTATTTTTGATTTCAGATAAGCGTTTAGCGGTGTAACGAATGGCTTCATCCCAGCTAACGGGAGTGAATTTTCCACCTTTTTCATAACGGATCATCGGGCGAGTCAGACGAGGGGTCAGAAGGCGAGTATCGTTAAGAAAGTCCCAACCATAGTAGCCTTTCAGGCATAACTGATTTTGGTTTGTTACACCCTCTGCGGCTTCAGCGCGGATGATTTTGTTATTTTCAACGACAAGCTTAAGCTTGCACCCGGCCCCACAGTATGGGCAAACACTGGTGATTTTTTTCATCAATAACAGACCTGTTAAATGCTGAAATAGCGCGAATTGTAGACGCAGCCAAGCGATAGGCATCGCGGGCTACGATTTGTCATGGTGACGGGCTGTTAAAGCATAAAGTGTGCCAGAAGTGAAAACCCAGCAATAGCGGGGCTGACAGCCAAAGCGTTAAGTATGATGACTGACGATTCGACATTAATGACGAGATGCGACAAAAATTTAGCACGTTGCTCAGCAGTCATAACATTATGAAACATCGGAAAAAGATGAAAATCAGAAGTGATGATGATCACAAATTTTAATTTTTCAGCGCTATGCTATGCTTTTATACGACGAGTGAATCGTTAATTTAAAAACATAAGTGAGGAAAATTATGGGCATCATTTCATGGGTGGTTTTCGGTCTTATCGCTGGGATTTTGGCAAAATGGATTATGCCGGGTAAAGATGGCGGCGGATTCTTTATGACCATTATCTTAGGGGTGGTTGGTGCGGTAGTGGGTGGCTGGATAAGTACCCTCTTTGGTTTTGGTAAAGTCGATGGCTTCAACTTCGGCAGTTTCGTCGTAGCGGTTATCGGCGCGATTGTGGTGTTGTTTATCTACAGAAAAATCAAAAGCTAAGTAAACATACAGACAACAGAGGCCACTGATAAGTGGCCTTTTTCTTTGATTACCACCAGCCCAGTTCCGTTCCCAGAACGACGATGATAGCCACCCCAATCATAATCAACGTTGTTTTTTTCATCGTTATGCTCCCGGCGCAGCGTAACCGCCAATAAAAAACCAGGATAAGAAAACGACAGCGGAAATGAAAATGATGACGGGGAAAATAATACCGAGTCGCATACGATTATCTGCCAGAGTGATTTAAAGACGAGCCAGCATAGCAGGGCTTAATGTACGACAAAAGGGGTTTTATCCTGACGTTTCTTATCTTTGTACATAGCGCTGTCTGCAAGGTGAAGCGCACAGTTTACATTAGTCTCCAGCGGATCAATTTCCACGATGCCCAGACTGGCGCCAGGATAAAACAGATGAATGTCACCCAGGAGGTAGTCGCCACAAATTTGCTGATGTAGTTGATTCTTTACCTGCAGCAGGCGATCGCGTTGCTCTTTGTCATCTTCCGGTGACAGGCTAACGACTAAAAATTCATCACCGCCCAGTCGACCAAGAATATCATTGTCACCGCATTCACCAAGCAGGCGCTGACCAATCTGGATCAGGAACTGATCGCCAACCTCATGACCAAAGCGGTCATTGATCAATTTGAAATCATCCAAATCAATATAGGCGACGACTACCTTCTGCCTGAGGTGGCGGGCAAGCGAAAAAAGGGTCTCGACATTTTCAAAGATTGCGCGCCGATTTGGTAATCCGGTCAGGGCATCGGTATAGGAGTGGGCAATCAGCGCGGCATTCGCTTCGCGTAACTGAGCCACCAGCGACTCTTTTTGAATCGACTGGGCGATCAGGCCCGCAAACAGATGTAACACCTGCTCGCCACGTTGGCTCAAGGCATGCTGGCGACGGCTGGTGGCGCAGAGCGTTCCGTAAAATGTTCCGTCGGGAAGATGAACCGGAGTGCTCAGGAAGGTGGTTATCTCCAGCGTGCGGGCGGCGGTGCATTCCGGCCAGCGGGCGGGTACGTTATCGCTGTACAGACAGTTTTCGTCTATGGCGCGTTTGCACAGCGTCTCATCCCACGGTACGGACAGCCCCTCAGGGATCTGCATCTGCTTGCTATTGCGCGCGTACAAAATATGCTGCAGGCGGGCATCTAAATCGACCTTGGTTAAATAGGTGGATTCCATCTCTGTCACCACTTCCAGCATCTCCAGAAGTTGGCGAACCAGACTCTCAACTGACTGCTCCGTAGCTAAGGATTGTGAGACTCTGGCAAGGATCATGTCCGACATGAGGTGTAAATGCTCCTGAGTAATGACTGGGCTGACGTTGCCCGCATGATAGAACATCAAGGTGAAAGATGAAACACGCCATCCAGCACAGAATGTAAACATAAAATGGATAGCTGGCAGGAAAATATGGAGATAGATGTAAAGTCGGGGTAACCTGCCAGGATAAGTTTTTTAACAGGAGTAAATATGAAACTGGCGTCTATTGTTTTGCCCGGCTTGTTGGTGCTGGCGGGATGTACCGCTCAGCCTGAAGCCCCCAAACCACCTAAGATTGGCATGGCGAATCCGGCATCGGTGTATTGCGAACAAAAGGGCGGCTCGCTGATTGCGGTGCAGACCCCACAAGGCGTAAGGTCAGACTGCAAACTACCCGGCGGTGAAGTTATTGATGAATGGGCGCTCTGGCGTAGAGATCATCCGGAAACGGGTAAGTGATACGCGGTCAGCATTGACGTAGCCACTCAGCGAGCACCAGTGCGTGGTTTTGCTGAGTATTTTTCGCCGCATACAGTAGCGTTAAGGTTTGCTGTCGGGCAATCTCTGCGAGACGCTTTCCTTCCTGCTGCTGTTGGGCCAGTTCAGTGCGGTATTGCTCGGAAAAGTGCGAAAAATCAATCAATTCTGCGTGGAACGCCTTACGTAAATCAGATGACGGCGTAAGCGCTTTATTCCATTCATCAAAAACAAGGTCGGTTTTTTTTATCCCGCGAGGCCACAACCGGTCGACCAGTACGCGATAGCCATCATCTTTTTCCGCGGGGTCATACACGCGTTTACATTGAATTTTCATCTTTTCATCCGCTCCTTTAAGCCACTGCTTTGATATATTTCATCACCTTTATTACGGTTAAATAAGATCGTAAAACGTGACCATTATAGCATTCTGCCCGCTCTGACACCCAATTTAAGGGATTGTGATATCAACAAAAAATAGGTAGGCTGAGGCTCCTTATAGTGTCCCTCATTGTCTGGACATAAGGAAAGCTTAATGGAAATTTCCCCAATTAAAGATACGCTTCGCATTGCGCTGGTGGGCGATTACAGTCCCGATATTGTAGCGCACCAGGCTATCCCTCTTGCCATCGATGATGCCGCCGCCGTCCTGGAATTGGTGGCTGATTATGACTGGCTAACCACATCTGATATCAGCAGCAGTGAAGATTTGATCGGCTATGATGCCATCTGGGTCGTTCCTGGCAGTCCATATCGCCATGTTGAAGGGGCGTTGATAGCGATACGCCACGCGCGTGAAAACAGCATCCCATTCCTGGGGACCTGTGGCGGTTTTCAACATGCGGTTCTGGAGTATGCCCGCAACGTGCTGGGCTGGAGCGACGCCGCACACGCGGAGACGGACAGCACGGGTCGGATGGTGATTGCGCCGTTGACCTGCTCGCTGGTAGAAAAAACGGATGATATTGAGCTGCGGGCCAATACGCTGATTGCCAAAGCCTACGGACGGGATGTTATCACCGAGGGGTATCACTGCAACTACGGCGTATCGGAGGATTTTGCCGCCGAGCTTGAAAGCGGCGATCTTCGGGTAACCGGTTGGGATGAAGCTGGTGATATCCGCGCCATTGAGCTGGTGACGCATCCATTTTATGTCGGTACGCTCTTTCAGCATGAACGCGGAGCTCTCGCGGGAAAACCCGTGCCGTTAGTTCAGGCGATGCTGCGCGCCGCGCGTGGATGAAAAAACAGGCAGGTTGTTCATGAACCTGCCCGCTGTATTATGCGTTTGCGATTTCCCGATTGCGTCCCGCGCACAGACCAAACACTGCCATCAGCATCGCTAACACGGCGACACCCGCTAATGGAATCAGCCAGCTACCGTTGAGGTCGTGAATTTTACCCATCAGCGGTGGCCCGCAGGCGGCCAGTAAATACCCAACAGATTGTGCCATGCCGGACAGGGCAGCAGCCTGATGTGCTGAGCTTGCGCGCAGGCCAATAAAGGTCAAGCCGAGGATCATCGTCGCGCCTGAGCCAAAGCCAAACAGGATAGTCCATAGCAATGCCTGGTCTGGCATTACCGCGAATCCTGCCGCGCCGAGGGCGCACATTAACGAAACCAGAGCGGCGATGGCGCGCTGATCCTTAAATCTGTTCAGTACGAGAGGGATTAATAACCCTGGCGCGGCGGTTGCCAACTGCAGTAAACCATGTAACGAACCAGCCTGCGCCTCGCTGTAACCGTGGCTGATCAAAATAGCAGGCAGCCAGCCGATGATCACGTAGTAGATAAGTGAATTGATCCCGAGAAACAGCGTCACCTGCCAGGCGAGGCTTGATCGCCAGATGGCGCGGGAATGCAATGCGCGCGAGTTGCTCAGACTGGCATTGGCCTTCTGACGGCATTGAGGTAACCAGATAATCAGCGCCAGCAGCGGAAAAACCATCAGTACCATCAGCGCACCGCGCCAGCCAAACCCGTTCAACGCCAGCGGAACCACAATAGCTGAACCCAGTGCCGCCGCCGCGCCCATGGTCAATGAGTATGCTCCAGTGAGTTTTGCCACATGCTGAGCAAAATCACGCTTGATCAGCCCAGGTAAAAGCACATTTCCCAGTGCGATTCCGCAACCAATGATGGCGGTGCCACTAAACAGGAACCCAGGTGAGGGTAGCGAACGTATCGCAATACCTGCGCAAATCAGTAGCATAGCGGCAAACAGGCTGCGTTCGATGCCCCAACGGCGCGCAATGGCGGCGGCCAGAGGCGATACCAGAGCAAACGCCAGCAGCGGCAGGGTGGTCAGAAGTCCCGTCTGGGCGGTGCTCAGACCATAATCGGCGCGAATTGCATCCAGCAATGGGGCGGCACCGGTAAAGGTGACGCGCAATGTGGTGGCAATCATCAGGATCCCCGCAATCAGCAAAGCTGCGTTTTTGCCGCGGGAGGAAGGCGTATTTGTCATTTTTTTCTCATATCGTCAGGCGAGGCGATACTTTAGCGTTTTTACTCTATGGATGAATCAAGCTAAAATGACAGTTTGTCGCTAAAAACGGACATTTTATGTTAGGACTGAGGCTGGATGGGTATGAGCCCGACCTTCATCACGATGCGGCGGTGGCGTTTTGTATTCAGGCCCGGGAAGATGAACTCTTCAGTCCGCTACATCAACACCGTAAGGGTCAGTTGATTCTGGCGTTGCATGGCGCGATCACCTGTGAGGTTGAAAATGCCATGTGGATGGTGCCTCCACAATATGCCGTGTGGATCCCCGGTGAGATTCCACACAGCAACCACGTTACCGTTGGCGCGCAATTGTGCTTTTTGTTTATTGAGCCGCAGGCCGTCGTGATGCCCGAACGCTGCTGCACGCTGAAAATCGCCCCGTTATGTCGGGAGCTTATTCTGGCGCTGGCGTCCAAAACGGATACTCAACGACTGGAGCCGGCAACCCAGCGACTGACGCAGGTATTATTTGATGAACTTCCGCAGCAGCCGCAGGAGCAAATGCAGTTACCGGTTTCCGAACACCCGAAAATCCGCAAAATGGTCGCGACGATGGCGCGGGAACCGGCGCAGTGGCAGACCTTGGGGCAGTGGGCCAGCGTATTTGCGATGAGTGAGCGGAACCTTGCCCGTCTGGTCGTTAAGGAAACGGGGTTGAGTTTTCGCCGTTGGCGTCACCAGCTTCAACTGATTCTGGCGCTGCAGGCGCTGATAGATGGTCATAACGTGCAACAGGTTGCGCAAATGCTCGGTTACGATTCAACCACGGCATTTATCACCATGTTCAAAAAAGGCCTGGGGCAGACGCCAGGCCGTTATCTGGCTGGGCTGGCTACTGCTTCCCAACAATCAATGACACCAGACCTGCTGCAATGAGCGGCCCCACCGGCACACCGCGAAATAGCGCCACGCCCAGTACCGTGCCCACCAGTAAACCGGCAACGAGCTGAGGTTGGCTGCCCATAAGCGTGATACCGCGCCCGCCAAGCCAGGAGACAAATACCCCGACGGCAATAGCGACCAGTGATTTCCAGTTAACAAAGGAGTGGATGAGCGTGGAGGGCGGTAGCGTTCCGCTGGCGATCGGCGCCATAACGCCAATGGTCAGAATGATAATCCCGACGGTCAGGCCTTGTTTTTCTATCCATGGGAAGAAAGTATTCAGAGGGGTAACACGGACAATGATCAGCACCAGAATTGAAACAGCGACAGTGGTGTTGTGGCTGACAAAGCCCAGAGCTGCCAGTCCGAGCAGGATCAGCAGAGTGACATCAAACATCGTAGTTTCCTTGCCAAAAGAAAAAATAAGCCTGCTTACTGTACGCGTAAATGCGTGACGGAACAGGCTTTTTTTAATGATTATTATTTTTTTTGGGCTAACGCACGACGCGACGTATTTTACTGCTAACTCGGGCTGTTATTGCTCGCGGCGGAACGGGATTAATTCCGGTTGCGCGATGCGCAGATAATCTGCGGTATCCATAATCACGGATTTTTCGAGCACCCCGGCATTGAACGCAATTTCATTAAAACGCGCAAATAATAGCGGATCGGCAACCAGCTTGAGATTTGGATGGAAGCTAAACGGTGGGATAGCGCCAAATACGCAGCCTGTCAGCTCATCGACTTCCGCAGGGCTGGCAAGTGATGCTCTTAACCCGCCGATATGACTGGCGAGCAGGCTCAGGTCAGCCTGCTGGTCAGCAGACAGAATCGCCAGTACATGCTGATTTACACCATTGCCTTTCACCTTACAGACCAGCGCTTTTGCTCCCTGACCCAGCGCGGTACCACGAATTTCAGAAACTGCTTCACATTTACCTACGGCTTCATGGCTTATTACGCGATACGTTGCGCCTTGTTCTGCCAACAGCGAAATTAAACGCTGATGTGTGGCGTTACCTTTGTTCACTTCCGTCATGACTTACTCCTGGTACAACAATGAAAATCCTGTCAGAAAAAAGATCACGCACCGGTGCGCTTTTTCTGTTTGTTCAGGTAGAGCTGTGCATCGGATGCTTTATAGGCATCATCGATGGTGTCGTTTGGCTGCATATTATAAATCCCTGCGGAAAAGCTGATTGATATATCTTGCGCAATAATTTGTAAGTTATAGCGGATCCTCTCCAGCAGGCGAGGCGTTAATTCGCCGGGGTGATCGATGAGGATAATACAAAACTCATCCCCACCGAGGCGGATGGCATAGTCGCTTTTGCGAATCGAGGTTTGAATAGCTTTGGCCAGAATGGTGATAATGCGATCGCCTTCCTTATGACCCAGCGTATCATTAATGACTTTTAGTTTATCGCAATCAATGGCGATAAAGGTCACGAGGGTGCCTGAGTTTACTAACTGCTGTAAACGCTGTTCGAGCGTCGGCGTGAGAATTTTACGGTTATAGAGCCCGGTCATCGCGTCACTGATGTTTTCCCGCGTGACGTTGTGGTACAGCCGAAAGTGTGTTCTGACCATATTCAGCAGCAGGATCGTCGCCAGCAGATAGAAGGCGAATATTTTCCAGGAGGAGACAATAAAGTACATAAAATCAAGCGATAAAGTGATGCGTATCCCGCCGGGTATCTCCTTCTGGTAGTGAACGTAGCGAAACAGGTTGGTCTCGCTTTGGTGAACGAGTATCTCTTTACCAGAGTTGATGTCCGAGAGCGTTACGTTAAGATAGCGCCAGACGAGAGGGCGGTCGCTGGTATAAAAAATATTCTTTAAATTCTCTTTGTTGATATCCACCATCACCACGCCTTTTAACTTACTGGCATAGTAGACCGGTGTTAAAAAGCTCATCACCTTTTTCTCGGTCAGATTATCTTCATAAATGCTGGAGATCACCGTGCGCCCCGTGAAGATACCGTCAATATCATTCTGGTCGATTCCCAGGGTACCTTTTTGCAAAAACGACCAGTTGTGTATCGCAAATTTTCGCGAGTCGATCAGATCATAGAAATAGACATAATTATTCTTGAGATCGACGTAATATCGAAATTTATACTCCAGCGTACCTAATCCCTGGCCGTAATCTTTTTGCTCACGATTAACGTTTACCGCCTGGTCAAAAGAAGGCAGTAGAAATATATCTTCAAGTTTCTCGCTACATTTTGTGGAGGTAGTTTGCAACGTACCGTGTAATGGCTGGTAGCTATGCTTCGTGAGGTTGAGCCCATGAGTGCCGTTAACGCTGTCGAAAGCGTTGCAAAGTGCTTTTTGTTGCTCGACAGAAGCAGGTTCCTGGGGGGATGAAAAAGTGCGCATCAGATGGGCTGCAATGCTTTGATTAGTATACTTATCATAGAGAAACGACGAGTCTGCTTTCTCATTGATATAGCGCATATACGCATTCATTGCTTTATCGCTGGCAATGAGCTCATAAACCAAAAAAGAAGACGTCAAAACAATTACGCTGACGGAGATAAAGAGCCTGAGCGCTTTATGATGCAATTTCATAATGATTTACAGCCCTGTAAGTCTGATACTTCAGTCTATCACACGGCATACATCCGCTCTAACGCTACTGGAAAGGACATTTTGTAATAAAAATCATTCGCGTGCTTCACCTTTAACTCTTAATGTTGTATTTATAATGCAACTTATAGAAAAGGAGACAGACAGATGAGCGCGACTGAAAAAGCGGGGCATACTTTCTTAGCCAGCCTGGGCAAAACACGTCTGCGTCCGGGAGGCGTTGAAGCAACAGAGTGGTTGTTCAGCCAGTCACAGTTAACGTCCAACAGCCAGGTACTTGAAGTGGCATGCAACATGGCCACGACGGCGATAGAGTTAGTTCAACGCTATGGTTGTACGGTATACGCCATTGATATGGATAAAACCGCACTGGAAAACGCCAGAAACAACGTGGCGGCAAAAGGTCTGGAAAATCACATTCACGTCATGGCTGCTAACGCCAACATCCTTCCTTTTGCGGATAACAGTTTCGACGTTGTGATTAACGAAGCCATGCTGACAATGTATGCCGATAAAGCGAAGGCGAAGTTAGTTGCCGAGTATTTTCGCGTATTGAAGCCCGGCGGTCGTCTGCTCACTCACGACATTATGTTTACCGCACAAAAACTGGGCGCGGGCGAGCAGGGCCAGCTTGTAGAGGTGGTGAAGTCGAATGTTAGCCCGATGACCAGACAAGCCTGGCGCGAGTTATTTCTCAACTGTGGGTTTGAACAGGTCCTGCAGCAGAATGGCGATATGTCGCTGATGTCGCCGCGAGGATTAATTCGTGATGAAGGGCTGACAGGAGCGATTAAAATTGTGTTTAACGGATTACGCACGAGTGACAATCGTCGCCGGTTCCTGAAAATGTTTCGCTTCTTCCGTTCGCAACGTCACCAGCTCAACTACATTGCCTGCTGCTCCGTAAAGGGAAAATGAAAAGGATAACCGGATGAATATTGATAAAATGAAAAATCAGCATGTTGAAATCCTGGAAAAAATATCATTTCTGCGTAAGTTGAGCCATGCAGGGGTATCATCCAATGCTCAGGAAATTGCTACTGCGATCGTTAGCATGAGTGCAATTATTAAAACGCATTTGTCTGCTGAAGATCAGTTCCTTTATCCGCATATTGAACATGATGGAAGCAGCACGCTCAGACAGGTTAGCTCAAAATTTCAACGCGAAATGACGGATATCGTCAGTGAATATGAAGTTTTTTCCCGGCGCTGGAATATTGCCAGTAAATTAGTAGGTAATGATGCGGCATTCAGATGTGATGCCAACAATGTTTTACGCAAAGTGTATGAGCGTATGCAAAAAGAAAATAAAGACTTCTATCCGCTGGTGGAAAGAATGTAGGGTGTTTTAAAACTCAATGATAAAAGGATGGTGAAGTGTCAGAAAAACACTGGTCGAGAATGGAGTATCTTCATCAGACGGTGACCAACCCTAATATTATTATTAAGGGTACACATAGTTATTACAGTGATTGCTGGGATCACGGATTCGAACGTTCGGTTGTGAGGTATTTACTCGGCGATGAGATCAGCAAAGACTGGGAACCGCTTGGACATTTGGATAAGTTGATTATCGGGAATTTCGTCTGCATAGGCGCGGAAAGCGTTATTCTGATGGGTGGAAATAGTACGCATCGGCTTGACTGGATCAGCCTTTATCCTTTTATGGCGTCAATCAAAGATGCTTACGAGTTTCGTGGCGACACGGTGTTGCATGATGGTTGTTGGTTAGGTATGCGGGCCATGATCATGCCAGGCGTTACTATTGGGGAAGGCGCTGTTGTTGCAGCAGGTGCGGTGGTGACTAAAGATGTGCCACCGTATGCTGTAGTCGGAGGTAATCCGGCTAAAATAATAAAATATCGCCTGCCGATGGGTGAAATTGAACGATTACTGGCCCTTAATTTGTACCAGCTACCAGAGGAATCACTCGTGAAAATGCAACCTCTGTTGTCTTCTGGCGATATTTCCGCGCTCGAAGTGGAAGTGGCTTGCCTGAGACAAAATGCGCTATGACATAAAGTCTGGTCAAGATACGTGGTCATAAAAATCAGCCAGAGGAGGTAATCTCTGGCTGATTTGTTTATGTGGTCAGCTATTACTGGTCGTACTTTGCTTATGAAACAGTTCGCGGAATACCGGATAAATATCATCCTGATCGCGGATATGCTGCATCGCAAAATTTTCAAACGTTGACTGTAGATGTTCGTATTCACGCCACAAGGTCTGGTGCGCGCGGCGGGTGATTTCGATATAGCTATAATATCGCACCACCGGTAGCAGTTTTTTCGCCAGAATCTCGTGACACAACGGTGAATCATCCGCCCAGTTATCACCGTCCGAGGCCTGTGCGGCATAAATATTCCACTGGGCCGGGTCGTAACGGTCTTTTACTACTTCATCCATTAACTTCAACGCGCTGGAGACAATGGTGCCACCGGTTTCCTGAGAGTAGAAGAACTCGTGCTCATCCACCTCTTTCGCCTGGGTATGGTGGCGAATATAAACCACTTCCACGTTTTTGTAGGTCCTGCTCAGGAACAAATACAGCAGGATGTAAAAACGCTTGGCCATGTCTTTGGTCGACTGATCCATTGAGCCAGAAACGTCCATCAGACAAAACATCACTGCCTGACTGGAAGGATCGGGCCGTTTTTCATAATTCTTGTAGCGTAAATCAAAGGTGTCGATAAACGGCACGCGTTCGATTTTTGCCCGTAATTCGGCAATTTCTTTGCGTAACCGTTCTTCTTCCAGCAACTGCGCTGGTTCACTTTTCGCGATGGTTTCCAAATCTGCTTCGAGCGCATGCAGTTCGCGACGCTTACCCGCCGTCATCGCCGTGCGGCGCGCCAGTGAGTTTTGCAGGGAGCGCACCACGCTGATGTTGGCAGGCACACCGTTTGAGGTAAACCCTGCCCGGTGCGTTTTGTACTCCGTTAACTGACGCTGTTGATTCTGCTTCAGGTTAGGAAGTGCTAAATCTTCGAACAACAGATCGAGATACTCATCTTTAGAGATCTGGAAGACGAATTCATCCTGACCTTCGCCATCTTGACTGGCCTGGCCTTGCCCGCTTCCTGAACCGCCGCCGCCACCCTGTGGGCGCTCAATACGGTCATTCTGCACAAAATGGTCGTTACCCGGATGCACACGATGGCGCAGGCCGCCACGCCCCTGGTGGAACATCGGTTCGCTAATATCATCGGTCGGAATAGAGACAGATTCGCCGCTATCCACATCAGTCACCGAACGCTTGTTAATGGCCTCGGAGATCGACTGTTTAATTTGCGATTTATAACGGCGTAAGAAGCGCTGACGGTTTACCGTGCTCTTGTTTTTGCCGTTAAGACGTCGGTCTATGAACCAGGTCATATGCCCCCCGTACTGCCAACTGTTCGCCATGTCTGTAAGTGCCGGATGGCGCTGGCGCTATCCGGCCTACGGAACATTGTTTTGCAAGCCCGGTAAGCGCATGCGCCACCGGGCATTTATGCTATTAGGACGATTTACGTACGCGCAAATACCATTCGCACAGTAAACGCACCTGTTTACGCGTGTAGCCTTTTTCCATCATACGATCGACAAAATCGTCGTGCTTTTTCTGCTCGTCAGTCGAGGTTTTGGCATTGAACGAAATGACCGGCAGCAGCTCTTCGGTATTGGAGAACATTTTCTTCTCAATAACCGTGCGCAGTTTTTCGTAACTGGTCCAGTTTGGGTTACGACCGCTGTTATTCGCTCTGGCACGCAGAACAAAGTTAACGATCTCGTTACGGAAATCTTTCGGGTTACTGATACCCGCCGGCTTCTCAATTTTCTCCAGTTCTGAGTTCAGCGACTCACGGTCAAACAGCTGACCGGTATCCGGGTCGCGATACTCCTGATCCTGAATCCAGAAATCCGCATAAGTGACATAGCGGTCGAAAATATTTTGTCCATATTCGGAATAGGATTCGAGATAGGCTGTCTGGATCTCTTTGCCAATGAATTCAGCATATTTCGGGATCAGATAACCTTTCAGGAACTCAAGATATCGTTCAGCCAGCTCCTGTGGGAACTGTTCGCGCTCGATTTGCTGTTCCAGGACGTAGAACAGATGCACCGGGTTCGCCGCAACTTCTGCATGATCAAAGTTAAAGACGCGAGAAAGGATCTTAAACGCAAAACGCGTGGAGAGACCGTTCATTCCCTCATCTACCCCAGCGTAATCCCGATACTCCTGGTAGGACTTCGCTTTTGGATCGGTATCTTTCAGGCTTTCACCATCGTAAACGCGCATCTTCGAGTAAATGCTCGAGTTCTCAGGTTCTTTCAGACGAGAAAGAATGGTGAAGCGAGAGAGCGTTTCCAGCGTACCCGGCGCGCAAGGCGCATGGGTCAGCTCACTATGATTGAGCAGTTTTTCGTAAATCTTGATCTCTTCGGAGATCCGTAGGCAATAAGGCACTTTGACGATGTAAACACGGTCAAGGAATGCCTCATTGTTTTTGTTATTACGGAACGTCACCCATTCGGATTCGTTCGAGTGGGCAAGAATAATCCCGTTAAACGGCAGGGCGGAGATACCTTCTGTCCCGTTGTAGTTCCCTTCCTGGGTTGCGGTTAGCAGAGGATGCAGCACTTTAATCGGTGCTTTAAACATCTCAACGAACTCCATAATCCCCTGGTTTGAGCGGCACAGTGCGCCCGAATAACCATAGGCATCAGGATCGTTCTGGGCGTGGTGTTCGAGTTTACGAATATCCACTTTCCCCACCAGCGCAGAGATATCCTGGTTGTTTTCATCACCAGGCTCCGTTTTGGCGATTGCGATCTGCTCCAGAATAGACGGCCAGACTTTGACGACGCGGAATTTTGTAATGTCCCCGCCAAAATCATGCAGACGTTTCGCAGCCCACGGCGACATGATCGTACCGAGATAGCGACGCGGGATCCCATACTCTTTTTCCAGAATCTGCGCGTCTTCCTGTGGATTAAACAGGCATAACGGATGATCGTTTACCGGACTACGTTCGCCATTGGCGCTCAGGACATAAATCGGTACTCGCTGCATCAGCGACTTCAGCCGCTCAGCAAGAGATGATTTCCCCCCTCCCACAGGCCCCAGCAGATACAGGATCTGCTTCTTCTCTTCCAGACCTTGAGCCGCATGCTTCAAATAAGAAACAATCTGCTCAATGGCGTCTTCCATGCCGTAAAACTCTTCAAAGGCGGGATATCGTGCAATCACCCGATTCGAAAAGAGTCGAGAAAGTCGAGGTTCGTGGGCAGTGTCGACCATGACAGGCTCACCAATAGCCATTAATAGCCGCTCTGCCGCGTTGGCATAAGCACTGCGATCTTGCCGACAAGTGGTAAGAAACTCCTGCAGCGTGAACTCTTCGTCCTTGGCAGCTTCATAACGCTGGCGATAGTGATCGAATATATTCATGGTATGCCGTCCTTTCGTTTTTTAGCACATGTTAAGAGCCGTTCATATGAATAGTAGAGGCCCCTGAAGAGGTAAACTGAACGACGTCGCCGCTGAAGAAATAAGCAACTCTCATGCCATTGTGGTGGTCAGGAGATCAACGCATTCGGTGATACACCTTCTAAAATTAAGCGTAGATGGCATTTGCAAAACTTGCCTGTGTGCGCAAATGAATTTCAATGGCATATCAATAACTCATCAGCAAAAAAAGCACATCTTATGTAAAGAAATGAGGCAGGATTCATACAGTGTTAACCCTTCTGCAAGCAAATTGTCATCACTCGCTGAGAAATTAGGGGGTTACATTCCGGGGCGAATACGTAAAATAGTTGGGCTGAAGCGTATTGGCGGTTACACTTTGACCGCTACACATTTGAATAAGGAATTATGGACTGTGACCAAACTCAAACTTCTGGCATTGGGCATCCTTGCAGCAACCGCAGTTAGCACCGCACAGGCGGAAAGTCAGTGGACTGTTGGTGCAGGTGCCGGCGTGATTAACAGCCCGTACAAACAGTATGACCGTGATGTTTATCCCGTTCCGGTTGTCACCTATGAAGGCGATAACGTCTGGTTCCACGGTCTGGGTGGCGGCTACTATCTGTGGAATGATACGGCAGATAAGCTCTCCATCATGGCGTACTATGATCCGACGCACTTCAAGCCGGGTGATAGCGATAGCCATGCTTTGCGCCAACTCGACAAGCGTAAAAGCAGCTTGATGGCTGGCCTCTCGTATGTACATAACACCCAGTATGGTTTCCTGCGTACTGCACTGGCGGGTGATACTCTGGATAACAGCAATGGTTTTATCTGGGATCTGGCCTGGCTCTACCGTTACACCAACGGTGCGCTGACTCTGACGCCGGGTATCGGTGTGCAGTACAGCAGCGAAAACTACAACGACTATTATTATGGCGTGTCTAATAACGAGTCTCGCCGCAGTGGTCTGAAAAGCTACAACGCTGACGATGGTTGGGATCCGTTCCTGGAGTTAACCGCGAGCTATAACTTCCTTGGCAACTGGAACGTATACGGCACTGGCCGTTATGTGCGTTTGAGTGATGAAGTGAAGGACAGCCCAATGGTTGACAAGTCCTGGTCTGGCATCTTCTCAGTGGGTGTGACCTACAAGTTCTGATACCACTGCGTGTCAAACACTAGCCCGCAGAGATGCGGGCTTTTTTGTGCGTAACAGAGATGAATGTTGATCTAAAACATGAGATTTGATTTTTTGTGCCATTATGACATTACACCTGGTCGCAACGAATATTTAACGTAGTTTCTCTGTCGCAATTACCAAAATTAAACCTCTTGCATGATTAACCTTAAATATCTTCGTTTGGTAAGGGAGGCGTATCTGCACAATTTTACGAATCATTGTCCTGTGTAAGTGATTTTGGTTTGTGCAATATCTTGATAGGATTCTCTTTTATAATCGTAGCATGCATTTATTATTTCTTATCGTGCGCTATAAAACAGTTGATAACTATTTTATTCTTTTTGATTAACATTGAAAGTTAACTTTCATTTGAAAAAAAGAAAAGCATTCAATTCATTTTTACTTTACATCTTTTAGGTATTTATCTGAAAAAATTAAAATTGACATTAAATTATCTATTGCAGATATTAATCCAACTTAAAGTTAAGACAGTAACTCTGCGTGGCTGAGGTATTACATGCCATGTGGCTTTCTTGAGAATCAACCGGGTATAAATAATGAAAAAGTTAATCTTGATAGCGATGATGAGCTGCGTTCTGGCGGGATGTTCCACTGAGGCTTCACGCATGAATGCTTGCGAAAGCAAGGGCGTGAGCCGCGATGCCTGCTATATCGCAGAGCAAAACCGTCAGGCGACAATCAATGCCGCAGCTGAAAAACAGGCTATGGAAAACGCGCAAAACGTATATAGCTCAAATGATACTAATACCAGTCATCACCACAAACACGACAAATATTAAGATTTAACTTATGAAAAAATTAATAATTATCGCTGTGCTGGCAGCGACATCTGCAGCGGTGCCCGCCTATGCCATCAGTGAAGCATATCGACAGCAGCTGCAGCATGAACATAAAACGATGGTCAGCGATGCGAATGCTCCGGTACACGTCACTAAAATCACACCAGTGCATGTGAATAAACTGGGCGTAGACTTTAAACGCGGCGCTGATGGTATTGCTTATATTAATGGCAAAGCTGCGGCAAATGATGAGAGCAGTGCAGAAGCTCAGACTTATAGCGCGGGCCTGATTTCCGTCATCGTTTATAAAAATGGAAAGATCAATGCGATGAAAGAGGGTAAATATTTAGGCCGCTTGAAATAACCACCGCGCAGTTAAGAATTTTTCTATTTAGCCCGGGAACATTATTTCTTCCCGGGTTTTTTATGCCATTGCATAGCGGTCAATCCCAATCACGGATGGTGCAATTTGTGCACCTTAACAGGACACATGCCGGTTGTTTTGCTTTACTGTGGTGCATTAACACAGGAGGGTGCGATGACAGCGAAACAGGTGATGTTTACAAAGCAGGAATCGCTTCCTGCTATTGGGCAGGGAACATGGTACATGGGCGAGGACCGAAGCCGACGCCGGGATGAAGTTTCTGCGCTCCAGGCTGGTCTGGATCTCGGCCTGCGATTGATTGATACCGCCGAAATGTATGCTGACGGCGCAGCGGAAGAGGTTGTGGGTGAAGCAATAGCGGGGCGGCGTGATAACGCCTTTTTAGTCTCGAAAGTTTATCCCTGGAATGCCGGTGGACAGAAGGCCATTACCGCCTGTGAAGCGAGCTTGCGTCGACTGAAAACTGATTATCTGGATCTCTATTTGCTGCACTGGTCGGGAAATTTTTCATTTGCTGAGACCATCGACGCTATGGAAGCGCTTATCGCGCAGGGGAAAATCCGTCGCTGGGGCGTCTCAAATCTCGATTATGATGATATGCAGGCGTTATGGCAGGTACCTGGTGGACGGGAATGCGCAACTAACCAGGTGCTTTATCATTTAGCATCGCGCGGTATTGAATATGATTTGCTGCCGTGGTGCCAGCAGCAGCAGATGCCAGTTATGGCTTACAGCCCACTGGCTCAGGCAGGTCGACTGCGCGGTGACTTGCTTTCTAACTCTGTGGTTAACGACATTGCGCGCACGCACAATGTTAGCGCTGCTCAGGTTTTGCTGGCGTGGGTGATTCGTCTTCCGGGCGTAATGGCGATTCCGAAAGCGGCAAGCGTAGCGCATGTGGAACAGAATGCCGCTGCCCTGGAGATAGCGCTCTCTGTTGATGAGCTGAAGCAGTTAGATAAGGCATATCCGGCACCAAAAGGCAAAACGGCGCTGGATATGGCCTGATTTGTCGAATAGCCTTCGGCTGCGAGCGGTTTGTAGGCCGGATAAGGCGTGAGCCGCATCCGGCATGGTGCGCAGAGCTGTGTTAGCGTTTAGCTACCCGGATAGTTTGCGCCAGGCGAGACGGTTTTTCTTCAGTGGTTTTCTGCGGAGCTGTCGCATAAGCCGTCTCTACGCAAACAAACGTTTTGTAGCCGTCATCAGGCATGTCGCCCATGCTGACGGACAGTGCCGGGCCCGGGTTCCAGCCCACGACGTTCAGATGATGGTGGTGGACGACGTCGATATTGCGATTCAACGCAGCATCATGAATCACGCTGCACGCTTCCGGGTTCAGATAGACACGATCGGTCCTGTCCGGGAAGGTCTGGATACCATCAGCCAGCACATCTTCTTTAGCATCATTCACTTTATCGATCAGTCGATCGCCAAGACCACTGACTTTCACTGCCGCAATGTCACCCACGTTGAAATAGGTATGCAGCGCAGAGGTGGTTTCAAACTCACCGTGAGCTTCCAGTTCCATCTCACAGGTAGCGCCCACTTTGAAACGGGCCAACAGGCAGAATTCATGCGGCCATAGCTGACGCGTTTCAGCGTTGCTTTGCAGTTCAAACGTCAGCACCACGCTATTGTCGTCTTCGTTGTGTGCTTTTAGCGTCCATGGCAGGTTACGGGCAAAGCCATGAGAAGGCAGACCCTGCTGAGCCGCCGGACCAAACCACGGCCAGCATATTGGTACGCCGCCACGCAGCGCTACGCCGGTTTTAAACGGAGTGTTGTTACTTAACCACAGAACTTCCTCTTCGCCGTTTGGTTTCCAGGAAAGAAGGTGTGCGCCCTGCAGTGCGAAAGAAGCTTTAACCTGTGGGTGATCGACAACAAGAACCTCAAGCTCATCAAGCTGACGGCGGGAGAGGACAGGGGAAATTTGTTCGATAACCGGAAGTGCAAAAATTTTATTAATCATTACGCAATCCTTTTTAACCCTAAATAATTCGAGTTGCAGGACGGCGGCAAGTGAACGAACCCCCGATGAGCTTACTGTAGTAAGTGATTCGGGTGAGAGAGCGTAGCCAACACACCTGCAATTTGAAGTATGACGGGTATCTTCGGGCAAAAAAAAGAGCGACCTGAGTCGCTCTTACAGATTACTGTTTCATCTCAACTTATTTGGAGATGTGAGCAATCAGGTCCAGAACTTTGTTGGAGTAACCAGTTTCGTTGTCGTACCAGGATACCAGTTTCACGAAGTTGTCGTTCAGTGCGATACCAGCTTTAGCATCGAACACGGAAGTGCAAACTTCACCGTTGAAATCGGTAGATACTACGTCGTCTTCGGTGTAACCCAGAACGCCTTTCATCGGGCCTTCGGAAGCAGCTTTGATTGCTTTCTTAATTTCTTCGTAAGAAGCAGCTTTTTCCAGACGAACGGTCAGGTCAACAACAGATACGTTCGGGGTAGGAACGCGGAACGCCATACCAGTCAGTTTGCCATTCAGTTCTGGCAGTACTTTACCTACAGCTTTAGCAGCACCGGTAGAGGACGGGATGATGTTCTGGGATGCGCCGCGGCCGCCGCGCCAGTCTTTGTGAGACGGGCCATCAACGGTTTTCTGAGTAGCGGTGGTTGCGTGAACAGTAGTCATCAGACCTTCGATGATGCCGAAGTTGTCGTTGATAACTTTAGCCAGCGGAGCCAGGCAGTTAGTGGTGCAGGAAGCGTTAGAAACGATGTCCTGACCTTCGTATTTGTCAAAGTTAGCGCCTTTAACAAACATCGGAGTGTTATCTTTGGACGGACCAGTCAGAACCACTTTTTTCGCGCCAGCAGTGATGTGCTTACGAGCGGTTTCGTCTGTCAGGAACAGGCCAGTAGCTTCAGCTACTACGTCAACACCAACTTCGTCCCATTTCAGGTTAGCCGGATCACGTTCAGCGGTAACACGGATTTTTTTACCGTTTACGATCAGATGACCGTCTTTCACTTCAACGGTACCGTTGAAACGGCCGTGAGTGGAGTCATATTTCAGCATGTAAGCCATGTAGTCAGCGTCTAACAGGTCGTTGATTGCAACGATCTCGATGTCAGAGCGTTCTTGAGCAGCACGGAAAACAATGCGACCGATACGGCCAAAACCGTTGATACCTACTTTGATAGTCATATATTCCACCAGCTATTTGTTAGTGAATAAAAGGTTGCCTGTAAAATTACAAAAACCTTACGCAGCGTCAAGCGGAATCGTGTCAATCATTGCGACAAATCAAACTGCTGCCTAAGCTTTGCGCAACTGACTCGCCTCACTCTTCCTTTGGGCTTGAAACCACATGGGGTCGGCGGCCCGAATTTTAAAGGGCAATCAAGATAAAAATGTGATTCTGATCACGAATTGCAGGCTGCCATTTCGCAAGGATCAAGTTTAGAACAAAAGTTCGTACTCCGGTGTTAATGTTTTGTTAGAATCTGTCTCGCGATGTGAGTTTAGATAAAGCGAGATGTGAGCAAATGGCTAATCAACCTTCTCCAGAAGAACTGAAAAATAATTTAACCGAAATGCAGTTCTACGTGACGCAGAATCACGGGACAGAACCGCCATTTACCGGGCGTTTGCTGCATAACAAACGTGACGGCATCTACCACTGTCTGATCTGCGACAAACCGCTATTTCGTTCCGAGACAAAATATGACTCTGGCTGCGGCTGGCCCAGCTTTTACGAGCCTGTCAGTGAAGAGGCTATCCGTTACATAAAAGATACGTCACACGGTATGCAGCGCATTGAAATCCGCTGCGGTAACTGCGATGCGCACCTGGGACACGTCTTCCCGGATGGCCCGAAACCTACCGGTGAACGTTACTGCGTTAACTCAGCGTCTTTGAACTTCACCGATGGTGAAAACGGTGAGCAAACCAAGGGCTGAAGAAACGATTCAGCAAATTATTCTGCGGAGAGTGGATTTAACATGAATCTTGATGAGATGATCAACAGCATGACGCCGGAAGTTTATCAGCGCTTATCTACTGCCGTTGAACTCGGAAAATGGCCGGATGGCGTGGCGCTAACGGCAGAACAAAAAGAGAACTGCTTGCAATTGGTCATGTTATGGCAGGCGCGAAACAATATTGACGCGCAGCATATGACAATTGATACCAACGGTGAGATGGTGATGAAGAGTAAGCAGCAGCTGAAAGTGGAATTTGGTATTTCACCCGAACCGATAGCGACGTTTAAATCTTGATTACCCAGGCCCGGCATATATAGGTGTCGGGCCCGCAGCTGATGTTATTTCTTGTTCATCATCGCCTTCAGATCGGCGAACGGGTTATATTTCGCTTCGCCGACGTCTTTCTGCGCATCTTCGCCCGCCACTACGGTAGAACCATACTGATCCACTTCTGTGTATTTCGAGTGCTCATGATCGTGGCAGTACAGGCACAACATTTCCCAGTTGCTACCATCTTCCGGATTATTGGAGTGATCGTGATCGATATGGTGTACCGTCAACTCGCGCAAATTTGAATACGCGAATTCACGGGAACAACGTCCGCAGACCCAGGGAAAGAGTTTAAGCGCCTTTTCCCGGTAACCGACTTCCAGACGGGCGTAATTTTTAGGGATAAAAGCCATAAAGCTCATGCCTCCAGTAGAAAATGAAGAGCTGCGCCAAAAGCGGGCGCAGCAGAATGCGCTAATCATAACCTATTGTGTCAGGCGTTGGGATCAGTGTTTGATGCCTAACGAATCGGCTAACTGCTTCGCCAACTGATTTTGGTCATCCGCACCGTATTCCCAGAACATGGCGCCACCCAGCCCCTTACTCTTGATGTAGTCAGCCTTAATCGCTACCGAGCGCGGATTTTCATAGGAGAGAGCAAAGAGTGCTTTTCCATCCGCAGACTTTACCGATAACCACGGCACTTTCGCTTCATCATCCCAATGTTGGCTAAAGCGCTTTTGCGGATCGTTGATCAACTTCGCCACGATATCGTTGTACTTCACATAGGTATCTTTGCTCAGATCGACGCCCAGTGATTTGAACAACTCAATTTGCGCGGGTTCGAAATAGGGCTGGGTAACGGGGTTTTTCTGCGCGTCGGGTTTGCTCCAGTCAATGCCTGGCTCAACGGCACGTTTTGGTACTCGTCCATAAAAACCAATGCCAAGGTTCATCTGACTCGCTTTTAGACCAGCGGCAAGATAGTTGTTAACGACAAAATCGGCGCTGTACTTATCCGCCGTGGCGACCGTCGGCCAATGCGTCGAATCGTACAGGTTCGAGTTGAAATACTGGGTGCCGTAAGCCATGTCATAAGTCATCAGGTTGATGTAGTCGAGCGATGGCGCAATGGCTTTCACATCCACCCAGCTTTTCGGACTTTCCGCATTCGCGCCCACGGCGATGGTCAGTAGTTTTTTATGCCCTAATGCGGCACGCAGCTCAGTTAACAGTGCGGTAAAGTTAGCGCGGTCGCTCGGCTGACTTTCGACCAGTCCCCAGGCGCCATTGACCGGATATTCCCAGTCGAGATCGATGCCATCAAGACCATATTTCGCAATTATCTCCTGCGCAGACTGAATATACACCGCACGTGTTTCTTTCGTTGCCGCCGCGCCAGAGAATCCACGTGCGCCCCAACCACCGACGGAAAGCAGAACTTTCAGGTTCGGGTTTTGTTTACGCAGTTGTGGAATTTTCAGCAAATCATCCTGCACTTTCTGTGAAAGCCAAATCTGATGCAACTTGCTGGCGTCTTTTAAGGCGTCATTGGTCTCGTCTTTTTCATTGTTGTAGACAAGGCCAAATGAATAGTTGAGGTGGGTTATCTGACGAACATCCAGTTTATTGATGTCGCCACCGGGGCCGGCAGTGACGTCGCCGCCACCATTAAAGTAGCCAACTGACATTAGTGAACTGGCGGAAACAACGCTGGCGCAGAGCAGGGGTAATGCTGCCAACAAAGGCAATAGTTTCATCGGTGTTCCTCTTTGACATTTAAACAAGCAAACACGCCACGGAAATGGCGTGGCGAAAAAAACAGCACTCGTAGGTTAACAGTTTCATAACAGAAAAAATGCGAAGAGGTTCACGCCATTTTTAGCGAAGCGGCTGCCGTGTTCCATTGAGTTTCAGTTCATCTTTGCACTGATTTGTGATCTGAGTTGTGAAATGCAGATCTGTATCTGTGTTTTAAAGATTTAATGTTGACCTCAAAAATTATATGGATAAGTATGATGACCACTGATGCAAAACGAACACAAAGGAAAATTCAATGAAAGCACTGGCAAGATTTGGCAAGGCCTTTGGTGGCTACAAGATGATTGATGTTCCGGAGCCAGTATGCGGTCCGGATGACGTTGTGATTGAAATCAAGGCGGCTGCTATCTGTGGCGCGGACATGAAACACTACAATGTCGACAGTGGATCCGACCTTTTTAATTCGATTCGTGGTCATGAATTCGCTGGGCAAATTGTACAGGTTGGCGACAAGGTTAAGGACTGGAAGGTAGGGCAGCGAGTGGTGTCAGATAACAGCGGGCACGTTTGCGGCGTATGTCCTGCATGCGAACAAGGCGATTTTCTTTGTTGTACAGAAAAGGTGAATTTAGGTCTGGATAACAATACCTGGGGCGGTGGGTTCTCGAAATATTGTCTGGTCCCTGGGGAAATCCTCAAGATTCACCGTCACGCGCTGTGGGAAATCCCTGCTGGGGTCGATTATGAAGAAGCGGCTGTGCTGGATCCTATCTGCAATGCCTACAAATCTATCGCTCAGCAATCCAAATTTCTTCCGGGCCAGGACGTTGTGGTTTTCGGTACCGGCCCGTTAGGACTCTTTTCCGTACAAATGGCGCGCATTATGGGGGCTGTTAATATCGTGATGGTCGGGCTGGAAGACGATGTCGCGGTGCGTTTCCCCATTGCCAAAGAAATGGGGGCGACAGCGGTCGTCAACGGTTCGACCGAAGATGTGGTTGCACGTTGTCAGGAAATCTGCGGGAAAGACAATCTGGGACTGGTTATCGAATGTTCCGGTGCCAACATTGCCCTTAAACAATCAATTGAAATGCTGCGTCCCAACGGTGAAGTCGTCCGCGTGGGCATGGGCTTCAAGCCTCTCGAATTTTCCATTAACGACATCACTGCGTGGAATAAAAGCATCATTGGCCATATGGCTTACGATTCCACCTCCTGGCGCAATGCCATCCGTCTGCTGGCCAGCGGCGCGATCAAAGTCAAACCGATGATCACTCACCGTATTGGTCTGTCGCAATGGCGCGAAGGTTTTGACGCCATGGTCGATAAAACCGCGATTAAGGTCATCATGACCTATGACTTTGATGAATAACCCATTTATTAAAGGAAGGTTCCCGGATGGAACAGATAGCAAAACCGCACTGCGGCGCGAGGTTAGACAGGCTGCCTGACTGCCGCTGGCACATGTCGATGTTTGCAATGGTTGCCTTCGGATTACTGGTTTGTTGGAGTAATGCCGTTGGCGGATTAATTCTCGCGCAGTTAAAAGAACTCGGCTGGACCGATAATTCCACCACCGCCACGTTTTCTGCCATTACGACGGCAGGAATGTTTCTCGGCGCGCTCGGGGGGGGAATTATCGGTGACAAAACCGGGCGTAAAAACGCATTTATCTTGTATGAAGCGATTCATATTATTTCTATGATAGTTGGTGCGTTTTCACCCAACATGACCTTCCTGATCGCCTGTCGTTTTGTAATGGGAGTTGGATTAGGTGCATTGCTGGTGACCTTATTTGCCGGGTTTACCGAATATATGCCAGGCCGAAATCGTGGTACCTGGTCCAGTCGGGTATCGTTTATCGGTAACTGGTCTTATCCACTTTGTTCGCTGATTGCTATGGGGCTGACACCACTTATCAGCGCGGAATGGAACTGGCGTGTCCAGTTGTTGATTCCAGCTGTGCTGTCGCTTATAGCAACTGTTATTGCATGGCGCAGTTTCCCGGAGTCGCCTCGCTGGCTGGAATCTCGCGGACGCTACCAGGAAGCCGAACAGGTAATGCGGATAATTGAGGAGGGCGTTATTCGCCAGACCGGCAAGCCGCTGCCACCAGTCGTAATAGATGATGATGGCAAACAACCGCGTTCTGTTCCGTATTCCGCCTTATTAACAGGGGTGTTACTTAAACGGGTTATTTTGGGTTCCTTTGTTCTGATTGCCATGAACGTCGTGCAGTACACCTTAATTAACTGGCTACCGACAATATTTATGACTCAAGGTATTAATCTGAAAGACTCCATTGTTTTAAATACCATGAGTATGTTTGGCGCGCCGTTTGGAATTTTTATCGCCATGTTGGTAATGGATAAAATTCCGAGAAAAATCATGGGAGTTGGCTTATTAGTATTAATCGCTGTGTTGGGTTATATCTATTCACTGCAAACCAGCATGCTGTTAATAACATTAATTGGTTTCTTCCTGATTACATTTGTTTATATGTACGTCTGTTATGCCTCAGCGGTTTATGTTCCGGAAATATGGCCGACCGAGGCGAAACTTCGCGGGTCTGGGCTTGCCAACGCGGTAGGGCGTATCAGCGGTATCGCGGCACCTTATGCTGTCGCGGTATTGCTTAGCAGCTACGGTGTGACGGGAGTATTTGTACTACTTGGCGCTGTCTCAATTATTGTCGCGGTTGCTATTGCCACTATCGGAATCGAAACAAAAGGCGTCTCTGTCGAAAGTCTCGGTATTGATGCAATTACCAGCAAATAATATTGATGGGAAATAAGATGAAAAATTCAAAAGCAATCTTAAAAACACCGGGAACGATGAAAATTATCGACGCCGAAATTCCGGTGCCAAAAGAGCATGAAGTGCTGATTAAAGTGGAATACGTTGGAATTTGTGGATCAGATGTTCATGGTTTTGAATCGGGTCCTTTTATTCCGCCGAAAGATCCCAATCAGGAAATTGGTCTGGGGCATGAATGCGCTGGTACGGTGGTGGCGGTAGGAAACCGAGTGACAAAATTTAAACCCGGAGACCGGGTGAACATTGAGCCGGGCGTGCCGTGTGGTCACTGTCGCTACTGTCTTGAAGGGAAATACAACATCTGTCCGGACGTCGATTTCATGGCCACTCAGCCCAATTATCGCGGCGCGCTAACCCACTATCTGTGTCATCCGGAGAGCTTCACTTACAAGCTGCCCGATAACATGGACACGCTGGAAGGCGCGCTGGTGGAGCCTGCGGCGGTCGGTATGCATGCTGCAATGCTGGCGGACGTTAAGCCGGGCAAGAAAATCATCATTCTGGGGGCTGGCTGTATTGGTTTAATGACCCTGCAAGCTTGTAAATGTTTGGGCGCAACCGACATTGCGGTGGTTGATGTGCTGGAAAAACGCCTGGTGATGGCCGAGCAACTTGGGGCGTCGACCGTTATCAACGGTGCAAAAGAGGACACCATCGCCTGTTGCCAACAATTCTCTGGCGACATGGGGGCGGACATTGTTTTCGAAACCGCCGGCTCAGCCATCACCGTTAAACAGACTCCCTATCTGGTGATGCGCGGCGGGAAAATTATGATCGTGGGTACAGTACCTGGTGATTCAGCGATTAATTTCCTCAAAATTAACCGTGAAGTGTCGATTCAGACGGTTTTTCGTTATGCCAACCGCTACCCGGTAACGATTGAAGCCATCTCCTCTGGTCGTTTCGATGTGAAGTCGATGGTGACGCATATTTACGATTATGCAGATGTTCAGCGCGCGTTTGATGAATCCGTTAATAACAAGCGTGAAATTATCAAAGGCGTTATTAAAGTAAATCATTAATTTATTCAAAAGGGAGAAATAACCATGTTGGCAGATATTAAATATTGGGAAAATGATGCCCAAAATAAACATTATGCAATTGCCCACTTTAACGTGTGGAATGCAGAAATGCTAATGGGGGTGATGGATGCGGCGGAAGAATCTAAATCGCCGGTGATTATTTCCTTCGGCACTGGTTTTGTAGGTAATACCTCATTTGAAGATTTCTCGCACATGATGGTTTCAATGGCGAAAAAAGCCTCGGTTCCGGTTATTACGCACTGGGATCACGGACGCAGCATGGAGATTATCCATAACGCCTGGACCCATGGTATGAATTCGCTAATGCGTGATGCCTCTGCCTTTGATTTTGAAGAGAATATTCGTCTGACGAAAGAGGCTGTGGATTTTTTCCATCCGCTGGGCGTGCCGGTCGAAGCTGAACTGGGCCATGTGGGGAATGAAACGGTTTATGAAGAGGCGTTGGCGGGCTATCACTATACCGACCCAAGCCAGGCGGCGGAATTTGTCGAGCGTACCGGCTGTGATTCTCTGGCGGTGGCGATTGGCAACCAGCACGGGGTTTATACCTCTGAACCGAAACTTAATTTCGAGGTTGTTGAGCGCGTACGCCGGGCGGTTTCTGTTCCGCTGGTGCTACACGGTGCGTCAGGTATCAGCGATGCGGATATCAAAAAAGCCATTTCATTAGGCATCTCTAAAATCAACATTCATACTGAACTATGCCAGGCCGCCATGGCGGCTGTACAAGCGAATCAGAATCAGCCGTTTCTCCACGTTGAACGTGAAGTTCGTAAAGCAGTAAAAGAGCGAGCATTAGAAAAAATTAAATTGTTTGGCTCTGACGGTAAAGCGGAATGACAATATGGATAATATCGAGGTTATTTGTATAGGGGCGGCAATTGTTGATATTCCTTTGCAGCCAGTGAGCAAAAATATCTTTGATGTAGACTCTTATCCTTTAGAAAGAATAGCCATGACCACGGGCGGCGACGCTATTAATGAGGCGACCATTATTTCTCGCCTTGGCCATCGTACAGCGTTAATTAGTCGGGTGGGGGATGATGCGGCAGGTCATTTTATTATCGAACATTGTCGTCGGGAGAGTATCGATATTCAGAGTCTGAAACAGGATGCCGATGTTGATACCTCTATCAATGTGGGCTTAGTCACTGCTGATGGTGAGCGTACTTTTGTGACTAACCGCAACGGCAGCCTGTGGCAGTTGAATATAAACGATGTAGATTTTGACCGTTTCTCTCAGGCAAAACTGCTATCGCTGGCAAGTATTTTTAATAGCCCATTATTGGATGGCGATGCGCTGACGGCAATTTTCACTCAGGCGAAAGCGCATCAGTTAATTATTTGTGCCGATATGATCAAGCCGCGGCTTAATGAAACACTGGAAGATATTCGCCAGGCGTTAAGCTACGTCGATTATCTGTTTCCCAATTTCGAGGAGGCAAAACTGCTCACCGGGAAAGAGACGCTGGATGATATTGCCGACAGTTTCCTGGACTGTGGCGTGAAAACAGTTGTGATTAAGACCGGCAAAAGAGGCTGCTTTATCAAACGTGCCGATCTGAAAATGGAGGTCCCGGCAGTTTCGGGAATTACCGCTATCGACACCATCGGTGCGGGAGACAATTTTGCCTCGGGATTTATCTCTGCACTGCTTGAAGGCAAGCCGCTGCGCGAGTGCGCGCTGTTTGCTAACGCAACGGCAGCGATATCGGTACTGAGCGTGGGCGCCACGACGGGCGTGAAGAACAGAAAGTTGGTTGAACAACTTCTTGACGAATACGAAGGGTAATAGCGGCAGATGAAAATGATTCCTTTAGGCAGTACGGATATTATGCTTTCCCGCATGGGATTAGGCACATGGGCCATTGGCGGCGGCCCAGCATGGAATGGCGATCTCGATCTGCAGATTTGTATCGATACCATTGTTGAGGCGCATCGCTGCGGTATCAATTTGATAGATACCGCGCCAGGCTACAACTTTGGCAACAGTGAAGTGATTGTCGGGCAGGCGCTGAAAAAGCTGCCGCGCAGTGAGGTAGTGGTTGAAACCAAATGCGGCATCGTCTGGGAGCGAACAGGTAGCCTGTTTAACAAAGTGGGCGATCGCCAGCTGTATAAAAACCTCACGCCTGAATCTATTCGCGAAGAGGTTGATGCCAGCCTGCAAAGATTGGGTATCGACAGCATTGATATCTATATGACCCATTGGCAGTCGGTCGAACCCTGTTTTACGCCGATAGCGGAAACCGTTGATACGCTGAACGCCCTGAAGAAAGAAGGCAAAATTCGGTCTATAGGTGCCGCAAACGTGGATGCCGGGCATGTCAGGGAGTACCTCAAACATGGCGAGTTGGATATCGTGCAGGCCAAATACAGCATTCTTGATCGTGCACTGGAAACTGAACTGCTGCCGTTATGCCAGCAGAATGGCATTGTTGTGCAGGTTTATTCACCGCTCGAGCAGGGACTCCTGACCGGGACTATTGATCGGGATTATGTCCCTGGCGGTGCGCGGGCCAACAAAGTCTGGTTCCAACGGGACAATATGCTGAGGGTGATTGACATGCTTGAGCAATGGCGGCCGCTGTGCGAGAAATACCATTGTACAATCCCCGCGCTGGCTCTGGCGTGGATATTAAAGCAAAGTGATTTAATCACCTTACTGAGCGGCGCAACTGCGCCTGAGCAGGTTCGTGAGAATGTTGAGGCGTTAACTATTCCTCTGTCAGATGATGATTCATTATTGATGAGACAAATGGCAGAAGCGTTGGATAGCAAATAAGCCTGATGGGACTGACCTCTGTTTCTGTGTAAAATAGCATTAAAATCTGTGATTCAGACATGTTCTTTTGAAAATAAACATAGCCTGTGAGATACTAGGGTCTTATTATTACTTTGCAGGAAACAGAGGTGTCATCGTGGCGGCAAAAGACAGGATTCAGGCCATTAAGCAAATGGTGGCTAACGATAAGAAAGTGGCGGTATCGAATTTAAGTTCAATCTTTCAGGTAACTGAGGAAACGATTCGCCGCGATCTTGAAAAACTGGAAGATGAAGGTTTTTTGACTCGAACATATGGCGGTGCAGTGCTCAATACCACCGCGTTGTCCGACAATATTCATTTTTATAAGCGAGCAAAATCTTTCTTTGAAGAGAAGCAGATCATTGCCCGTAATGCATTGCCGTTTATTAAAAATAAGACCACGATGGCTGCCGACTCCAGCAGTACTGCGATGGAATTATTAAAGCTGTTGAAGGAAAGAAACGATCTGACACTGCTTACCAACTCGGCTGAAGCTTTTCATGAATTGGCGCAGTCAGAAATTAACGTGGTTTCTACCGGCGGTGAATTGAACAAGAATACACTGTCGCTGCAGGGAAGGATCACCAAGGAGATTATCAGCCGCTATCATGTTGATATTATGGTGATGAGCTGCAAAGGACTGGATATGCAGAGCGGGGCGCTTGATTCTAACGAAGCGGAAGCGGAAATCAAAAAAACCATGATCCGTCAGGCGACTGAAGTGGCGCTGTTGGTTGATCACTCAAAATTTGATCGCAAAGCTTTCGTCCAGCTCGTTGACTTTAGCCATATTAATTATCTTATAACCAATAAGGCACCGGGTGCAGAGTGGATTGCATTTTGCCAAGAGAATAATATTCAACTCGTTTATTAATTGTAGCGTGAGTTGCGTCGATATTATTTTAGTTTGCACCTGGAAAATGCCATAAGAATCTAATGATGATGGATGGCGCGGCAAAATTGTTTCTGCCGCGATCGCCATACTTTCTATTTAGCTGAGTTTGAGGCATCCAGATGGAAAAATGTGACCCTATCGGCGCAAGATTAGATCGCTTACCTTTATCTCGATTTCATTTTCGTATTTTCGGCATTATTAGTTTTAGTTTATTAATAACCGGTTTTCTCAGCTACTCCGGGAATGTGGTATTGGCAAAATTAGTCAGTACCGGCTGGTCAAATAATTATCTCAATGCCGCGTTTACCTCAGCGTTGATGTTCGGCTACTTTATCGGTTCACTCGGCGGTGGCTTTATTGGTGATTACTTCGGACGACGCAAAGCGTTCCGTATCAATTTGCTAATCGTCGGGGCCTCAGCCTGTGCGGCAACGTTTGTGCCCAACATGTATTGGCTTATCTTTTTCCGCTGTCTGATGGGGGTTGGAATGGGGGCGCTAATTATGGTGGGCTATGCCTCATTTACGGAATTTATTCCGCCTGAGGTGCGCGGAAAATGGTCTGCCCGCCTGTCGTTTGTCGGCAACTGGGCGCCAATGCTATCGGCGGCAATTGGCGTCGTGATTATTGCCTTTATAAGCTGGCGGGTGATGTTTTTGCTTGGTGGTATGGCAATGCTGTTGGCCTGGTATCTGTCGGGAAAATACTATATTGAATCCCCGCGTTGGCTGGCTGGTAAAGGTCAAAGAAGTGAAGCTGAAAAACATCTTTTACAGGTGGAATCGCAAATTGAGAAAGAAAAAAACATCACTTTATCCTCCTGCCAGAATGGTTGCCTGACGGCGGACTTAAGCACGGAAAGTGGGTCATTTTGGCTCCTGTTCAAGGGGCCGATGTTGCGCTGTACGTTGGTGGCGATCACTGTGCTTATCGCGATGAATATTTCGCTCTATACCATTACGGTATGGATCCCGACGATATTTGTTAATTCAGGAATCGATGTAACGAAATCCATCTTTATGACCGCGATTATTATGATTGGCGCGCCAGTTGGAATATTTATTGCTGCGCTAATTATCGATCGTTTTCCACGGCGGTTATTTGGTTCATCCTTGTTGATTATTATCGCGTTGCTCGGGTATTTCTATTCGATTCAAACCGAAGAGTGGGCCATTCTGAGCTATGGGCTGGTGATGATCTTTTTTCTGTATATGTATGTTTGCTTTGCTTCTGCGGTGTATGTCCCTGAACTGTGGCCCACGCATCTTAGATTGCGGGGGTCGGGTTTTGTTAATGCAGTCGGAAGGATTGTCGCGGTGTTTACGCCTTATGGCGTTGCTATTTTGTTGACCCGTTACGGGTCGATTACGGTCTTTATCGTGCTAGGCGTAATGTTGGTGCTATGCGCGCTGATTCTTTTTTGTTTTGGCATCGAAACACGCAAAGTATCGCTGGAAGAGATTTCAGCGCTGGCCTGAGAAAATGCGCCGACAGGAGTGACCCTGTCGGCATCGCTTACGGCTGGGTTTCCAGCCAGTCATCAAGCGTATACAGCGTTGCGCCCGCCGCCGCCATTTCCATAAAAGCCTCTGCACTGTCCTGGGGGTGAATATTGACGCCACGACAGCCGTCGGTAATCACGCTGACGGTGTAACCAAGATCGAGCGCATCCAGTACGGTGAACTTAACGCAATAGTCGGTAGCCAGCCCCATGATAATAAGCTCGGCAATGCGGTGTTCGAGCAGCCAAGCGTTCAGCGCGGTTGCCTGACGACGGCCGTTATCAAAAAAAGCACTGTAACTGTCGACCAGTGGATTCTCTCCCTTGGTGAAGGTTTGAGAAATCGCACGTTGGTTCAACAGCGGATGCAAAGCTGCCCCTTCGCTGTTTTGCACGCAATGATCGGGCCAGAACGTCTGCGCCAGGCCATCGAGTTGCCCCTGACTGTAGGGTTCGACCTGATGCTGACTGGCAAAGCTACCGTGATTCGCCGGGTGCCAGTCCAGACTGGCAACGACAGTGTCGCCGCGTACTGTGCACCAGTCAATCAGACGGTTGGCAATATCGATTGTGCTGTCGCCTTGCGGAACGGCGAGAGCGCCGCCGGCACAAAAGTCATTTTGTAAATCGACCAACAGTAAGGCTCGGGCCATGGGCATAGACTCCTTATTCGTCCGGGGTAAGCTCGCCGCGCAGATTTTGCGTCATTGCTTCACGAATGGTCTGCGTGTCCAGTCCTTGGCTCAGTAGATAGTGCAATTTGGTGAGCGTAGCCTCGACGGTCATATCCGCGCCGCCAATCACGCCAGCATGCGCCAGGGCATTCCCCGTCGCATAGCCACCCATATTTACCTTGCCGGACATACACTGGGTCAGATTCACCACCACAATGCCACGCGAACTCGCATCTTCAAGCTCTTTCAGAAATTCTTTGTTTTGTGGGGCATTGCCCACGCCGTAGGAGCGCAATATTAACGCTTTTACCGGTTGGCGCAGGAAGTTGCGCACCACATCAGCAGAGATGCCGGGATAAATGGTGACCACGCCAATTGGTTGTGGAGTAATAGGATGAACAATCAGTTCTCCTGTGCCGTGTGGGGCTGGTGGTGTACCCAGTCGACGGATATGGATCCCGGCTTCCAGCAGCGGTGCAAGGTTAGGGGAGGCAAAGGCGTCAAAACCATCGGCGTGCGCTTTAGTGGTACGGTTGCCGCGAAACAGTCGGTTGTTGAAAAACAGGGTCACTTCATTGATCGGGTAATTTGCCGCCACGTACAGCGCATTCAGCAGATTGATTTGCCCGTCTGAACGTAGCTCTGCCAGCGGGATTTGTGACCCTGTCACAATTACCGGTTTACCCAAATTCTCCAGCATGAAAGAGAGCGCTGAAGCCGTAAACGCCATGGTGTCAGTACCGTGCAGGATGACAAAACCGTCGTAATCGTCGTAGTGCGCTTTAATGTCTTCCGCAATATGCTGCCAGTCTTCAGGCGTCATGTCGGAGGAATCCATCAGCGGGACATATTCGTGGATGGTGAAGTCTGGCATCTCTGGGCGGTGGAATTCAGGCATCAACGCCAGCTGACGCTGGAGATGACCGGAAACAGGAATATAACCCTGTTCGGAGCGCTGCATACCAATGGTACCGCCGGTATAGGCAACGTAAATCGATTTCTTTTGCATGACTTATCTTCTGTCTCAAAGAAAACCCCTCTTCATCCTGAAGAGGGGTCAATAGTTAGCGAACGTTGGCGCAGGTCAGGCAAAACGCATATCGGTTTTGCGGATCGTTAAACGCGGCCAGCTTATCGCTTTCCGCTTTTACCGCGCTCGCCGCAGAAGCAAGCGGTGGCGGGAGCATGGCCTGAATGGCTTCGGGCAGCATGGCGCGAACGGAGCCTGACATGCTGTCCATCACCATATCGACGAATGTTGGTTCGTCCTGATAATACTCAATATGCCACTGTTTCAGTTTGGCAAGCTCAGCCGCTTTCGCGACGGCGTCGTCAAAATCACCGAGGCTGTCTACCAGTCCGTTGGCTTTCGCATCCTGACCGGTCCAGACGTGGCCCTGCGCGATTTTGTCAATCTGCTCAGGCGTTGTCTTACGCGCATCCGCAACCAGCGTGATAAAGCGCTTATAGCCGTTCTCAATGCTCAGTTGCATCATTTGCTGGACTTCAGACGGTAACGCTTTGGTGATGGAGATATCCGCCAGCGGGGATGTCGCCACGCCGTCGGTATGTACGCCAATAGAATCCAGACTGTTTTCGACGGTGTTGATCACACCAAAGATCCCGATTGACCCGGTCAAGGTGCTGGGGTTTGCCACAATGTAGCTGGCTGGCGTGGAGATCCAGTATCCACCAGAAGCCGCCATGCCGCCCATGGACACAACAACCGGTTTACCCGCCGCTTTTGCCGCAGCCAGTTCAGCACGAATGACTTCGGAGGCGCTGACGCTGCCGCCAGGGCTGTTCACACGCAGCACAATCGCTTTAACTTTCGGGTCGAGACGCGCTTCGCGGATCTGTGCGGCAGTGGTGTCGCCACCCACATTTCCCGGGGTTTCTTCACCGTCCATAATCGCGCCATTCGCGAAGATAACGCCAATGCTGTCTCCGGTATCCGCTGGCGTTTTCAGCGAATAATCGTAATAGCTTACTGCGCGATAGTTTTTATCCGCTTTGCTCCAGCCAAACTGTTTGGTCAGCATTTTTTCGACTTCAGCGCTGGAAGCGAGTGCATCCACCAGTTTGTTGTCGAGTGCGTATTTCGCGGTATCACCATCGACTTTCGTTAATCCGTCCAGCATCGCCTGCGCGCCAGGGAACACCTGCTGAGCAGGGATCTGGCGGTTGGCGGCGACCGTGTCGAGATAGTTCTGCCACAGCTCGCCGATCCAGCGGCTGTCCGCTTCACGCGCGGCAGGAGACATATCATCGCGGATAAACGGCTCTACGGCAGACTTATAGGTTCCGACACGGAACACGTGCGTGGAGACCTTCAGTTTGTCGAGCAGAGACTTGTAGTACAGACCGTTGGTGGCAAAGCCGTGCAGATCAACGGAACCCTGAGGAGAGAGGTAAATTTTGTTGGCAAAACTGGCGAGGTAATACTGTCCCTGGCTGAAGTTATCGCCCACGGCAAAGACCGGTTTCCCGCTGTCACGGAATTCCCGCAGCGCTTTGCCGATATACTGCATGGAGGGCTGGTCAGCCCCGGCAAAATTTTTCAGATCCATCACGATGCCGGTGATGTTGCGATCATCTTTTGCCTGACGAATGGTATTCACGATATCAAACAGGGAGTTTTCCTGCAGACGATCGGAACTGGCGCCAAACAGCTGACGGCCAATCACGCTTAAACGACTGGTGCTTGAGGGTTTATCAACAATCACCCCCGAAATATCCAGCAGCAGCGCGCCTCGCTCAGCGTGTTCGCTGGTATTGCTGCTGCTGACCTGCATCCAGATGCCCACGCCAACCAGCACCAAAAAGATGAAGAACAGGTTAAGCACAAATTCACGGACGAAATTGAGTAATCGCCATGTCCATTTAAAAAATCCGGCAATAAATCGCCACAGGGTTCGCATGTATTCTCCCTACCGATTAACAACACGCCATCCCGAAATCCCGGAGAAAGGCGATAAGATGAGGCTATCGTAATGACCCGACAGGCACTTGTCAGCAGGAATCACCGCCTGTGCTGTAACAAAATCCGCTCACGTGTTAATTTTGTGAACAAATCTCATTGTTGGAGTTAAGCAAATGGATGCACTCGAATTACTTATGACCCGTCGTAGCGCCTCTCGTCTCGTCGATCCGGCCCCGGCTGGAGAGCAACTGCAAAATATTCTACGGGCGGGAATGCGCGCGCCGGACCACAAAACGCTGCAACCGTGGCAGTTCTTTGTTATTGAGGGCGAGGGACGCGAACGCTTTAGTGATGTACTGGAAAAAGGCGCGATTGCCGCAGGCAGCGATGAGAAAGCCCAGGAAAAAGCGCGCAGCGCACCGTTTCGCGCGCCGCTGATTATTACCGTGGTGGCGAAATGTGAAGAAAACGACAAAGTTCCGTTATGGGAACAGGAAATGTCTGCCGGTTGTGCGGTGATGGCCATGCAGATGGCTGCAATTGCGCAGGGCTTTGGTGGTATATGGCGCAGCGGCGCATTAACCGAAAGTGCGGTCGTTCGTGACGCGTTTGACTGTCGCCCGCAGGATAAAATCGTTGGTTTTCTCTATCTGGGCACACCACAGCTCAAAGCGTCCACGACGGTTAACCTTGCCGATCCGAGCGCATTCGTCCGTTATTTCTGATATCAACGGCAAAACTGTCTGGATTATGAGCAAAGACACCCGAATTCAGACAGTCACTCTTACCACATCATGGAATGAGCGCTACCATATCCGGATTGCAATGACAGGAGATGTCCATGAGCGAGCAAGCTATTCGTTTAACGCAATACAGCCACGGAGCCGGTTGCGGTTGTAAAATTTCCCCAAAAGTGCTGGAAACCATTCTGCACAGCGAGCAGGCGAAGTTTGTTGATCCGAACTTACTGGTGGGTAATGAAACCCGAGACGACGCGGCCGTATACGATCTGGGGAACGGCACCAGCGTTATCAGCACCACCGATTTCTTTATGCCGATTGTCGATAATCCGTTTGATTTTGGCCGCATCGCTGCGACTAACGCCATCAGCGATATTTTCGCAATGGGCGGCAAACCGATTATGGCAATTGCTATTCTGGGCTGGCCGCTGGATAAGCTGGCGCCGGAAATCGCTCGCGAAGTTACCGAAGGCGGACGCTTTGCCTGCCGTCAGGCGGGTATTGCGCTGGCGGGCGGCCACTCTATCGATGCCCCAGAACCTATCTTTGGCCTTGCGGTAACCGGCATTGTGCCGACCGAACGCGTGAAGAAAAACAGCACCGCCGAGGCCGGATGTAAGTTGTTCCTGACCAAGCCGCTGGGTATTGGCGTCCTGACTACCGCAGAGAAAAAATCGCTGCTGAAAGACGAACACAAAGGACTGGCGACGGAAGTGATGTGCCGGATGAACATTGCAGGGGCGGCATTCGCCGATATCGACGGCGTGAAAGCCATGACCGACGTTACCGGTTTTGGTCTGCTGGGACATCTGAGCGAGATGTGTCAGGGCGCGGGCGTTCAGGCGCGGATCGTCTACCAGGATATTCCTAAGCTTCCTGGCGTTGAAGAATACATCGCGCAGGGCGCGGTGCCGGGCGGAACCCAGCGTAACTTTGCCAGCTACGGACACCTGATGGGTGAAATGCCGCAGTCGGTACGCGATCTGCTCTGCGATCCGCAAACTTCTGGTGGTCTGCTGCTGGCGGTAACGCCGGAAGCTGAAGCCGAAGTGAAAGCGACGGCAGCGCAGTTTGGCATCGACCTCACCGCGATTGGTGAGTTAGTGGAAGCTCGTGGCGGTCGCGCCATGGTTGAGATCCGTTAACTCGATGCGGTTGTTTATTGCCGAAAAACCGAGTCTGGCGCGCGCTATCGCCGATGTGCTGCCGAAGCCGCATCGCAAAGGTGACGGTTTTATTGAATGCGGAAACGGACAAGTGGTGACCTGGTGCATTGGTCACCTGCTTGAGCAGGCGCAGCCAGATGCCTACGACAGTCGCTATGCTCGCTGGAGTCTGGTCGATCTGCCGATTGTCCCGGAAAAGTGGCAACTGCAGCCGCGTCCCTCGGTGACCAAACAGCTCAATGTCATTAAGCGCTTTTTACATGAGGCCAGCGAAGTCATTCACGCAGGTGACCCCGACCGTGAAGGACAACTGCTGGTGGATGAGGTACTTGATTACCTGCAACTGGCCCCTGAAAAGCGCCAGCAGGTGCAACGCTGCCTGATTAACGACCTCAACCCGCAGGCCGTCGAGCGGGCTATTGAGCGCCTGCGCGCCAACAGTGAGTTCATTCCGCTGTGCGTGTCGGCACTGGCGCGGGCGCGGGCGGACTGGCTGTACGGTATCAATATGACGCGTGCTTACACCATTCTTGGGCGTAACGCGGGCTATCAGGGCGTACTTTCGGTCGGGCGCGTACAAACGCCGGTGCTCGGCCTGGTTGTGCGTCGCGATGAAGAGATTGAAAACTTCGTCGCCAAAGATTTCTTCGAGGTAAAAGCACATATCGTGACGCCTGCCGATGAGCGATTTACTGCTATCTGGCAGCCGAGCGAAGCGTGTGAGCCGTATCAGGATGAAGAAGGGCGCTTGCTGAATCGTACCCTGGCTGAACACGTGGTAAACCGCATTAACGGCCAGCCGGCGATAGTCACCAGTTATAACGATAAACGGGAATCAGAATCTGCGCCGCTGCCGTTTTCGCTTTCGGCGTTGCAGATTGAAGCGGCGAAACGCTTTGGCTTAAGTGCGCAAAACGTTCTGGATATCTGCCAGAAGCTGTATGAAACCCATAAGCTGATTACCTATCCGCGTTCGGATAGCCGTTATCTGCCGGAAGAACACTTTGCCGGACGTCACGCGGTGTTGAACGCGATTAGCGTTCATGCCCCCGATTTGCTCCCGCAACCAGCGATCAATCCTGATACGCGAAACCGCTGCTGGGACGATAAAAAAGTGGATGCGCACCACGCCATCATTCCTACCGCACGCAGTTCGTCCATCAACCTGAACGATAACGAAGCGAAAATTTACAACCTGATTGCCCGTCAGTATCTGATGCAGTTCTGTGCGGACGCGGTCTTCAGGAAGTGCGTTATTGAGTTGGATATCGCCAAAGGAAAGTTTGTCGCCAAAGCGCGTTTTCTGGCGGAGGCCGGATGGCGCACGCTGCTTGGCAACAAAGAGCTCGATGAAGATAACGACGGGACGCCGCTGCCGGTGGTGGCAAAAGACGATGAGCTGCTGTGCGAAAAAGGCGAAGTGGTTGAACGTCAGACCCAGCCCCCGCGGCACTTTACTGATGCCACGCTGCTGTCAGCGATGACCGGGATTGCGCGCTTTGTGCAGGATAAAGATCTGAAAAAGATCCTGCGTGCCACGGATGGATTAGGAACGGAAGCGACGCGCGCCGGGATTATCGAGCTGCTGTTTAAACGCGGATTCCTGGTAAAAAAAGGGCGTTATATCCATTCTACCGACGCGGGAAAAGCGCTGTTTCACTCGCTGCCTGAAATGGCGACGCGTCCGGACATGACCGCGCACTGGGAATCTATCCTGACCCAAATCAGTGAAAAGCAGTGTCGTTATCAGGACTTCATGCAGCCGTTGGTGGGAACGCTGTATCAGCTTATCGATCAGGCGCGCAGCACGCCGGTACGACGCTTCCGTGGCATTGCCGCTCCGGGCGGTAGTGGTGGCGATAAGAAAAAGAGCGCGCCGCGTAAACGTACGGCGAAAAAAAGCCCGCCATCTGAAGAGGCGGGCGTGTAGTTTGCAGGCCGGATAAGGCACGTGTGCCGCATCCGGCGTACGGGATGAATTAAATCACACCCTGGCCCAACATCGCGTCGGCAACTTTCACGAATCCCGCGATGTTGGCGCCACGTACGTAGTTGGTTTGCTTGCTTTCGCCGCCATACTCGACGCAGGCATGGTGAATATCCAGCATGATGTGATGCAGACGCGCATCCACTTTCTCCGCCTTCCAGCCCAGACGAGCGGCGTTTTGCGCCATTTCCAGACCAGATGTCGCTACGCCACCGGCGTTGGCTGCTTTACCCGGTGCGAACAGGACGCCCGCTTCGAGGAACAGGTCGGTGGCTTCGATGGTGGTCGGCATGTTGGCCCCTTCGGCGACAGCTTTCACACCGTTGGCGATCAGCACGCGCGCCGCATCGACATCCAGTTCGTTCTGAGTGGCGCACGGCAGGGCGATATCAACCGGAACCGACCACGGCTGTTTGCCTTCCAGATAGGTCAGGCCAAACTCACGAGCGTAATCCGCCACGCGACCGTCACGGCTGTCTTTGATCGCGCACAGACGCGCCAGTTTTTCTTTGGTAAAGCCGCTTTCGTCAACCACGGTACCGCTGGAATCGGAGGCGGTAACGACGCGGGCGCCAAACTCCATAGCTTTTTCAATGGCGAATTGCGCCACGTTACCGGAACCAGAGACCGCTACGCGCATGCCTTCAAAGCCCAGACCATGGCGTTTCAGCATTGCTTCGGTAAAGTACACCAGGCCGTAGCCGGTGGCTTCCGGGCGAATCAGGCTGCCGCCAAAAGAGAGACCTTTACCGGTAAAGACGCAGGCGCTGTTGTTGGACAGTTTTTTCATCATCCCGGCCATAAAGCCGACTTCACGACCGCCCACCCCGATATCGCCCGCCGGAACGTCGGTATCGGGGCCTAAATGGCGGAACAGTTCGGTCATCAGCGCCTGGCAGAAGCGCATGATTTCGCCTTCGCTTTTTCCTTTCGGATCGAAATCGCTCCCGCCTTTACCACCGCCCATTGGTAACGTGGTGAGGGCGTTCTTAAACGTCTGCTCGAAGCCAAGGAATTTCAGGATCGACAGATTCACGGAAGGGTGAAAACGCATACCGCCTTTGTACGGGCCAATGGCGGAGCTGAACTGCACACGCCACGCGCGGTTAACCTGTACCTGATTGCGATCGTCCAGCCAGACTACGCGGAACTGGATCACGCGCTCCGGTTCAACCAGACGTTCCAGCAATGACATCTGACGATAACGTGGGTTTTGTTCGAGGAAGGGCCACAGTGTCGTCATTACCTCACGAACGGCTTGCGCGAACTCGGTCTGATTCGGGTCGCGCTTTTGCACATGGTTAAGGAATGACTCCAGAGAACATGTCTGATCCATAGATATAAGAACCTCTTATGTATTGATATGGTTATATTTTTGATTTTTGTGTTAAGTGTTTTGCAGTTTTTGACTATAACATCAGCAGTGTGACGGGACGCAAGAAAAAATTAACCCCGCTAAGTAAATTAATATTGCGCCGCGGGTCATAACCAAAAACGATGACGGAAGGGGCTAAAGTTTCTGCCGATTTATACCGTTATACTGAGCATAACTGTCAGTCAAAAAGGAAAGAATATGCGCCGTTTAATCGTGGCAGGAGCGTTGGCAATAATGTCCAGCGCGACGCTGGCAAATCAGCTTTATCGCCCGGACGTGCAGGTGAATGTGCCGCCGGAAGTATTCAGTTCCAGCGGTCAGCGGGCGCAACCCTGTAGTCAGTGCTGTATTTATCAGGATCAAAACTACTCAGAAGGGGCGGTGATTAAGGCGGATGGCGTTCTGTTGCAGTGCCAGCGTGATGATAAAACGATCAGCACGAATCCGCTGGTCTGGCGGCGCGTAAAAGGATAAACGCTTTTAACAACGGGATATCGGCAGGCGCCAGCGGATAACGCAGCGCCTCTTCGGGCGAACACCAGACGATATCCTGATGCTCATACGCCTTCAGTTCTCCCTGATATGACGGCACATGCCAGGCATGTAAGTGAATCAGTCGGCCTGAAACCTCGCGTTGATGGCTGGCAATGTAGCGCCCAACGACCGCCTCGATGCCCAACTCTTCACGCAGTTCACGGACCAGCGCCTCAGGCTGACTTTCGCCAGACTCAACCTTACCGCCGGCAAACTCCCACATACCTGACTGATCCGCATGCTGCGGACGTTGAGCCAGTAAAATTTTGCCATCACGTTCTATGATAGCGGCGACCACGTCGAGGGTTTTCATTATATTCATCAAGATCTAACGGCAGAAAGTGACATACTATCGTTATCTTCGTTTTATCTAAAGTATTCAGGAGCAACAGTTGAACGATCCTCAGTCGTGGGTAAAACCGTTAACGCGTATCCCTTTCAGTTTAAACCCGCTCGTTGCGACGCAGAAAAAGCATTATGGCGATGTGCTGCATCCCACGCGCTGGTGGGGGCGGATGCCATTTCTGTTCTGGCTGGTAGCGCTGTTTGTTGGATTTCTGGAGCGTAAAAAGGCGCGCTTAACCCCGGTGATGCGCGCATTGCTAATGACCCGCGTATCTCAGGTGTGCCACTGCGCTTTCTGCGTTGATGCCAACAGTTTACGGCTGGCTGAACGCTGCGGCGCGCTGGATAAAGTCTTGCAGGTTGCCAACTGGCAAGAATCGACGCTGTTCAGTGCAGAAGAGCGCGTAGCGCTGGCCTATGCGGATGCGGTGACCGCAACGCCTCCACAGGTTGACGATGCGCTGAAAGCGCAGATGAAGCAGTATTTTACCGATACCGCCATTACTGAAATGACCGCGCTGATTGCGTTTCAAAATCTCTCGGCGCGTTTTAATGCCGCACTCGATATCCCCTCCCAGGGACTGTGCGACAGTTATAAAGGACGCCCGCATGCTTGACCGTCATCTTCACCCGCGATTAAAACCGCTTTTGCATCGCTGCGTGGGGGTCATTGATAAACCCGCGATTACTCCGGACGGACTTACGCTTGTCGGTTTTGCCATTGGTGTGCTGGCGTTGCCATTTCTGGCGCTAGGCTGGTATCTGGCGGCGCTGGTGGCCATTGTGCTCAATCGGCTGTTTGATGGGCTGGATGGGGCGCTGGCTCGGCGTAGAGGGCTTACCGATGCGGGAGGATTTCTCGATATCTCGCTTGATTTTCTGTTTTACGCTTTAGTGCCGTTTGGTTTTATTCTTGCCGCACCGGCGCAAAATGCGCTGGCAGGCGGCTGGCTGCTGTTCGCGTTTATTGGCACCGGCAGCAGCTTTCTCGCCTTCGCCGCGCTGGCGGCTAAGCATCAGATAGATAACCCTGGCTACGCGCATAAATCGTTTTATTATCTGGGTGGGCTGACCGAAGGAACCGAGACGATTTTGCTGTTTGTGTTGGGATGTCTGTTCCCGGAATATTTCGCTGTGATGGCGTGGGTCTTTGGCGCGCTGTGCTGGATGACGACGTTCACCCGGATCTGGAGCGGATATCTGACGCTGAAAGCGGTTCAGCGTCAGGCGTAATGTATTGCGTTGCCGGATGCGCTTATCCGGCAATCGTGACCATTTTACTTGCTGGCGTCCGGACCCCGTTCACCGCGGGCAACCGGGTTTTTCGGATTGCTGCTCCACTCATACCAGCCGCCGTCGTAAACAGAGACGTTTTTCCAGCCCATCGCGCGGGCATACATAAACGTTTCTGAAGCACGCCAGCCGGTGCCGCAGTAGAAAGAAACCTGCTGGTCTGGCGTGATATTCCACTGTTTCCACATGGCGGCGATGTCATCCGCGCTGCGCATGGTGCCATCCGGATTATGGAAATCTTCCATATGCGTGGAATCGCTGCCTGCGTGGCCCCAGCGTGCGCCTGCGATCTCACCTTTTGGCTTGATGTAGCTATAGCCGCTGGTAGTACCGATAAACTCCGGCCATGAACGAATGCTCACCAACGACGCATCCTGGCGATGCAGCAGGCCGCGAGCCTGTTCCATATTCAGCATCAACTGCGGCTGGGCAGGAATTTTTACGCCGAAATCAGGTTCTGGCTTCACCGTCGGCGGAGTACCACGTTTGACCGGTAAACCTGAGTCGGACCAGGTTTGCCAGCCGCCGTCGAGCAGACGAACATCTTTCACGCCTGCATACAGCATAATTTGCGCCACGCGCGCGGCGGCATAAACATCGCGGCCATATAAAATCACCGTAGTGTCGTGGCGAACACCGTGTTTCGCCAGCATCGCTTTGAGCTGCTCGTCGGAAACTTTATTCCACAGTGGTTCGCTTTCGACTTCGTTGGTATCAATATAGCCCGCACCGGGGATATGGCTCAGCAGATACAACTTCGGCGCGCCCCAGGCGGCTTCAATCACTTTCCAGTCACCGGTCGGTTTAGCAGTCACGTCTTTACCCTGCTGCAGGTCGTGCAGCCACTGCGGGTAAACCAGTTGTTCGAAGTGCGGCAGACGTTGCAGACGGGCAGGGTCCGTAAGCGCATCGCTGAGGGTTGAGATATGGCTAAAGCCGACTTTCTGCAGGCGAGATTTGACGGCCTGCATGTCGCTATCGCTGCCATACAGCGCCACCGGCGCGTCGGTTTTCAGCTGATGTGACTTAACCCAGGCGCTGAGTTGTGCATCATTCATCGTGTCGAGCCAGGCGGCAGACAGGTTCAGCGCGGAAGGTTCGTGTCCTGAAGGACCATTGAGCGACTGCGGCCAGCCGTTGTAAAAAGCGCTCTGACGGGTATCGATCGCCGCGCCTTGCTTTTGCTGTAACTGGTTGAGGGTGAGCGTTTGTGCTGTTTCAGCAGCCCAGGATGAAGCGCAAGCGAGCCCTAAAGCCAGTGCCAGCGCGGTCATTTGAGAAACACGTTTCATCGAATAGCCCGACGTTGAAAAAAGAGGACGACATTCTGTGCCGCCAGTGAAGTAAAAACCTTGCGTTAACGCAGCATATCGCTACATTCACGCCCAGCTTTCCATCTGTAATACACGGCCTGCGGGCGGAACGTCCTGCGCGTCATGGGTAACCTGGACCACCGGTATACCCAGCTTACGGACTTCAGTGAAGACCCACTGGCGAAAGGTATCGCGCAGTGACGCATCCAGCCTGCTAAAGGGTTCATCGAGTAACAGCGCCTGAGGCTGCGCCAGCAGCGCGCGAAGCAGGGCGACCCGCGAACGCTGCCCACCGGAGAGCGAAGCCGGATCGCGTGAATAAAATCCTGCCAGGTCCGCGCGCGCGAGGGCGCTTTCTACCTCATGACGCCTGGCGGGACCTTGCAGACTGGCGGGTAAGGCCAGCAGTAAATTCTGCCCAACGCTGAAATGGTCAAACAGCAGCGCATCCTGGAACAGGATGCCAATCTGGCGCTGCGCGGTAGGCAGGGTGTCAATGCGTCGTTCGTTGAGCCACAGTTCGCCTGACGCCTGAAACTGAGGAGACAGCGCTCCGATCATCCACGAAAATAGCGAAGACTTTCCGCTGCCGGAAGGCCCCATAATAGTGACAATGTCACTTTTATTTGCCTGAAAATTAACGTCCTTCACCAGCGCTGTCGCGCCCTGGTACAACGAAACGTCTCGTACGGTAAGCATTAGCGGAGTCCTTGTCGAAAGCGGCCAATCCACGCAGCGAGAAACGCCGTGAGTGCGAAAACTAACAGTGGTAACAGAAGCTGCCATAATGCCTGGGTAGCCAGAATCGCGGTGCTACCACCGCTGCTTAATGCCACCGCTTCGGTGGTCAGCGTCGGATAGCGTCCGGCACCTAACCACAGCGTCGGCATATACTGGGCAATACTGACAGAGAATCCAACCGCGAAGGCAATCAGCGCCGGGCGCACTAGCAGTGGGCATTTCACCTGCCAGAATATCCGCCCCCGCGTCCAGCCCAGCGTTTGTGCAATCAAAATCAATCGCGGATCAATACGTTGCCACGCCGGTTTGAGAACAAACAGCATCCATGGCATCACCCACAGCAGGTGGCCCCAGATAATGGTCGTCATCAACCCATCCTGTCCGCCATATAATGCCAACAGGTACTGTCCGGTCACCAGCGGCAGCGCAGGCAAAATGAGCGGTAGCCAGACCCAGCGGTGTCCGGTTTGTGGACCCCATTCCAGCCAGGCAAACAGTATCAGCAGCGCCAGCACGCTGGAAAGGAGTCCCAGTTGCAGGCTGTTGCTGAGCGCCTCGCTGTTTAGCGAGGAATAGTTGGCGAGAAGGGCCAGCACCAGCGCACATACCACACCGCTCACGGGTAAAAGCTGTACCAGCGGGCGTGCAGTCGTAGCGGATGGAAAACGCAGGCGTTCACCGTTGACTGCCGGAATAGTGCGTCGCCAGATGCGCCAGAACAGATAACCCACCAGCGCGATAATAAGGAGCAACAACACCAGCAGCAGGCTGGCGAGCGCACCTTTAGCCTGCTGTTCGACATCGCCCTGACTGAGCCATTGCCAGCTCAATACGGCAAGCGTTGGCGGATTGCCTGGGCCAAGAACGATTGCCACATCCACAACGGAGAGTGACCAGGCGACAATCGCCAGCATAGCTTTGCCCAACGCCGGGGCGATAGCGGGCAGAACCAGCCACTTCAGGCATTGCAGTCGGCTGTAACCCAGCGAATCCAGCACGATAACCTGCTGCGAAAGTTGTTTTTCACTTAGCAGGGCCGAGAGGATCCATAACAAAAAGGCGCTCTCTTTCACGGCCAGCGTCACGCCAAGTCCAATGCCGTAGCGATCCGGCTGGGGGCTGAAAAACGCAAGCCATTGCCAGAGCAGGCCGCCTTCGGCAAAAACTAACAGCACGCTGGTGGCAAAGGCAACGTGCGGAATTGCCAGCAGCCAGGGAAGACGCGTATACAGACGTACCCAGCCAGCGCCGGGCCACAGGGCGAGGATTGCCAGCAGAGCGATGAGCAGCGCGCCGCCAGCCGCGAGGATTACGGAAACCAGCGTTGCCAGTAACGCCTGCGGGAATTGAGGATCGGTGACTAACGCCAGCCAGTGTGCGGTGCTAAGCGCCGGTGCTATCAGCGACAATGCCGCTGGCGCCAGCGGCAGATAAACTGCCGCCATAATGGCCCAGAGTAGCAGTATTAATGCGTACCGTAGCGGCGTAGCCATTCTTGTTCCAGAGCGTTTACCCAGGCTGCATGCGGTTCTGGCAGTACGGCAGGGAGTCCTTGCGGGATCCGCGCCAGCAACGCATTACGCTGTTCGACAGGTAATTTTTGTGGATCAAGCACCGAAGGATCTCCCCAGACAGTCGGGTCGGCTTTGCGCAGTTGCGCTTCGGGCGAAAGCAGGTAGTTTGCCACGACTTTCGCTCCGGCGCTGGCGCGCGCATTCGCCGGAATGGTGACAAAATGCACGTTGCCGAGCATGCCCTGTGAGAAACCAAAACTATAGCTGCTTTTGGGCAATTCGCCGCTGGCCACTTTTTGCTGTGCGTGGGCAGGGTTAAAGGTTATTGATAAACGCAGAACGCCACTATTAAGCAGCGCATCCATTCGCGCAGGCGTGGGCGGAAAGTCTTTGCCTTCGCGCCAGAGTGCAGGATGCAACGCATCAAGATAGTACCATAACGGGGCAGTAACGTCGGCGAAGGTGGTTGCATCAGGAGCGATTTTCAACGCTTGCGGTTTGGTGGTGAGCGATAGTAACAACTGCTCAAGAAACGCTGTTCCGGTAAAATCTGGCGGGCGCGGATAGGTCACGGTACCGGGGTGCGCCTGCGCGAACTCCAGAAGCGCCTGCGGGGATTGCGGCGGCTGCGCGGTGAGATCGCGCCTGGCAATAAAGGTTAGCTGGGCGCCGCCCCACGGTGATTCAGCCCCCTCCGTTGGAACGGAGAAATCTTCCGTCACCGGTTTTTGGGTATCAACATAGCGCCAGTTAGGCAGCGTTTGCGCCCACTGAGTTTGCAGCAGTCCGGCTTCTTTCAGCGTACGGAAGTTTTCGCCGTTAACCCACAGTAAATCTACAGAGCCACCGGTTTTTCGCCCGGATGTCGCTTCCGTCTGAATGCGTTTTACGGCGTCGGCAGCATCCGCCAGGCGCACGATTTTTAGGTTAATGGCGTAGTGCGTTTTCATCTCACCGCTAACCCAGTCGAGATACTGATTAACTGCATTGTCGCCACCCCAGGCGTTGAACCACACCGTCTGACCGCGGGCATCTTTTTTGATTTGCTGCCAGTTGGCGTCCTGGGCAAACGTCGCCAGCGGGCAGAGCAACAAACTCAGGCACAATAAGCAGTAACGCATAATATCTCCATTGCTAAAAATGGGGGAAGTCTCAGGTTTTTTTCCGTTGATGCTCAAGATAAAGGCTTCTCGCCACGGATATCACTACGCTCAGGGCGAACAGAATGAACAGGCCGGTAACAAACCAAAATGTGCCGCCGGTTAACAGGCTACCCGCCCACGAATAGACGATAGTGGCAGGTAATTGTCCGATGCCGGTGGCGATGAAAAAATGGCGAAAGCGAATCGAGGTCAGGCCTGCTGCATAACTTACCGGGTCGAAGGGCACAAAAGGTAACAGGCGACAGATCAGAATTGTGTGCTTGCCATAGCGCTCGAAAAAAGCGTCCATGCTGTTTAGCACCGTTTTTCCGGTCAGTTTCTCCACCGCGCCGCGACCTAAAACGCGGGCAATAAAAAAGCACAGCGCCGCACCCACCATCGCGCTGCTCCAGGACAGTACGCCGCCCCAAAATGCGCCAAACAGTGAGGCATTGGCAAACGTAATAACAAAGGCAGGAAGGGGCGCGACGATGGCCTGCAGGATCATCAGGAAGAACGACACCACCGCGGCCTGGGTTCCGTAAGAACGAATGAAGTTCTCAACAGCATGCTGATCGAGCGTAGCAAACGCCGCCAGGCTGGCGTGGAGAAAGTCGCTCACGCCTGGTATCCACGCCCATGCGATTAGCGCGAGCAGCAGCAGAGCAAGCAAGCTTACCCGGTAATAGCGTGTCAGCCGCGGTGTATTCATTTTGAACATTTACCCGTGCACTCATGACGGGACGATGGATCGATATGCTTATACCTGGCCCAGGCTTTGGCGGCCTGAACGAGGGCGAATAACACCAGCCCCGCAATGCTGAGCGTACCGATAAATGCCCAGCTAATCCCTTCGCTGGCCAGTTCGTGCGACATCAGCGTATAAATGAAGATGCCGGGCAAGGTGGTTACCACAGATACCACGGTAAATGACCAGAACGGAATCGCCGTCAGCCCATAAGCGTAGTTTTGAATGTTATAGGGGAACAGCGGCACGAGCCGAGTCAGGATCAGAAAGTCTACTCCGCTATGCGCAATGCCTTTTTCGATAGCCTGAAACGTCGCTGTGTGCCCAACGTATTTTTGCAGTAGATCCCGACCAAGCCAGCGAGCCAGCAAAAACGACAGCGCCGAGGCAACGGTTGCCGCCACTAACGAGATGAGCGTTCCTGTCACGGGACCAAATAGCACCCCGCCGACGATCACCAGGATACTGCCTGGGATCAGACACAGCGCAGCAACAATAAACAACAGGATATAAAGCGTATAGCCGAACATACCGCTTTGGCGGATGACGTCTCGTAAATGATGGAAATTGGTTATCAGGTCGGTCAGACCATAATGATGGAAAACTCCCGCCAGAACGCAGAACAGGACCGCGACAATCAGCAGCCGGTATTCTGCTTTATGCGAACTTCTTTTTCATGGGGGTTCTCCTGTAAAACCGAGTGCAATGCAGCATTTTCGTCAGCGAAAAGTGCGCGGGAAGATATAATAAATTCCCGGCCGTAACAATGTATTACCGTCGCTTTATTGATTTTGCACAGAATAAACAGACTCTCCAGGCCGGGCCCGGAGAGTGAAAAGACGCAGAAGGTCAGACGCGGAATTTAGCCCATACAGGCGCATGATCGGACGGTTTTTCCATGCTGCGAATTTCATAGTCGATGCCGGTTTCTTCGCAGCGCTCCGCCAGTGGGTTGCTCGCCAGCAGAAGATCGATACGCAGGCCACGGTTATCGTCAAAGCCTTTTGAGCGGTAATCAAACCACGAGAACTGGTCGTTCTTTTCAGGATAAGCGTGGCGATAGGTATCTACCAGACCCCAGCCCAGCAGGCGCTCCATCCACTCGCGCTCTTCCGGCAGGAAGGAACATTTACCGGTCCGCAGCCAGCGTTTACGGTTCTCTTCGCCGATGCCGATATCGAGGTCGGTAGGGCTGATATTCATATCGCCCATGATCAACACCGGATTGTCGCGTTTCAGTTCTGTCTCCAGATAGTTTTGTAGGTTCTGATAAAACGCGGCTTTGGCCGGGAATTTAGTTTCATGGTCACGGCTTTCGCCCTGCGGGAAATAGCCGTTGATCACCGTGATGCTGCCCAGCGGGGATGGAATTTCCGCCATGATGATACGACGCTGCGCTTCCTCGCCATCGCCCGGGAAGCCACGACGCACCGCGATTGGCGTTTCTTTCGTTAACAGCGCCACGCCGTAATGACCTTTCTGTCCATGATAAAAGACGTTGTAACCGAGCTTTGCTACCTCTTCGAGAGGGAACATATCGTCGTGGACCTTTGTCTCCTGTAAGCCAATAACATCCGGTTGGTGTTTTTCGACAATGGCTGCCAGTTGATGGGGACGGGCGCGCAGGCCGTTGATATTAAAAGAGACAAATTTCATAGTCGCTGCCACTTTGCAAGATGAATAGTGCAAGGATGGTAGCAGAATTTCCGCAGGCTGACTGCTTCTTGTCACCTGATTCCAACAATGATTGCTAATGGCGTTAACGATGGAGCAAAAACTGCACCGTTTTGGCGCGAAGCGCGTCGGAATAGGGCAATAATTTCCGATAAATTTCGTATACGATCACAATTTCAGAATTATATTTGGCGACTGAATAAAACTGCGTTTTTTCCTCTGTTTAGTCGCCGGATGCGCAAACATATTCACTTTATATGCACATATAGTGAATATCGCCACGTTGTAACCTGTTGATATTCCGTTACCAACCTCTGTTTATGCACTTTTTTCGCTGGCTGGCACGAACCCTGCAATCTACATTTACACCGCAAACACTATATTTATTAACATACAGATAACTTTTTATTTACCGTTGAGGTCGCTATGTCTCTGTCAATTACGCGTGAAAATTTTGATGAATGGATGATGCCCGTATACGCTCCGGCCCCTTTTATTCCGGTGCGTGGTGAAGGTTCACGTCTGTGGGACCAGCAGGGCAAAGAGTATATCGATTTCGCGGGAGGCATTGCGGTTAACGCGCTGGGTCACGCCCATCCGGCATTGCGCGATGCATTAAACGACCAGGCGAGCAAATTCTGGCATACGGGAAATGGCTACACCAACGAGCCGGTGCTGCGTCTGGCGAAAAAGTTAATTGACGCCACCTTCGCCGAGCGCATTTTCTTCTGTAACTCTGGCGCAGAGGCCAATGAAGCGGCACTAAAACTGGCGCGTAAATATGCTCACGATCGTTTTGGCAGCCAGAAGAGCGGCATTGTAGCGTTTAAAAATGCTTTCCATGGCCGCACGCTCTTTACCGTCAGCGCCGGAGGACAGCCTGCCTATTCACAGGATTTCGCACCGCTGCCGCCGGATATCCGTCATGCCGTATACAACGATCTCGACTCTGCCAGCCAACTGATTGATGACACCACCTGCGCGGTTATCGTGGAGCCGGTGCAGGGTGAAGGCGGCGTGGTGCCGGCAACGAATGCCTTTTTACAGGGGCTGCGTGAATTATGCGATCGCCATAATGCACTGCTGATATTTGATGAAGTTCAGACCGGCGTTGGCCGTACCGGAGAACTGTATGCCTATATGCACTATGGCGTTACGCCGGATCTACTGACGACAGCAAAAGCGTTGGGCGGTGGCTTTCCCATCGGCGCACTGCTGGCGACAGAGCATTGTGCCAGCGTGATGACGGTCGGTACGCACGGTACAACGTACGGCGGAAACCCGCTGGCCACGGCGGTGGCGGGCAAACTGCTGGAAATTGTTAACACGCCGGAAGTGCTCAACGGAGTGAAACAGCGCCACGACTGGTTTGTGGAGCGTATTAACGCCATTAACGAACCTTTTGGACTGTTTAGTGAAATTCGTGGACTCGGACTGCTGATCGGCTGCGTGCTGAACGCGGAATTTGCCGGGAAAGCGAAACTTATCTCGCAAGAAGCGGCCGTTGCCGGGGTGATGGTACTGATTGCTGGTGCTAACGTGGTGCGTTTTGCCCCTGCGTTAAACGTCAGTGAAGAAGAAGTCGCCACCGGGCTGGATCGCTTTGCGCTGGCCTGCGAACGCATTAAAGCAGGAGGTTCATCATGATGGTGATTCGTCCCATTGAACGCGCGGATATCACTGCGTTGATGCAGCTTGCCAGTAAGACCGGCGGCGGATTGACTTCGCTACCGGCGAATGAAGCTACGCTAATGGCGCGTATCGAACGTTCGCTACAAACCTGGCGCGGTGAGTTGCCAAAAAGTGAGCAAGGATATGTGTTTGTGCTGGAAGACAGCGCCAGCGGAACCGTGGCGGGGATTTGCGCCATCGAGGTGGCGGTGGGGCTTAACGACCCCTGGTACAACTACCGGGTCGGTACTCTGGTGCACGCGTCGAAAGAGCTGAACGTATACAACGCGCTGCCGACGCTGTTTCTGAGTAACGATCATACGGGCAGTAGCGAACTTTGCACTCTGTTTCTCGATCCGGACTGGCGTAAAGAGGGCAACGGTTATTTGCTGTCGAAGTCGCGTTTTATGTTTATGGCGGCCTTTCGCGATCGATTCAATGAGAAAGTCGTGGCCGAGATGCGCGGCGTGATCGATGAGCATGGCTACTCTCCGTTCTGGCAAAGCCTCGGCAAACGATTTTTCTCGATGGAGTTTAGCCGGGCGGATTTTCTCTGCGGAACCGGGCAAAAAGCATTCATTGCTGAACTGATGCCTAAGCATCCGATTTATACCCATTTCTTGTCTGATGAAGCGCAAAGCGTGATTGGTCAGGTACATCCGCAAACGGCTCCTGCTCGGGCAGTGCTGGAGAAAGAAGGGTTTCGCTACCGTAACTATGTCGATATTTTCGACGGCGGGCCGACCCTGGAATGTGATATTGACCGGGTGCGGGCTATCCGTAAAAGCCGACTGGTGGAGGTGGCTGAAGGGCAGCCTGCGCCGGGCGATTATCCAGCTTGTCTGGTTGCCAATGAAAATTATCAAAACTTCCGCGTCATGTTGGTTCGTGCCGACCCGGATACTCAGCGTCTGGTACTGACGGCGGCGCAACTGGACGCCCTGAAATGCCATGCGGGCGACCATGTACGTTTTGTGCGTCTTTGTGCAGAGGAGAAAACAGCATGACATTATGGATAAACGGCGACTGGGTGACCGGGCAGGGTGAGCGTCGGGTGAAAACCAATCCGGTAAGCGGTGATGCGCTGTGGCAGGGCAATGATGCCGATGCAACTCAGGTAGCACAGGCGTGTCGGGCCGCGCGCGCAGCCTTTACCGGTTGGGCTAAACAGCCCTTTAGCGCCCGTCAGACTATTGTTGAAAAGTTTGCTTCATTGCTGGAAAGCAATAAAGCCGAGCTGACCCAGATTATCGCCCGGGAAACCGGTAAACCTCATTGGGAAGCCGCGACTGAATTGACGGCGATGATCAATAAAATAGCTATCTCCGTGAAAGCTTATCATGCCCGTACCGGAGAGCAGCACAGCGAGTTACCGGATGGCGCGGCAACGTTGCGCCATCGCCCGCACGGCGTACTGGCGGTATTTGGCCCGTATAACTTCCCCGGCCATTTACCCAATGGTCATATTGTTCCGGCACTGCTGGCAGGCAATACGTTGATTTTCAAACCCAGCGAGCTGACGCCGTGGACCGGCGAAGCCGTGACAAAGCTGTGGGAGCTGGCGGGATTGCCGCCTGGCGTGCTGAACCTGGTGCAGGGCGGACGCGAAACGGGGCAGGCGCTGAGCGCGCAGGAAGATCTTGATGGTCTGCTGTTTACCGGCAGTGCCAATACCGGTTATCAACTGCATCGACAGCTATCCGGCCAGCCGGAAAAAATCCTTGCCCTGGAAATGGGGGGCAACAACCCGCTGATTATTGAGAATCCGCAAGATATTGATGCCGCGGTGCATCTGACGATTCAATCCGCGTTTGTTACCGCCGGACAGCGTTGTACCTGCGCCCGCCGCCTGTTAGTTAAAAAAGGCGCGCAGGGGGATGCGTTCCTGGCGCGTCTGGTGGAGGTCAGCCAGCGTTTAATGCCCGGCAACTGGGATGCACAACCGCAGCCGTTTCTTGGCGGACTGATTTCCGAACAGGCTGCGCAGCACGTCTATGATGCCTGGCAGCGCCTGGAGTCGTTGGGTGGCCGTACGCTGCTGGCGCCACGTCTGGTGAAAGCCGGAACGTCACTGCTGGCCCCTGGTATTATCGAACTGACCGGGGCAGGAAACGTACCTGATGAAGAGGTTTTTGGTCCGCTGCTCGGCGTCTGGCGTTATGACAGCTTTGATGATGCAATTCGTATGGCGAACAACACCCGTTTTGGGCTGTCATGCGGCCTGGTGTCACCCGATCGCAGCCAGTTTGACCAATTGCTGCTGGAGGCGCGGGCTGGGATCGTCAACTGGAATAAGCCGTTAACTGGCGCGGCGAGCACAGCGCCGTTTGGCGGGGTTGGCGCGTCCGGGAACCATCGCGCGAGCGCGTGGTATGCCGCAGATTATTGCGCCTGGCCGATGGCAAGTCTGGAATCACCTGCCTTAACGCTGCCAACGGCGCTTAGCCCCGGACTGGATTTTTCTCGCGAGGATAAGCTATGAAAGCCCGTGAGGTAAATTTTGATGGTCTGGTGGGACTGACCCACCATTATGCGGGGCTGTCATTTGGTAATGAGGCCTCAACCAAACATCGTTTTCAGGTGTCGAACCCGCGTCTGGCGGCGAAACAGGGTCTGCTAAAGATGAAAGCGCTGGCGGATGCGGGATTTCCCCAGGCGGTGATCCCTCCCCACGAACGGCCTTATATTCCGGTATTGCGTCAGTTGGGGTTTCACGGCAGTGACGAACAGGTGCTGGAGAAGGTGGCGCGTCAGGCGCCTCACTGGCTTTCCTGCGCCAGCTCCGCATCGCCTATGTGGGTGGCGAACGCGGCAACGGTCTGCCCTTCGGCAGATTCGCTGGACGGGAAAGTACATCTGACAGTGGCGAATCTGAATAATAAGTTCCACCGTTCGCTGGAAGCGCCAACTACCGAAGCATTGTTACGGGCAATTTTCCGTGATGAGAATAGCTTTGCGGTCCACGGCGCGTTGCCTCAGGTTGCGCTTTTCGGTGATGAAGGGGCGGCAAACCATAACCGCCTCGGTGGAGATTACGGTGACCCTGGCGTACAGCTATTCGTTTACGGTCGTGAAGAAGGGAATGCCTCCCAGCCGAAGCGCTATCCGGCGAGGCAATCCCGTGAGGCCAGCGAAGCGGTCGCACGACTGAATCAGGTTAACCCGCATCAGCGCATTTTTGCCCAGCAAAACCCGGACGTCATCGATCTTGGCGTGTTTCATAACGATGTGATTGCGGTATCGAATCGTCAGGTGCTGTTTTGTCATCAACAGGCATTTGTCAGACAGCAGGCGTTGTTAGAGCAGTTACGCAGCCAGGTGGCTGGATTTACTCCGCTGGAAGTTCCGGCTGCGGAAGTGTCGGTGCAGGATGCGGTCACTACCTATCTGTTTAACAGTCAGTTACTCAGCCGGGTTGACGGTTCGATGATGCTGGTCCTGCCGCAGGAATGTCGGGAGCATGCGGGCGTGTGGCGGTATTTGAACCGTCTGCTCGAGGAAGACAATCCGATCGATGACCTACGGGTATTCGACCTGCGCGAAAGTATGTCCAACGGCGGCGGTCCGGCATGTTTGCGCCTGAGAGTGGTGCTTACCCCACAAGAGCTGCAGGTGGTGAACCCAGCGGTTATTATGAACGACACGCTGTTTAACACGTTGAATAACTGGGTTGACCGTTACTACCGCGATCGTCTTACCGCCGCGGATCTTGCCGACCCGCAGCTGTTGCGCGAGGGGCGTGAAGCGCTGGATACGCTGACGCAATTGCTCAATCTCGGCTCTGTGTATCCTTTCCAGCAGGAGAGGACCAGTCATGGATAATTTTCTGACCCAAACGCTTAACGGGAAAATCCCCGAGCAAATCCAGGGCACAGCACATGGTTTTACCTGGCAGTGGGTGGGGCGCGGGATTCTGGAACTGACGCCGAATGCACCCGTTGAACAGTCTCTGGTGCTGTCTGCGGGGATCCATGGCAATGAAACGGCCCCGGTAGAGATTCTCGAATCATTGCTTTCCAGGCTGTTTAGCGGCGAGCTGGCACTGACATGGCGACTGCTGGTGATTCTGGGAAACCCGCAGGCGCTGGCAGCGGGAAAACGTTATTGCCATAGTGACCTTAACCGGATGTTTGGCGGTCGTTGGCAGATTTTTGCCGCGAGTGAAGAAACGCACCGCGCCCACGAGCTTGAGCTGTGTCTGGAAGATTTCTATTCGCGGGCAAAAGAGCCAGTACGCTGGCATCTGGATCTGCACACCGCGATCCGCGGGTCACAGCATCTGCGCTTTGGCGTGTTGCCACAACGCAACGTTGCCTGGGACGAAGATTTTCTGGGATGGCTGGGTGATGCAGGGCTGGAGGCGCTGGTTTTCCATCAGAAACCTGGCGGCACGTTTACCCATTTTAGCGCCGAACATTTTGGCGCGCTGGCCTGTACGCTGGAGCTGGGTAAAGCGCTACCGTTTGGACAAAACGATCTGGCCCAGTTTTCGCAGACGTCAGATGCGCTGGCGAAGCTGCTGCGGGGCGAGCGAATGGCTTGCGGAGAAACATCCCCGCTGCGTTACCGCGTGGTGTCGCAAATTACGCGGCGTAGTGATGATTTCATTCTCCATATGGATAACCAGACGCTCAACTTTACCCCTTTTAAAGAGGGAACTTTGCTTGCGCAGGACGGGGATGAACGTTTTATCGTCACCCATGATGTTGAATACGTTCTCTTTCCGAACCCTAACGTGGCCTGTGGCTTACGTGCCGGATTGATGCTGGAAAAATTGTGACGAATATATTTGCCCTGCAGGTTTATCCTTAAGGGCATATTTTGCGTGCTGTTTTTATTTATTACAGATTATTCCTGGTGAATTGCTTTCTTAATAATCAGGGTTCAGGTATAGTTCTTCATAATCCCTTCAAAATCATCCTGTTGTAATTTTTCATTGCAACTCTGCGCAATTAATTCTTTTTTTCTCCATAATTGATGAAAGTTTGTTTTTTACACTTTCACTGTTTTACCGTTGCTCTGATTAATTGACGCTTAAGCCGGTAAAGTTAATCTCGTCAACACGACATCACATTGCATAAGAGTCGCATGAGTGTCGTAAAAATAACTGAAAGAAAGGATAGAAATTATGCGTAAACTGACTGCTCTGTTTGTTGCCTCTACCCTGGCGCTGGGCGCTGCTAACCTGGCACACGCCGCTGACACGACAACAGCTGCGCCAGCGGATGCCAAACCGATGATGCACCACAACGGCAAATTCGCCCCGCATCATGACATGATGTTCAAAGACCTGAACCTGACCGACGCACAGAAACAGCAGATTCGCGAAATCATGAAAGGTCAGCGCGATCAGATGAAACGTCCACCGCTGGAAGAGCGCCGCGCAATGCACGACATCATTGCCAGCGATAGCTTCGATAAAGCAAAAGCAGAAGCGCAAATTGCGAAGATGGAAGAACAGCGCAAAGCCAATATGCTGGCGCATATGGAAACCCAGAACAAGATTTACAACATCCTGACGCCGGAACAGAAAAAGCAGTTTAATGCCAATTTTGAGAAGCGTCTGACAGAACGTGCAGCGCAGAAAGGTAAAATGCCGCAAGCTGCTGAGTAATCGTTCAGCGTCTACACTAAATCATTCACGCTGTGTGTGCTGATTGCCGCGCAGTGTGAAACCAAACTCAAGACCGCCGCTCTTGTCCACAACACGTTTAACGAGGTGGGCAGGATCGGCGGTTTTTTCTTTACCGCCTCTTGCACCGCGCTTGTGACGCGTTATTCTCCTGAAGCCCGCGAAAATTCCACCTGGAAGGCGCTAATTTTTTTGCAAAACACCGGGTTCATCGCTAAGGCAAATCAACTCTGCTGCCGATAACAATAATCTGCAGGGTGAACAAAACAATGATGATTTATGGCTGCCTGTTATGGCGGGCTGCCGTGCTGCGCCTTTCTGGAGGGATGATGGAATACTTTGATATCCGCAAAATGCCGGTCAATCTGTGGCGAAATGGTGCGGGAGAAACGCGTGAAATTTGCTGTTTTCCGCCAGCAACACGAGATTTTCACTGGCGGGCGAGTATCGCCTCCATCGCAGCAAACGGTGAGTTTTCTCTTTTTCCCGGTGTAGAACGCGTGATTACCCTGCTGGAAGGCGGAGAAGTAACCCTGGAAGAGTCGAACACCTTCACGCATACCCTGAAACAGCATCAGCCTTTTACCTTTGCCGGTGACAAGGTGGTAAAAGCGAAGCTGACGGAAGGGCAGATGTCGATGGATTTTAATATCATGACCCGACGGGATGTCTGCCACGCGAAAGTCAGGGTGGCCGATCGCACCTTTACGACCTTTGGTTCGCGCGGCGGTGTGGTGTTCGTTATCAGCGGCGCCTGGCAACTGGGCGATAAGCTGTTGACGGCCGATCAGGGTGCAAGCTGGCACGATGGTAAACACACATTACGACTGCTGGAGCGTGAGGGGAAACTGCTGTTCAGTGAGATTAACTGGATGCCGGGGCATTCTCCGGACGCAGTTCAATAATATCATATTGACCAGACAGAACAGGCCGGCAGAGAATTTTGTAACCATCATGGTCAAAGCCGGCCGGCATACGCGCCAGTGTTGTCGCTTCATCCAGCGTAGAAACGGCCCCCAGCCACAGCCAGTTATTGATGATATGGTACTGCGTCATTTCAGCGCGGGTTTCCTGCAGCGCAATGGCATTGCTCCATGGCCAGCAGATCACGCGCACTCTTTCCAGTGCTTCTACCAGACGCAAATGATGCGCTTCAGGACTTTCCTTCCCACAGCAGGCTCCGGCACAGCGTTTAAGCGCGGAGCGAAAACAGGCGCGCCCGCGACTCAGGGGTTCCAGACCCAACAGGCCGTAGCACAGCTTTTGTTCATCGGCGAGACTTTGCAGCGTCTGTAGCGCCGCGCGGCGATTAGCAAACAGACCAAACAGATTGGGGGCGTGGGAGAAATCAATATCTCGTGCGTAGACAACCTGAACAGTCCGCTCGGTAAGCTGCAAGGCACAAAGTTGACGATTGCGTCGCAGTCGTTTGTTAAACAACGGCTGCTGTTCTTTGATAAGCCTTGCTTCCAGCAGCAGGGCGCCAATTTCTCCGGCCGTACAAATCCAGCTAATGCGTTTGGCCTGACGTAGCATGGCCGCTTCATCTGCGGTACGTAAATGCGCCAGCACGCGGCTGCGAATATTGACACTTTTACCAATATAAAGCGGCATGGTGTCGCTATCACTGTGAAACAGATAGACGCCGGGCGCGGTGGGAAGCTCACTCAAAAATGGGCGCAGGTGTTCGGGATATTCATAGATTGCCGCTGCCTCAAATGACAGGCGAGGGGCTGATTGACGCTGTACCACTGTTCACTCCGGATGCTGGTTATTCATCCAGTGTAGCAGCTTGAAGGCGATTAAAAAAGCGGCATGAGGTCAGCAGGCTAATGCCGGATTTCGTCAATACTGGCGCTATCCGGCATTATGAAGAGAAAAGGGTTACGCTTTTTTCCAGAAATCATCAAACACGGTGATCGGTGGACGGCGTTTGTGCTCAGTTTTTACGTACCAGCCTTCAATCTTTTTCGCGACGTCGGCAGCCAGCGCTTTTCCTTCCAGATAATCGTCGATGTTGTCGTAGGTGACGCCCAAAGCGGCTTCATCTGGCAGAGAAGGACGATCGTCTTCAAGATCGGCGGTTGGCGCTTTCTTATATAAATGCTCCGGGCAGCCCAGCGCCGCAAGCAACTGTTTACCCTGGCGTTTGTTCAGACGGAATAGAGGGTTAATGTCGGTACCGCCATCGCCGTATTTAGTGAAAAATCCGGTGATGGCTTCCGCTGCATGATCGGTACCCACAACAACGCCGCTGGTCATGCCGGCGATGCTGTATTGTGCCTTCATGCGTTCACGGGCTTTTTCATTGCCACGCACAAAATCGCTCAGCTCAATACCCGCCTCACGCAGAGCCTGCTCGCTGGCCAGCACCGCGCCCTTGATATTAACAGTGAGTACGCGGTCCGGTTGAATGAAGGCGATGGCGTCCTGACAGTCCTGTTCATCGGCCTGAACGCCATACGGTAGGCGCACGGCAATAAACTGCAACGCGTCATTCCCCGTTTCGTTGCGAAGCTCGGATATCGCCATTTGACACAGTTTTCCAGCGAGCGTCGAGTCTTGTCCGCCGCTAATTCCCAACACCAGCGATTTCAGAAAGGGGTAGGTCTGCAGATAGGATTTCAGGAAATCCACGCTGCGGCGAATTTCTTCTTCTGCATTGATGTGCGGTTTTGCGCCAAGCGCCTGAATTATCTCTTGCTGCAGAGTCATTTAACCCCCTCCTAAAATAAAAATGATCAAAAAAATGATGTGTTAAAGCTAACGCGTTGAGGCCCAAACGACAAGGGATCCGAGCCTGATATCGCAGGATTTTGTTTTAATATACCCGTCATACTTCAAGTTGCATGTGCGTTGGCTGCGCTCGTTCTCCCCGGTCACTTACTTTAGTAAGCTCCTGGGGATTCACTCCCTTGCCGCCTTCCTGCAACTCGAATTATTTAGGGTATAGAATTTTCCGAAACTACCTAAGTATCATCTGATTGCTTGAAAAATGCGTTGTTGTGCTCCAGGCTTATATAACACGCTGAAATAAAAGAGGACGGAATATGAACAAGAATCTAACAGGAATTCTGAGCGCAGCGGCTGTTTTGACTATGCTGGCAGGGTGTACGGCCTACGACCGTACCAAAGACCAATTTGTTCAGCCCGTGGTGAAAGATGTGAAGAAAGGGATGAGCCGGGCGCAGGTGGCGCAGATTGCCGGTAAACCTTCTTCTGAAGTCAGTATGATCCATGCACGTGGGACATGCCAGACCTACATCCTGGGTCAACGAGATGGTAAAGCTGAAACCTATTTTGTTGCTCTGGACGACACCGGACACGTGATTAACTCTGGTTATCAGACCTGTGCAGAGTACGACACCGACCCGCAGGCGGCGAAGAAGTAACAACTGTTTATTGCCTGAGCACACAGAAGAACCGGCCATCGCGCCGGTTTTTTTGTGCCACACGATCTTATTTATTGCCGCGAATTATTTGCCCGAAATGTGAGGGGGGTCATAACGACAGGTCAAGGAGAGACAATTTAGTTGGTCAAGGAAATACCATCCATCGGTGCAATCCCGTATACTCATTTCAGCCACCTAAAAAAGTAATTTAGCTGACGCAAGTTACCCAGAGCATGGATGCAGGTTATGGCTTGCGGAGTGTCTGGTTGACAGATAATCGCATATGAGGATCGTTTTAATGGAAAAGAAACACATTTATCTGTTTTGTTCTGCGGGCATGTCGACTTCATTGTTGGTTTCGAAGATGCGTGCTCAGGCCGAAAAATACGAAGTACCGGTTATTATTGAAGCGTTTCCTGAGACGCTGGCCGGAGAAAAAGGTCCAGCGGCCGATGTTGTATTATTAGGTCCACAAATTGCTTATATGTTGCCCGAAATTCAGCGCTTGTTACCCAACAAGCCTGTGGAAGTGATTGACTCGCTGCTGTATGGCAAAGTCGATGGTTTAGGCGTGCTTAAGGCTGCAGTTGCAGCAATTAAAAAAGCCGCAGCAAATTAATTATTTTATTTTAATTTTTCCCGTCAAAGAGTTATTTCATTAACATTCACCGTAATTATCAATTGCGGTATTTAAGGGTATTTTTCTATGAGTAACGCTATTGCTTCACTTGAAAAGGTACTCCTTCCTTTTGCTGTAAAAATTGGAAAGCAGCCACACGTTAATGCAATCAAAAACGGCTTTATTCGTTTAATGCCGTTAACCCTCGCAGGGGCCATGTTTGTATTAATCAATAACGTTTTCCTGAGCTTTGGGGAGGGGTCGTTTTTTTATTCAATGGGTATTCGACTTGATGCCTCAACTATTGAAACGCTGAATAGTTTGAAAGGCATTGGTGGAAACGTCTATAACGGTACGCTGGGTATCATGTCCTTGATGGCGCCGTTCTTTATTGGCATGGCGCTGGCAGAAGAACGCAAAGTCGACTCACTGGCAGCCGGGCTGTTATCCGTCGCCGCGTTTATGACCGTAACGCCATATAGCGTGGGTGAAGCCTATGCCGTTGGCGCAAACTGGCTCGGCGGTGCCAATATTATTTCCGGTATTATTATCGGCCTCGCGGTCGCGGAAATGTTTACCTTTGTGGTCCGTCGCAATTGGGTTATTAAATTACCTGATAGCGTACCGACATCCGTATCGCGTTCTTTCTCTGCACTGATTCCTGGCTTCCTCATCCTCTCCATTATGGGGATCATCGCCTGGGCGTTGAACACCTGGGGTACGAACTTCCACCAGATCATCATGGATTCCATTTCAACTCCGCTGGCGTCATTGGGCAGCGTGGTGGGCTGGGCCTACGTGATTTTTGTTCCACTGCTGTGGTTCTTCGGTATTCACGGTTCTCTGGCGCTGACCGCGCTGGACAGCGGAATCATGACGCCATGGGCGCTGGAAAACATCTCCATCTACCAACAGTTTGGTTCCGTAGACGCCGCGCTGGAAGCCGGTAAGACGTTCCACGTCTGGGCGAAACCGATGCTCGACTCCTACATCTTCCTTGGAGGGAGCGGGGCAACGCTGGGTCTGATTATCGCTATCTTCCTGGCATCGCGTCGTCCTGACTATCGTCAGGTTGCTAAACTGGCGCTGCCATCAGGTCTGTTCCAGATTAACGAACCTATCCTGTTCGGTCTGCCGATCATCATGAACCCGGTGATGTTTATCCCATTCATTCTGGTTCAGCCGATTCTGGCGGCGATTACGTTGGCAGCTTATTACTCAGGCATTATTCCACCGATTACCAACATTGCACCGTGGACTATGCCAACCGGTTTGGGCGCGTTCTTTAACACCAACGGTAGCGTCGCTGCTCTGCTGGTCGCGCTGTTCAACCTCGGTATCGCAACGCTGGTTTACCTGCCATTCGTGGTGGTAGCCAATAAAGCGCAGAACGTTATTGATCAAGAAGAAAGCGAAGAAGATATCGCTAACGCATTGAAATTCTAAATTTAATCCGGCATGGCTTCACGGTCATGCCGGACTGAACCAGAGGAAAAAAGTATGTTGGATATCGAAAACATCGTCGACACGCAGTCAGAAGCAGAAGAATTTGAAGAAGTGGTGATGGGCCTCATCATCAATTCCGGTCAGGCGCGTAGCCTGGCGTACGGCGCGCTCAAAATGGCCAAGCAAGGTGATTTCGAGTCGGCTAAGGCCATGATGGACCAGTCTCGCCTGGCGCTGAACGAAGCGCACCTCGTGCAAACGAAACTGATTGAAGGCGATCAGGGCGAAGGTAAAATGAAAGTTAGCCTGGTGCTGGTCCACGCGCAGGACCACCTGATGACATCAATGCTGGCGCGTGAGCTGGTGACTGAACTGATTGAGCTTCACGAAAAGCTGAAATAGCGAGGAGTGCATAATGCAGCTACAGATTAACGCACCGGAAATCAAGACCGTCTATGAGCAGCAGCTATTTAATGGCAAAAATTTCCATGTGTTCATCTATAACAAAACTGAGAGCATCAGCGGGCTGCATCAGCATGACTACTATGAATTCACCCTGGTGTTAACCGGGCGCTATTATCAGGAAATCAACGGCAAACGCGTACTGCTCGAACGTGGAGACTTTGTCTTTATCCCGTTGGGATCGCACCACCAAAGTTTTTATGATTTTGGTGCAACAAGGATCCTTAACGTCGGCATCAGTAAACGTTTTTTTGAACAGCACTATCACCCGCTGCTGCCATTTTGTTTTGTTGCATCGCAGGTCTATCACGCGAATAACGCGTTTCTTACCTATATTGAAACGGTTATTGCATCACTGAACTTTCGTGAGAGCGGACTCGATGAATTTGTAGAAGTGGTCACCTTCTATATTATTAATCGGTTACGCCATCATCGCGAAGAGCAGGTGTTGGATGATATTCCGCAGTGGCTCAAAATAACCGTCGAGACCATGCACGACAAACGGCAGTTTAGCGAGAATGCGCTGGAAAATATGGTACACCTGTCCGCGAAATCCCAGGAGTATCTGACCCGCGCGACCCAGCGTTATTACAGCAAAACGCCGATGCAGATCATCAATGAAATCCGCATTAACTTTGCTAAAAAACAGCTGGAAATGACTAACTACTCTGTAACGGATATTGCTTATGAGTCTGGCTACAGTAGTCCAAGCCTGTTTATTAAAACGTTTAAAAAGCTGACGTCATTTACACCTAATAGCTATCGTAAGAAATTAACTGAATTTAATCAGTAGATATTATTTGCCAATAACCCATTTTTTATAGCTTGCCCAAAATAGCGTCGGGACAGCCACGCTATACCTGACAAACGGGTTGAGCATAATACACGTCAGTGTTTTGACACTGAAGGGAGAAATTATGAGCCAGAAATTAAAAGTCGTCACTATCGGTGGCGGGAGCAGCTACACCCCTGAATTACTTGAAGGCTTTATTAAGCGCTATCATGAATTACCGGTTTCTGAGTTGTGGCTGGTTGATGTCGACGGTGGAAAAGAGAAACTGGACATTATTTTTGACCTTTGCCAGCGAATGATCGACAAAGCGGGTGTGCCGATGAAGTTGTTTAAAACACTGGACCGCCGTGAAGCGCTGAAAGATGCTGATTTCGTTACTACCCAGCTGCGCGTAGGGCAACTAAAAGCCCGTGAAAAGGATGAGCGCATTCCACTGAGTCACGGTTATCTGGGGCAGGAAACTAACGGCGCTGGTGGGTTGTTCAAAGGTTTGCGTACCATTCCGGTTATCTTTGATATTGTGAAAGATGTGGAAGAACTGTGCCCGAATGCGTGGGTGATTAACTTTACTAACCCGGCCGGGATGGTGACTGAAGCGGTCTATCGTCATACGAATTTCAAGAAATTCATCGGCGTGTGTAATATTCCTGTCGGCATGAAAATGTTCATTAGCGATGTGCTGGCGCTTAACGAGAGCGACGACTTATCCATCGATCTGTTTGGTCTCAACCATATGGTCTTTATTAAAGACGTACTGGTGAACGGCGTGTCACGTTTTGATGAGCTGCTGGATGGCGTCGCATCGGGCGAATTGAAAGCGTCTACCGTGAAGAACATCTTTGACCTGCCGTTTAGTGAAGGACTGATTCGTTCGCTGAAACTGCTGCCGTGCTCTTATTTGCTCTACTACTTCAAGCCAAAAGAGATGCTGGCGATTGAAATGGGTGAATACTATAAGGGCGGCGCGCGCGCTCAGGTGGTACAGAAAGTGGAGAAACAACTGTTTGATCTCTACAAAAACCCGGATCTGAACGTGAAGCCGAAAGAACTGGAGCAGCGCGGTGGAGCCTATTACTCCGATGCGGCCTGCGAAGTGATCAACGCCATCTACAACGACAAACAGACCGAGCACTATGTCAACGTTCCGCACCATGGGCATGTTGATAATATCCCTGCGGACTGGGCGGTAGAGATGACCTGCACGCTGGGACGTAACGGGGCTACACCGCATCCACGGATTACCCATTTTGATGAGAAAGTGCTCGGCCTTATCTATACCATTAAAGGCTTCGAGGTCGCGGCGAGCAATGCGGCGTTGAGCGGCGAGCTGAATGATGTGCTGCTGGCATTGAACCTGAGTCCGCTGGTGCACTCCGACAGCGATGCCGAGATCCTGGCGCGTGAGCTGATTCTGGCGCATGAAAAATGGCTGCCAAACTTTGCCGGGTGTATTGAAAAACTCAAAAGCGAACAACACTAACTGAGGTCGGCTATGGAACGCGTACTGATTGTAAATGCGGATGATTTTGGCCTGAGTAAAGGACAAAACTACGGCATTGTTGAAGCCTGCCGCAATGGCGTTGTCACCTCGACGACGGCACTGGTTAACGGCGCGGCAATTGACCATGCGGTACAGCTGAGTCGCGACATACCGGAACTTGCCGTCGGCATGCATTTTGTTCTGACGCTGGGCAGGCCGTTGACGGCAATGCCTGGTCTTACTCGTGACGGATTACTGGGGAAATGGATCTGGCAGATGGCTGAAGAAGACATCTTACCGCTGGATGAAATTTCTCAGGAGCTGGCCGCGCAGTATCAGCGTTTTATTGACCTGTTCGGGCGGGAGCCGACGCATCTGGATAGCCATCATCACGTGCATATGTTCCCGCAGATTTTCCCTATAGTGGCCGGGTTTGCTGCCCAAAAAGGGATTGCGTTACGGATCGATCGTCAGGCGGTATTCCAGGCGTCTGACTTTCCACAGACGTTACGGACTTCCCAGGGATTCAGCAGTGAGTTTTACGGCGAGGCGATTTCTGAAGCCCTGTTTTTGCAAACGCTTGACGCGTCAGCAGACCGGGGAGAGTCCTCGCTGGAAGTGATGTGTCACCCAGCCTTTATCGATGACATTATTCGTCAAAGTGCCTACTGTTACCCCCGCTTAACTGAGCTCGACGTACTGACGTCTTCGTCACTGAAATATGCTATTGCGGAGCGCGGTTATCGTCTTGGCAGTTTTCTGAACGTGTAATTCCTGAGTTTGCGGCGCTTAATGCGCCGCATTTTTTTAGGCAGGAATCGTGTCTATTTTTCCGGCTCGTGACCAGACGCGGTGCGCGGTCATCAGCGTCAGCAGGGTATCCATAAACTGTGCGTTTGCACTGTCCGCTTCAACCACGCCTTCCTCTCCATCATTTTTGATATTCAACGTTGCTTTAAACTGACGAGCATCGCCAGCCAGGGCGATAGGTTTTAAGTGTTTATACGCTTCGAGTAAGTAATATCGGGCATCACCGTTCGTAACGATATCCGCGAGATTGCCACACGGAACGATAACCGCATCGACCGTCAGGGATGGCGAACCCGCAAAAGTACCGGCGATCGTCAGGGCAGAACCATCATCGGCAACCACATTACCCATTCGGGAATAGAGCAATTTGGCATGTACGCCTTTAGCCTGTAGGGCTTGCATGATGGCGAGCAGGTCGCTCGATTTCACCTGGTCATTCAGTAGGATGGCGACCACACGGCCCTTAATCTCTCCCTGCGAACCCGCATATAAACTGAGTGACGGTGCATTTTTCAAACCGTTGACGTTGGGCGGCGGCGCAATGTTGGTCTGTTCCTTGGTTAGCTCAAAACCGAGATTATCGGCAACCGCTTTGGCGAGGGCCGTATCAATATGAGCTAACTGTTCGACCACTCTTTCACGAATATAGGGGCGCGTAACTTTACTGAGTTCAAAACTGAATCCACCGATAATATGCTGCTGTTCAATTGGCGTCTGACTTAGCCAGAACAGGCGAGGCTGCGCATAGTATTCGCCAAAAGAGGGGCAGCGTTCGCGGATTTTGTTTCCTTCAATACGTTCCTGATACGACTCGAATCCACCGCGTTTTGGTCCCGGCGGCGTTTCGCGCGGCCAGTTATCATTGATAGAGTTCGGTTCATAGTTGGCAGGATTGGTATCGATGTCCATACGATGCATGCCGTCACGCTGGAAATTATGGTACGGACAGGTTGGGCGATTGATCGGGATTTCATGGAAGTTTGGCCCGCCAAGGCGACTGATTTGGGTATCGGTATAGGAGAACAAGCGGCCCTGTAGCAGGGGATCGTTGGTAAAGTCGATGCCGGGGACGATGTGTCCGGGATGAAACGCGACTTGCTCATTTTCAGCAAAGAAATTATCCGGATTGCGGTTCAGCACCATTTTACCGACGCGTTGCACCGGAACCAGCTCTTCCGGGATCAGCTTGGTCGGATCGAGCAGGTCAAAATCGAACTTAAATTCGTCTTCTTCGGGAATCAACTGTAGCCCCAGTTCATATTCCGGATAATCGCCCGCTTCGATAGCTTCCCACAGATCGCGACGATGAAAATCGGGATCCCGACCGGTAAGTTTTTGCGCTTCATCCCATACCAGCGACGCTTTGCCTGCCAGCGGTTTCCAGTGGAATCGGACAAAGGTGGCTTTCCCTTGCGCATTGATTAACCGGAATGTGTGGATGCCAAAGCCTTCCATCATGCGATAGCTGCGTGGGATACCCCGGTCGGACATTGCCCACATGACGTTGTGCAACGTTTCCGGCTGTAATGAGACATAATCCCAAAAGGTATCATGCGCGCTTTGGCCCTGTGGGATTGCCCAATGCGGCTCCGGTTTAACCGCATGGACGAAATCCGGGAATTTATGGGCATCCTGAATAAAGAAAACAGGTGTGTTGTTTCCCACCAGATCGAAAATGCCCTCTTCAGTGTAAAACTTGGTCGCAAACCCCCGAATATCTCTGACTGTATCCGCGGAGCCTGCGCCGCCCTGAACCGTAGAAAAACGCACAAAAACCGGTGTGATTTTATTTTCATCACTCAGAAAGTCCGCTTTCGTCGTTGCGCTGAGGCTGGCATAGGGCTGAAAGTAACCGTGAGCGGCAGAACCTCGGGCATGTACGATCCGCTCAGGGATGCGTTCGTGATCAAAGTGGGTGATTTTTTCCCGCAGGATGAAGTCTTCCAGCAGGGTAGGCCCACGGTTTCCGGCGCGCAGAGAGTTTTGATCGTCCGCAATGCGCACGCCCTGATTGGTGGTCAGGGCAAAATCCTCGCTTCCTTTGCGAAAACTCTCCAGCGCGTTGAGTTTGTCACTTGTGACGTCAGGCGCTTTTAAGCTGCCGGACGTAGTGGGCTGCATGCCTGGTGGCGTAGGTTCAGGCGCTGGCCGATGTGAACCGTCTGCTGGCGCCAGTGAGTCAAGTCCTGGCTGGGATTCGCTGGCATCATGAACCGGCGCTGAGTGATGGAGTGGGTGCTTATCATTCTGTGACATTAAACTCTTCTCCTGCTTTCATCGCTTAAAGGGTCGTTGTTGCCGTCAAAAGCTTTAACTATAGACCACTCACTCAGTGGCGCAGGAACAGACCGATGGTGTAAAGCGCGATGAACCAGGCAAACAGCGCACGCAAGGCAGGACGTCAGGAGGCAAAATCGGCTAAGATAGCAGTTTTCTGATTTTTAGAATTTGTCTTTAGTGAAGCAACTGATTATGAAACCTCTTCGCCAACAAAATCGTCCGGTTATCAGCTATGTTCCTCGCGTGGAGCCTGCCCCACCAGAGCATGCGGTTAAAATGGATGCGTTTCGTGACGTATGGATACTGCGCGGAAAATATGTCGCTTTTGTCTTAATGGGGGAGGCGTTTCAACGTTCGCCTGCATTTACGGTCCCGGAATCAGCGCAACGCTGGGCTAATCAGGTTCGTCAGGAAAATGAACTGAGCGATTAATGGATATAAAAAAAACCGCCGGAGCATGACACTCCGGCGGTTTTTTGTTTTTCAACTAACAGGCTTAGCGATGCGCCAGTTCGGCGTTATCGTCGCTGTCCAGAATCGTTTTATCGGTCTGCTTCAGCCATTGGCTGGTCAGCGTACCGGCAGTCATAGACCCGCTTACGTTCAGCGCGGTACGACCCATATCGATCAGCGGTTCAACGGAGATCAGCAGCGCAACCAGCGTGACCGGCAGACCCATAGCAGGCAGGACGATCAGCGCGGCAAACGTTGCTCCGCCACCGACACCCGCAACGCCTGCGGAACTCACGGTCACGATACCGACCAGCGTGGCAATCCACATTGGGTCCAGCGGGTTGATTCCGACGGTCGGCGCGACCATTACTGCCAGCATTGCCGGGTACAGGCCCGCACAACCGTTCTGGCCAATCGTGGCGCCAAAAGAGGCGGCGAAAGAGGCGATAGATTCAGGCACGCCCAGACGACGGGTTTGCGCTTCAACGTTCAACGGAATTGAGGCTGCGCTGGAACGGCTGGTGAAGGCGAAAGTCAGTACCGGCCACACCTTACGGAAGTATTTCAGCGGGCTAACGCCGTTAATACCCAGCAGGATCCCGTGAACCACGAACATAATGCCCAGACCAAGATAAGAGGCCACGACGAAGCTACCCAGCTTAATAATGTCCTGCAGGTTGGAGCCTGCAACCACTTTGGTCATCAGCGCCAGAACGCCGTACGGAGTCAGTTGCATCACCAGACGAACCAGCTTCATCACCCAGCTTTGCAGGGTATCGATAGCGACCAGAACGCGCTCGCCTTTTGGTGCATCATCTTTCAGCAGCTTCAGCGCGGCAACACCCAGGAATGCAGCGAAGATAACCACGCTGATAATCGACGTCGGGTTCGCTCCGGTCAGATCGGCAAACGGGTTTTTCGGGATAAAGGATAACACCAGTTGCGGAACGCTGAGGTCGGCAACTTTACCAACATAATTGGTTTCAATCGCATTCAGGCGAGCGGTTTCGGCGCCACCTTGAACCAGACCTTCGGCGGTCAGGCCGAACAGGTTGGTCACCAGAACCCCTACCAGCGCGGCAATCAGCGTGGTAAACAGCAGGGTGCCGATGGTCAGGAAGCTGATTTTACCTAACTGAGAGGCGTTGTGCAGACGTGCGACGGCGCTGAGAATAGACGCAAACACCAGCGGCATGACAATCATCTGCAGCAGTTGGACATAACCGTTGCCGACAATGTTGAACCACTGTACGGAATCTTTAAGAACCTGGCTGTCGGAGCCATAAATGGTGTGCAGGGCGAGGCCAAACACGACACCCATGACCAGACCGACCAGTACTTTTTTTGCCAGACTCCACTGTTTGTGACGGGCTTGCGCCAGCAGCAACAGCAGCACTACGAACACGATAATGTTCGCGATTAATGGAAAGTTCATCCCCGTTCTCCTGATCTTATTATGCGTATCACCGTTTAAAGGTGATTCTGTTGGCGCAAGATTAGCAGAACTGTGACTTGCCTCTTATATTCAAATGGAATTGTTTATGCCAAAAATGACTTTTTGGCTGATTAATTAGTCAACCTGGTGCGTTATAAAACGATTAAACTGCATTTGCAGCGTATTTATCATCTGTGATGACCAGCGCACCGCACTGTTCTCTTGTACGGTCTGCGGCATCCAGATTGCCCACGCGAACAGCGCCATGCACAGAAACCGCTCCAGTTGATTACCTTTCTGCGGCACGAGGATCGGCAGACGAAAACGCCAGCGGCATGGCCAAAGCAGAGGAACGCCCGCCGGGGTTAGCATATCGGCCAGTATATGGCTGAGATAACCAAGAACCATACCTTGTAAGGCATCTGCCGGTATTATCCACGTGTCCGGGACTTTCAGGTAAAACGTGGCCAGCAGGGCAAAGACTGCCAGCAGGCTATGCGTAAACCCGCGATGACCAAATGCCCGGGCAATGGGTTTTGATATCCACTTCAGACGCTGCCCCAGCAGGGATTTGGGATGATCGATATCCGGCAGCAGGCACGTTAAAATGGCTGAAGGAACAATATGCCACCAGTCACCCTGCGCAAGAACGGGCGTTAGCTCGGCATTCTTGGCAAATACCGCACAGGCAATAGAAAAAAGAAGGTGACCTTCCGCCGTCATGATAAAACCCAATAAACTGTCGATTCATACAGTATAGGGGTTTTATACAGTAGGCGGAAGAGGTGACGTTGTAACCCTTTGTCACAAGTGCGCCTTTACCGCGCCAGCCAACCGCCATCCACGGCCAGCGTATAGCCATGTATATAGTCAGAGGCAGGACTGGCGAGGAAAACGACCGGGCCTTTCAGGTCATCTGGCGTGCCCCAGCGTCCGGCGGGAATACGATCGACAATCTCCTGATTACGCTCACTGTCTTCGCGCAACTGCTGTGTGTTATTGGTCGCCATATAGCCGGGAGCGATGGCATTAACATTAATCCCCAGGGGCGCCCATTCATTAGCCAGCAGGCGGGTGATACCCAGCACGCCGCTTTTTGATGCGGTATAGGATGGTACGCGGATACCGCCCTGAAAAGAGAGCATTGAGGCAATGTTAATGATTTTTCCGCCGTTGCCCTGAGCCAGAAACTGGCGCGCCACGGCTTGTGACAGAAAGAAAACGGATTTAAGGTTGAGGTTCATCACGTCATCCCAATCCTTTTCGCTGAAGTCCAGCGCATCCTGACGGCGGATGGTTCCCGCATTGTTAACCAGAATATCGACCCGGCCAAACGCCGCCACCGCTTGTGTCACAATGTTGGTGAGCGCATCCTGTTGGCTGAGGTCGGCCTGAATGGCCATAAAGCGCCGACCAAGGCCGTTAATTATCTCTGCGGTTTCATGCGGTATTTTACGATTCACGCCGACGATATCGCAGCCCGCTTCTGCCAGCGCCGCTGCCATACCTTGCCCAAGGCCGGTATCACATCCTGTGACGATAGCGATTTTACCCTCGAGACGAAAAGCTTCCTGAATCATGTTTACCTCAACTATATATGCCATTAACGCTTGCTCTGTAGGGCAAGGATAGGAGAGGTTAAACAGAAATACAATTGAAAATGAAACGATGTTTTAAAAAATCAAAAGCAGGGAAGGCGGGCAATCCGAACATTGCCCGTCACAGGATTAGCCGCGCAGATGAAGGGCGGTGAGTTCGGTGAGCGAGGTCAGTTTGACGTCGGCAAGAACGAAGCGAGGATCGTCCTGATTTTCATGCGCCGGCACCACGACGGAACGCATACGGGCGGCTTTCGAAGCAATCATACCGTTTACCGAGTCTTCCAGTGCTACGCAGTTTAAAGGATCGATACCCAGTAGCGCCGCGCAATCGAGATAAACCTGTGGGTGCGGTTTGCTGTAGGGCAGTTTTTCCGCAGAAGCCAGTGCGTCGAAGCTGCTGCGCAGCTCAAACATGGTCAGCACTTTTTCCAGCATATGCAGCGGCGAGGCGGATGCCAGTCCTACTTTGATTCCCTGAGATTTGCACAACGCCACGGCTTCACGCACGCCCGGCAGCAACGGCTTTGTTTCTTCTACTAACGCAATTGCCCGGGTAATGATGCGCTCGGTAACTTCCTGACGTGAGGGACCATTCCATGGTTGCTGCGCAAACCACAAATCAACCACCATGTCGATGCGTAAACCAAGGGTATCGGGAAGTTCATGGCGGCGGGAGATATCAACGCCTAAACTTGCTATCACATCCAGTTCAGCCTGATCCCAAAGCGGTTCAGAATCGACCAGTAATCCATCCATATCGAAAATTGCAGCAAGAATCTGACGCGGGGTTGACATCACAACCTCTCCTGTACGGTGATAAAAGGGATTAAGAGCCAGCCAGAACGGGCTCTAAGCGTTCATTATGGCTAATTCGGCAGTATACCGCCTTTAAAGATCAGGCGAAAACGGTAATCAACGGGTAAACTTAGGCCAAAATGACACGTCTTAATCAAGGGGAACTCATGACGTATCAACAAGCTGGACGCATTGCCATCTTGAAAAGGCTGGTGGGATGGGTGGTTTTCATTCCCGCGCTGATTTCAACGCTGGTTTCAGTACTGAAGTTTATGTATGCGCACAGCGAAAAGCAGGAAGGAATTAACGCAGTCATGCTCGATTTTGCCCATGTGATGATCGACATGATGCGGGTGAACACACCTTTTCTTAACGTGTTTTGGTATAACTCGCCGACGCCCGATTTTCAAAGTGGACTGAATCTCGTCTTTTGGCTGATTTTCATTCTGATTTTTATCGGTCTGGCGTTGCAGGACTCCGGTGCCAGAATGAGTCGTCAGGCGCGTTTTTTACGCGAGGGCGTTGAGGACCAGTTGATTCTGGAACAGGCAAAAGGCAGTGAAGGTTTATCGCGCGCGCAACTTGAGTCGCGTATCGTGGTTCCGCACCATACGATTTTTTTGCAAATATTCCCACTCTATATTTTGCCGGTGATTGTTATCGTGATCGGCTACTTCTTCTTTTCATTGCTGGGCTTTTTGTAAGTGCAGGTCTATCAGGCCTGCCGCGTTGTGAAACGCCAGGCCTGATAAGCAGGCTAAGCCGCCAGTAACCTGTCCAGCGCTTTCTGCGCGACCACCAGATGCTGTCCCCCGAACAAAATTGCCCGATTCAGCAGCGTATAGAGCTGGTAGACAGGCTGCCTGTCGAGAAAATCTAATGGTAGCGGCGAAACAGACTGATAGCCGTCATAGATTTGCGGCGGCTGGTCGGTATGCAACGGCAGCATGGCCAGGTCACACTCTCTGTCCCCCCAGTAGCAGGCAGGGTCGAAGATGTACGGACCGTTTGGACCGAGAGCGCAGTTCCCGGACCACAAATCACCGTGCAGAAGAGACGGCTGCGGTTGATGGGAAGAGAGACGCTGCTGAACATGCTCAACAATGGCGTCTATATTGCCAAACGCAATGCCTTTTTCAGCGGCGAGTTCCAACTGCCAGCCAATACGCTGCTCGGCAAAAAAGGTTGACCAGCGACGTTGCCAGGTGTTGGGCTGGGGTGTGGTAGAGAGCGCATTATCGAAGTCGAGCCCAAACTGCGGCTGATCGCTCCATTCATGCAAATGCGCCAGCTGTTGGCCGAGGATAAAAGCGTTGTGCGCATCAAGCGGACGGGGAGGGAGGAAATCCATCACCAGAAAGCTGTAATCTCTGTCTGCGCCTACCGCCCAGACTTTCGGTACAGATACAGTTTGACTGCGAGAAAGTAGCTCCAACTGATCGGCTTCCGCCGTAAAGCCGGTTAACAGCTCTCTTTCATCGCATTTGACGAAAAAATCGCGCCCCGCATAGCGTAAATGCCATGCGGCGTGGATCTCTCCGCCGGGCAGTTCGTTACGCAGTTCGATTTCGCCTTCACCTAGTTGCTCGCTTAAAAGACGACTGATAGCCTGCCACATGATGTCTCTCCCCATGTTGTCTGCCAGATCATAAGGTTAGCGCAAGAATGCGGTTAAAAAACACGAACTGACGCACACCACTGACGCGTCATCGCTGGAAAGGCACTTAATGTTTGTCGTTCTTCTTCACCTCGCATCGATGTGAAGACGTCCTGTTGCACATGATTCACTTCTTTGTAATCACGTGATTTTTTATCATAGACGTATAACACCCATGCCGACAGTTTTACGGGTAAATCCCCCTGAATCAATACAAGGGGGAAGGTGTCATTACTGAGTAAGATACGAATATATTTTTTGCGTATCGTCTAAGGCGCACAGACGCGTACCCTGATTCAGGGTAGCGGCGCTACCTGCTGCTACACCGTAGCGGACAATATCTTCAAAAGGTACGTTCTCAGCGAGTTTAAGCGTCATGGCGCCGACCATACTGTCGCCCGCGCCTACGGTACTTTGACTTTTCACCGGTGGCGGAACCACCTGGACACAGGTGTCGCGATCAACGCCCAGTGCCCCTTGCGGCCCAAGCGAGACCACTACGCGATGGGCTTTTCCGCTTTGCACGATTTCCTGTGCGGCTTTACGCACGTCATCGGGCTGGGTGAGTTCGCGGTTGACCAGCGCGCTCAGTTCTTTGAGATTAGGTTTGACCAGTTCGATATTGCCGATAGCCAATGCCGCCGCCAGCGCTTCGCCAGAACTATCGACAATACAGCGAATCCCTTGTTTTTGTGCCGTGGTAACGAGACGGGTCAGCTTCTCAAGCTGTACGCCAGGCGGCAAACTGCCACTAATAACCAGCAGCGCGCCAGACTCTATTTCCAGCACCTGATCCTGAAGTTGGTAGAACTCGTCATCGGTCAGCGCAGCACCTGGCATGACGAAGCGATACTGTTCGCCGCTGGACTCAACGTGCACATGGAGATTTTGTCGGGTCCAGTCTTTGGCTTCGACGGTGGATACGGGAACATTTTCGTCGGCGAGCAGAGCGACAAGATGCTCTCCGGTAGCGCCTCCCGCAGGGAAGATAGCCGTCGCGGTTCCGCCAAGATGGGCAATTGCGCGAGCGACGTTGATGCCGCCGCCGCCGGGTTCAAAAACCGGCGAGGTACAGCGAAGTTTACCTTCCGGGTAGATTTGCGGAGTGATTGTTGCGCTATCGAGAGAGGGCGCAAGTGTTAACGTATAGATACGTACCATCTTTACCTCCTGTTAGGCTGTCCTCAGTCTGGCACTTAACCTCGCGAAAGTGAAGTAATTAACAACATGATTTTTAATATCTTTATTTAAAACATTTGCGTCAAAGATATATAAATAAAAAAACGGTTTAGGAACGCTCTTATTCAAAAAATGAAATAAGAATTTATTGCTATGTTATTCGAGTCTTTTTATAATTTGTTACCTTTCAAGGGTCTTTTGTCATTGATCCATATGAAAGTTTCCGAGACCGTAATGGTCTCTTTTTTTGTTGTACGGACTCTTAATAAATGAAGCTTTTGAAGACAGTGCCCGCAGCATTACTGCTGACGGGTGGCCTGCTTGCGTCAATGCATGCTGCCGCCGATGATTCCGTTTTTACTGTCATGGATGACCCTTCCAGCGCGAAAAAACCCTTTGAAGGTAACCTGAACGCGGGATATCTCGCCCAGTCAGGCAACACAAAAAGTTCTTCTTTAACCGCAGACACCACCATGACCTGGTACGGTGAAACCACGGCGTGGTCTCTGTGGGGAAATGCCAGCAATACCTCTTCAAATGATGAGCGTTCATCAGAGAAATATGCCGTAGGTGGTCGTAGTCGTTACAACATGACCGACTATGACTACCTCTTTGGGCAGGCAAGCTGGTTGACCGACCGTTACAACGGCTATCGCGAGCGTGACGTGCTGACCGCCGGTTATGGTCGCCAGTTCCTTAACGGACCAGTACATAGCTTCCGTTTTGAATTCGGTCCTGGCGTGCGCTATGACGAGCATACGGATGGGACCACCGAAACGCAGCCGTTGGGCTATGCGTCCGGGGCCTATGCGTGGCAGATGACGGACAATACTAAATTTACGCAAGGCGTGTCGGTATTCGGTGCTGACGATACAACGCTCAACTCTGAAACGGCCTTGAACGTTGCCATCAACGAACACTTTGGGTTAAAGGTGGCTTACAACGTCACCTGGAACTCTGAACCACCGGCAACAGCGCCGGAACATACCGATCGTCGTACTACTGTTTCACTCGGCTACCGGATGTAATGACAAACCGGGTCAAATAATTGGCCCGGCTTTTATCTATTAAAGTTAAGGTTATTTAATAGTTAATCTGTGTTTTATTTTTAGCACTTATCAATAACGCGCTATTTTTCAGACAAATTCGATTTAATTGATAAATACATCCGAACCGGAACAGCGCGCCAGTATTTTAACCCCAGATCATCGCTGCCCAACGTAGCATTAGCATTGCCGCACAAATAACGAGTAGGATCACCACCATCTTCCAGTGTTTCTTTGCAAAGCGATTTGTTGGCATTGTTCTTTTCCTGCTCAGATTAGATGACTTTCTGCAAGTGTAACAAAGACGTCAGGGTGTCAGTGAATTGATTTACATCATAGAGTACGCGTTGATTGTTGCTTTGATCGGCTCGAAATGCCGTGTACACTGTGAAACGGTGTTATCAAAAAGCGGGTGTAGGTCCAGTGTAGCCATTGAGGCAATCAGTGACATATTTCGCAGAGTGAAGCGGGAATCAGCCCACACCTTTTTGATAATTTTAAATATTGAATCTTTGTATGTGATCTTACGTGTGGGTCACCACTGCAAATAAGGATATAACATGCCTGTTATTACTCTTCCTGATGGCAGCCAACGCCATTACGACCACGCTGTAAGCCCCATGGATGTTGCGCTGGACATCGGTCCAGGTCTGGCGAAAGCCACTATTGCTGGCCGTGTTGACGGTGAGCTGGTAGATGCTTCCGATCTGATTGAGCATGATGCGAAGCTCTCCATCATCACCGCGAAGGATGAAGAAGGTCTGGAGATCATTCGTCACTCCTGTGCGCACCTGTTAGGGCACGCGATCAAACAACTCTGGCCGCACACCAAAATGGCGATCGGACCGGTTGTTGATAACGGTTTTTACTACGATATCGATCTTGACCGTACGTTAACCCAGGAAGACGTCGACGCGCTCGAGAAGCGGATGCACGAGCTCGCTGAGAAAAACTACGATGTCATTAAGAAGAAAGTCAGCTGGTACGAAGCGCGTGAAACCTTCGTGAAGCGTGGCGAGACCTATAAAGTCTCTATTCTTGATGAAAACATCGCCCATGATGACAAGCCTGGCTTGTACCATCATGAAGAATATGTCGATATGTGCCGTGGCCCGCACGTGCCGAACATGCGTTTCTGCCATCACTTCAAACTGATGAAGACCGCTGGGGCATACTGGCGTGGCGACAGCAATAACAAGATGCTGCAGCGTATTTATGGTACTGCATGGGCAGATAAAAAAGCCCTGAATGCCTATCTGCAACGTCTGGAAGAAGCGGCCAAACGCGACCACCGTAAAATCGGCAAGCAGCTTGACCTGTATCACATGCAGGAAGAAGCGCCGGGTATGGTGTTCTGGCATAACGATGGCTGGACTATCTTCCGTGAACTGGAAGTCTTTGTTCGCTCAAAACTGAAAGAATACCAGTATCAGGAAGTTAAAGGTCCGTTCATGATGGACCGCGTGCTGTGGGAAAAAACAGGTCACTGGGATAACTACAAAGATGCAATGTTCACGACCTCCTCTGAGAACCGTGAATACTGCATTAAGCCCATGAACTGCCCAGGCCACGTGCAGATCTTCAATCAGGGTCTGAAATCCTATCGCGATCTGCCGTTGCGTATGGCAGAGTTTGGTAGCTGCCACCGTAATGAGCCGTCAGGCGCGCTGCATGGCCTGATGCGTGTTCGTGGCTTCACTCAGGATGATGCGCATATCTTCTGTACAGAAGAGCAGATCCGTGATGAAGTTAACGCTTGCATTCGTATGGTCTACGATATGTACAGCACCTTTGGCTTCGAGAAAATCGTCGTCAAACTGTCCACTCGCCCCGAAAAACGTATCGGCAGCGATGAAATGTGGGACCGTGCTGAAGCTGACCTGGCCGTTGCGCTGGAAGAAAACAACATCCCGTTTGAGTTCCAACTGGGTGAGGGCGCATTCTACGGTCCGAAAATTGAATTTACCCTGTATGACTGCCTCGATCGTGCATGGCAGTGCGGTACTGTACAGCTGGACTTCTCCCTGCCGTCCCGTTTAAGCGCCTCTTATGTTGGCGAAAATAACGAGCGTCAGGTGCCGGTTATGATTCACCGCGCAATTCTTGGGTCGATGGAACGTTTCATCGGTATCCTGACCGAAGAGTTCGCTGGCTTCTTCCCGACCTGGCTTGCGCCGGTTCAGGTTGTTGTCATGAACATCACCGATTCTCAGTCTGAATACGTTAACGAATTAACGCAGAAACTACAAAATGCGGGTATTCGTGTAAAAGCAGACTTGAGAAATGAGAAGATTGGCTTTAAAATCCGCGAGCACACTTTACGTCGTGTCCCTTACATGTTGGTCTGTGGCGACAAAGAGGTAGAAGCAGGCAAAGTTGCCGTGCGCACCCGTCGTGGCAAAGACTTGGGCAGCCTGGACGTAAATGAAGTGATTGAGAAGCTGCAACAAGAGATTCGCAGCCGCAGTCTTCAACAACTGGAGGAATAAGGTATTAAAGGCGGAAAACGAGTTCAAACGGCACGTCCGAATCGTATCAATGGCGAGATTCGCGCCCTGGAAGTTCGCTTAACAGGTCTGGAAGGCGAAGCTTTGGGTATTGTGAGTCTGAGAGAAGCGATCGAAAAAGCTGAAGAAGCTGGAGTAGATTTAGTTGAAATCAGCCCTAACGCCGAACCGCCAGTTTGTCGTATTATGGACTACGGCAAGTTCCTTTATGAAAAGAGTAAGTCTTCTAAGGAACAGAAGAAAAAGCAAAAAGTTATCCAGGTTAAGGAAATTAAATTCCGTCCTGGTACCGACGATGGCGATTACCAGGTAAAACTCCGCAGCCTGGTACGCTTTCTGGAAGATGGCGATAAGGCTAAGATCACGCTGCGTTTTCGCGGTCGTGAGATGGCCCACCAACAGATCGGTATGGAAGTGCTCAACCGCGTCCGTGACGATCTGAGTGAACTGGCAGTAGTCGAATCCTTCCCTACGAAGATCGAAGGCCGCCAGATGATCATGGTGCTCGCTCCTAAGAAGAAACAGTAAGGCCTTCAAGTAGCAATGTCTGTGGAGCCTGCGGGTTCCACAGCCGTTGTTCGCCTACGTTTCGTTTATTAACAATGCGAAGTGGAAGTTATTAAAATGCCAAAAATTAAGACCGTACGCGGTGCTGCTAAGCGCTTCAAAAAAACCGGTGGTGGTGGATTTAAGCGTAAGCACGCAAACCTGCGTCATATTCTGACCAAAAAATCTACTAAGCGTAAACGTCACCTGCGTCCAAAAGGCCTCGTGTCTAAAGGCGATCTGGGTCTGGTTATCGCGTGCCTGCCGTACGCATAAGCCGTTAACGTTTAATTCATTTTTTTACTAAGAATATAGATACAGGAGAGCACATATGGCTCGCGTAAAACGTGGTGTAGTTGCCCGTGCACGTCACAAGAAAATTTTGAAACAAGCTAAAGGCTACTACGGTGCGCGTTCTCGCGTATACCGCGTTGCCTTCCAGGCTGTTATCAAAGCTGGTCAGTACGCTTATCGTGACCGTCGTCAGAAAAAGCGTCAGTTCCGTCAACTGTGGATTGCGCGTATCAACGCAGCAGCACGTCAGAACGGTATTTCTTACAGCAAATTCATCAACGGCCTGAAAAAAGCCTCTGTTGAAATCGACCGTAAGATCCTGGCTGACATCGCAGTATTCGACAAAGTAGCGTTCACCGCTCTGGTCGAAAAAGCGAAAGCAGCTCTGGCATAAGCCGGTGAAAAGAGGGAGCCTGGCTCCCTCTCTTTTATTTGTAGCGCAATCAATTAGTTGACAATTTATCCGTAAGCCTTTTCAATAACGGTTGTCCGGTTTTTTTACCACACAAGGTAACGCAAGCATGAATGCTGCTATTTTCCGCTTCTTCTTTTACTTTAGCACCTGAACTCAGGAGGCTTGCGCGTGAAAGAAGAAACGGAAAACAGCGCCTAAAAGCCTCCCTGGTGGAGGCTTTTTTTATACGCGTCATCCTTCAAGTTGTCTCTGTATTGGCTGCATTTGCTCTTTTGCCGCGTTGATACAACTTGAATGGTTTTGCGTATAGACGAGCGACTAGTGAATATCGCAACATAACGAGGAAAACCATGTCACATCTCGCAGAGCTGGTTGCCAGTGCAACGGCCGCCATTAACCAGGCTTCAGATGTTGCCGCGTTAGACAATGTCCGCGTCGAATATTTGGGCAAGAAAGGGCACCTGACCCTTCAGATGACTACCCTGCGCGAACTGCCGGCAGAAGAGCGCCCGGCTGCAGGTGCAGTGATAAACGTTGCCAAAGAGCAGGTTCAGCAGGCACTGAACGCGCGTAAAGCCGAATTAGAAAATGCCGCGCTGAATGCCCGTCTGGCTGAAGAAACGATCGATATCTCTTTGCCTGGGCGTCGTATCGAAAACGGCGGTCTGCATCCGGTAACGCGTACTATCGACAGGATTGAAAGTTTCTTCGGTGAGCTGGGCTTTACCGTGGCGACGGGTCCAGAAATCGAAGATGACTATCATAACTTCGATGCGCTGAATATTCCTGGCCATCACCCGGCGCGCGCTGACCACGACACTTTCTGGTTTGACGCGACGCGTCTGCTGCGTACGCAAACTTCTGGCGTGCAGATCCGCACCATGAAGGAAAAACAACCGCCGATCCGTATTATCGCTCCGGGCCGTGTATATCGTAACGATTACGATCAGACGCACACCCCAATGTTCCATCAGATGGAAGGGCTGATTGTTGATACCAACATCAACTTCACCAACCTGAAAGGCACGCTGCACGATTTCCTGCGCAACTTCTTTGAAGAAGACCTGCAGGTTCGTTTCCGTCCGTCCTACTTCCCGTTCACCGAACCTTCTGCGGAAGTGGACGTGATGGGCAAAAACGGTAAATGGCTGGAAGTGCTGGGTTGCGGGATGGTTCACCCGAACGTGTTGCGTAACGTCGGCATCGATCCGGAAATCTACTCTGGCTTTGCATTCGGTATGGGTATGGAGCGTCTGACCATGCTGCGTTACGGCGTTACCGATCTGCGTTCTTTCTTCGAAAACGATCTGCGTTTCCTCAAACAGTTTAAATAAAGGCAGGATAAAACAATGAAATTCAGTGAACTGTGGTTACGCGAATGGGTAAACCCGGCAATTGATAGCGATGCGCTGTCAAACCAAATCACGATGGCGGGTCTGGAAGTTGACGGTGTGGATCCCGTTTCCGGCGCGTTCAATGGCGTTGTGGTGGGCGAAGTGGTTGAGTGCGCTCAGCACCCGAACGCTGACAAACTACGCGTTACCAAAGTGAATGTCGGCGGCGACCGCCTGCTGGATATTGTCTGCGGTGCGCCAAACTGCCGTCAGGGCCTGAAAGTGGCCGTGGCAACCGTGGGTGCCGTTCTGCCGGGCGATTTCAAAATCAAAGCCGCTAAACTGCGCGGTGAGCCGTCTGAAGGCATGCTGTGCTCGTTTTCCGAGCTGGGTATTTCCGACGATCATAACGGTATTATCGAACTGCCAGCCGATGCACCAATTGGCACCGATATCCGTGAGTACCTGAAGCTTGACGACAACACTATCGAAATCAGCGTTACGCCGAACCGCGCCGACTGCTTAGGCATTATCGGTGTGGCACGTGACGTTGCTGTACTGAACAAAGCCCCGCTGGTTGAGCCAGAAATGGCGCCAGTGGCCGCAACCATTAGCGACGTCCTGCCGATTCAGGTCGAAGCGGTGGAAGCCTGCCCACGCTACCTGGGGCGCGTGGTAAAAGGTATCAACGTTAAAGCGCCAACCCCGTTGTGGATGAAAGAAAAACTGCGTCGTTGCGGTATCCGCTCTATCGATGCCGTGGTTGACGTGACTAACTATGTGCTGCTCGAACTGGGCCAGCCGATGCACGCCTTCGACAAAGACCGCATTGAAGGCGGGATTGTTGTCCGTATGGCAAAAGAGGGGGAGACCCTGGTATTGCTGGACGGCAGCGAAGCGAAGCTGAATGCGGATACGCTGGTGATTGCGGACCATAACAAAGCGCTGGCGATGGGCGGCATCTTTGGTGGCGAACACTCCGGTGTGAATGATGAAACGCAAAACGTCCTGCTGGAATGCGCATTCTTTAGCCCGCTGTCTATTACTGGTCGCGCACGTCGTCACGGCCTGCACACCGATGCATCTCACCGCTATGAGCGTGGTGTTGACCCGGCTCTGCAGCATAAAGCCATGGAACGCGCGACACGCCTGCTGATTGATATCTGCGGCGGCGAAGCGGGTCCAATCATTGATGTGACGAACGAAGCTACGCTGCCAAAACGCGCAACCATTACGCTTCGCCGTAGCAAACTGGATCGTCTGATCGGACACCATATCGCGGATGAGCAGGTGAGCGACATTCTGCGTCGTCTGGGATGTGACGTGACGGAAGGGCAGGATGAGTGGAAAGCGGTAGCGCCGAGCTGGCGTTTCGATATGGAAATCGAAGAAGACCTGGTAGAAGAAGTCGCCCGCGTATACGGTTATGACAATATCCCGAACACGCCAATTCAGGCGGGTCTTATCATGGGTACGCATCGTGAAGCGGATTTGTCGCTGAAACGCGTAAAAACCATGCTGAATGACAAAGGCTACCAGGAAGTCATTACCTACAGCTTCGTCGACCCGAAAGTCCAGTCGCTGCTGCATCCGGGTGAAGAAGCGCTGCTGCTGCCAAGCCCAATCTCTATTGATATGTCGGCAATGCGTTTGTCCCTGTGGACTGGCTTGCTGTCTACGGTAGTGTATAACCAGAACCGTCAGCAGAACCGCGTGCGTATTTTCGAAACGGGTTTACGTTTCGTTCCGGATACGCAGGCCAACCTCGGGATCCGTCAGGATCTGATGCTGGCGGGTGTGATCTGCGGCAACCGTCATGATGAACACTGGAACCTGGCAAAAGAGACCGTTGATTTCTATGATCTGAAAGGCGATCTGGAAGCGGTTCTCGACCTGACCGGCAAACTGGCGGACATTCAGTTCAAAGCTGAAGCGAACCCTGCGCTGCATCCGGGGCAGTCTGCGGCGATTTATCTGAAAGGTGAACGCATTGGTTTCATTGGGGTTGTTCATCCTGAACTGGAACGTAAACTGGATCTGAACGGTCGCACTCTGGTGTTTGAACTGGAGTGGAACAAGCTCGCAGACCGCGTGGTGCCTCAGGCGCGTGAAGTTTCTCGCTTCCCGGCGAACCGTCGCGATATCGCGGTCGTTGTGGCAGAAAACGTTCCCGCTGCGGATATTTTATCCGAGTGTAAGAAAGTTGGCGTAAATCAGGTAGTTGGCGTAAACTTATTTGACGTGTACCGCGGTAAGGGTGTTGCGGAGGGTTATAAGAGCCTCGCTATCAGCCTGATCCTTCAGGATACCAGCCGTACACTTGAAGAAGAGGAGATTGCCGCTACCGTCGCCAAATGTGTAGAGGCATTAAAAGAGCGATTCCAGGCATCATTGAGGGATTGAACCTATGGCGCTTACAAAAGCTGAAATGTCAGAATATCTGTTTGATAAGCTTGGGCTTAGCAAGCGGGATGCCAAAGAACTGGTCGAGCTGTTTTTCGAAGAGATCCGTCGTGCTCTGGAAAATGGTGAGCAGGTAAAACTCTCTGGTTTTGGTAACTTCGATCTGCGTGATAAGAATCAACGTCCGGGACGTAACCCGAAAACGGGCGAAGATATTCCCATTACAGCACGGCGCGTGGTGACCTTCAGACCCGGACAGAAGTTAAAAAGCCGGGTCGAAAACGCAACGCCCAAAGAAGAGTGATTTAACGATACGCAGAGTATGACGCGTATAACTAAAAAGGCCGCTATGCGGCCTTTTTCCTTTTCACTACTGAATCAGCACCGTAGAATCACCTCCATCTCTTTTCAGCAGAATGGAAAACATGCTGACTTTCGCCCATCAACAGCAGCGACGTAACGTGCGCTGGATACTGTCACTGTCAGTACTGATGCTACTGGCAACGATTCTAAGCTTGTGCGCAGGAGAACAGTGGATCGCCCCCGGCGACTGGTTCAGCGCCCGCGGCGATCTGTTCGTCTGGCAAATTCGACTTCCCCGTACTCTTGCCGTTTTGCTGGTAGGCGCTGCGTTGGCCTTATCAGGAGCCGTGATGCAAGCTCTATTTGAAAACCCGCTCGCAGAGCCTGGATTACTGGGCGTGTCTAACGGCGCGGGAGTCGGGCTTATCGCAGCGGTGCTGCTGGGGCAGGGTCAACTCCCCGGCTGGGCGTTAGGCTTATGCGCTATCGCTGGGGCGCTGATTATCACGCTTATTCTGCTACGTTTTGCCCGACGTCATTTGTCTACCAGCCGCCTGTTGTTGGCGGGAGTAGCGCTGGGGATTATCTGTAGCGCGTTGATGACATGGGCCATCTACTTCTCCACGTCTTTTGATTTGCGACAGCTGATGTACTGGATGATGGGGGGCTTTGGTGGCGTAGACTGGCATCAGGCCTGGCTCATGGTGGCGTTGATTCCGGTGCTGGTGTGGATCTGCTGTCAGTCGCAGCCGATGAATATGCTGGCGTTGGGGGAGACTTCCGCACGTCAGCTGGGACTGCCCCTGTGGTTCTGGCGCAACCTGCTGGTGGTCGCCACTGGCTGGATGGTTGGCGTAAGCGTGGCTCTGGCCGGAGCGATTGGCTTTATCGGGCTGGTGATCCCACATATTCTGCGGCTGTGCGGCTTAACCGATCACCGCGTGTTGCTGCCGGGCTGCGCGTTGGCTGGTGCAATCGTACTACTGTTTGCTGATGTTGTCGCGCGTCTGGTGCTGGCCTCGGCTGAGCTGCCAATCGGCGTGGTGACGGCCACCATGGGCGCACCGGTATTTATCTGGCTATTGTTAAAAGCCGCGCGCTAGAACGCGTTGGTTCGGTCTATGATTAAAAACTGAAAATTCACCTGTTGTTCTGGAGATGCTATGCAAAACACTATTCTCGATACAGAAGTGACGACCATCGACGGTGAGGCTACCTCACTGCAGCCGTATTCCGGAAATGTGCTGTTAATCGTCAACGTGGCCTCAAAATGTGGACTGACGCCGCAATACGAGCAACTGGAGAATCTGCAGAAAGCCTGGCATCAACAGGGTTTTACTGTCCTTGGGTTCCCTTGTAACCAGTTTCTGGGTCAGGAGCCGGGCAGCGAAGAGGAAATAAAAACGTATTGCAGTACCACCTGGGGGGTTACCTTCCCAATGTTCAGCAAAATTGACGTTAACGGCGAGGGACGCCATCCGCTGTATCAGAAGCTGATTGATGCCGCGCCAACGGCCACTGCGCCTGCGGATAGTGGGTTCTATGAGCGTATGGCGAGTAAAGGTCGGGCACCGCTCTATCCGGACGATATTCTATGGAATTTCGAGAAGTTTTTAGTGGGGCGAGATGGTCAGGTATTGCAACGATTCTCACCCGATATGACGCCTGAGGATCCCATTCTGGTGCAATCTATCAAGAAGGCGCTGGCGAACTAATGTCTCGATTGATGCAGCTACAGGACGTAGCGGAATCGACCCGTCTCGGCCCGCTTTCTGGTGAGATAAAAGCCGGAGAGATCCTGCATTTAGTGGGGCCTAACGGTGCTGGAAAGAGCACGCTGTTGGCACGAATGGCGGGGCTGACGACCGGTGAGGGCAGCATCATCTTTGGTGATATGCCGCTGGACGAATGGCCGTCAGCAAAGCTGGCGCAATACCGCGCCTATCTGGCGCAACAGCAAAACCCGCCGTTTGCGATGCCGGTCTGGCATTTTCTGACGCTGCATCAGCCAGACAAAGCGCGCACCGATCTGTTACAGGAAATCGCTGATGCGCTTGGGCTTGGGGATAAGCTGGGGCGCAGCGTGAATCAGCTCTCCGGCGGTGAGTGGCAGCGCGTGCGTCTGGCTGCGGTTATCCTGCAGATTAGCCCGCAAGCGAATCCATTCGGCCAACTTTTACTGCTGGATGAGCCGATGAACAGCCTGGACGTGGCGCAACAAAACGCGCTGGACCGCTTGTTGAGTCAGCTGTGTCTGCAGGGCATAGCGATTGTCATGAGCAGCCATGACCTTAATCACACCTTACGTCATGCGCATAAGGCCTGGCTCCTCAAACGTGGGAAGTTGCTTGCCAGCGGCGCTCGTGATGCGGTACTCACGCCCGCCAATCTGTCTGCGGCTTATGGCGTGAACTTCCGTCGTTTGGATATTGAAGGCCACAGAATGCTCATATCAACCACTTAAGTTAAATGGGTTCTTGAAAATCATATAATTTCCACGCTAAATTGGCATAAAAATATAATTCAGAGGATTCGTCCTGAATGCGCTTTTGGCTTCTTTTCATCACAGCATTGTTTTTGGCGGGCTGCAGCAGCCATCGTGCTCCTGCGCCAAATGCCCGATTGTCGGATTCTATCGCGGTTATCGCCGGTCTTAATGACCAGCTACAAACCTGGCATGGCACACCCTATCGTTATGGCGGCATGAGCCGTAGCGGGGTGGATTGTTCTGGATTTGTTTTGATGACAATGCGCGATAAATTCGATCTGCAACTCCCGCGTGATACGCGCACGCAATCAAAGATTGGTACCGAAATTGATAAAGACGATTTGCTGCCCGGCGATCTGGTTTTCTTTAAAACCGGGTCTGGAGAAAGTGGTCTGCATGTCGGAATTTACGATACCAATAATCAATTTATTCATGCCTCCACCAGCCGCGGAGTGATGCGCTCGTCCCTGGACAACGTTTACTGGCGTAAAAACTTTTGGCAGGCGCGACGTATTTAATCCTCATTAGTCACAAGGCCGCCCAGGACTGTGCGGCCTCGGCATTTCCATTTGAAAGTCACTTTTTAATTCTACCATCAGCCGGACTATACCCCTGAACAGTAAGAGCGTATCTTGCTAAAAATATGATTTATCCCGAGATATTAAAAAGTGCAAAGCTGGATATTCGCTTATAATCAGGATAAGCTAAAAAAAAGGATTCGATTTACTGGCTATAAAGGGAAAAATGAAAGGGCCTCTACTTGCATCAGCAATAACGTATTTCTCCATCCTTTGCTACAGGATGCCGGATAACACCTATGCAGAGGGGCTGGCGCGATGATTGTTTCACTGGATACTCTTTACCATTCAGAGTTTTCTTTTTTGCCTGCGAGAAGCGAAAAAGGCGATCTTGAATACGTCGATATCATCACCAGTTTCGCCAGCGCGGATGGGGATGTGCGTATACCCACCGAGCTGGTCCTACCTCGGATGTCGGATGAAGAGCAATGTCGCTTATTTACCGAAAAGCTTGAATTAATCGAAACGTGCCAACATTTTTTTATTCAGCGAAATGTCCTGGCCTGGATTAATTTAACGCCGGCAATTGCTAATACTTTATTATCAGATGCTAAATTTGCTTCACAAGTTGAACGATTTTCATTTCTGGAACTGGCTATTAATGAAAACTATCCAGAGTTAAATAATGGAAAAGAGAATCCAACGCTGGCCGCGCTGGCGGCGAGATTTCCATTAGTTCTGACAAACTATGGTGCTGGCGGTATATCCACCCGGGCAATTTTTGATGGGCTGTTCAAACGCGTTGTGTTAGATAAAAACTTTGTTCAACAAAGGATTACACATATTTCGTTTGAGCCGTTTATGCGGGCTATTCTGGCACAGTTATCTCCCAGCAGTGAGTCAATCATCATTAGCGGTATCGATACGCCAGAGATGTTAGCGCGCGTACTGCCTTTGGGATTCAGCGCCATACAGGGCGCGCTGTGGCCCGCCGTGCCACCGGCACAGATAATTTCGTTATCCAGAATATAACCCTTTTATTTGCTGGTGTTTAACAGGCTTTTAACAGTCTACACTAGAGACAGGAGGCCCTATGACCCTGTCTTTTACCACTCGCTGGCGTGATGAATTACCAGCAACCTATACAGCACTTTCGCCGACACCCCTGAAAAACGCACGCCTGATCTGGCATAACGATGCGCTGGCGGAGCTATTAGCTATTCCTGAGTCGCTTTTTGATATTCCGAGCGGAGCGGGTGTTTGGGGTGGCGAATCGCTGCTCCCCGGGATGTCGCCTTTAGCGCAAGTGTATAGCGGACATCAGTTTGGCGTCTGGGCAGGCCAGCTTGGCGATGGCCGCGGGATCCTGCTGGGCGAGCAACGGCTCGCTGATGGCTCCACGTTTGACTGGCACCTGAAAGGCGCCGGACTTACGCCTTATTCCCGTATGGGGGATGGGCGCGCCGTACTGCGCTCAACAATTCGCGAAAGCCTGGCCAGCGAAGCGATGCACTACCTGGGCATACCAACCACGCGGGCATTGTCGATTGTTACCAGCGACACGCCGGTGTATCGCGAAACGGTAGAAGCAGGGGCGATGCTCATTCGCGTGGCGCAAAGCCATATGCGTTTTGGCCATTTTGAACACTTCTACTATCGCCGCGAGCCGGAAAAAGTGCGTCAGTTGGCTGATTTTGCAATTCGCCATTATTGGTCGCAATGGCAGGAAGAAGCCGATAAATACCAGCTGTGGTTTAACGATGTTGTCACGCGTACAGCGACGTTAATCGCTGACTGGCAAGCGGTAGGATTTGCGCATGGAGTCATGAACACGGACAACATGTCGATTCTGGGACTGACGATGGATTACGGTCCATTCGGTTTTCTTGATGACTACGAGCCCGATTTTATCTGCAACCACTCGGACAACCAGGGACGATACAGTTTCGATAATCAACCGGCCGCGGCGCTGTGGAACTTGCAACGTCTGGCGCAAACCCTGTCGCCATTTATCCCGGTCGAGACGCTCAATGATGCGCTGGACGGTTACCAACTGGCGCTGTTAACTCGCTACGGTCAGCGGATGCGGCAAAAGCTCGGCTTCTTTAGCGAGCAGAAAGACGATAACGAATTGCTAAGCGAACTGTTTAGTCTGATGGCGAGGGAAAGAAGTGACTATACGCGAACGTTTCGTATGCTCAGCCAAACGGAACAACACAGTGCGCAATCCCCACTGCGCGATGAGTTTATCGACCGCGCGGCGTTTGACGACTGGTTCACGCGGTATCGCTCGCGTCTGCAGCAAGACAACATTGCTGACGCAGTCAGACAAACGCAGATGAAGGCGGCTAACCCGGCGATGGTATTACGTAACTGGCTGGCGCAACGGGCGATTAGTCAGGCAGAGCAGGGGGATTACGCCGAGCTGCATCGGTTGCACCAGGCGTTGCGTACCCCGTTTACCGATCGTGATGATGACTATGTCAGCCGTCCACCTGACTGGGGTAAACGGCTGGAAGTGAGCTGTTCAAGTTAAGGGGCCAGAAACACCTGCGGAGATCCGTTGGCCGGATGCTGGCCAACGTGTACCTGAGCGCCATACCAGCGCTTCAGGTCATCGGCCTGTAGCACGCTCTCAGGCGTTCCCTGCGATACCAACCTGCCATCGTGCAGCAACACTATTCTGTCCGCCCATAGTGCGGCGAGGTTCAGATCGTGAAGCACAATGCACACATGTAGCTCTCCCGAAGCGGTTAGCGTCTTCAGCAAGCGCAACAGGTGCTGCTGGTGATAAAGATCCAGCGCAGAGGTGGGTTCATCAAGGAATAACCAACCGCGAGGCGCGCCGTGGCACCAAAGTTGCGCCAGTGCACGGGCCAACTGCACTCGCTGTTGCTCGCCGCCGGAAAGTGCGGCGTATTGCCGGCCCGCCAACGGTGTGCACCCGGTCATTTCCATTACCTGAGCGATAAGCCGGGGTTCCTGCTGTTGGGTCCAGGGCGCACGTCCCATCGCGATGACGGCCTCTACCGGCCAGTCAAATCCCAGTTGCGTTTGCTGGCGCATTACCGCCCGATGCCGCGACAACGTTTGGGTAGGCCACTCCTCCAGCGGTTTGTCCGCCAGCACGCAGCGCCCGGTTGCCGGTTTGAGAAAACCGGTCAGCAGGCGCAGCAGGGTGGATTTTCCTGCACCGTTTGGGCCGATGAGCGCCACCAGTTCACCTTTTGCGAGGGCGAGTGATACATCGTCAATTACCGCTCTGCCAGCCACGAGATAATGAAGCCCTTCAGCGATGAAATGTTCAGCCATGCGGTCCTCGCTGACGAAAAATAAGCCATAAAAACCACGGTGCGCCGAGAAGACTGGTCAACAGACCGACCGGCATCTCTGCAGGGGCAACCGCCGTACGGGCCAACGTGTCGGCAATCAGTAACAGAAACGCGCCCGCCAGCACGGATCCCGGAATAACGGCCCGATGATCTGAGCCAAGCCACATGCGCATCAGATGCGGGATAACCAACCCGATAAATCCAATTACGCCGCTTACCGCCACGGCTGCGGCAACCAGCAATGCGCTACAAAGCAGCAAAATACGCTGAACGGTACGAACATCTACGCCGAGATAATGCGCCTCTTCCTCACCCAACTGCAGCAGGTTCAGTGCCGGCGCCAGACGCCAGATAATCAGCACCGTCGGGATAGTCAGCGAGGTTACCGCCAGCAGCGTGGACCATTGCGCAGCCCCCAGACTTCCCATTCCCCATAGCGACAGCTGGCGCAGTTGCGCATCATTACTGACCCACGACAGAACGCCAACCGCCGCCCCGCAAAGTGCGTTGATGGCAATACCGACCAGTAGCAGACGCGAGAGTGATCCGTCGCGCTGTTGGCTGAGGATAAAAATCACCACCGTTGCCGCCAGGGCACCCATAAAAGCGGCCAGCATTGGGGCGTACAGCATCAGCAGCGCGGGCAAAGAGACAGGCAGTACCACCCACAGGGCGACGGCGCAGGCGGCGCCGCTGCTTATCCCCAGTAATCCCGGGTCAGCTAGCGGGTTGCGAAACAGTCCCTGCATCACGCAGCCTGCGAGCGCCAGAGAGCCGCCAATCACCAGCGCCAGCAGGACGCGCGGCAGACGAATTGTGAGCCAGATTTGACGCAGTGCCTCATCGCCATCATGCCAGAGCAGACTTACCGGCAGGCGCAACGCGCCAAAACCGGTAGCCAGGATTGTCATCATGACTAATATGAGTGCGAGCGCCCATAAAGAATAACTGATACGTCGGGACATCAGGGCAATTGCTCTGCTTTAGCGCGAAGCTGCAAAATGGCCTGCGGCGTACGCACGCTGAAGCCGAGTAGCGCCATATCATCCACCTGTAACACCTGTTTATTCCGCCCGGCAGGCGTTAGCGCAAGGCCCGGCAGCGCCCACAGGTTATCTTCGCCACCCATCGCCTTAACGCCGTCCTGTGAAATCACCACCAGATCGGGCTGGCTGGCAATGACGCCTTCCTGTGACAGCGGCTGATAGCGGTTAACGCCCTGCATGGCGTTGTGCAAACCGGCGGCACGAATAGCCGCATCGGCTCCGGTTTGCTGGCCCGCCGCCATTGCAGTCATCCCGCCATGATTAAGAATAAACAGCACGCGTTTATTTAGTTCAGATGACGGCAACGCCGCCATTTCCTGACGTAAGCTGGCGCGCAGCGTTTCGCCTTCGGCCTGCCGATGGGTTGCTTCGGCGATGACGCGAATTTTTTCATCAATCACCTCAAGATCGTTGCTCGCCGGGATCGTAACAACCCTGACGTTGCTCTGCTCAAGCTGTTTTAGCGCCAGAGAGGGCTGTGCCTGCGCGCTGGCAAGGACCAGCGTAGGGCGTGTAGCAAGGATCCCTTCGGCGTTGAGCTGGCGTAAGTAACCAACATCCGGTAGCGCGTTTGCTGCTTCAGGCCACTGGCTGGTGCTGTCTCGCGCCACAAGGGAAGACTGTGCTCCCAATGCGTATACAATCTCGGTAACATCGCCACCGAGTGCAACAACCCGTTCCCCGGCAGCAGCCAGCGCTGCAATGGGCAGCAGCGCGATCAGGACCAGCAGTTTTTTCATGCGGCCAGTCCTTTCGGCGTCAGCGCGTCAATCTGTGCACGCCATTGCGTCTGCTCCGGCTCGCCTTCCGTACGTTGACCGTACAACTGGGCAATTTGCGTGCCGTCGGCAGCAAACAGTTCCAGACTGGTGACGTGTCCATCGGCGGTCGGTTTGCGCGTTACCCATGTTTCTGCCACGCTCTCTTCCAGCAGGTGTAAGGTAAATGCCGGGTTGAATATATTCAGCCAGCCTTTCATCGGTACCAATTTTTCAATCACGCCGGTAAAAATCTGTACGCAGCCGCGATTACCCACAAATATCATGATTTCATTGCCATCCTGACGCGCGGTGTCGAGTAACTGCGCCAGTGCGCTATTAGAAACTTTACAGGCCAGATCGTCGCCCACCAGATTAAACGCCTGTTGGCGGGTGAGATCGTGGCGTTTCAGCAGACCGAAGAACTGATGGACATCGGTCATTGCTCGCCACTCTTGATCAACGGTCTGCGCATCGACCGTGACGACGGCGGGAGCAGAATTGTTGGCGGGTTGCAGCACCAGAGGCGGGTTTTCGGCAAAGATGAATCGGGTCAGCAACGCCGCCCAATCCTCAATGAGGGTATTCTGCGTGGCGTAGACCTTCAGCAGCGCATCTCCCTGATGGTCAAAGAACTGGATGCTCTGACGTTCGCCGTGGGCGGTTGTTTCGCTGATATGAAATACGCTTGCCCACTGATTGAGGAACAGGCGCAGGTCGAGGGCGCGCGGATTAAGAACCAGCCCGGCATGACCGTTGAGGTGCTGATTGGTAAAAGCACCCACCTGCTCATGTACCGCGTATTCGTTGCGGCAAATGCATTTGGTTTCGCCTACGGTTTCCAGTGCGCCGAGGATTTCGCGTACTTCGCCACGTAAGCGCCAGGCGTCATGACCGACGCGGGCGAAGGTCAGTTCGGCTTCGCTAATATTCATCAACCCCGCAATGTCACGTGCGTATTTGCCAGGATTTTCTTTCTTCAGTTCCAGCCAGCGTGTGTAATGATTCATTGTCTCTTCCTTCCAGATTGCTACCCCGGCGAACCGGGGAAAAGTGATTACCACTGATAACTCACGAAAATTTTGCCATTACGACCATCCTGCGGAATGCCTTGCGGCGACCAGTACTCTTTGTCGAAGGCGTTGCCCAGTACCAGTGTGGTGGTCATACCTTTCAGCGCTTGTTGGCCCTGATAGCTCACGTAGAAATCGTTTACCGCATAGCCGGGCTGTTTAGTGTAGCTGCTGCTGATATGCGTTGAACGATCGGCAAATGTCCCTATCCAGCCCACGGAGAATCCGCTGTGCGCAACCGGCACGTTCAGTTTGCTGGTGACCGTATCCGGGTTAATGCTGGAAATGTATTCTCCCGTGTCAGTATCTTTGCCGCGCGTACGGTTATAGGCCATGTCGAGGCTGAACAGATCGGCGGAATATTTCGCCATGACGTCCCAGCCCCAGATTTTGGCGTTGGGGACGTTATAAGACATCGTTGTTGCGGCGGCGAAGTCGACGCTGGTGGAGATGTAATCTTTCGCTTTGGTGTCGAAATAGCTGGCTTTAAATTCGAGCGCATCGCTTGCCATCAGCAGATCGTCAAAGCGCAGACCAAATCCGTATTCCTGCGTTTCGTTGGTTTCCGGACGCAGGTTAGGGTTTGGCACCCAGTAGTTGGTGTAGAAACGGCCAATCGAGAAGTGTTTCGCATCGTTATACATCTCGCCCATAGTCGGTGCACGGAAGGCCTGAGCGTAAGAACCAAACAGCATCAGCCAGTCTGCTGGCGCAACGGTGAGTCCGGCGCGGGACGACCATTTATCGGCATCGACATCTTCATAGCCGTCGCTGCTGCCGCGATAAGAGTCATAACGGGTACCGCCCAGCAGCGTAACCGGCAGATCGCGCAGGGTGATTTCATCCTGTAGCCAGCCGGAGCTGAAATCGATCTTTGCCTCTGGGAAACCGGTGGTTGTGCCACCTGGCTGTTGTTCCTGACGATAGTACTCACCGCCGTAGGTCAGCAGGTGAGATGCGAAAGAGTCGGTAAACAGGCGGGTACGGTTGTCGAGTTTACCGCCTTTGGTCGTCTGCTTGCGAAACTCGCCGGTGTTATCCGTGTTTTGTGCATTAATGCGCGCTTCGGACCAGTAAATACGAGCATCCGCGTTCAGCCAGTCATTGTCCGCCGGGGAGAGCGAGTAGGTCAGTTGCGCATCGCGCTGGATGGTTGAACGGTTGGTCATCGGGTTGCTGGTGGCATCCGCTGCGCTGGTTTGTGGATTTTTAGGTTCACGGGCGTCATTGTTGTAGTAACGCAGCGAACCGGCCAGCGTCTGGGCGCTGTCAATTTTCCAACTGCCTTTCGCCAGCATATTGTTGATCGCTTCGTCGTTTGGCGCTGTTGTACCGTCACTCTGACGCAAATCACCACGATCGCGACTCGACCAGGCAAGCAGTCCGTCCAGCGTATCGGTGCGCCCAAAAGCGCTGGCGCCCATACCGAGGCTGTGATCGCCGGTTGCCGCAGTACCAAACACGCGATAACCGCTGTTTTGTCCGGCTTCCAGCAGATCTTTGGCATCCGCTGTGTCATAGGCGATCACACCGCCCAGCGCACCGCTGCCGTACAGCAGTGCAGAAGGGCCGCGTACGACTTCGATGCGTTTGATAAGCGCCGGGTCGAGGAAGGTACTGTTCAGGTGTCCGGTGTCGGTGCCCTGACGAACGCCGTCAACCAGCACCAGAACGCCGCGTCGATCGTAGCCGCGTAGATTCACGTCCTGGCCATTGGTACGACCTGTGCCATCGAGGGTCAGACCCGGAACCGTCCGCAACAGATCGGCTGCCGAGCTGGCGGTCTGGTTTTCTGGGGCCGTGGCATCAATCACGCTGACCATCATCGGCGCTTCAAAGGCGCTACGGGCATTGCCAGTGGCGGTAACGGTCATATCTTCAACCGCCGCATAAGCGACGGCGGGCAGGTTACTGATAATCGCCAGCGCCAACAGTGATGGACGCAGGGATGCAGTGTGCAGGTGTGGCATAGCAACTCTCCATTAGGAAATCGAAAAGCGCTGGCTGCCTGGGGATTACCTGGGTGGCTGGCGAAAAGTGTTGTTTATTTAGTCAGAATGAGTTTTCCGGCTTGGGTCTGGCGCAGCAGATAGAGCTGACCATCGTGTTCTATGATCACGCGTCCCTCTTTGCCCAATAGACTTTTACTGTCAATTCGACGCTCGTTTGGCGCGACAGCAGGGGGGGCTTTCTCTTTTGCGTGCGTTGTTGTTGTGTTATCCATACGTGAAATAGTTTTTAAAAATAACAATCAATTTAACAATGATAATCATTATCATCAAACTGCAAATTTGCGGCAAGCATTTTTGTGAAATAATTGTGACGAGAATAGATTTTGTACAACAAGGAGGGGAAAAACAAAGGATTAGCACCGGGCAACGTGATGTTACCCGGCGAACAACATTAAAAACGGCTATCAACCGCAGAGGCGAGTTTTTCAACCAACAGTTCAGTATCTTCCCAGTTTAGGCATGGGTCGGTAATGGACTGACCGTAAACCAGCGGCTGGCCGCTAACGATTTTTTGCGTACCTTCACGCAGGAAACTCTCGGCCATAATCCCGGCAATCGCCGTCGAACCGTTGCGAATTTGCTGACACACGTCATCACAAACGTCCAACTGACGACGATGCTGCTTCTGGCAATTGCCGTGGCTAAAATCGACTACCAGATGCTCAGGCAGGGAAAATTCGTGCAGGGTATCGCAGGCGGCGGCAATATCTTCAGCATAATAATTCGGCTTTTTACCGCCGCGCATAATGATATGTCCGTAAGGATTACCGCTGGTTTGATAAATGGTCATCTGGCCGGTTTTATCCGGAGAGAGGAACATGTGGCTGGCGCGGGAGGCGCGGATCGCATCGACAGCGATACGCGTGTTGCCATCCGTGCCGTTTTTAAAGCCGACCGGACAGGAGAGCGCAGACGCCATTTCACGGTGGATTTGGCTTTCGGTGGTGCGCGCGCCAATGGCTCCCCAACTGATTAAATCGGCAATAAACTGACCGGTCACCATGTCGAGGAATTCTGTTGCCGTGGGTACGCCCAGTTCATTGACCTGCAACAGCAGCTTGCGCGCCAGTTCAATGCCGTGGTTCACGCGGTAGCTGCCGTTTAAATCCGGGTCGGAAATTAAGCCTTTCCAGCCCACGACGGTGCGCGGTTTTTCAAAATAGGTGCGCATCACGATTTCCAGGCGCGCCTGATGTTTTTCGCGCAGCCCCTGCAAGCGGGTCGCGTATTCCATGGCGGCATCAAGATCGTGAATCGAGCAGGGACCTACGATCACCAGCAAACGAGCGTCTTCACCATTTAATATTTTTTCTATCCGACGTCGGGATTCCGTGACATGACGGGCGACGGAGGAAGAAACAGGATGCCGTTGCGCAAGCTCTGCTGGAGTGACCAGATTGTCAATACGCGCAGTACGGAGTTCATCGGTTCTGTTCATTACTTGTCTCAGAAATTTGTTGCTTCAACGGCAGGACTACCGGGAAGTGATGTACATCACAATATCACACTCATCCTGCCTGGTGGCGAGCATAATAACAAAAAATCGAACCAATGCACTAGCATTCTAGTACATGCGGCGATTCAGCCCCATTATGTCGAGGATCTTGGTAGCAATCTCTTCTACCGAATAATTGGTACTGTTCAGCCATGGGATCTGATTTTTACGATACAGCGCTTCCACCTCAGCCACCTCCATACGGCACTGGCGCATGGAGGCGTAACGGCTGTTCTCCCGGCGCTCTTCGCGGATGGCCGCCAGGCGCTCAGGGTCGATGGTCAGGCCGAATAATTTATGCTGCAACGGCTTCAGTGACGCTGGCAGCACCAGATTATCCATATCATCGGCAATAAAGGGGTAGTTGGCCGCACGAATACCAAACTGCATCGCCAAATAAAGACTAGTTGGGGTTTTGCCGCAGCGAGAAACGCCGAGCAGGATCACCTGCGCCTGATCGAGGTTGCGCAACGAAATACCGTCGTCATGGGCCAGGGTGTAATCAATGGCGGCAATGCGCGCATCGTACTTGTTGAGGTTGCCGGGATTCAGACCGTGGGTACGATGGGCTATCGGCGTGGGATCGAGCTTCATTTCGTGCTGCAGTGGGGCAACCAATGCCTGCACGATATCCTGACAAAATCCTTCGCTTTGTAGAATGATTGAGCGAATTTCCGGCAAGACGATGGAGTAAAACACCAGAGGGCGCACCCCAGTTTGTTGGTAGATCGCGTCAATCTGGTCTTTGACCGCCCGCGCACGACTCTCATTTTCCACAAACGGCAGCGTAATGCTGCTGATCGTGACCGGAAATTGCGACATTACCGCGTGGCCCAATACCTCGGCGGTGATGGCCGTACCATCAGAAATATAAAATACGTGACGATCAACAGCATTATCCATTTTGCTCATCCTGGGGCTGACATAATTCTCTGAAAGCATAAATTAAAATTCGCCAGAAGCGAATATTGCTGCATCTATTTTATAAAATGAAACGGTATTTTTATATTTAATGAAAAGTACATTTCATTTTTCGGAACAAATGTTTATACCGATAGTTTTTGTGGTGATCCCCTGTGGCTCGCGGGTTTGCGCAAATGCGTAAACAATCTGAAAAAATAAAAAATAAAGTTGCTTGAACGATTCACCGTTTTTTTCGTTGAGGTAAATATGCAAAGATAATTACGCAAAATTGAGTTTCCTAACCTCGTTCATATATAAGGATTGTTCGATGTCCAACAATGGCTCGTCACCGCTGGTGCTTTGGTATAACCAACTCGGCATGAATGATGTAGACAGAGTTGGGGGCAAAAATGCCTCCCTGGGTGAAATGATTACTAACCTTTCCGGTATGGGTGTTTCCGTACCGAATGGTTTTGCAACGACCGCCGATGCGTTTAACCAGTTTCTGGACCAGAGCGGTGTAAACCAGCGCATTTATGAGCTGCTGGACAAAACGGATATTGACGACGTCACCGAGCTTGCGAAAGCCGGTGCACAGATCCGCCAGTGGATTATCGACACTCCTTTCCAGCCGGAGCTGGAAAATGCCGTTCGCGATGCCTACGCGCAGCTTTCAGCGGACGATGCCCATGCTTCTTTTGCTGTGCGCTCTTCCGCTACCGCAGAAGATATGCCAGATGCGTCATTTGCCGGTCAGCAGGAAACCTTCCTCAACGTCCAGGGATTTGATGCCGTACTGGTTGCTATCAAACACGTATTTGCCTCGCTGTTTAACGACCGCGCGATCTCTTATCGTGTTCACCAGGGCTATGACCATCGTGGCGTGGCGCTCTCCGCTGGCGTCCAGCGGATGGTGCGCTCAGACCTCGCGTCTTCTGGCGTAATGTTCTCCATCGATACCGAATCTGGTTTCGATCAGGTGGTGTTTATCACTTCCGCATGGGGCCTGGGTGAAATGGTCGTGCAGGGTGCCGTTAACCCGGATGAATTCTACGTGCACAAACCGACTCTGGCGGCTGACCGTCCGGCGATCGTCCGTCGCACAATGGGTTCGAAAAAAATCCGCATGGTCTACGCGCCAACCCAGGAACACGGTAAGCAGGTAACGATTGAGGATGTACCGCAGGAACAGCGCGACATTTTCTCCCTGACCAACGCAGAAGTGCAGGAGCTGGCGAAGCAGGCGGTACAGATCGAGAAGCACTACGGTCGTCCGATGGACATCGAATGGGCGAAAGACGGTCACACCGGCAAGCTGTTCATTGTGCAGGCGCGCCCGGAAACCGTGCGTTCCCGCGGCCAGGTCATGGAGCGTTATACGCTGCATGCGCAGGGTAAAATTATTGCTGAAGGTCGTGCTATCGGCCATCGCATTGGCGCGGGCCCGGTCAAAGTCATTCATGACATCAGCGAAATGAACCGTATCGAGCCAGGCGACGTACTGGTTACCGACATGACCGACCCGGACTGGGAACCGATCATGAAGAAAGCGGCGGCGATTGTGACCAACCGTGGCGGTCGTACCTGTCACGCGGCGATCATTGCCCGCGAACTGGGGATCCCGGCCGTGGTAGGCTGTGGCGATGCCACCGAGCGCATGAAAGACGGTGAGAAGGTAACCGTTTCCTGTGCCGAAGGGGATACTGGTTATGTTTACGCTGACATGCTCGACTTTAGCGTGAAGAGCTCCAGCGTGGAGACCATGCCGGATCTGCCGTTGAAGGTGATGATGAACGTCGGTAACCCGGATCGGGCTTTCGACTTCGCCTGCCTGCCAAACGAAGGCGTCGGCCTGGCGCGTCTGGAATTTATCATCAACCGTATGATTGGCGTACACCCGCGTGCGTTGCTGGAGTTCGATGATCAGACGCCTGAGCTGCAAAACGAAATCCGCGGCATGATGAAAGGTTTCGATTCCCCACGTGAATTCTACGTCGGTCGTTTGACGGAAGGGATTGCAACGCTGGGGGCGGCGTTTTATCCGAAACGCGTCATCGTGCGTATGTCGGACTTTAAGTCCAATGAATATGCCAACCTCGTTGGTGGTGAGCGTTATGAGCCGCATGAAGAGAACCCGATGCTGGGCTTCCGCGGGGCGGGCCGCTACGTTGCTGATAGCTTCCGCGACTGCTTCGCGCTGGAATGTGATGCAGTGAAACGTGTCCGTAACGATATGGGCCTGACTAACGTTGAAGTGATGGTACCGTTTGTGCGTACCGTTGCTCAGGCGAAAGCGGTAGTAGAAGAGCTGGCGCGTCAGGGTCTGAAACGCGGTGAGAACGGACTGAAGATCATCATGATGTGTGAGATCCCGTCCAACGCCTTGCTGGCCGAGCAGTTCCTTGAGTACTTTGACGGCTTCTCCATCGGCTCAAACGACATGACGCAGTTAGCGCTGGGTCTGGACCGTGACTCTGGTGTGGTTTCTGAACTGTTTGATGAGCGTAACGACGCGGTGAAAGCGTTGCTGTCGATGGCGATTCGCGCAGCTAAGAAACAGGGTAAATACGTGGGTATTTGCGGTCAGGGACCATCCGACCACGAAGACTTCGCGGCCTGGCTGATGGAAGAGGGTATCGACAGCCTGTCGCTGAACCCGGACACCGTCGTGCAGACCTGGCTGAGCCTGGCTGAACTGAACAAGTAACATCATGCCTTATCCGGCCTATTCAATGTAGGCCGGATAAGATGCAAGAGCGTCGCCATCCGGCATTTTATCCTGCAACGATCTCCACACTCTCCACGTTTAAACGCTGAATAATATCCTGACGCAGCTGGTATTTTCGTATCTTACCGGACGCCGTGCGCGGTAACTTCTCGACAATCACGACATGCTCCGGATATTTATACTTTGCCACCCGTTTGCGGCTAAAAAAGGCCACCACTGATTCCAGCGAGAGTGAGTGATGCGGAGGTTTCAGCACCACGTAAGCGCACGACCGTTCACCTAAGCGTTCGTCCGGCATCGCGACAACGCAGGCATCATGAATGCGTGGGTGCTGCATTAAAATGTCCTCAACTTCGCGACTGCTGATGTTTTCCCCTCCGCGCACAATAATATCTTTTTTTCGTCCGGTGATTTTGATGTATCCCGCGTCGTCCATTCGGCATAAATCGCCACTGTAATACCAGCCGTCCTGATCCAGCGCGCGAGCGGTTAGTTCGGGTTCGTCGAGGTAGCCCATAAAAACATTGGGACCACGCGAGGCCTCTTCACCTTCAACTCCTGCGGGCAGGGTATTGCGCGCTTCATCGACGACTTTAATTTCGACGCCTGCGGCAGCATAGCCGTCGGTTGTCATCATGCGGGAGGGTGAATCATCGAGATTGACCAGCGCATGCGGCGAGCTCTCCGTGGAACCATAAATACTTAACAATTTAATGCCTCGCTGTTGGCAGTCACGGGCAATCTTTTGCGGAATAGTGGTGCCTCCGCATAAGAAAAAACGCAGTGAGGTGAGATCGCAGGGCCGTTTTTCCATGCTACATAACATGTCGTAGACGAAGGGCGTAGCCCCGAGCACGCAGGTACAGCGTTGTTGCTCCAGCAGTTCAAGACAAGCTGTTGGGGTGAAAATATCCAACAATACGCTGCGCGCGCCGATTAAAAACGGCGCGGTAACGCCATGCAGAAAACCGGTAGCGTGTCCAAGTGGAGCGGGCATCAAAAACACATCCTGCCAGGTAAGGTTGAGGCGGGCGCAGTAGGCACGCTCGCTGGCAAGGATGTTGTTGTGGGTTAACATGACGCCTTTCGGCATTCCCTCGGTCCCGGAGGTAAACAGCACGGCAGCCAGTTCATCGGCGTGAACGTTAATCATCTGAGTTAACGGTGGCGCTAAAAGCAACTGGCTGAGCGCCAGCGAGGTTGTTGCTGGCGCCAGTTTATCTACGGCGACAATCTGTTGCAGATGCGGCAACTGGTTTTGTAAGGGGAGGATCAGATCGACCGGTCGGGTCTGCTTAAAAAGCGTTGGTGCGAAAAAAATCTTCGCCTGGCATTTGTTCAGTACCCATACCAACTCCGCTTCGCGCCAGGCAGGCAACAGTGGGACGGAAACCGCTCCAGTTTTCAGGCAGGCCAGATAGATAATGGTAAATTCGCACCAGCCCGGCAACTGAAAGGCAATGCGATCGCCGGGTTGAATACCGCAGGCTAAAAACCAGGTTGCCAGACTGCTGGCAGCACCGTCGAGTGCGGCGTAAGTGTACGAAGCGCCATGATTATCAACCACGGCGATTTTATCCGGCATGGCTCTGGCCGTTTGGCACCAGTAGTCGCTAAGCGAAGCATCTCCCCATAAACCCTGTTTTCGCCAGGCTTCGCGGCGTTCGGCGTTAAACGTTAGTGTGATACTCATGAAGTTATTCCCTGGATGATTTCGGCATACATCTGACCGGATGGCCAGCGGGGCCAATCCGGCGGACAACATGCAAAACCCGCTAGCCGTAGCGGAAATCGACGCCAAATGTTCCGAGCGGATATTCCCATTGTGTGAGGATCGTGTCGCCGCACAGCACCCGGCAGGTGCCGCACTCCAGACAGCCTGCGGAGTCAAAATGAATATTGCCACTCTCATCCTGCTTATACAGTCCGGCGGGGCAGGCTTTCAGCAGCTTGCGAAATTCATTAAGGTCGGGGTGCTCAGCCAGGATGATGTGCGGATGACCTTCATCGACATTAAATTTATTGACGCCCAGTTTGACGTCGACGTTAACGTTATTGTCCTGATTCATAGCGCGGTTGCCCCCATGATGCCGTCTTTCAGTAAGTTCATCAGCCCAACTTTTCTGGCATGGGACATGATCATCTTGCGAACCGGCTGATTTGGGCGTCCGTCAACGGTAAACATATCGCTCATAATATCGGCCACCATGCGAGGATACTGGGTGAACAGGCGCGGGTTTTCCATCAGCGCCGGGATCTTGCGAAAATGCTGCAAATCACGCATCACGCAGCCCTGTTCGAGGGCGCGTTTGTAGTCCATCAGGCTAGTGGCTGAGTAATCCTGACGTTCTTTGGCTGCAATGGCTGTCTTGGCGGCGGCTTCTGCGGAGGCTATCGCCAAATCCATGCCACGCACCGTGTAACCCAGATTCAGACAGAAACCAGCGGCATCGCCGACGATCATCACACCGTCATCAACCAGCTTCGGAACCATTGCCAGTCCACCTTCTGGTACCATATGTGCGGAGTACTCCAGCAGTTCGCCGCCGGCAATCAACGGACGAATTGTCGGGTGTTGCTTAAAGTCTTCCAGCATTTGTGGAATGCTTTTCGTCGCATGGGCAATCTCTCCCAGTCCACACACCAGACCCAAAGAGATGGAGTTCTGGTTGGTATACAGAAATCCTCCGCCCATCAGTCCATCTGACGGCGAGCCTGCAAACAGCCAGGCTGCACCTTCGTTGCCTGACAGGTTGAATCGATCCGCAATGACCGCCGACGGTAAGCCGATCAGCTCTTTCACGCCAACGGCATAGTGCTGTGCAGAAGAGGGAGGCACCATCCCCAGTGACCGTCCCAGGATAGAATTGACGCCATCGGCAAGGATAACCATATTGGCTTCCAGGATGTCGTCCCCGGCTTGCACGCCGGTGACTTTATTACCTTCGCGGATTAGTGCGTCGACGCGCACGCCGGGAATGAACTGTACGCCAGCCTGTTCCGCTTTTTCCATAAGCCATGGGTCGAGCCTGTTGCGCAAAACTGTCCAGGAATCCTGCGCTGGCGCGTTGTCTTTCTCACTATGGAAGTCGAGGGTAACGGCGCTTTCTTCGGTCAGAAAGGAGATTTTTTCGCGGGTCACTTTACGTTCGAGCGGTGCTTCCTGCGCAAATCCAGGCATGATGCGCTCAAGGCTGTGCGCGTAGAGTCTCCCACCGGTCATATTTTTACTGCCTGCGCTGTTCCCGCGCTCGATGACCAGTACGTCCAGTCCTGCCTGGGCCATAACGTAGCCTGCAATTGTACCCGCTACGCCAGCACCGACCACAATGGCATCAAATTTTTCATCTGACATGCTTTATGCTCCTTTCCCGCCGCGAGGCAGCGGGAGATGTGCGTTAAAGAGGATTAGCGGCTGAGATGTTCGATAAGCGCTGGAACGACTTTGTAGATGTCGCCTACCAGGCCGTAATCGGCGTAATTGAAAATAGGCGCTTTTTTATCTTTGTTGATGGCGACAATGACTTTCGCGCCGTTACCGCCGACCATATGCTGGATTTGTCCTGAGATGCCTAGCGTGAGGTAAAGGTCCGATTTCAATAACACGCCAGAAACGCCAATATAGCGTTCGCGCTCCATCCAGTTTTCGCCTTCAGCAATGGGGCGTGAACAACCCACTTCAGCACCCAGTACGGATGCCAGTTGGTGCACCATTGCCAGGTCGTTTTGCGCAACCAGGCCGCGACCCACACCCACCACGCGTTTGGCTTTGCTGAGGTCCACGCTGCTCACGGATTTGGCGCGACGCTCCAGGCACATAATTTCATGGTGCGGTGCGATGTAATTTGCTGAGACAACAGGGCAGTTGTGCGAGGCGTTTTCCGCTACGGGTTCAAGCAGGCCAGGGGCAAGCGTGACGATCGCCAGCGTGCTTTTGATTTTTTCTTTGCCAAATGCCAGCCCACCGTACATACGGTGTTCAGCGAACAGTGTGCCTGCATCAAGCGTTACTGATGTGGCATCGTTCACCATCGCGGCGTTGAGCTGAATGCTTAAGCGCGCGCCAAGGGATTTGGCCCGTTTGGTGGCGGGCATCAATAGCAGTCCGGCGTGTTCCTGTATCAGAGCGGCGATGGTTTCGGCATAATTTTCAACACGCTGCAAACCGGAGATTGCTTCGAGCACGACGATTTTATCAGCGCCCAGGGGTTGCAACTGCTTGGCCTGGTCGCTGCCTTGCACAATAAGGTGTACCTGCTCACCCCACTGGCGAGCGCCGGCCATTAATTCTGCATAGCGTTCTACGTTATCGCTGAACACCCAGACGTTGGCTAATTTACTCATGATGATTTCTCTCCGTTGGGCTTAGTTCAGAGCTTTTTTCAGATGTTCAGCCAGTTCGGCAATGGCTTCTGCTGAGTCATTTTCCAGAATGATGTGCTGACGTTCGGTTTGCGGCGGCACGGTGAGACTCACCAGTTCTGCTAACGGTGACGCAGGTATCCAACCAATATCGCTGGCTTGCCACGGAGTGACCGGTTTTTTACCTGCGCCCAGAATCGCTTTCATTGAGGGGATACGCGGTGTGTTGATATCCGACGTCACGCAAAGTACGGCGGGGAGCGGCAGATCAATCACTTCGACTTCATCTTCCAACGTGCGCTCAACCACCAGGCGATCGCCGTTACGTTGGATGCGGCTGACGGCATTAATCACCGGGAGCTGTAATAGTTCACCAACCAGTAAGCCGACCTGCTGCGCGTAGATATCCCCCGATCCTTCACCGAACAACATCAGGTCGACATCCATTTTTTTGGCCGCGCAGGCCAGCGCCTGAGCGGTATCGCGGGGTAATGAGTGCTCCAACTGTGGATCCTGCACCATAAACAAACTGTCCGGCCCGCGGGACAGCACGTCCTTACGCACTTTAGAGTTTTGTAGTAGCGAACCACCCACCGTTAAGGCGACGATTTCATCACCCTCGGCGCTAAGTTGCGCAGCGGCCTCTATCGCATTTAAATCAAACTGACTGATTTTGGCATCGGCCCGGTCAAAGTTAAGCGAGCGCTGTGGGGTAACAACAACGTCCTGTTCTTCAGGCACCAACTTAAAGCAGGTTATTATTTTCATGGCATCTCCAGTGATTCTCGTGTGGATGATGACGTGGCGCGTCATTATCGACAGTAGGGAAAATTGACTGAAAATAGTGTGCGACAGAGGGGACTGCATTTTCGACGGGACAATCTGTTTTCATTGCCAACAATCTTGCAAAAAAAACGACCAGGGATTACCGGGTTTATCAGCAATAATCAGACGTTGCGTACTGCAGGAAAAAGCGGGAAGAAAATGGCAGTGAAAATAATTGCGAAATGCATCATGTTTTTAATCGCTTTCATGCTTGATTTGTTTCTTATATGTAAATTATTAATGCAGGGTTAATAACATTTATTCTTTCTGATTATTATAAAACACAAATAATCAGTGGTGACAATGCACTGGAGCTGCCGGTGTCATCTTGCAGATGGCGCAAATAATTTTGTTTCGCCTGGAAGGAATAACGTTGTATAACGTCATTATCGTTTTTATTTTTTCATATTAATAATTCATAAAATTGCTGCCTTTAGGTGGAGGTTGTCATGTATCAACGCTGCTTTGATAATGCCATGGAGACCCTTTTTGAACAGGGGAAAAACCCGAGGTTTTCGCGATTCGTCATCAGTGATGACCCTAAGTGGGAGTCGGGGCATCATGTTCACGATAATGAAACGGAACTTATTTATGTCAAAAAAGGGGTCGCAAGATTTATTATCGATTCGTCGCTGTATGTCGCGCATGCCGGGGATATCGTGGTGATAGAGCAAGGGCGGCTTCATGCGGTTGCTTCAGATAGCAATGCGCCTGCTACCACATACACCTGTGCGCTCCACGATTTTCGTTTCAACGGTTGGCAGGACAATCAGCTATTACAACTGCACTCGTGTCCGGTCATAAGCGTGACTCAGGGTAAGGAGGTTATTAAGAGTATCTTTAATGAGTTGAGCGTCATGCTCCCCCAGAGCAAAAATAATTTGTCGTCTTCAGCTTACGATGCATTTGCTTATGCACTAACTGTTTTATATTACGAAAATTTTAAAAATGCATATCGTTCTGAGCAAGGTTATATCAAAAAAGATGTTTTAATTAAAGATGTGCTGGTTTATTTGAATAATAACTTCCGCGAAAAAATAACTCTCGATCAGCTCTCCAAAAAATTCCGTGCCAGTGTCAGTTATATCTGTCACGAATTTACTAAAGAGTATCGTATTTCGCCGATAAATTATGTGATTCAGCGACGGATGACCGAGGCAAAATTTGCCCTGACAAATACGGAAGCCTCGTTAGCGGAAATCTCCTGGCGGGTAGGGTATGAAAATGTCGATCACTTTGCCAAACTCTTCCAGCGGCATGTGGGTTGTACACCCAGTGATTATCGTAAGCAGTTTAAAAATAATCTGGCTGAGCAGGAATGCCTGATGCCAGAGGTCTGATTATCCTGGCTTGTGCCGGAAAACGCATTTGCGCTATCCGGCACGTATTACCGCTTATTTGTTCTGATAGTCTTTCAGAATTTGGCGACCAGCGACGTAAATCATAATTTCGTCGGTACCGCCGCCAATACGTTCGCAACGGACATCGCGCCAGAATCGGGAAACGCGAGCTTCATCGGTGTAGCCCAACCCGCCCATGATTTGAATGGCGTCATCAATCACTTCCATTGCCGTACGGGCGCAATACAGTTTTGCCAACGCCGCGCTGGTCCGCAGTGACTGTTCCTGATCGGCCTGCCAGGCAACTTTCAGCACCATGTTGCGCATGTTTTCGATTTTAATCGCCATCAGCGCCAGTTTTTCCTGGATCATCTGGTTATGGCCAATCGGTTTACCAAATGCGATGCGTTGGTTAGCGTAACGGGCGGCATCTTCGAAGGCGCACTCGGCAAAACCGGTACTGCGTGCAGCGTTGATCAACCGTTCCATTTCAAAGTTGTACATGACGTTAAGGAAACCCATGCCTTCTTCGCCGACCCTATCGCTTTCGTCTACTTCAACGTCATCAAGATAGACTTCGCAGGTGCTGAGCATGTGCCAACCAATCTTATGCAGTGGATTAACCTTAATGCCGGGTTTCTTCGAATCCACCCACCACAGCGTAAAGGCTTTTTTCGGATCTTTCGGCTCCGGATCGCGAGCCAGTACCAGCATATACGGGTACTCTTTCGCGCCGGTGATAAAGGTTTTTTGCCCGTTGAGATAGACCTTGCCATTTTTGCGAGTGTAGCTGGTGGTCGCGCTGTTGTTGTCTGAACCCGCTCCCGGCTCGGTTAATGCCAGTGCATAGGCCGGATCGCCCGTTTCCATGGTGCTTTCTGCCGTTTTACGTAACTGCTCGGCGGAGCCAAAACGGCGCATACTATGGATACACTGACCGTTCGTTATTAAAAAAGCGGGTGCGCCGCATTTGGACACTTCCATCAGCGCCAGCATCTGCGTGACGTAATCTGCCGGGATACCGCCGAACTCTTCCGGAACGCCCAGCATCGAAATACCATTGTCGGCAAGGGCGCGCATAAACTCTTTCGGATAGGTAGCTGTCTGATCGCAGGTACGGAAATATTCTTCCGGGAAATTACTGGTAATCAGTTCCCGAATGCTGGCAAGCAGCAGTTCTTGTTCTTCAGTTAATGAAAAATCCATTAGGGTACTCCTTTTAATTGGCAGCATCGGGTAATACAAAACCCATCGAGGTGTCGATAAATAATCTTTCGTCCATCAGTTTCAGCTCGGGGGAAATAACCGGAGAAAAATCCATTTTGTCCAGAATGTCTTCCTGTAAAGAGACTCCTGGGGCAATCTCGATTAAATGAAGGCCATCTTCTTTTAACGTAAATACAGCGCGCTCGGTGATGTAGCGCACATCAAGCCCTCGCTCGAGGGCAATTTTCCCGCTGAAGGTAACTTCAGGTAATTCATTGACGAATTTTTTTACCCGTCCTTCCTGAACGATATTTAATTTGCCATCGGCAACTTCTGTTTTCAGACTTCCGGCAGTTAATGTGCCGCAAAATATTATTTTCTTCGAGGTGGCGCTGATATCGATAAAACCGCCAGTACCCATGATTTTGCCATTGAATTTATGTACGCCGACGTTGCCGTGGCGATCCACCTCAGCAAAGCTTAAATAGCATACATCCAGCCCGCCACCGTGATAGAAGTCAAACTGAGAGGTCATATCCAGAATTGCGCGAGTGTTGACGTTGGCGCCAAAAGCGATGCCCTGAGAGGTAATACCGCCTATCGGGCCAGTCTCAACCGTCAGAATGAAGTCATCAGCGCAGCCTTCTTCGCGCGCGACGAGACCTATACCATCGGCGATACCCACGCCAACGTTGCCGACCGCGCCTTTACGCATTTCGAACAGGGCGCGGCGAGCCACCAGTTTACGCTGATTGAGCGCCAGAGGCGTTTGTTGGCTGTCATCGAGGACAAAATCGCCCGAGATAAAACGGTTAACTGGCGCACCGCCGTACAGTTGAGTTTGATCGGGGTCGATGACCACAATATCGACCAGATAGCCCGGGATACGTACCGCTTTCGGGTGCAGGGTGGCTTTCTTCACCATTTTTTGCACCTGCATCATGACGATGCCGCCGTTGTTGTGTACGGCCTGGGCAATCACCAGCGCATCGAGATACATCACTTCATCTTCAAAGGTGGCGTAGCCTTCGCTGTCGCAGGTGGTGGCACGAATAAAGGCGATGTTTGGCGCAATGGCTTTGTAATAGAGGTACTCTTTGTTATCGATTTCCACCAGCTTGATCAGATCGTCGGTGGTCACTTCATTCAGTTTTCCGCCCTGTTGGCGGGGATCGACAAATGTTCCGATACCAATCTCACTCAGAATGCCAGGCTGGTGGGCTGCCGATGCACGCAGGGTCTGGGTTAATACGCCCTGAGGATAGTTGTAGGCGGCGATTTTATTCTGTTCAGCGAGGTCGGAGATTCGTGGTGATTGTCCCCAGTGGCCGCATAATGCCCATTTGACTAAACCTTCCTGTGCCAGCGGGCTAATTCCACGGTCTGCACGGTCACCCAGTCCCGTAGGGCTAATCAATGATAAGTTTCGCGGTGACTGTTCATTTTTATATTTTTCAGCCAGCGCGTTAATTAATGTCGTTGCTTCGAGGATACCTCCGCCTGCGCCTAAAACACAGAGCGTTGCTTCATCAGGAATGTAATTAATGGCTTCAGCTGCGGATAATACGGGTACCCGACCATCAATGCGTTTTGGTCTTGATAATTTCATGTAAACTCCAGATTATATGCGTGCGACAGCCTGTCGCTATATTCGACAATAATAATTTGAGTTATTTAATAATGTCCGGCCAGCTGCCCGATATTCGTGAATGAGCGAATATCTGGGGCAGGGCATTACTGATATTAATATGAATAAATTTTATTATTACGCCTGATGCAATATGGTCAAAACGGTACGTAGATCGGTGACCGAAATTTGCCCAGGGGCAGAGGCTTTTTTTACCGCGCCAAAGGTTGCCGCTGAACCGAAAACCTCACCGGACAGGCGTGAAATCACCCCTGTTTTGGCCATTGACATGGTAATGATCGGCCGATCGGCATAGCGTTCTTGCATTTCCAGCGTGGCGCCAAGCAGGGTCAATACATCCGATGTGTTCTGCGGCATCAGGGCGATTTTAGGAATATCAGCGCCAAGTTCCTGCATTTTACGCAGACGTTGAATAATCTCTTGTGCGGCTGGCGTCTTATGGAAATCATGATTCGACATAATGACGGCGACATTTTTAGCGTGCGCATGTTCGACGGTGGCTTTAACCAACTCATCACCAGTGAAAAGCTCCAGGTCGATCATATCCACCAGACCGCTATCTACTGCCGCACGGTTTAGCTCGATATAGTTTTCAACAGATAGCGCCTGTTCACCACCTTCTTTAGCGCTACGAAAGGTAAACAGCAGCGGTTTGTCAGTCATTACATCGCGGATGGCGCGTGCAGCTTCCAGCACGCCATCTATGGAGGAGATATCGCTGAAATGGTCAACGCGCCATTCCAGAATATCGAAATCCGCTTCGCGATAGGCCAGCGCTTCACTTTTTACCGTTGCGATGTCTTTACCCATCAGCGAGACAATGATCTTCGGCGCACCCTCGCCAATCACGAGGTTTTTTACGGTTACGGTTTTCATCGATTACCCTATTAATATATTACAAATGCTTGTCCGTCAGGCTGCAAAACCCATAACCTGTTTCACATACTCCAGTGGGAAATCTTTCCCGGTCCAGAGTTTGAACTGTTCAGCCCCTTGCCATAACAACATGCCGTAACCATCAATCGTTTTGCAACCGGCAAGTTGTGCCTGCTGCAATAATTTGGTCATATGCGGGTTGTAGACGCATTCAGTTACCAGCAGGTCCGGTCGCAGCAGGGTAACGTCGGTTACGAGAGAGTCGTTCTCCAGCGGTTTCATGCCCACTTTCGTACCGTTGGTCAAAATATCTGCACTGGCCAGTGCGTCAGCAAAAGCCTGTCGATCGTCGAGATCGATAACGGTGACCACGCAGTCGGTATTCTCATTGACACGTTTAGCGAATTCTTGCGCTTTGGCAAAGAACTCATCCTGGCGGTTGAAGAGTTTGATTTCTTTGATGCCTTCAATCGCTGCCTGGGCGCCAATGGCCGTTGACGCGCCGCCTGCGCCCAACAGTACCATGGTTTTACCTCTGATATCGAAACCGCTTTCCTTGATTGCCCGAATATGACCGGTGCCATCGGTATTGTAGCCGCGCAGGTAACCATCGTCATTGACGATAGTATTGATCGCGCCGACCAGTTTGGCTGCAGGCGTTAATTCATCAACATATTCGCATGCCAGCTGTTTGTTGGGCATAGAGACTCCGGTACCGCGCATCTTTAAGGCTTTCAGCCCGGCAATTGCGTTAGCAAACGTTGAGTTATCAACTTCAAATGCCATGTAAGTAAAAGGCAATCCTGCTTTTTCTAATGCCTTGTTTTGCATTTCAGGCGACAGACTATGTCTGATAGGGTAGGCCATCAGACCAATCAGTTCATATTTTGCAGTTACGTCCATTTGATACTCCTTCTGAATAATTTATTGAAAATAACGTTCGCCCAACCGCACATCATTTTGGGGAATATCAAATACGCGGTAGTAACGAATAAAAACGATGATGGCGGTGACGAAGGCCAGCAAAGCGAATGCGAGGTCCAGCAAAATGATGTACTGCAGGCCAATGTTAGAAAGGTATCCGGTGATTAATGGGATAATAAAGTTGGCGACGCCACCCATCATCATATAAATACTGGTGACTTTGGCTTTGCTCCTGGGAAAAAACTCTGACATCACCGAAACGCCGAGCTGTAAAATCCCCCCTGCTGCAGAGAACCCAATCAGAAATGAACCGGCGTTACACACCAATGGAGATGGATATAAATAGATAATGGCAGCGGTGACGGTTGCCAGTCCGGCGTTAAAGACATTCGCCCAAATAGGTCGAACCATTTTCTTAAGCAGCGCTGCAAAAATAAACACGCAGACCAGCGATCCCATGCTGTAGTAAGAGATGGTTTTTAGCGCGTCGGCTTCTGCCATACCGGCAAATGCCATCGCGTATTTCGGCATCCAGACAACGATGACGTAAAAGGTCGAAAATGCGGCTACCCCGAACATGACGGATGCCACGCCTTCCAGCCAGACCAACGGTTTACTGTTCATCTGGGGGAGTTCTTTTGCAATGCCCGCATCCACCATCTGGCTGGGGAAGCGACTTCTTAGCAGCATTAAGGTGATGATGACAAACAATACGCCCGGGATAATGACCGCATAGCCGTACCAGATATGATTGAGCAGCATGGTGCTGACGACGATGGGGTAGACCATCTGCCCAAACGAGACCATCGCTTTAACCAGGATAACAGCGGATCCAGATGCCTTAGGGAAACACTCCATCAATGCCGGATAGCCGCCTGTATCCAGCGCCGAGTTTGCCACACCGACGCAAACAGCCAGAATAAAGGCAATCATCAGATTCTGGCTGGCGGGAATACCGAAGAAAAACAGCATGTACAGAATCGCACCTAACAGAATGATTGCCCGCCGACCAAATTTGTCTGAGAGCACCCCAAAGAATAAAATACTCACTAATCGACCAAGACCAATGCCGGAAATTAAATAGGCAATCCCGGCATTGTCGGTGGAGAATTTTTCTGCAAGCGAGCTCATATTTTGCGCCAATGTAATGACGCTAATGCCGTGTAAAAAATAACTTAAATAAATACAGCTTATCGCCAAAAGAAATGGCGTAGTAAAGGTCTTGTTTTGAGACATTTTCACAACTCCTTGCGGATTTTAAAATTGTTCTGTGCTCGTCGGTTTAGTTTAAATTGCGGCGACCTTGTGAATAATATACCGGTTGGTAACTATTGGGCCTACATAGCATGGCGTTTAACTTACCAGGGATGTTGCATGTCAAATTGTGAATTTAATACTCTGCGCCGACTTTTTGCTGAAATTTTAAAAATGCAGTCAATTATTTTGCAGGTATGAGGAACAATATTGCATCCGCGCTATTCTGCGACTTGAGTCATTTTTAATTGATGCTTTGATGCGATGTTGCTGCGATAACCAATAAACAGCGCCAACAGAAAACCTACAGCGGCTATGGCGGTATCAAACCACATGATGTGAGCGATGCTAATCTCGGAAAGTTTCGCTGTAATCAACGGGATGGTAAAAGTGGCTATGCTGCCTGCGCTGTAGTAAATCCCGGTGGCTTTGCCCTTTGCCTGCGGAAAGCGTGCCGCCATCAGCGTTAAACCGATTTGCACCACGCCTCCGGCTGAAGAAAAACCGATGACAAACGCGAAGACGATGACCACGTAGGTTGTTGGATGCAGACACACCATGAGCAGGGCGCAAAATGAAATGAACGTGTACAGCATCAATAACGATGTCGCGCGTGCTGCTTTGCGTACCAGTGGTGCAGTAATCAAAACGCACAACAGGGAACCGCAGGTGTAAATGCTTAAGAGTTTGATCGATAACGTATAGGACATCCCGGCGACGAACTGTCCGTATTGTGCCAGCCACTGGCTCACCAGATAAAATGTCGCCATAGCGATATAGCCGTATAAGGTATAACTGGCAAGGTCGAGCAAGGAGCATTGATGTTCAGGCTGTGCGGTTTCTTGTTTTGCAGGTTGTGTTCTGATGACGATATCAGGCCCGGGATGCGGCGGGAACCGGCAGCGAAACAAAAACACACCGTTGAATAACATAATGGCTGCAGCCAGCAGGAAGGACCAGCCAAACCAAAGTTCGGCCCACACCAGTAGACTGATAATCATAGGCAGTAAAAACTGGCCGCTGGAGACGAACGCTTTAATTAAAATATTGGCCGTGCTGGGTGTGCGGGGAAACGCCTCCATCAGGCTGGGGTAAGTACCTGCATCGAGAAAACTGTTTGCCATTCCTGCCAAAAACCCAAATGCATAGGCAATGTAAATACTATGAGTATTGACGATACCGACAAAGAAAATCAGGTAGCAGGTCATGCCGAAAATAATAAACGGTCTGCGGCCATAGCGATCTGAGAGCATGCCTGCCACCAGTAAGACGCTTAAACGGCCAATGCCGAGTGAGGAAATAACAATTGAAACACCCGCGGCATTGGTCTGCCACTGTTGTTCCAGTGCAGACATATTGAGGCTCATCAGAATCACCCCCATGCCGTGTACCAGGTAATTAAAGTACAGCCCTATCGCAGTGGAGAAATAGGTATTTTTCATAATATGTTACTCAGCGAAGAGGCTAAATGAGAGTGGTGTTGCTGTCTCTTAACACAAACGCTCAAGGTCGTGGGCATACAGCTCTGCAGCAGCAGATTGGTAGATTTTCCAGTCAAGAAAATTATCGTGCTGATAAACCGTCTGAAAAGAGATGAAATCGGGGAAAAAACGCATGGTGTTATTACCGATACGATTATTTATTTTGTCGATAATTGCGTTAATTCTTAACTTTCTCATGGCCTTCATTTCTGCACAAATTCGCGTGATGTCTTCCGGGATTTCCCTTTCGCCATTTTCCCATTGATGCCAGGCGGCAACATTATGATCCCGCGAGATATACATAGCGCTTTCTTCTACCGTCATAGCAAAAATATGGCGGATAGCCTGGAGTTCTAATGCGTTCATTATTTGATAACCTCATCAAAGACGGTGGAATAGTAATAACATTGCTGTGGATATTTCGGCTTGAAGAGAGTCACAGTATCTTGTGCAATATTATTTGTTCATCAACGGGGAAGTGGACGTGTAGAGCGGTTAGGTGGGTGGCGAGGCGTGCTAAGGACAAAAAAAAGCCCATCGTGGGAGATGGGCAAAGACTACACACAGCAATTCGTTGTTTCACTCAGGGGATTTCCATGCTTATAAATCAATGTGTTGATCTAAAGCCATGGGCTAATAGTAGGCATACTGGTTTTTTACGTCGATCAGATTCATCTCAATAGTTTAAAAACTGTAAAGAATTTGCGACACAAATGAGTATTTAAAGAGGGTGAGGTTCAGTCCAATACAGTAAGGGAAAGGAACTGATTAGCATTGTTAAACAATCAGGCGGCAGTGCCGCCTGAAGTGGGATTACTTATTGCGTTCCATTTCAGTAATTTCTTCGAGGATTTCATCCGGATTGCTGCCTGGTGCAGGGGCTTCGTTTACCCAGGCTGAGAACAGACGCCAGGAGACGGCCAGTACTACCGGGCCGATGAACAGACCAATCATACCGAAAGCAATCAGTCCGCCGATGACTCCAGAGAGAATCAGGATCAGCGGCAAATCGGCGCCCATGCGAATCAGCATCGGGCGAATAACGTTATCCAGTGTACCGACCACGCCGCTCCACACCAGCAGCACGGTGCCCCAGGTTGAATCCCCCGTCCAGTACAGCCAGATAATGGCCGGCACCAGCACCGGTAACGGCCCCAGTTGGATCAGGCATGACAGGATCATCAATACCGCCAGCAGCGTGGCATACGGCACGCCGGTTACCGCCAGACCAATGCCGCCAAGAACAGCCTGCACCAGGGCGGTGACCACAACACCTAATGCGACGGCGCGAATGGCCTGCGCTGCCAGCAGAATGGCAGCATCGCCGCGTTTGGATGCCAGGCGACAAGCAAAATGGCGAATACCTAACGCCACCTGTTCACCGCGCCAGTACAGCAGGGCGCTGAACAGCAGCATCAGACCACAGTGCATCATAAAGCGACCAATATGCGCAGCCTGTCCGACAAACCAGGTTGTCGTCGTACCAATATAAGGACGAACCTTGGCCATGATGGCCGAGCCGCCCATATCCAGCAGGCTGTGCCATGCGGCATACATTTTGGCACCGACCAACGGAATACTGTTCAACCACGCCAGATCCGGCAACGTCATATCGCCAGCGGTTACGGCATGGATCAACGGCCCGCTGCCATCAACAATGCTATTAACCAGCAGCGCGATAGGAATGATAAACAACAGCACCAGCAGCAGGGTCATTACCAGCACGGCCAGTGAGCGGCGTCCCCAAAGTAATTTTTGTAAGCGTAGCAGGATCGGCCAGGTTGCAATGACCACCGTACCTGCCCATGCAAAACCGAGGATAAAGGGTTGAACAATCCAGAGACAGGCCACAATCATGATGGCTAAAAACAGCACCGATAGCAGCACTTGTGCAATATCCCTGGGCTGACGGAAATTTACCATAAATACTTTTCACCTTTGTCTTTGCGCCAGAACGTTGACGCGACGTGAACACTTAAATGACACCCTGTAATGATGAGCAATTTCAGCGGTTTTGAACAGGCGGATTCTGCCTGTAAATCTGCTGAGCGTATTAGAAAAAAATGTGATACAACAAACAAAGCAACACGCAAACGATTAAATTCACAACACAGACCGCAGGAAAGGGTCACTATAATGATTCCACAAATTTCTCAGGCGCCAGGTGTCGTTCAACTGGTGCTCAATTTTTTGCAGGCGCTGGAGCAGCAAGGATTTACGGGCGATACGGCAACGAGCTATGCCGATCGCCTGACAATGTCGACGGATAACAGTATTTATCAGCTGCTTCCTGATGCTGTTGTTTTCCCGCGTTCAACCGCAGATGTGGCGCTGATCGCCCGTCTGGCGGCGGAACCTCTTTTCTCTTCGCTGATTTTTACCCCGCGCGGCGGCGGCACCGGGACCAACGGTCAGGCGCTGAATCAGGGCATTATTGTTGATATGTCCCGCTATATGAGCCGCATTATAGAAATCAATGTGCAGGAAGGCTGGGTGCGGGTCGAAGCCGGGGTGATTAAAGACCAGCTCAACCAGTTTCTGAAACCTTACGGCTATTTCTTTGCTCCCGAATTATCCACCAGTAACCGGGCAACGTTGGGGGGGATGATCAATACCGACGCATCCGGACAAGGTTCGTTGGTTTACGGTAAAACCTCCGATCACGTGCTGGGTATCCGCGCGGTGCTGATGGGCGGCGATATTCTTGATACTCAGCCAATGCCGGTCGAACTTGCCCAAACGCTGGGTAACAGCAATACCACTATTGGCCGCATCTACAAGACGGTTTATGAGCGTTGCCGCGATAACCGACAGTTGATCATTGATAAATTCCCCAAACTTAATCGCTTCCTGACCGGTTACGATCTACGGCACGTCTTTAACGATGAGATGACCGAATTTGATTTAACCCGCATTCTTACCGGCTCTGAAGGTACGCTGGCGTTTATCACCGAAGCCCGTCTGGACATCACGCCGCTGCCCAAAGTCAGACAACTGGTTAACGTTAAGTACGACTCTTTCGACTCGGCGTTGCGTAATGCCCCGGTGATGGTGGAAGCTCGCGCGCTGTCGGTAGAAACCGTCGACTCTAAAGTGCTTAATCTGGCGCGGGAAGATATCGTCTGGCACTCGGTAAGTGAATTGATTACCGATGTTCCTGATAAAGAGATGCTGGGTCTGAACATTGTGGAGTTTGCCGGTGACGACGAAGCATTGATTGATTCGCAGGTCAGCGCACTGTGTGAACGTCTGGATGGCTTAATCGCTCGTCAGGAAGCGGGCGTCATTGGCTGGCAGCTATGTACCGAACTGGCGGGTGTAGAACGAATTTACGCTATGCGTAAAAAAGCCGTTGGTTTGCTGGGGAATGCTAAAGGTGCCGCGAAGCCGATCCCGTTTGCCGAGGATACGTGCGTCCCGCCTGAACATCTGGCTGACTATATTGCCGAGTTCCGCGCGCTGCTCGATAGCCATGGTCTCAGTTACGGCATGTTTGGTCACGTAGACGCAGGCGTGCTGCACGTCAGACCCGCGCTGGATATGTGCGACCCGCAGCAGGAAGTGCTGATGAAACGCATTTCTGACGATGTCGTCGCGTTGACGGCAAAATATGGCGGACTGCTTTGGGGCGAGCATGGAAAAGGTTTTCGTGCAGAATACAGCCCGGCGTTCTTCGGTGAGGAGCTGTATAGCGAACTGCGTAAAGTAAAATCGGTCTTTGATCCGCAAAACCGACTGAATCCGGGGAAAATCTGTCCACCTGAAGGCGTAGATGCGCCGATGATGAAAGTGGACGCGGTGAAGCGCGGAACGTATGACCGTCAGATCCCGCTGGCCGTACGCCAGGAGTGGCGCGGGGCGATGGAGTGTAACGGTAACGGATTGTGCTTTAACTTCGATGCGAAAAGCCCCATGTGTCCGTCGATGAAAATCAGCCTCAACCGTATTCATTCACCGAAGGGGCGGGCCACGCTGGTGCGTGAATGGCTGCGTCTGCTGGCCGATCGCGGGATTGACCCGGTACAGCTGGAGAAAGAGCTACCGGAAAAACGCGCCAGTTTACGTACGCTGATTGCCCGTACCCGCAACAGCTGGCATGCGCGCAAGGGTGAATACGATTTCTCGCACGAAGTAAAAGAGGCAATGTCCGGCTGTCTGGCGTGTAAAGCCTGTTCCACACAGTGTCCGATTAAAATCGATGTCCCGGAATTCCGCTCGCGTTTCCTGCAAATGTACCACACGCGTTATCTGCGACCGTTGCGCGATCATATGGTGGCGACCGTTGAGAGTTATGCGCCGTTAATGGCGCGGGCGCCCAAAACGTTTAACTTTTTCATCAACCAGCCGCTGGTGCGGAATCTGGCTAAAAAGCACATCGGTATGGTCGATTTACCGCTGCTGTCTGCGCCATCGCTTCAACGTCAGATGGTTGGTCATCGTTCCGCCAATATGACGCTGGAACAGCTCGAGTTGCTCAGCATTGAGCAAAAAGCCCGTACGGTGCTGGTGGTGCAGGACCCGTTCACCAGCTATTACGATGCGCAGGTGGTGGCTGATTTTATACGCCTGGTTGAAAAGTTGGGTCTGCAGCCGGTATTGCTGCCTTTCTCGCCAAACGGCAAAGCTCAGCATATTAAGGGCTTTTTAAACCGTTTTGCCAAAACAGCGAAAAAGACATCCGAGTTTCTCAACCGGGTGGCGAAGCTGAACATTCCGATGGTGGGGGTCGATCCGGCGCTGGTGCTCTGTTATCGCGATGAATACAAGCTGGCGCTCGGGGAACAGCGGGGTGATTTCCATGTGCTGCTGGCTAACGAATGGTTATCGACAGTCCTGGAGTCACAGCCGGCAGTCACAATCGGCGGCGAACCGTGGTACTTCTTTGGACACTGTACTGAGGTGACGGCCCTGCCGGGCGCGCCTGCGCAGTGGGCGGCTATCTTTGCGCGCTTTGGCGCCAGACTGGAGAACGTCAGCGTGGGTTGCTGTGGAATGGCGGGCACTTATGGTCACGAAGTGAAGAATCATCAGAATTCACTGGGGATCTATGAGCTATCATGGCACCAGGCAATGCAACGATTGCCGCGTAACCGTTGCCTGGCTACTGGATACTCCTGTCGCAGCCAGGTCAAACGCGTTGAAGGCACGGGTGTTCGCCATCCATTACAGGCACTGCTGGAGATTATAGGATGATCTGGAAACGTGAAGTTACACTCGAGGCACTCAATGCTATGGGTGAAGGAAACATGGTGGGGCTGCTCGATATTCGTTTTGTGCACATTGGCGATGATACGCTGGAAGCCACGATGCCGGTGGATCACCGTACCAAACAACCTTTTGGTTTGCTGCACGGCGGCGCGTCCGTAGTGCTGGCGGAAAGTATTGGTTCGGTGGCTGGCTACCTGTGTACCCAGGGGGAACAGAAAGTCGTGGGCCTGGAGGTTAACGCCAACCATATTCGCTCCGCGCGGGAAGGGCGCGTCAGAGGGGTATGTCGCGCGGTACATACCGGCTCTCGTCATCAGGTGTGGCAAATCGAAATCTTCGATGAGCAGGGACGATTGTGCTGCACGTCGCGTCTGACAACCGCAATTTTGTGATGCATATTGCTTTTGGTCATTATCTGCACAGGGAATGTGTTATACTGTGCAGGTTTTGAACACAAGCGAGGATGATATGTCTACCCAATTAGACCCGGCCCAACTGGCAATAGAATTTTTACGTCGTGATAAAACCGATCTTTCACCGGCTCAGTACCTGAAAAGACTGAAACAACTTGAGCTGGAGTTTGCTGATCTGTTGGCGCTCTCTTCAACTGAATTGAAAGAAGAGATCTATTTTGCCTGGCGCATGGGCGTTCATTGATTCCGGTATGCTTATCGTAATAAAACCCCGACACGCGTTCGGGGTTATTTTTTGCCTTAGATCTTAATTACCACTTCATCTCACCGCTATTAACCTTCGCACTTAGCTCCAGAGAACTTGCGTCCGCAAGACCCGGCCATGCTGCGGTCATGGTTTTAATCACATAGTCTGAACCTTTCTTCGCCCCCAACGCCTGCTCAAACGACTGTAAATAGTCATGTGTGAAGCGAATGGCCTTATCGCCCGCAGGGCGTTCGCCAATGTAATGGCCCGGAACTACCTGAGTAGGCTGTAAATTCTGCATTTCGCTCAGTACGCTACGCCATGCGCTACGTTGTTCTGCAGATTGTGTATCCGCCGTCCAGACGTGAATCCCGGAAGCCACGCCGGTCCCGCCAATAATGGCACGGTTCGCCGGGATCCAGACATAGGCTGCATAATCGTCAGGATGACGCAGTTCCAGCGTTTCGCCATCAATCGTGAAATGCGTTTGCGTGGTCGCCTGTGGAACGGTGAGCGATGTTGGCGCGCCGTCCTTCATTTGCGGGCCCCAGAACTGCAGCTTAGCCTCTTTGGTGGCGCGGATATGGTCTACTACGTGCGGTGTTGCCAGAACTTTAACCTGCGGGAACGCGTTGACGATGGGCTGCAGACCGAAATAGAAATCCGGATCGCCGGAAGTGATCACGATAGCCTTCAGCGTTTTACCGCTGGCGCGAATCATCTGCACCAGTTGTTCGCCATCTTTGGTGCTGAACTGGGCGTCAAACAAAATCGCCTCTTTGGGGCCAGACACCAGCGTCGAAGAGACTGGGAAAATAGCCTTATCCTGCGGATTATAGACGTCGAGCTGTAGCGGTGCGGCAAAAGCTGAAGACGCAAACAGAGGTAATAACAGGGCCAGAGATTTAACTTTCATACCAGGTAACCTTATGCAGGGAATTGTCTTTTGATAGTCCCCGTATTTTAAGCATATTCGTATCTGTTAGAATTCCCTCATTAGGACATGCTGAGTTTCATAAAACGATCGGATGGGATGCAATGGACAGAGTGATGGCGGCAACGGTATTCAACCATATCTGTGATTTGGGCAGTCTGAGTGCCGCCGCGCGCGCATTGGGGTTGTCGCGCCCGATGGTCAGTCGATATCTCGACGAGATGGAGAAATGGGCGGGGACAAGGCTTATCCATCGTTCGTCGCGCCGTTTGACGATCACGCCAGCGGGTGAAGAGGCATTACTGAAAACACGTTCTCTGGCGCAACTTTCGCTGGATATTGGCGCCGCCAGCGCCGCACAAACGCCGTCCGGCACGTTACGTGTGGCCTGTGCACATTTTACTGCCTTGCATATCTTAGCGCCGGTTCTGCCCGCTTTTCTGGCGAGGTATCCGCAACTGCGTATCGAGGTGGAGATCAATAACCAACCGGTAAGCCTCGTGGGAGAACGTATCGATGTGGCGATCCGTATAACGGAAAACCCCGAGCCAGGGACTATCGCCCGTCGCCTTGGCGACTGTAAATCGGTGCTCTGTGCGTCTGTTGATTATCTGCATCAGCATGGCACTCCAGAGACTATCGATGATCTTACGCAGCATAATTGTCTCTACTACAGCGGTTTTGCTGGAAAATCCTGGCACTTTCTGGATGCCCAGGGCCAGGCTGTCTCTGCTGCAATCAGAGGTAATTTGAGCGCCGGGATCTCTTCGCTACTTTGTGAGTCGGCGTTGGCGGGAATAGGCGTTGCGTTGGTGCCTGAACTGGAGGCGCGGGAAGGGCTGGCACAGAGAAAACTGATTAGACTATTGCCCGAGCTTCAACCTAAATGCCTGCCGATATATGGTTTATACCTTTCTCGAGAGCATCAGCCAGCAGGGTTGCGCCTGTTGCTGGATGCGCTTAGTGAACCAGAGTGCTAACCGGGTGGCTAAACGTGCTTATAAAATAGTCAAACCGCCATTAGTGTTAAAAAAAACTGTTCAGTGTATGAGATTCTTCTTATCGCCCCTTCAAGAGCTAAGCCATCGTGAGTGCCGGAGATAAGCGCCGGATGGGGCCGGAACCCTTAAGCCTGCCAGCAAGCAGACTTAAGGGTTTTTTGTTGTTTGTCGTCGATACCGAAAACAGTAGGACGGAAGTCCTACTGTTAAGTAGGCATTTAATTTTTACATCTTTCCATTATCATTGACACGGATAATATAAAAATCCCGTTCAATAATAATGCGGCTATAAAAATAACAGTCATATGGGTATTGTCCCACGTATTTGGATCCATCTCTTTTATACTAGGGTAGATTAAATCAAATAATTTCTTTTCAGGTAGGTATCTAAATAACAGGAGAAAAAAACAAACCCAAGATATTGCAAATAAATACCAAGTGATGATTTTTTTGATATGCTTCATTAATACACCTGAACAGTGCCGTATGCACGAATGCTGGAGGTAACCAGTATTTGTGGAGTGTTTAAGAGAGCTTGTCTGAGTATGTTATAATGAGCTCTGCTGGGGAGCGTTATGCAACCATTACTGACACCCTTATACCCCGCTGGGTGCAATCTGAAATACCCCCGACTGACCTTACTATAGAACGTAACGTCATCTAATTTTTCATCCTCTCTGAATAATCCGAACCAGATATCGCGGTTTGAACCGCTAATCTCTGACGCAGTATAGTCTTTAATCGCGCTGAAAACCCCGCCTTTCGGACGTGAAACAATATAGTATTTACCAGGGGGAAGCGGACCTATATCCTTAATTGTTACCGAGTCAGGGTTATTTCTATGCTCACCATTGTTACCGGAATATGCAGGGAAGAAGCCAACACCAGGGCAGCTAAGATTCGATAGTTGTCCACCGTTTAAATGAAATGTACAACGAATCACCGCTCACTCCATGAATCAGAAAATATCAAGTTCCCGTCGCAGTGCTTCCAGGTTATTCGCTCATATCTAAGGGCAATGCTTTCAAGGTGATTATGTTTTTCAGTTGCTGCGTTTTTTACGTCGTGCATTAGGGGACAAATTGAAACCACCCTCACTGTTTCGAGTAGCATGTTGAAATATTCAACTTCCTGACCGGCGTCATTGATTTTGTACCATTTGAATTCAGCCTCCTTAAGGGTTTGCCCAGTGGCTACCGCTTTGTAAAGATATGGGCTGGAGCTATCGAACTCCTTTTCGAATACAAGTGCGCTATGCACTCGTGTCCCTGTTATTTTCCCTGTGTTGTTGTCGGTAGGGAGGTGCAGGCCATGACCAAAGCCCAAGATCTCAATGCTCCTCTCACGGTCGCGAACATCTACCGAGCCATTGATATTTGCTCCTCCATCATCTTTTAACCATAAATATGCAGGTATAGCCATTTCTACAATTCCATTTCATATAAGTAAGGAGACTTTAATAAACGACATATTGCATGAGAACACAAGGCAATTAATGCCATACATTTTCAATATATTTTATTTATATTTATGGGGGGGATGGAAAGCTTGAATTTAATATGAGCAGTAATAATAAATATATAAAAATTATTGATATTTTTTGGGGGGCATATAGCTTAATTTTGATGTTGAGAAGAACTTTGTTACGCTATCAAGTAGGAACCTAAAAGTAGCCGCACAAACAGTAACGTGGGTTATGTCTGGAAGGCGATGTGGTGTTTTTTATAAATCACCTCCACAGGAAGCATGAAAAATGGTGCAGCTCGTGAAGAAAAATCGCGCTGAGGGCTCAATTTTGGACGTTAAATAGTCCGTCCTTATCTATCACGAGAAAATACTAGGTTTCTGATTATAAAATAATCGCATGATTTAATTAAATTATCAAAACCTATCCCTTAAATAGACATTTTCTATACATCTTTTGATATTTGACCTGCCTGAACGATTGGATTTTTATAATCCATTGTTAATCAATGTATTGAACAAAAAATTCCATCCCTGTAAACCCACGCTGCAGGGTCTATGCTTAGTAAAAGTAGTCAAAAAGGGCGATTAACCCGAATGCCCCTGCTGTTGAGGGGTTGAAGTGATAATCATTATCACTAACATGGTGTTATAGCTTCAAAGCTAGTGACTCGAGGTAACTCTATGGAATTGCATTCAGGAACATTTAACCCGGACGATTTTGCCTGGCGTGGACTGACGTTAACGCCAGCGGCTGCGGCGCATATCCGTGAGCTGGTAGCAAAGCAACCCGACATGTTGGGCGTGCGTTTAGGCGTGAAGCAAACGGGATGTGCGGGATTCGGCTACGTGCTGGACACCGTCCGCGAGGTCCAAAAAGACGATCTGTTGTTTGAAACGGATGGCGCCAGACTTTATGTGCCGTTACAGGCGATGCCGTTTATCGACGGTACAGAGGTCGATTTCGTTCGCGAAGGATTAAATCAGTTATTTAAATTTCATAACCCGAAAGCCCAGAACGAATGCGGCTGTGGCGAAAGTTTTGGGGTATAGGCGGTACTATGTCTCGTAATACTGAAGCAACTGACGATGTCAACACCTGGGCTGGCGGGCACCTTAATTATAAAGAGGGCTTCTTCACCCAACTGCAAACTGATGAGCTGGCGAAAGGGATCAACGAAGATGTCGTGCGTGCGATTTCGGCAAAACGAAATGAACCCGACTGGATGCTGGAATTTCGCCTGAATGCCTTTAACGCATGGCTCTCCATGGAAGAGCCGCACTGGCTGAAAGCGCATTACGACAAACTGAATTACCAGGAGTATAGCTATTACTCCGCGCCGTCCTGCGGCAATTGCGATGAAACCTGCGCATCTGAGCCGGGAGCGGTACAGCAAACGGGGGCGAATGCGTTTTTAAGCAAAGAGGTTGAGGACGCATTTGAACAGCTTGGCGTGCCGGTCCGCGAAGGCAAAGAGGTGGCGGTTGATGCCATTTTTGACTCGGTGTCGGTAGCGACCACCTATCGTGACAAACTGGCGGAACAGGGCATTATTTTCTGTTCGTTCGGTGAGGCGATTCACGATCACCCTGAGCTGGTAAAACAGTATCTGGGCACGGTCGTACCAGGTAATGACAATTTCTTTGCCGCGCTGAATGCGGCGGTGGCATCCGACGGTACGTTTATCTATGTACCGAAAGGTGTGCGTTGCCCAATGGAACTGTCGACCTATTTCCGTATCAATGCGGAAAAAACCGGGCAGTTTGAACGCACCATTCTGGTTGCGGATGAGGGCAGCTACGTCAGCTATATCGAAGGCTGTTCAGCCCCGGTGCGTGACAGCTACCAGCTGCATGCCGCGGTGGTGGAGGTCATCATCCACAAAGATGCCGAAGTGAAATACTCGACCGTACAAAACTGGTTCCCTGGCGATGGTAACACCGGCGGCATTTTAAACTTCGTTACCAAGCGCGCTCTGTGCGAAGGTGAAAACAGCAAAATGTCGTGGACGCAGTCGGAAACCGGCTCAGCCATTACGTGGAAATACCCAAGCTGCATTCTGCGTGGCGACAACTCTATCGGCGAATTCTATTCCGTTGCGCTAACCAGTGGTCACCAGCAGGCCGATACCGGCACCAAGATGATCCACATCGGCAAGAACACCAAATCGACCATTATCTCGAAAGGGATCTCCGCCGGACACAGCCAGAACAGCTATCGCGGTTTGGTGAAGATCATGCCGACCGCCACCAATGCCCGCAACTATACCCAATGCGATTCGATGCTGATCGGCGCGGATTGTGGGGCGCACACCTTCCCGTATGTCGAGTGTCGTAACAATAGCGCCCAGCTTGAGCACGAAGCCACAACGTCGCGTATTGGTGAAGACCAGCTGTTTTACTGCCTGCAGCGCGGCATCAGCGAAGAGGATGCCATTTCGATGATCGTGAATGGTTTCTGTAAAGACGTGTTCTCTGAACTGCCGCTGGAATTTGCCGTGGAAGCGCAAAAACTGCTCGCCATAAGCCTTGAACACAGCGTCGGTTAAAAATTTAAGGAAAGCACATGCTAAGCATCAAAGATTTACAGGTCAGTGTGGAAGATAAGACGATCCTGCGTGGTCTCAGCCTTGAGATTCGCCCCGGAGAAGTCCACGCCATTATGGGACCGAACGGTTCCGGGAAAAGTACGCTTTCCGCCACGCTGGCCGGACGTGATGACTACGAAGTCACCGGCGGGACGGTAGAATTCAACGGTAAAGATTTACTGGAACTGTCACCGGAAGACCGGGCCGGTGAAGGGATCTTTATGGCATTTCAGTATCCGGTGGAAATCCCCGGGGTCAGTAATCAGTTTTTCCTGCAAACGGCGCTGAATGCGGTGCGCAGCTACCGTGGCGAGGAGTCGCTGGACAGGTTTGACTTCCAGGATCTGATGGAAGAGAAAATCGCGTTGTTGAAGATGCCGGAAGATCTGCTGACGCGTTCGGTAAACGTCGGTTTCTCCGGCGGCGAGAAAAAGCGTAATGACATTTTGCAAATGGCGGTACTGGAGCCTCAACTGTGCATTCTTGACGAGTCGGACTCCGGGCTGGATATCGACGCGCTGAAAATCGTCGCCGATGGCGTGAACTCGCTGCGCGATGGGCAACGTTCATTCATTATCGTCACCCACTATCAGCGCATCCTGGACTATATCAAACCCGATTATGTTCACGTTCTCTACCAGGGGCGAATTGTGAAGTCTGGCGATTTCTCGCTGGTCAAACAACTGGAGGAGCAAGGTTATGGCTGGCTTAGCGAACAGCAGTAACGTGCTGCAACAGTGGCATCATCTGTTTGAGACGCAAGGGGAGACGCGCTCGCATCATGCCCAGCAGCATCTGCAACAGATGCTACGTCTGGGACTGCCAACGCGTAAGCATGAGGACTGGAAATACACGCCGCTGGAGGGATTAACCAACAGCCAGTTTGTCAGCCATGTCGCTGAAATAACGTCAGCCCAGTGTGAAGCGTTAGCGCCGGCTATTGATGCTGTCCGACTGGTGTTTGTCGACGGGCAATTCTCTCCGACGCTCAGCGACAGCGCGGAGGGTAGCGGTTTTGAGATTGTCGTTGACGATGTGCGCCAGACGCTGCCTGCGGCTGTACAACCGGAAGTCTTTCTGCACCTGACGGAAAGCCTGTCCCGCAGCGTGACGCACATTCAGGTGAAGCGTAACCAGCGCCCCGCGAAACCGTTGCTGCTGCTGCACATTACTCAGGGACTGACGGGCGATGAGGTAAATACGGCGCACTATCGCCACCATCTGGAGCTGGCGGAAGGCGCAGAAGCCACCGTTATTGAGCATTATGTCAGTCTCAGCGAGCTTCGTCATTTTACCGGTGCGCGCTTAACGATGAACGTCGCGGCGAATGCGCATTTGCGCCATATCAAACTGGCATTTGAGAATTCGCTCAGCCACCATTTCGCCCATAACGATATTCAATTGGGCGCAGATGCCACCGCCGCCAGCCACAGCTTTTTACTCGGTGCTGCGGTGTTGCGCCATAACACCAGCACCCAGCTTAATGGTGAAAACACCACGCTTCGGCTTAACAGCCTGGCGATGCCAGTGAAAAATGAAGTCTGCGATACACGGACCTGGCTTGCGCATAACAAAGGATATTGCAACAGCCGCCAGCTGCATAAAACGATTGTCAGCGATAAGGGCCGGGCGGTATTTAATGGCCTGATCAACGTCGCCCAGCACGCTATTAAAACCGATGGTCAGATGACCAACAATAATTTGCTGCTCGGTAGACTGGCAGAAGTGGACACCAAGCCACAGCTGGAAATCTATGCCGACGACGTGAAATGCAGTCACGGAGCGACGGTAGGGCGGATTGACGATGAGCAGATGTTCTATCTGCGTTCACGCGGGATCGGCCAGCAGGATGCTCAACAAATGATTCTCTATGCGTTTGCCGCTGAGCTAACGGAAGCCCTGGGCGAGGAAACGCTGAAACAATTGGTACTGGCGCGGATCGCCCAACGCTTGCCGGGAGGCGTAGCATGACATTTCCCATTGAAAAAGTGCGGGCCGATTTTCCGGTCCTGGCGCGTGAAGTGAACGGTTTACCGCTAGCCTATCTGGACAGCGCCGCCAGCGCGCAAAAGCCTAATCAGGTGATTGATGCCGAAGCCGAATTTTACCGTCATGGCTATGCAGCGGTCCACCGCGGGATCCATACGCTGAGCGCGCAGGCCACAGAAAAAATGGAGAATGTACGCAAGCTCGCCTCGCTGTTTATTAACGCCCGTTCAGCTGAAGAGCTGGTGTTCGTGCGTGGTACCACGGAAGGTATCAACCTGGTGGCGAACAGTTGGGGCAGCAGCAATGTGCGGGCGGGCGATAACATTATCATCAGCGAAATGGAGCATCACGCCAATATTGTACCCTGGCAGATGCTGTGTACCCGCGTAGGCGCAGAACTGCGCGTCATTCCACTCAATACAGACGGTACGTTGCAGCTGGAAACGCTACCGACGCTGTTTGACGATCGCACGCAACTGCTGGCGATTACCCACGTATCTAACGTGCTGGGCACGGAAAACCCGTTGGGTGAGATGATTGAGCTGGCGCATCAATACGGCGCAAAAGTGCTGGTGGATGGCGCACAGGCGGTTATGCATCATCAGGTGGATGTGCAGGCGCTGGATTGCGACTTCTATGTTTTCTCCGGACACAAGCTTTACGGGCCAACCGGTATTGGCGTTCTGTATGCCAGAGAGTCGCTGCTGCAGGAAATGCCACCCTGGGAAGGCGGTGGTTCGATGATTGCGACAGTAAGCCTGAGCCAGGGGACGACGTGGGCCAAAGCCCCCTGGCGGTTTGAAGCCGGAACGCCAAACACCGGGGGCATTATTGGGCTTGGCGCGGCGATTGAGTACGTTTCAGCGCTGGGGCTTACTGAAATCAGCGAATATGAACAGTTCATGATGCGCTATGCGCTGGAACAACTGGCGGAAGTGCCGGATTTGACGCTTTACGGTCCGGATAACCGCCTGGGGGTGATTGCGTTTAACCTCGGCAAACATCACGCCTATGACGTCGGGAGTTTTCTCGATAATTATGGGATCGCCGTGCGGACGGGACATCACTGTGCTATGCCGCTGATGACCTACTACAACGTTCCCGCGATGTGTCGTGCGTCGATCGCCATGTACAACACCCACGAAGAAGTGGATCGCCTGGTAACGGGTCTCAAGCGTATTCATCACTTACTGGGATAACAGGGAGGCGTTATGGCTGCGCTACCGGACAAAGAAAAGTTGTTGCGTAATTTTCTGCGTTGCGCGAATTGGGAAGAGAAATACCTGTACATTATTGAACTGGGTCAGCGCCTGCCGGCATTAAACGACAACGATCGTAATGCGGAAAATAGCATCCAGGGATGTCAAAGTCAGGTATGGATTGTTATGCGTCAGAATGGCGAAGGTATTATTGAATTACAGGGCGACAGCGATGCGGCAATTGTGAAAGGGCTTATCGCTGTGGTATTCATTCTGTATGACCGCATGACGGCTCAGGATATTGTGAACTTTGATGTGCGTCCGTGGTTTGAAAAAATGGCGCTCGCACAGCATCTCACACCGTCCCGGTCACAGGGGCTGGAGGCGATGATTCGGGCGATTCGCGCCAAAGCTGCAACTCTTAGCTAAACTGATAAAACACGTCAACTTTCAGACCGTCTTGAAAGCGTTCGTGTAGGGCAACGCAGTGACTCGTAGGCCGGATCGGGCGCTTGTCGCCGTCCGGCAAGAACGCCAGGGGGGTGAGTGAGTATGAAACGCGCGTCTGTTATTACGTTAATGCTAATCGGCGCTTACAGCGCTATTCAGGCCGCATGGGCGGTCGATTATCCTTTGCCCCAGGCGAACAGCCGTCTTGTTGGGCAAAACCAAACCTACACCGTGCAGGAAGGCGATAAAAACCTCCAGGCGATAGCCCGTAAGTTTGATACCGCCGCAATGCTGATCCTTGAAGCCAACAATACCATTGCCCCCGTACCTAAACCTGGAACGCTGATTACTATTCCCTCGCAATTACTGCTGCCGGATGCGCCACGCGAAGGCATTATTGTGAATCTGGCGGAATTACGTCTGTATTACTTCCCGCCGGGAGAGAATATTGTTCAGGTATTCCCGATTGGTATCGGTTTGCAGGGGCTGGAAACGCCGGTAATGGAAACCCGGGTTGGGCAGAAAATCCCCAATCCGACCTGGACCCCTACAGCAGGCATCCGTAAACGCTCTCTGGAGCGCGGCATCACATTACCGCCGGTAGTGCCCGCCGGGCCAAATAACCCGTTAGGACGCTTTGCACTGCGTCTGGCGTATGGAAACGGTGAATACCTGATCCATGGCACCAGCGCGCCGGACAGCGTGGGCCTGCGCGTGAGTTCTGGTTGTATTCGTATGAACGCGCCGGATATCAAAGCACTGTTTGCCCAGGTCCGTACAGGTACGCCGGTCAGGGTGATTAATGAGCCGATAAAATATTCGATTGAGCCGAACGGCATGCGGTATGTCGAGGTGCACCGACCGCTGTCGCCGGAAGAGGAGCAAAACGTCCAGACCATGCCGTATGTGCTGCCAGCCGGTTTTACCCAGTTTAAAGACAGTAACGCCGTGGATAACAGCCTGGTGGAAAGAGCGTTGTACCGCCGCGCGGGCTATCCGGTCACCGTGACTGCCGGGCAAGCCTCGGTCGTTAACAATGGAGCGGAAGTGAAGTCTGCACAGAATGGCGCGCCGGGAGAGGGCGCAGAGGTGCGTATTACGCAATAACAGGGAAGGAAATTCGGGGCAAAAAAAATGGCGCACAATGTGCGCCATTTCTATTACACAGATACTATTACTTGCGGTATTTAGTAGCTGCGTTGTCCAGACGCTGGTTAGCGCGAGCTGCGTCATCTTTAGCAGCCTGAACGTCGGAACGCATTGCGTTCACGTCGTTGCTCAGCTGGTCAACTTTAGCGTTCAGAGTCTGAACGTCAGAAGACAGCTGATCGATTTTAGCGTTGCTGGAGCAACCTGCCAGCAGAGTAGAACCCAGGATTACCGCGCCCAGTACCAGTTTAGTACGATTCATTATTAATACCCTCTAGATTGAGTTAATCTCCATGTAGCGTTACAAGTATTACACAAAGTTTTTTATGTTGAGAATATTTTTTTGATGGGAATGCACTTATTTTTGATCGTTCGCTCAAAGAAGCATCGAATTGTTCAAAAACGGCTAAAAAACCGAGTGAAAACAGAAAGCTTCCATCGGATTCATCTTAGATAATCACGGATTAGATAGTGAAATCCGATTTGATTTTTTATTAATTGTGGCTATCGATAAAATAAAAAAAGCGCCACCAGGGCGCTTTTTTAAGCAAATTAATTCGTGTTGGAATTATTACAGCACGTGAACGGATGCGGTGTTAGTCGTGCCGCTCGGAACCAGTGCGCCGGAAACCATAACCACAACGTCACCTTTCTGAGCCAGACCGCTTTCCAGAGCGACTTCTTTACCCAGGCGATAGAAATCATCGGTAGAGCTAATTTCTTTAACCACTTGTGCAACAACGCCTTTGCTCAGCACCAGCTGACGCGCGGTCGTTTCGTTGGTGGTCAGCGCCAGGATGGTGGCATCCGGGAAGTATTTACGTACTGCGCGAGCAGATTTACCGCCCTGGGTAGCGACGACGATCAGCGGCGCGTCCAGTTTTTCTGCAGTTTCAACCGCGCCACGGCAAACGGCTTCGGTGATGCGAAGTTTGCGGCTGTCGTTATTGAAGTCCAGACGGCTGGTCATCACGCGGTCAGTACGCTCACAGATGGTCGCCATGATGGTGACGGCTTCCAGCGGGTATTTACCTTTTGCAGACTCGCCAGACAGCATTACTGCGTCGGTACCGTCGAGGATGGCGTTTGCTACGTCACCGGCTTCAGCGCGGGTAGGACGCGGGTTTTTGATCATGGAGTCCAGCATCTGGGTCGCAGTGATAACGACTTTACGTGCACGGATACATTTTTCGATGATCATCTTCTGCGCGAAGATAACTTCTTCTACCGGGATCTCAACGCCCATATCGCCACGCGCAACCATGATGCCGTCAGACGCTTCGAGGATTTCGTCGAAGTTGTTCAGGCCTTCCTGGTTTTCGATTTTGGAGATGATCTGGATGTTTTCGCCGCCGTGCGCTTTCAGGTGCTCACGGATTTCTACGACGTCAGAACGTTTACGGATAAAGGAGGCAGCAACGAAGTCAACGCCTTGCTCGCAACCGAAGATAAGGTCCTGTTTGTCTTTTTCAGCCAGGGCTGGCAGTGCGATGGAAACGCCCGGCAGGTTAACACCTTTGTTTTCGCCCAGGTCGCCGTTGTTCAGCACTTTACAGATAACTTTGTTACCTTCGATGGCGGTAACTTCCATGCCGATCAGACCATCGTCAACCAGAACGGTATTGCCGACGGACAGATCTTTAGTGAAGCCTTCATAAGTAACAGCAACGATTTCGTTGTTGCCTACGACAGATTTGTCGGTGGTGAACGTGAAGGTCTGGCCCGCTTTCAGGGAAACGTCGTTACCGCCTTCCAGTTTAATGGTACGGATTTCCGGACCTTTGGTGTCGAGCAGGATTGCGGCTTTCTTACCGGTTTTGCTCATGACGTTGCGCAAATTCTTGATGCGCTGACCGTGTTCTGCATAGTCGCCGTGGGAGAAGTTCAGACGCATGACGTTCATGCCCGCGTCCAGCATTTTGGTTAACATCTCTTCGGATTCGGTTTTCGGACCGATGGTGCAAACAATTTTCGTCTTTTTCATGACAGTCTTAGTCTTTAAGTTGAGAAGGATATGGAAATCTGGCTCCCGCCGCGCACGGACGGGAAGCTAAACCTGAGTTACGAAAGTTGTGATGCCTCGCTCTAAGGATAGGTGACATCGAAAGAGCGTGCAGAGGAATGTGTGCTTGTGTTTCAGCCCAACGGGATGGTGAGTTTTGTAGTCGTTGAGTTTTACAGGTCAATGTGCTGAAACCATTCAAGAGACAATTGGCGCGCATTATACGCTGAAAATTATCAAAAAGGAAAATGGAAACAGCGTTTCAAAACACATCTGTGCAGTTTTACAAAAATTATTCATTAATTTGTTCAGCTGTATGGATAAAGAAGCTGTTCGCAGCAGCGGTTTGTTGCGCAACAGGTCGTTATTGTCGTCCCACTGTCTGAATTTTTGGCATTTAACGCCGTCCAGGTAAGCATATTTCTAAAAGTTATATCAAATGCGTTTTAATTCATTTTAAAAGCCAATTCTACTGATTACACTCGTTTGGACATCCATACTGCTAAACAGCCAAAAGCGCTAGCAGAAGAACAATAAGCAGCAGCGGATACCCAAACGACATGATTGTCCTGAAAAATATTTCGAAAGTGTTTACGCCAGGCAGGCTTGCCATTACCGCTGTCGATAACGTCAACCTGACGGTTGAACAGGGACAGATTTACGGAATTATTGGTTACAGCGGGGCGGGGAAAAGCACCTTAATTCGTTTGCTCAATGGGCTGGAAAAACCGACCTCCGGCAGCGTAACGATCAACGGCCACGATATTTCTGCCGCCCGTGGGGAGTCATTACGCCAGGCGCGACTGAAAATCAGCATGGTGTTTCAGCATTTCAATTTACTGTGGTCACGAACCGTAAGCGAAAATATTGCGTTCTCAATGCAAATCGCCGGAGCGCCAAAAGCCTCTATTAAAGCGCGAGTTGCTGAACTGATTGCGCTGGTTGGGCTGAGCGGTCGTGAAAACGCGTATCCGTCCCAACTGAGCGGTGGGCAAAAGCAGCGGGTAGGAATTGCCCGTGCGTTGGCGAACAATCCGGACGTCCTGCTGTGTGACGAAGCCACCTCGGCGCTGGATCCGCAAACCACCGATCAGATCCTCGATTTACTGCTCGATATTAACCGCCGCTTCAAATTGACCATTGTGCTGATCACCCATGAAATGCACGTGGTACGCAAAATCTGCGATCGCGTGGCGGTAATGGAAAATGGCAAAGTTGTTGAGGAGGGCGACGTGCTCAGCGTCTTTACCCATCCGCAGCAGCCGATCACCCGACAGTTTGTGCGTCAGGTGAGCCAGTACACCGAGGAAAACGAATTTAATCCGCAGTTGGCAAGCGAGCTTGGCGGCGTAGTTATCAAGCTTACGTTCACCGGGCAGCGTACGCATCGGCCTGTGGTTGGCGAATTGACCCTGCGCTATGGCCTGCCGTTTAACATTTTACACGGCAAGATGACGCAAACTGCGCACGGTGTGTTTGGTCAGCTCTGGGTTCACGTTGTGGCCTCTGAAGAACAATTGAACAATATTTTGGCCGACCTGCGCCAGAGCGATATTGAAGGCGAGGTGATTCAACATGGCTGAAGAACTGTTTCCCCATCTGAAGTGGGAGCAACTGCTGGCGGCAACCCAGGAAACGCTCTATATGACAGCCCTTTCTGGTGCGGCGACCTTTGTACTGGGGATCGCACTTGGCCTGGCGCTGTTCCTGACCGCACGCGGCGGACTGTTTCACAATCGCGCGGTATATAGCGTTATTTCGCTGGTGGTGAATATCTTCCGTTCCATCCCGTTCATCATATTGATCGTGCTGCTGATCCCGTTCACCAAAGCGATGGTTGGCACCATTCTCGGTGCCAATGCCGCGTTGCCTGCGCTGATCGTGGGGGCCGCGCCGTTTTACGCGCGTCTGGTCGAAATTGCCCTGCGTGAAGTGGATAAAGGCGTTATTGAAGCGACGCGTTCGATGGGCGCACGGCTGAGCACGCTTATTTTTCGAGTTTTATTGCCGGAATCTTCTCCTGCTCTGGTGTCCGGGATCACCGTGACGCTGATTGCGCTGGTTAGCTACAGCGCGATGGCAGGGGTAATTGGCGCCGGTGGATTAGGGAATTTGGCTTATCTGGAAGGATTCCAGCGCAACCACAGCGACGTCACGCTGGTGGCGACGGTGACGATTTTGCTCATTGTCTTCATCATCCAGCTTTGCGGCGATGTGATCACCTCTCTGTTAGATAAACGCTAATAAAATACGGAAACCATTATCATGAAAAAATCACTGACGTTACTCGCCGCAGCAACCCTAAGCGCCCTGAGCTTTGCCTCCTGGGCTGATACTCTGACCGTTGGCGCATCTAACGTGCCGCATGCGGAGATCCTTGAGCAGGCTAAGCCGATTCTGGCGAAGCAGGGGATCGATTTAGAGATTAAACCGTTCCAGGATTACATTCTGCCGAACACCGCGCTGGCTGGCCGTGAGATTGACGCGAACTACTTCCAGCATATTCCGTACCTGAACAGCGTGATTAAAGACCATGCGGGTGATAAAACCTATGATTTCGTCAGCGCCGGAGCGATTCACATCGAGCCGATTGGTATCTATTCGAAAAAGGTAAAATCGCTTAAAGATCTGCCGGAAGGTGGCAAGATCATCATGCGCGATGCGGTATCTGAAGAAGGCCGTATTCTGTCGATTTTCGAAAAAGAGGGTGTGATCAAGCTGAAGCCGGGTGTGGATAAAGTGACCGCTCGCATTAGCGATATCGTCGAAAACCCGAAAAAACTGAAGTTCCTGCCTAACGTCGAAGCGGCGCTGTTACCGCAGATGTATAACAACGACGAAGGGGATGCGGTGGTGATTAACGCCAACTACGCGATCGATGCCGGGCTGGATCCGGTGAAAGATCCTATCGCCGTCGAAAGTGGTGAAAACAACCCGTATGCCAACATCATTACCGTGCATCGTGGCGACGAGAAGAAAAAGGATATCGTGGCGCTGGTTGATGTCCTGCATTCAAAAGAGATCCAGGACTGGATCCGCACCAAATATAAAGGCGCGGTGATCCCGGTAAATAACTAATTTGCTTTTTGCCGGATGGCGACTGTGCCTTACCCTGCCTACGACGTCCTGTAGGCCGGATAAGGCGCGTTGCCGTTGCCATCCGGTGCGAGAATTACACTCGCTCAATTCTCGCGGGTAACCCCTGGCGCACCGCCGCGCCCGATACCCAGTCAAGCCAGGTATTCGCTACCTGCCGGGTAGGATCCGCAAAGCCTAAATCGTTGAGATTAATCCCCGACCTTATTTGTGCATCAAACGCCATCGGTTCGCCGTCGAGCGTATGCTGCGCAGCGCCCATTTCTTTATGCCCATAACCGTGTTCAATGGCGATTACGCCAGGCATGACCCCATGCAGCAGGCTTATCTGCGCCAGCGCCTGACCGCCAGGCGTGGTGATCCGTACCTTATCGCCGTGCGCTAAGCCATATCGCTGACCGTCCTGCGGATTGAGCGCCACCAGATTTACCGGCTTCAGATGCTGCAGACGCGGGATCACCGCCGTGGCGCTGGACATTGTATTTGATTTAAAAGAAATCAGTTTCAGCGGCCACTCTTGTTCCGGGAACAACTCCTCGACAGCACGGCCATCTGACAGGCGCGAAGGATACCAGGCCGGGCAGCCGCTGAAGCGCTCGCCGGTAATCGCATGGCGGTGCGCGGCGACGTTCGCATTCCAGATTTGTAGCGGTTTTTCCCACGCATTGCCTACCCGATTCTCAACCCGCCCGCTGATGTCCGGCGCAAAGCGTCCGCCCCGGGAGTAGATAAATGCCACCCGGCTAATTTCATCGGCTTTCAGCGTTTGGGTCATCACAGGCACTATCCGCTGTACCCCGGTCAGCGCAATGTCTTCCGGCTGTGCCTCGGCGACCGGCGCTTTGCCCATAAACGCAATATTAGCGGCGAGTCGCAGGTAGTAATCTTCCGCACGGTTCAGTGGATAGCGGTTACCTTGCGGATCGGTGATCGCATTGTCGCCGAATCCGGGTAGCCCGATGCGTTTTGCTACAGCGATACAGAAAGACTCCATCGAGGCCGGTTGACCGTTGGCGGTAGTGCTGGTCGCGGCTCTGACTACCGGCCAACGCGCGGTTGTGGCTTTACTGGCCACGCCCGCCCATGGGGCGCTGAATCCCCAACTTTCGAAATTATGGGTATCTGGCACGATGTAATCTGCCAACGCCGTGGTTTCATTCATAAAGGCGTCAATCGCGATAAACAGCGGCAGACGCGCAGGATCCTTGAGTTTTTCTTCCGCCACGCCGCGCAACCCTGCAATGCCGTAGAACGGGTTGGTCATGTTGGAGATCCAGGCTTTCAGCGGATAAGGGTAACCTTCAAGCGCTGAGACGAGAAGTTCGGTTAGCTGACCGGCGACAAACGGATACCACGGGGCTTTGGCCGGGAAGGGGGATTGTCCGGCAGCCACCTTATTGCGGTACTCTTCGGAAGACTCATAAGCCGTTTTGCTGCGCGCGATGCTTAACCCTTTCGGTTTTACCTTCCCGGCGAAGCTGTCCATGTTGTAGCGCGGACCGTCGGTGGCGCCATTAAACTTGCCGCCGCCGACGAACACGCCGCCTTCAAGGCTGAGGTTGCCAATCAGTGCATTGAGCATCATCACCGACCAGGCATTATAAAATCCATTGCCTGCCATCATGCCACCGTGGGTGATCACCGCCGCTTTGCGTCCATGACGGGTAAACGCATCGGCCAGTGCGCTAATGTCTGCTTCAGACACGCCGCACTGCTGGCTGTATTGCGTGAGTGTTAGTTTCCCGGCGGACTCTTTCAGGCACTGGAGGCTGCTTTTGACCGTCACCGTCTGGCCGTCTGCCAGCATGACTTCGCGGCTGACAAACAACTGCGCACGCGGGCAACCGCTGGCGGCGACAATTTCGCCGGCCTCGTTAACGACTGCTGGCTCCTCGGCGGCATTTGCGTTCAAATGTGCGAGGGTTAAATGCTGTCCGGCAAGGGTTGGAAGCTCATCGGTAATCACCAGATGCGTGGCGTTAGTCCAGCTTTTTTCTTCGGCCTGCTGCATGGCCTGTATGCCGGGAATAGCGAGGTAATCGGCGTTATAGCGCTGTTTATCGATAATCCAGCGGATCATCGCCATCGCCAGCGCAGAGTCGCTTCCCGGACGTACGGGCTGCCAATGGCCGCGCTCGTCAGCCAGCACCGTAGTCAATGGCAGGGCGGGCGCCACCACAACATAACGGAAGTCGTCGCGTAACCGGGCGCTAGCCAGTTGCCGGGCCTGGCGCTTAAATGGATTACCGGATTGCGCCGGCGAAGTGCCCATAAACAGCGCGAATTCGACGTTATCCCAGTCGGGTTTCACGTGGGTGTTTTTATCCAGATCGCCCATTAGCGCACCGGAACCGGCACGATAGGCCAGACCGCAGTAAGCGCCATGCGCACCGAAGTTTTTACTGCCAAAACTGTTCAGCGCGAAGCGGCGCAAAAATGTATCACGTCCTTCATCGCTGGTATTCGTGACCAGCAGTTGATTGGACTTTGGGCCAAAGCCGGGATGCCCGGCATCAAGTGGCGTGTTGGTATCATGGATTGCCCGCAGACCGTCAACGTGGCCTTCACCAAACAGATCGCCGCCTTCCACCACTTCTTCGATCAACTGTTCGAAGCTAATGCGCTGCCATTTTCCCTCACCGCGTTTACCGACGCGCTTCATAGGTTCCAGAATACGTAGCGGGCTGTACAGCCCTTCCAGTAAGGTTGCACCACGGGCGCAAGCGGTGGAACGCGCGTCAAGACCCGATTCGCCCGCCAGTTGTTCCATTGCGGTGGCAAAGGGGACGGCGGAGTCAATATGATGCTCCTGAGACAATGGATGATAGGGGTTGCCCGTAATGCGCAGCACCTTGCCTTGTTCATTGTCGACGCGTACCCGCACGCCACACTGCGTCCAGCAGCCAAAGCACTGCGTCATGGAGATAACCTGCTGCGGGTTCTGCTGCCAGCGCGGCTGGGCATTGGCTTCGGGAATGAGGGCGTTACCAAAGATGCGATCACGGGTAATTTTGCCCGAGGTTCCGTCCAATAAACCGTCTATTGCGCGCTTTGCCACATCCCGATAACTCAGGCCAAAAGTCACCATGCCACCTACGGCAAGGCCTACTTTAAGCCACTGACGACGTGTTAAATTAGCCATGTTGCATTCTCCTTGCGATCGCGTTCAGGGCTTCACGAACAATAATGATCAGTGCAATCCACAGTCCAAAGGTGCCCAAAATGGCCAGCCAGCCATCGGTACCCCCAGGCAGGGTGTAAGGGTTAAACTGCGCGTTAAATTTCGGGATGGTCTGTACCTGGATGAGTAACGTCCAGCGCATCAGCCAGCACAGCGCCATCGCGCTAAATGCGAGTATTATGCGCAGCGGCAGCGACAGGGGGTTACGTAGCACCAGCCCACAAAGAGCAAGCGATGCAAGCCATAGCGCAACCCAGCCGATGGCGTAGTGTCGTGCCGAAGAGGCAACGTCGAGCCACTGGCGAATAGCTGAACCGGAAAGCGAATTGCCGCTCGCCCATATCACCACCACTCCAGCCAGCGCGATCAGGGTAATTGTCTGCCCCCATGCCAGTTTGCGTGCTAATGTTTCCTGGTTTTTGGTCGTTGCGATGAGCAGGGCGAGAAACGTTTGCAGCGCGCTGAGAAACATTGCAATCGGAAAGGCGTAGCTGAACCAGACCGGACGCGCCTGCACCACTGACACTTCTCGACCGGTGTAAACCAGCAATCCGATGGCCGACAGGGCGCTACCTATGGCTAACCATTTGGTGACGCTGTAACTTTTTAGCGTTAACCGTTTAACGTGCTGCGCCAAAAACCACAGACCTAAGAAGCCGGTGAATAGGGGTAAAAACAGCGCGCCCCATGGCATCCACGACCATGGCGTTGGCCAGGCGTAGAAATGCCAGACGCGGGCGGTTTGGTGTAAGTCAGCGGTCAGCGCCAGCGGCGCGGTAATCGCGCAGGTCAGGGCGATTAACAGCGTCAGGTTTTCCAGTTCCGCCGTCTCTTGTTTGCGCCAGTGAAGCAGACAGGCGAACAGCGCGGCGCAGGCGGCAATGCCGATGAAAAAGAAATATTGTACGGCCCAGGGTAACCAGCTTACGTCCAGGGGATGGGCCAGAACCTCTTCAATAACCAGTGAATGGTTCATTTAAACCTCCTGCCAGAGAGCGGGTTGAGCACGACCCATCAACGGGGTGACAAACGCCTCGTCCAGACCCAGATAGAACACGTGTGGTGCTGTTCCATTTTCTGGTTTCAGGACTTTAATGGCGTCATGGTATTCACGCAGCATTTGCGAGATTCGACTGTGCGGATCTTTGATATCGCCTATGATGCGCGCGCCACCGACGCAGGATTCCACGCAGGCCGGGAGCAGGCCGGCTTCGAGACGGTGAACACAAAAGGTGCATTTATCAGCGGTTTGCGTTTCATGGTTGATGAATCGCGCATCATAAGGACAGGCCTGCACGCAGTAGGCGCAGCCCACGCAGCGCGTGTTGTCGACTACCACAATGCCGTCTTCGCGTTGGAAAGTGGCCTGTACCGGGCAAACGGGGACGCAGGGGGGATTATCACAATGGTTGCACAGCCGCGGCAGCAGGACGTTGGTGACGCTCTGCTGGCCCTCAATCTGCACCTGATACTGGTTAACGAGGGTACGAAATTCGCCCTGCGGCGTCTGGTTTTCAATGGCGCAACTGACGGTACACGCCTGGCAGCCAATACAGCGACGCAGGTCAACCAGCATGGCGTAGCGGTGTTGAAGTGAGCCTTCATGGCGTTCAGGCGAGAAGGGGAATTGCGCCTGAGCTAAAGGTACCAGCGATGCGCCGGCGGTCAGGACGCCCAGTTGCTGGAGAAACTGCCGTTTACTGCTGTCCATATTTTCTCCCGTCACGATGCAACAACGAAACATTGGTCACGCCGTTGATTTGCTTGTGATGAATAAAGAATCTCGATGATTTACAGTGTAAAAATCGTGATGGGGGTACTCTATTGTGGTTAACCACATACCCGGCTTGTTGTTGATCTAAAACAACATAATTGACAGGGATAATTGAGTGGGACGCAACGTAGTAAAATGTCTGGTGGTGCTGGCGTCGCTATGGATGCTAAGCGGGGTGGTCAGGGCACAGACATGGAATATCGGCGTTTTGGCGATGCGTGGGGAGGTCTCCACACGTAATCACTGGCAGCCGCTGGAAACCTTGTTGAATCAGCAAATCCCCGGCGAACAGTTTCATATTCAACCGCTGGACCTGCACCAGATGCAGGAGGCGGTGAATCGTGGCACGGTACAATTTGTGGTCACCAATCCGGCGCAGTTTGTGCAGCTAAACAGCAGCGCTGCACTACGTTGGCTGGCGTCGCTACGTTCTACTCGCGGGGGGAAAGCCACCAGTAACGTGATTGGCAGCGCGATCCTCGTCAGACGCGACAGCGGGATAACCTCCGCACACGATCTGATCGGCAAAACGGTTGGCGCCATTGACGCTCAGGCATTTGGCGGTTATTTGCTGGGATATAAAGCGCTCAGCGATGCCGGTTTGCGCCCGGAGCGCGATTTGCATCTGATGTTCACTGGATTTCCCGCCGATGCCTTACTCTATTTATTACGCGAAAAAGCCGTGCAGGCAGTGATTGTACCGGTGTGTCTGCTGGAAAAAATGGATGAAGAAGGGCTTATTCGTAAAACAGATTTTATGGCCGTACTTAACCATCCAACGTCGATTCCCTGTTTAACCAGTACGCCGCTCTATCCTGACTGGTCGTTTGCGGCACTGCCTGCAGTAAGCGACGAGCTGGCCGATCGCGTCACGCGGGCACTGTTCAATGCGCCGCAGAATGCGACGTTTCGCTGGGGGGCGCCCGCCTCGACTCGCGAAGTCGAAGCGTTGCTGCGCGACGTCCGCCAACATCCGCAGCAGCGCCAGCTGTGGCTGGATGTCAAAAGCTGGTTTATTCAACATCGGCTGGCGATGGGAGGCGCGGCTCTCGTACTGCTGTTGCTGACGCTCAATTATATCTGGGTGATGCTGCTGGTTCGTCGACGCGGCAGGCAGTTGGAGCGAAACAACGTACTGTTGCGCAAACAGGAACAGGAACTGGAAACCGCTCGCCAAATGAGCGTGCTTGGCGAGATGACTTCAGGTTTTGCTCATGAGCTCAATCAGCCTCTGTCGGCTATCCGACATTATGCGCAAGGCTGTCTGATCCGCCTGCGTGGTCAGGATCAGCAGCACCCGCTGCTGCCCGCGCTGGAGCACATTGATAACCAGGCACAGCGAGGCGCTGATACGCTGCGTAATCTTCGCCAGTGGGTTAGCCAGGCGCAGGGCAATCCGGTAATTACCGACGACTGGCAAGTCGTCAATATTCACGATGCCATCCATCATGTCTGGCAATTATTGCGCATGCCTCAGCAATTCCCGGCGGTGGCGCTGCAAACGCAGATTGGTAAGGCGTTAACATTAACGCTGCCAGCCGTTCTCCTCGAACAGGTTCTGGCCAATCTGGTGCTCAATGCGGCCCAGGCAGGGGCAACTACAGTGTGGTTTAGCGCCGAGCGTGAGGATGGCGATGTGTGTATTCAGGTGCAGGATAACGCCGGAGGTATTGATGAGGCACAATTGTATCAGGCTTTTCAGCCGTTTATGACCACCCGTAAAGAGGGGATGGGGCTGGGATTAGCCATTTGTCAGCGGCTGGTGCGCTACGCGAATGGAGACATTGAGATCAATAATCATCAGGCTCCTGATGAAAAAGCGGGTGCGATGGTGACATTACATTTTAAGCAAAACCTGGAGGGAGGCCGTAGTGGCAATCATTCATCTGCTGGATGACGATATTGCCGTCACCCAGGCCTGCGCGTTTTTACTGGAAAGTCTGGGATATGAGGTGTGTTGCTGGGATCAGGGCGAAACATTCCTCGCCGAGGCAAATCTGCACCAGGTGGGCGTACTTTTGCTGGACATGCGTATGCCGGTTCTGGATGGGCACGCTGTCCATGAAGCCATGCGTCAGCAAGAAAGTACGCTAGCGGTGGTATTCCTCACCGGGCATGGCGATGTTCCGATGGCGGTTGAGCAAATGAAGCGCGGAGCGGTCGATTTTTTGCAAAAGCCGGTCTCCGCTGTGCCTTTACAAGCGGCGTTAGAGCATGCTTTGCAGGTTTCTCTCGCCGCCTTCTCGCGACAAGAGATCGTCGTCTGTTATCAGCAGCTCACGCCAAAGGAGCGAGAGCTGGCACAGCTGGTAGCAAAAGGGTTGATGAATCGGGAAATTGCTGACGCAATGAATATCGCCGTGCGCACGGTAGAGGTTCATCGGGCGCGGGTGATGGAAAAAATGCAGGCGGGAAGTCTTGCGGAGCTGGTAAATCGACTCCAGAAGATTCAGTAGAGTTATGACATTTGTTTGATTTTCATTGAATTTTGTCTAAACCGTCAGACTGATATATGCTGTTGGTTTGAGTTAATGACGAGCGGGAAAAAATGGGAAATCAGACCAAAGACGATGAGCTGTACCGTGAAATGTGCAGAGTAGTCGGTAAAGTAGTGCTGGAAATGCGCGATCTAGGGCAAGAGCCTAAGCATATCGTCATTGCGGGAGTACTGAGAACCACCCTCGCCAACCAACGTGTGAAGCGCAGCGAGCTAGAAAAACAAGCCATTGAGACCGTGATTAAAGCATTGGCCGGATAATCCACAAAAAGAGGGCGGTAGTTTCTCTCGCCGTCCTCTTATTCTCATTACGTTAATCTATCAATAATTATAATTTAGTGCTGCAATTAGCGTTATCAAACTCGCTGTATATTTAATTATATATCGCATGCGATATAAAAATATATATGAGAGTGGAGTCACAAATATTTGCACAGCATATGAAGTGCTATTTTAATTTATCTAAATGATAATAAATCTCACTCCGCATTAATTATTTCCCTTCCGTTTTTTAATTGATGACGATCAAGACTATGTATGCTGAATAACCACATTATTTCTACGCCTAACCCTAAAGAATTAGATTCATTCAGTTTAACCACCGTCATTTACGCGATCAGGTTAGGGCAAAATTTTACGTGTTGTTGGCAACATAAACCGCCCGAAATGGCTTGAGCTGGACTGGTTTAATTTAGCCTGGAGGTGTTGCTACCACAGCGTTTGCGAAGAGGATGCGAAATAAATGAACCAGGTTGATCGTCCATTTTTAGATTGTGGTTTAACGCGGCTTGAATTTCTGCGGATATCAGCAAAAGGTCTGGCGGGATTAACCATTGCCCCCGCACTGTTATCCCTTTTGGGCTGTAAGCAGGAAGATGTCGACAGCGGCACCGTGGGGCTTATCAATACGCCAAAAGGGGTGCTGGTAACCCAGCGAGCGCGCTGTACGGGCTGTCACCGCTGTGAAATTTCCTGTACTAATTATAACGATGGCGCCGTGGGCACTTTCTTTTCCCGTATAAAAATCCATCGTAATTACTTCTTTGGCGATGATGGCGTTGGTTCCGGCGGCGGACTGTATGGCGATTTAAACTATACCGCTGATACTTGCCGTCAGTGCAAAGATCCGCAATGCATGAAGGTCTGCCCCATCGGCGCTATTACCTGGAAACAGGAAGAGGGTTGTATTGTGGTGGATCACAAACGTTGTATTGGCTGCAGCGCGTGTACTACCGCCTGTCCGTGGATGATGGCGACCGTAAATACCGAAACCAAAAAATCCTCAAAATGTGTGTTATGCGGGGAATGCGCCAATGCTTGTCCGACTGGAGCATTAAAAATTATCGAGTGGAAAGATATTACTGTTTGATAGATAGCAGGTATGCCTGGTACGCGTCATTAATTGCCAAAAATATCGCAGTTTTGCAGATAAAAGCTACCTGGAAAATGGCGGGTATATCTATTAAACCTTCTTGCAAAGGAAAACATGATGGCTAATGGTTGGACAGGTAATATTTTACGGGTCAATCTCACCACGGGTAATATCACCCTGGAAGATTCCAGTAAATTTAAAAAATTTGTCGGCGGGATGGGCTTTGGTTATAAAATTATGTACGACGAAGTCCCGCCTGGCACCATGCCTTTTGATGAAGGGAATAAACTGGTTTTCGCCACCGGACCATTAACGGGTTCTGGTGCCCCTTGTAGCTCCCGCGTCAATATCACCTCCTTATCGACGTTCACCAAAGGCAATTTAGTGGTGGATGCCCACATGGGCGGCTTCTTCGCCGCGCAAATGAAATTCGCCGGTTACGATGCCATTGTTATCGAAGGAAAGTCCGCATCTCCGGTCTGGATCAACATCAAAGACGATAAGGTGAGCATCGAAAAAGCCGATTTCCTGTGGGGCAAGGGAACGCGCGCCACAACCGAGGAAATTTGCCGTATTACCAGCCCGGAAACCTGCGTCGCGGCTATTGGCCAGGCGGGTGAGAATCTGGTGCCGCTCTCCTGCATGATCAACAGCCGTAACCATAGCGGCGGCGCCGGTACTGGCGCGGTGATGGGCTCGAAAAACCTGAAGGCCATTGCGGTAGAAGGGACCAGAGGGGTCAATATTGCCGATCGCAAAGAGATGAAGCGGCTCAATGACTACATGATGACCGAGCTTATCGGCGCCAACAACAACCACGTTGTGCCAAGCACCCCGCAGGCCTGGGCAGAATATTCTTCGCCAAACTCGCGCTGGACAGCCCGTAAGGGACTTTTCTGGGGCGCGGCAGAAGGTGGGCCAATCGAAACCGGCGAAATCCCGCCGGGTAACCAGAATACCGTGGGTTTCCGTACCTATAAATCCGTGTTCGATCTGGGGCCAGCCGCTGAGAAATACACGGTCAAAATGAGCGGCTGCCATTCATGTCCCATTCGTTGTATGTCGCAGCTTAATGTCCCGCGAGTGAAAGATTTTGGCGTGCCGAGTACCGGTGGTAACACCTGCGTAGCGAACTTCGTTCACACCACCATTTTCCCTAATGGCCCGAAAGATTTCGACGATAAAGACGACGGGCGCGTGGTGGGAAATCTGATAGGTCTGAACCTGTTCGACGATTATGGCATCTGGTGTAACTACGGGCAGTTGCACCGTGATTTTACTTATTGCTATTCGAAAGGCGTCTTTAAGCGCGTACTGCCCGCTGAAGAGTATGCGGAGATCCGCTGGGATCAGCTGGAAGCGGGCGATCCTCATTTTATTAAAGACTTCTACTACCGCCTGGCGCATCGCGTGGGTGAACTCAGCCATCTTGCGGACGGCTCGTATGCCATTGCTGAACGCTGGGATTTGGGCGAAGAGTACTGGGGTTATGCCAAAAATAAACTGTGGTCACCGTTCGGTTTTCCAGTCCACCATGCAAACGAGGCCTCCGCACAGGTGGGGGCGATCACCAACTGTATGTTTAACCGTGACTGTATGACGCATACCCATATCAACTTCATCGGTTCCGGATTACCGCTGAAATTACAGCGCGAAGTGGCGGGCGAGTTATTTGGTTCGCAGGATGCCTACGATGAAACCAAAAACTACACCCCGATCAATGCCGCCAAGATTAAATATGCCAAATGGACGCTGCTGAAAGTCTGTCTGCATAACGCGGTTACGCTGTGTAACTGGGTTTGGCCGATGACGGTTTCACCACTCAAGAGCCGTAACTATCGCGGGGATTTGGATCTGGAAGCGAAGTTCTTCCAGGCGGTCACCGGTGATGAAACCACGCAGGCGAGTCTGGACCTGGCCGCTGAACGCATCTTTACTCTGCATCGTGCTTATACGGTCAAACTGATGCAAACCAAAGATATGCGCAATGAGCACGATCTCATCTGTTCCTGGGTGTTTGATAAAGATCCGAAGATCCCGGTTTTCACTGAAGGAACCGACAAGATGGACAGGGAGGATATGCGTCAGTCCCTGACGATGTTCTATCAGGAAATGGGCTGGGATCCAGAGCTGGGTTGCCCAACGCGTGAAACCCTGAACCGACTCGGACTTGAAGACGTAGCCGCTGATTTGGCTGCACAGGATCTGTTGCCGGCGTAAGGAAAGCAAGATGACTAACGTGAGCGACGTTCTGATACCCGTTGAGGCGTTTCCTGACGAGGTTGACAGTCAAAAGAGACAGTGGCTGCAGGCGTTTCACCCTCCTGTAGAGCAGGTGACTGCACCTCAGGTTCAGGAACCCGTCAGCCCGGAGTCGATTGTGGCAGATTTTATTCGTCAGCATTCAGCGTCAGGACAAGTTGTGGCGCGCAGCGTGTTTCTGCAGCCACCTTATTCGGTCCCTGAAACCGAGCTTTCTACGCTGTTGGATGCGCTGTGTCAGGACGCGAATGACGCGGATATTAGCCGTGTGCAGGGCGCGGAAGATGCGTATTTCTATTCGACGCAAACCATGAGCGCAAATTACGCCGATATGTGTGTGCAGGTGATGGAAAACGACATCTGCCGTGCGATTGCCGAAGCGGTACGCTTCGACTGTCGCACGTATCCTCGCCCCTATAAGGTCGCCATGCTGACGCAACCGCCGTATAGCTTTGAGTCTCAACAGCTTGCAGCTGCGCTCACAGCCATGGAAACGCATCCTGATTACGCAGATATACGGCCTGTGGAATCGTCAAATGCGGAGCCTTATTTGTTCAGCGAACGTTTTATGAGTTATGGCAAAGCGTACGGCCTGTGTGAATGGCTTGAGGTTGAGCAGTATCAGAACCCCTGAATTATTCAGGTTGATGTCATGGAATGTGTGGACGACCACTGTCACAGTATTAGAGGATAACCCGATGTCCTTCACCCGACGAAAATTTGTCATTGGCATGGGGACGGTGATTTTTTTTACCGGCCCAGGTCAAAATCTGTTAGCGAGTACCAGAAGCCCTAAAGACGTTCATTACGTCATGATTCACGACGAATCACTGTGTAACGGATGTAATCTCTGCGCCCGCGCATGCAGGAAAACCAACCATGTTCCTGCCCAGGGCAGCCGTTTGTCGATAGCGCATATTCCGGTCTCTGACAACGACAACGAAACACTGTATCACTACTTCCGTCAGTCCTGTCAGCATTGCGACGATGCGCCTTGTATTGAGGTGTGCCCGACCGGCGCCTCCTGGCGAGATGAAAACGGTATTGTGCGGGTAGACACGTCTTCCTGTATCGGCTGCAGCTACTGTATTGGCGCGTGTCCTTATCAGGTACGTTATCTCAACCCGCAAACCAAAGTGGCGGATAAATGCGACTTCTGTGCTGAAACTCGTCTGGCGAAAGGTTTTCCGCCGATCTGTGTTAACGCCTGCCCGGAACATGCGCTGATTTTTGGTCGTGAAGATAGCCCAGAAATTCAGAGCTGGTTGCGAGAAAATAAGTATTACGAACATCAACTTGCAGGCGCCGGAAAACCCCATCTGTATCGTCGGTTCGGTCAACATTTGATTAAAAAGGATAATGTATGAACGCGTCGCAGAATGCCGAACAGTTTCACGCCCAGCTTGCGCAGTATGTTCCCCTGTTTTCACCGGACTACTGGCCTGTGTGGCTGGTTATCGCTGGGTTAATGCTGGTGGGAATGTGGCTGGTGCTGGCGCTACACGCCATGCTGCGCTTTCGGGCGGCGCATAAAGCGTCGGCAGGGCACGGTGAGAAAGTCTATTTATACTCGAAGGCTGTACGTTTATGGCACTGGTCAAATGCGCTGCTTTTTTTACTACTTCTGGCTAGTGGTCTGGTCAATCACTTCTCCGCCGTCAGCGCATCGGTGATGAAAAGCCTGCTTACCGTACATGAGGTCTGCGGCTTTTTATTGCTTGCCTGCTGGATTGGTTTTGTCCTGATCAACCTGATTGGCGGCAACGGACATCATTATATTATTCAACGTCAAGGATGGATCGCACGCGCGCAAAGACAAACGCGATTTTACCTGTTCGGCATTATGCAGGGTGAATCACACCCATTCCCGGCATCAAAGCGTTCTAAGTTCAATCCGCTACAGCAGGCGGCCTATGTGGGCGTGATGTATGGTTTGCTGCCATTACTGCTAATCTCAGGGCTGTTGTCGCTCTATCCGACGGTTGTCGGCGATCTGTTCCCTGGCGTGCGTTACTGGCTGCTGCAGGCGCACTTCGCGCTGGCGATTGTCAGTCTGTTTTTCATTTTTGGGCATCTTTATCTCTGCACGACAGGTCGCACGCCGGGCGAAACCTTCAAGTGTATGGTGGATGGCTATCACCGACATTAAGCGATGATGATTACGCGAAGTGATTTACGGGCCTGGCGCGTTGGGCCCGTTATGTATCGCTGGTTTTTACGTACTTTTCCCGCTGGTGGAAGCTATGCCGATGTCCATCGTGCGCTCCAGCGAGAAGGGTATACAGACTGGGCAGACAGCCTGGTGGAATACGGCTGGTCAAAATGGCGGGAAGAGGCGAGTTTTGTCCAGCAGGATATTCGCGCGATGGGGAGTATTTCCCGTGTGCAAACGGCGGGGGAAACCCGCCGTCCGCTGGCGGATGCGGAAGATAATGCCCGGTTTAGTAGCGCTAGCGATAACGTTAAAATCGCCAGCGCAGGGTATGCCGCCCAGATTGCCAGCGCAGGTTATAGCGCACGCATTGGTAGCGTAGGCTACAACGTGCATATCGGCAGCTCAGGCGATCGCGGGCGAATTGCGGTTGCGGGAAATTCGGCACGTATCAGTAGCGTGGGTGACGGGACGCGTATCGCCAGTACCGGCATGCGCGTACGCATCAGCTCGCTCGGTGACCGAAACCGGATTGCCTGCAGTGGCGATTTAACCCAGTTGGCCTGTTTTGGCGCAGAGTCCAAAATCGCCAACTGCGCGGATAACATCCACATTATTGCCAGCGGAGAGAACGCCGTCGTTGCCAGTACAGGCGTTGTCGATTCGATAACGCTCGGTCCCGGCGGCTGCGCGGCGCTGGCCTACCACGATGGCGAGAGGATGCGTTTTGCGCTTGCCGTTGAAGGGGAAAATAACATTCGGGTAGGGGTGAAATATCGGCTCAACGAAGACCATCAGTTCGTGGAATGTTGAGCCGTGGTGTCATTTTAGCGCGAAGCGGCGTTGGGTGATTTTCTCCAGGCTCAGGCACAGCAGGTAATAGACCAGTCCGGTAAAGATAAAAATAGCTGCCGGGTAGATTTGCACCCGGCTGTTAACCTGACCGGCAACCGTCGTGAGTTCCGGCACGTTAACGATAAATGCCAGCGATGTATCCTTCAGTAATCCAATAAAGATCCCCGTGAGCGACGGCAGCACGTTACGCAGCACCTGTGGCAATAAGATAAGCCACAGTGCCTGATAAGGGCGAAAACCCTGAACCACTGCTGCATCATATTGCCCGCCAGGCAGTGCGCTGATTCCTGCGTACACTGAGTGCATCACCGAGGCGGCGGTGAACCATGCCAACGCCAGCGTCACGGTAACGGCACCGGGAAGATCGCTTCCGGTCAGCATGGGGAGCAAATACCACATCCAGAAAATCACAAAGATGAGCGGAATGCCGCGAATAAACTCCGCCCAGATGAACAATAGATTGCGAACCGCGCCAGGAAACCGCCAGGCGCAGCAGGCAAGAACTATTCCGCCCGGCAGGGCCAGCAGCGCCGCGCCGAAAGCCATCAGCAAAGTGAGCAGAACGCCGCCGGGTTGCCCCTGCGCCATACGTCCCCACAGGAGATAGTCAAGATTGTCGGTAATGACCGAAATATTAGCGATCACGCGGTATGCTCCTGACGCAGAAAATGCGCGTTCTTACCTTTGACGATTTACCCGACGCAGGCTGCGGGCCAAGACGTGTAAGCAGCATACCCAGAACGATGCCGGTGAACAGGTAAAGCGCCGTGCCAACGGCAAATGCTTCCAGCGCGTGCGCGTTGTAGCTTTCAATTTGCCGTACCTGGTAGGTGAGCTCGGCAAAACCAATACCGCTGGCGAGCGAGGAGAGCTTCATCAGGTTGAGATACTGCCCAACAATGGGTTGCCAGGCGTTTGCCAGCCCCTGAGGCAGCAGAATGTGAAGGAACGTCGTCCAGGATGAAAAACCCTGCGCCACGGCAGCCTCGCGTTGTCCGGCAGAAACCGCTTGTAAACCAGAGGCGATCTCCTCGACCAAAAATGCCGAGGTAAATACGCCCAGCCCCCATGCTGAACAGATAAATTCTGGTGTTAACCACCAGACATCCCCCGGCAGAATAGACCATGGATGCTCAGCATTGATAAAGGTAATGATGTCGCGGGGCAGCCAGTTCCATGCGGCAAAATACCAGAACATCAGTTGCACCAGTAACGGTGTGTTGCGAAACACCGAGACCCACGCGCCGACTACCGCTTTGGCAAGGCGATTGCCCGTCAGGCGCAGGCCGATCAGCGCGATGGCAATAAGCGTGGCGAGCACGATACCTGCCAGCGTCACCCAGAGCGTGGTGAGAAAGCCGGAAATTATCCATTGCAGAGGTAGCCCGCTCAGCACCCCCTGCCAGTCCATTGCAAGCATTATAGCGATGACTCCTGGTGTAACGGATCGAGCACTTTTTTCAGGAAACGCTGGGTTCTCGGGTGCTGTGGTCGGGTGAAAAAATCTTCTGGTGCGGCTACTTCAAGAATATCGCCGCCATCAATGAATACCACCCGATCGGCAATCTCACGCGCGAAATGCATTTCATGGGTCACGACGATCATGGTGATGCCGCTGTGGGCCAGGTTTTTCATCACTTGTAATACCTCGCCGATCATTTCCGGATCCAGCGCAGAGGTTGGCTCATCAAACAGAATGATTTGTGGCGACGAGGCCAGCGCACGGGCGATGGCCACGCGCTGCTGCTGCCCACCGGACAACTGCGCGGCATAGGCGTTGGCTTTTTCTGCCAGTCCCACCTTTTCCAGCAACTCGAATGCCCGACGCTCCGCTTCCGCCTTGTTCCAGCCATGAACATATTCCAGCGCCAGCGCGATGTTTGAAAGCGCTGTCAGATGCGCATAGAGATTGAATTGCTGAAATACGAAACCGATACGGCTGCGTAACTGGCGTAATGCTGCCCCGCGCAACTGACTAATCGGTTTGTCATCAATGAAGATTTCACCTCCGCTCAGCGACTCAAGCTGGTTGATAAGACGTATAAGAGTGGACTTTCCGGAGCCAGAAGGGCCCAGAATAGTCACCACTTCACCGGGTTCAACTGAGAGGCTGACGCCGTTAAGTACGGTGTGAGCGTCATACTGTTTGATGACATTGCGCAGTTCAACGCTCGCCTGACGCAAATGGGTAAAATCCGCAGCAGAAGCTGCGGACCGATGAAAAAGGGCTGAGAGCATATTATCTGGCTTCTATTTTAAAGGCGCGGGGTTGTGGATTCTTGGTTTCAGGACCAAACCAGACATCATAAATTTTGGCCGCCTGCCCGGTAGACTCCAGCTTCAAAAGCTCATCGTTGACGGCTTTTAACAGCGCAGGTTCACCTTTTTTCACCCCCACGCCGATCTCTTCTTTGCTCAGCAGATCCGGAAGAATTTTGAAATCTGCTTTATCCGGCGCGCCGCCTAATAAACCGGCCAGAATCGTACTGTCCTGGGTAATCGCCTGGACATTGCCGTTGCGTAGCGCGGTTAACGCCAGTGGAATATCGTCGTAGGCCAGCACACGCGACTGCGGAAAGCGCTGATGTAGCGCCTGCTCGCCGGTGGTACCTTTTACCGCGCCGATTCGCGCTTTACTGTATTCCTCGAGCTTGTCCGGAGATTTTGCTGGCACAAGGAACTGCTGACCGGTAACAAAATAAGGGACGGAGAAGTCAATCACCTGCGCCCGTTCAGGCGTGATCGTGATATCCGCGACGATTAAATCGGCTTTACCGGATTGTAATAACGGAATGCGGTTTGCCGGATTGGTCGCGACCAGTTCCAGTTTTACGCCAAGGGATTTGGCCAGCGCTTCGGCAAAATCAACGTCGTAGCCGACAATCTTATGCGTTTTCGCATCGATGGAGCCAAACGGCGGATTCGCGTCGAATGTCGCGACTTTTACTACGCCAGCGGCCTTGATATCAGCCAGTTGGTCGGCCTGTGCCTGCGAGACGGTAAGACCTGAAGCCAGCAGCACGCCGAGCGCCAGCAGTGTTTTTTTAGCGCGGTATTTTTTCGTTGCCATCATTGTATGAAATCCCTGTAGTTTTTGGTTTGTGCTTTTTACGCTCCCATAACTTACGGTTGGGACAAAATAAGAAAAAATTCTTATCTATATACAAAATGTTATTAGTGAAAAGGGTGTTAATTACGGGTGAAAATATTGCAATGGCGGAAGGCAAAATAGTGCATAACCCCGGCAGTAATTCACGTTTGGTTTTTGTATGAGGGTGCGCGTGAATATGACTGAAGTGTGCTAATGTCCAGAAACGCTACTGGAATATCCTCCTGACCTGTACCATGTGTCACAACAGGTCTGGATTGGGGAAATGCATGCTGCGTGATAATTTTAACGATCTCTATTATCTCATTATCGTGGCCCGCGAGCGGAGTTTTACCCGGGCAGCGGCAAAGCTTGGGGTTTCGCAATCCGCGCTAAGCCATGCGATTCGTGGGCTTGAGGAACGTCTGGATGTAAGACTTCTGACACGCACCACGCGCAGCGTTGCGCCGACCGAAGCCGGAGAACGGCTCATCAACAGTATCAGCCCGCGTTTTGATGACATTGAATCGGAGCTGCTGGCATTAACCGATGTCCGCCAGCGTGTGGCCGGTAACATCCGTCTGACGCTGGGCGAGCACGCGTTACAATCTACCGTCTGGCCCGCGCTGGAGCCTTTTTTACAGACTTACCCTGATGTGAATGTTGAAATGACCATCGACAATAGCCTGACGGATATTGTAACCGGCCGCTATGATGCGGGTATTCGGCTTGGCGAGCAGGTGGCGAAAGACATGGTCGCCGTCAGGATTGGCCCAGACTGGCGCATGGTAGTGGTGGGTTCACCGGCATATTTTGCCCGTCATGGCAAACCCCATACTCCGCACGACCTGCAAAATCATAACTGTATTAACATGCGCATGCCGACGTTGGGCGGTCTGTATGCCTGGGAGTTTGCCAAAGACGGGCAAGATTTGCGCGTGCGGGTGGAGGGACAGCTTATTTTTAACAATCTGCCCCCGCGGATCGGCGCGGCGATTGCCGGAATGGGGCTGGCATTTGTGCCGGAAGATACCGTAGAACGGGCCGTTGCGGACGGCGCGCTGGAAAAAGTGCTGGAGGACTGGTGCGAACCGTTTCCTGGCTATTATATGTACTACCCCAGTCGCAAACAGCATACCGCCGCTTTTGCGCAACTGATTGAGGCGTTGCGATATACGGGCTCAAGCAGGAAGGGGTAGCAGGCGATAAAAAACCGGCATTGCGCCGGTTTAGAAATCAGATTTTGCAGGCGTCGCCGCAGTCATTATCAGCAATAATTTCCTGCGCTTTCTTGTCTGCATCTTCCAGACGTTCAGCATTACGCTCTTGCGCTTCTTCCAGTCCATCAAAGACCAGATTATCGAGATCAATTTCCATCATTCACCTGCTCAGGTTCAGCGTTTAACATCCCGTTATTATATTGCAAAAATGTTGCTTAATAGCAGCGATTCTTGCTACTTAGCATCGAACGCAATCCGCTGTGCGTATTTATCCGCCAAAGTGGCCCACGGTTCGCAATTGCTAAAGAATCGTTGGTCGTAAATACCGCAAAATCCTCACTCTCTCTACCGTTTTGCCTTTATTTTTTCATTAACGTGATACGCGATCATTTTTAACAAATGCGCGACAAAACCACTATACATATAACTTAATATCTTTTATACATTAATTGTTCAACCCTGCGACTATTCCACAAAAGAGAAAGCTATATGGAACAGACTACTGATAAGAAAAACGATAATTTTCAGAAAGATGGCAAAGAACAGTTCAATCGCTCGATCGGTCTTATTTCAAACTTTGCGCTGGGTTTTACCTACCTGTCGCCGCTTACCGCCGTCTATTCACTGTTTGCGTTGGCCGTAACGCTGGCGGGGCCGCCTGCAGTTTGGTGGATTTTAATCGTCGCATGTGGACAACTTTTAGTGGCGTTAGTGTTTGGTGAGGTCGCTTCCCAGTATCCAATAACCGGCGGGCTTTATCCCTGGGCCAGAAGGTTGTGGGGCAAGAAGTATGCGTGGATCGCCGCCTGGATTTACCTGTGGGCGCTGGTGGTCACCATTACGTCAATCGCGGAATATACGTCTACGTTTGTTGAATCGCTCTTCCACTATGGTCAGACGCCAGCCACCATGTTGGTGACTTCCGTCCTGCTGCTGCTGTTGATGATGGCGGTTAATATGTCCGGGACTAAGAATCTGGCCCGTGTTGCGAAAATTGGCTTCTGGTGTGAAATCGTCAGCGTGATTGCGCTGGGGATTTATCTGCTGATTTTCCACCGTTCGCAGCCGTTCTCTGTCATCTTCGATTCGATGGGCGTGCTGGCTCATGACGGCAGCTATTCCACCGCATTTATGTCCGCCGCACTGATGGGGCTGTTTATGTTCTTTGGCTTTGAGGCCTGCGGTAACGTTGCGGAAGAGGTGCAGAATCCGAGTAAAAAGATCCCGGTCGCGATGATTTTAAGCATCGTATTTGGTGCGATTTCTGCGATTATTTCCGTAATGGGTTATTTGCTGGCTTCACCGAATCTGGTCAGTATCGTGAATGGCAAAACGTCCGATCCGATCCCGGCGATCCTGAACGAAGCACTTGGCGAAACCGGCGCAACCGTCTTTATCATCGTCGCGATTGTGGCGATGCTGTCTTGCATTCTGTCTCTGCAGGCTGCCTTAAGCCGCCTTATCTTTTCCTTCTCCCGCGACAGAATGCTGCCGGGTAGTGAATGGATGTCAAAGATATCTAAAAATGGCGTTCCGGATAATGCCATGGTCGTCAGTTGCTTGCTGCCGGTCATCATCTGTGTTTGGGTCTATTTTCAGCCAGATAATCTGTCGCGTATTACCGCGTTTGCCGTCATCGGGATTTACATTTCGTTCCAGATGGTTGTGCTTGCCGCACTGCGCCAGCGCCTGAAAGGCTGGAAACCGGCCGGGGAGTGGACTATTGGCGGTTGGGGCACAATTGTGAACGTGCTGGCGCTGGCCTATGGATTATGTGGGATTTGGTTGTTGGCGCAACCGGCAGACAGCAGCGACTTCATCGATCGTTGGACGGTATTGTTCGGCCTGGCGATTGTTGTTGGCTCGGGGCTTATCTATATGTTCCTGACCCGACCGTTTGGTCGTTCTGCGGCACCGGAAAATGATGCTATTGCTTACGCTAACAAGCTGAATATAGGCCAGGATAACTAGAAACTAAGGGCCTTCGGGCCCTTAGTTTTGATAGTGGTAAAGGATAAAGTAGTCGCTCTGATAAACCACACTACTGTTTGCTGGAGCGAGCAATTCACCCACGCGAAAGCGCGGCCAACTGGAGAAGATTATCCTGTTTTCCAGATTGGTCAGAATCACATAATCAGGGTGAGCGCAGGAGAGCAGTTCGGCTTCTATCTGACTAACCAGCAGGTCGACGGCAGCGACACCAAGAAACTGATCGTTGTAGTAGACCGGTACTGCCGAGGTCAGGGTATAGGAGATATTGCAGATATAGTCGACGTAGGGACCGTGGATATAGGCTTTTCCTGCCGGAGGTGAGTGTTTAAACCACTCGAAGGTTCTGAAATCCAGTCGTTGTTGTGTGGCCTGATCCAAATCGAGGTGCGCCTGACTCAAACCATTATCCTTTTTATACCACCATTCCAGCAGCCAATACTCTTTTGTTGTTGCGGTACTCTCAATATGGCTGGCAAACCCGGCTCCTGAACAGTAATGATTGTCGTTGAGCGTGCGCTTGATGTGTTGCTGAACGGTCGATCTCACCGAGGGATCGAGGACAACCTCTGCCGAGGGCTTTTGCACCCCGGAAATCGCCTCATGGATGCTCCTCGCCAGCGCAACGGTAGAATCTACGGTAGAGGCGGTAATATCATCAATTTTACGAATAAATGCGCTTAAGGATGTCGAAGAGCTCATTATCTGTCCTGCCTTCACTGATTGTCAGTTCGCGTTATATTTCAGCTTTTTTTCAATAAGGTAATAGGTAAACGTGTCGATGATCCGTGTGGCAAGCTGCACAGATTCCGCCTCGTTGTGCGCCGCCAGCGCATCGGCCAACGCCGAATAAAGCGCGATAATTTCGGCATGAATGTTGTCTGCACGATAAAGTATCGCCACCAGCGATGCCCATTCAGCCTGCACCTGCAGCTCCTGGTTGGCCAGCCGCGCCGAATGCGAACTGGCGGCTATCGCCAGCAGGCAACGCATATCGGCCTGGGTCATCAGTTCAGGTGAGTTTGCTTTACTGAGTACTTCAACAAACTCGCGAAATTTGGCGATATCCGCGCTGGTCATCCGTCTGGAGGCCAGCCTTGCGCTATGGCTGATAATGGCGCAATGCATTTCACCCAGATCAGAAAGGTAATCCGTACTGATCGCTTTGAACGGATGCAGAGCGCTGTTTTTGCCATCGATGTTTTCGCATACGAAGCTTCCGCCATTACGCCCACGAACCGTATGGATAAGATTATTAGCCCGAAGCGTGTTTAGCGCTTCTCTGATGGTGATATGTGAGACACCCATCATCTTTGCCAAATCAGTTTCGTTGGGGAGCTGTTCTTTTGGCTCCAGCAATCCCGTGATAATGGCGTTTGAAAGGCGCTGCACTATCTGGTCTGAACGACTGACCTGCCCGATAGGCGCAAATATGACCGCGTGAGTAATCATAATCTTTTCTGTACTCAATTCCCTGAAACAACGACCATTTTTAACACATGCCCGTCGGGCAAGGAAGGTAAGAATGGCCGAGTCATTTTACATGCCTGGGCGCAACATAACTGCACAGGCGAATGTGTGTCCCGATAACCTCATGATGAGCCGGGCATAACGCGTTGACTCACGATGAAAAACCTTACCTTGTAAATGTGAAAATTAAGTTAAAAATGCGAGGCTTATCATAGTGTCAATGTTGCGCATTTGAAAATGTTTTACAATATATATATTACATAAGATTCTTTATGTATTAACTGGCAGGAGACAGGTATGAAAACCCTGAAGCATTTTATTAATGGGCAATATGTAGCAGGCAGCAGCGAAGACACCTTCGAGCTGGTGAGTCCGGTTGACGGCGAAACGTACGCATTATCTCCTAACGCCAGCGCGGCAGAGGTGGAGCAGGCATATTCGGCGGCGGAGGCGGCGTATAGCATCTGGAGAAAATCGACGCCGGCACAACGGCAAAAGGCATTATTGCGCCTGGCGGATGAGATTGAACGCAATGTTGAGCGGTTAGTAAACGCGCAGAGCCAGGAAACCGGTCAGCTTCGCCATTTTATTGAGAAAGAAGAGATCGCGGCATCCTGCGATGCCATCCGCTTTTTTGCCGGCGCGGCGCGCTGTCTTGAAGGGAAGGCGGCAGGAGAATATTCCGCCGGGTTTACCTCAACTATCCGCCGCGAACCGCTGGGTATTGTTGGTCAGGTTACGCCATGGAACTACCCGTTCATGATGGCGGTATGGAAGATTGCGCCAGCGCTGGCGGCAGGCAACACGGTTGTATTAAAACCAAGCGACACCACACCGATCAGCACGCTGCTGTTGGCCGAACTGGCTGCCCCGTTGTTCCCGAGAGGAGCATTTAACGTCGTGTTGGGCAAAGCCAGCACCGGTTCGCTGGTGGTTTCAAACCCGAAAGCCTCGCTGGTTTCGATTACCGGTTCGGTCCGTGCGGGTCTGCAGGTTGCGGCTTCGGCTGCGGCAAACCTGACCAGGGCGCATCTGGAATTGGGCGGGAAAGCGCCCGCGGTGGTTTTTGCCGATGCGGATATGGACAAGGCGATTGCGACAATCGCCACGGCAGGCTTTTTCAATGCCGGGCAGGACTGCACGGCGGCTACGCGTATCCTGGTCGAACAGTCCATTTACGCTGAGTTTCTGGAAAAGCTGATCCAGAAAACGAAGAGTATTAAATTTGGACCGCCAGAGGACCAGGAGGCGCTGTATGGCGCATTAAATAGCAAAAATCAGTTGGAGCAGGTGAAAGGCTTCATTGAACGTTTACCAGCACATGCAAAAATTGAAACCGGTGGGCGCGCAGGATCTGGGCCAGGCTTCTATTTTGAACCGACGATCGTCTCCGGATTGCATCAAAATGATGAAGCTATTCAGCATGAAGTATTTGGTCCGGTAATGACTATTCAATCGTTTTCTACTGACGAAGAAGTACTACACAAAGCGAATGATGTGGAGTATGGTCTTGCCGCCAGCGTCTGGACCAGTAACCATGGTCGCGCGCAGCGCTTCAGCATTGACCTCGATTTTGGCACGGTGTGGATTAACAATCACATTCCTCTGTGCGCCGAAATGCCGCACGGCGGGTTCAAAAAATCGGGTTATGGCAAAGATCTCTCATCCTATTCGCTCGAAGAATACACTCGGGTGAAACATATCATGTGTGACATTTCTGAATAGAGAGGATAACGATGAAAACATTAAGAATAGCGGTGCTTTCATTAGTGATGTTCTCGGGCTTTAGTCTGGCAGAAAGCACCTCGCTGAATACCGTGAAAGAGTATATGGCGGCGTGGAATGCGCACGATGCTTCGCGAGCCGCTCAATATCTTGCTGATGATGCGGTCTATTATGATGCCGCTGCGGGCGAACCAATAAACGGCAGAGAAAAAGCGGAAAAAGAGGTCATCGGCGCTTTTATTAAGGCGGTGCCAGACCTGAGCTGGAAAATGGTGGGTAAACCCGTCTACGACGAAGATACCGTGGCATTCCGTTGGGAATTTTCAGGAAAAAATAGTGGTGAATGGGCAGGGAGTCCGCCGACAAATAATCCGATCAAATTTGAAGGCGTCAGCTATATTCATGTTAAAGCAGGAAAAATCACCTGGCAGGGTGACTATTATGATTCTAAAAAACTGGACGAAGAGTTAAAGCCAGTGAAGTAGTCGGCTGTACCCCTTTAATAATTTGAAGGGGTATATCTCTTATTTGTGTCGTATTAAGGGCAGTGTGTAGCAATAAGGAAAAAAGTTAATGGCAATTACCAGACGTGATTTTCTCAACGGCGTCGCGGTGACTATTGCGGCGGGGCTTACTCCGCTGGAATGGGTCAGGGCGGCAGGAAAGGGAAACGCATTTATAGATGGACACTATTATCCGCCCGCGCTGACGGGGCTGCGGGGTAATCATCCTGGATCGTTTGAAATGGCGCATGCGCTAGGCCGCGAGCATAAGCATTTTGATCTAAACGCTCTGCCCGTTGAGGAAGAGTACGATCTGGTAATAGTGGGGGGCGGGATTAGCGGGCTTGCTGCCGGATGTTTCTGGCGACAACTTGCCGGACAAAATAGCCGGGTCCTGATCCTCGATAACCATGATGATTTTGGCGGGCATGCCAAACGTAATGAATTTACCAGCTCGGGCAAGAAACTACTCGGTTATGGCGGCAGCGAAGCATTCCAGTCACCCGCGCATAATTTCAGTCCTGAGGTACAAAAACTGATGGAAACCGTGGGCGTCAGCGTCACGCGGTTAAAAGAGAGTTTTGACGTAAACTTCTACCCCGACTGGCAACTCAGTCGCGGCGTTTTCTTCGACAAAAAGAATTTTGGCGAAACAAAAATCGTCAGCGGCGATCCGGGCCGCGCGGTATCTGATGATATCCCGCCGGACAGGCTCAATGGGCGTAAAATTGAAGACTTTATCAATGATTTCCCGCTAAGTGAGAACGACAGAAAAGCACTGATCGACCTGCACGTACGTCCTGGCGATTACCTTCCGGGGATGACGGTCGATGAGAAAATGGAATGGCTGGATACCCACAGCTACAGTGAATTTTTAGCAACAAAAGTTGGTTTGAGCAAAATGGCGCTGCTCTATTTTCAGCAGCGTTCCAATGACTTCTTTGCCATCGGCATTGAAGGCATCTCCTGCAGCGATGCCAGGGCGTGCGCCTTACCCGGCATGGAAGGGATGGGGTTACCGCCGTTGGACGGAGAGTCGCTGGCCGACCTCGAAGAGCCGTATGTTTACCATTTCCCGGACGGTAACGCCGGTCTGGCCCGATTGTTAGTCAGGTATATGCTGCCGGATGCGCTACCGGGTAACACTATGGAAGACTCTGTTCTCGCCAGACTGCATTACGAAAAGCTGGATCTACCAGAAAACACCACGCGTCTGCGCCTGAACAGCACGGTGATAAATGCGGCCAACGTACAGGATGGCGTGGCGGTGACCTATCTGCGTGACGGCAAAATGCACCGTGTGCGCGGTAAGAACACCATCATGGCAGGCTATAACATGATGATCCCGTATCTGGTGCCCGAGATGCCGGAACAGCAGCAGGCGGATCTCAAACTGAACGTGAAAGCACCGCTGGTGTACACCAACGTGGTGGTCAAAAACTGGCAGGCGTTCAAACAGCTTGGCGTACATGAATTTTACTCTCCGGCTGCTCCCTATAGCAGGGTTAAGCTCGACTATCCGGTCAGCATCGGCGGGTACCAACATCCGGCCTCACCGGACGATCCGATGGTCATTCACATGGTCTATGTGCCTACCTATCCTGGCAGTAACCTGTCGGCCAGAGAGCAGTTCCGTCTGGGACGAGCCTATTTACTGGGGACCACATTTGCGGCGCATGAGGAGATGATTCGCTCCCAGCTGCAGGAAATGTTCGGCTCAACGGGATTTGATAATCAACGCGATATCGCCGCCATTACCGTTAACCGCTGGGCGCATGGCTATGCGTATTACCCCAACTCGTTATTCGATGATATGGATAAAATGCCAGAAATTATCGAGCGGGCGCGTCAGCCAGTCGGTCGCATCGCCATCGCTAACTCCGATTCTGACTGGAGTGCTTATGCCCATACGGCGATCGACCAGGCATGGCGTGCGGTTAATGAACTCAAGGATATGGGGTGATCTATGCGTAATGTAACCGTTCTTGCCGCCTGTTTATTTACCGCCTCTGTTAGCGCTGCGGAGTCTAATGGCGAATATATCGCGCGAATCTCAGACTGTGTGGCCTGCCATACCACTGAAGGTGGTGCTGCGATGGCGGGTGGCAAAAAGTTTCCTACCCCGGTAGGGGATATTTATTCGACCAACATTACCCCAGACAAGACGCAGGGTATTGGTAATTACTCATACGAGGATTTTGAAAAGGCGGTACGTCAGGGAATTGCCAAAGACGGTCATCCGCTCTATCCGGCTATGCCTTATCCCTCTTATGCAAAACTTTCTGACGCGGATGTTCAGGCGTTGTATCGCTATTTTATGCATGATGTCAGGCCGTCTGCGCAACCCAATAAAGAGAATGCTATTCCGTGGCTACTCTCCGCCCGCTGGCCACTGCATATCTGGAACTGGTTGTTTACCGACGCGCCAACAACGACAGCAGTGAATGCGAAACCAGATGACAACGCTGCCCTGGTAAAACGGGGCGCTTATCTGGTGGAAGGTCCTGGGCACTGCGGTTCATGTCATACACCGAGAGGCATGGCGATGAACGAAAAAGCGTATACCAATGCTGATGCCGAGTACCTGAGCGGCGCGATGATCGACGGCTGGTATGCGCCTTCGCTGCGGGGCAGCGGAATGTCAGAGCAGGCGTTAAAATCGCTGCTGCTGACCGGTAAAAGCAAACATGCCGCGGTTTCTGGTTCGATGGCTGAAGTCGTTACGCAGAGTACGCAGTATCTGACTGATGAAGATGCCACGGCGATCGCGCAATATCTGCTGAGCCTGAAAAGCGCGAAGCCTGAAGCGGGGCGTACCGCATCGACTACTGCATCCTGGTCGAATTCACCCGAGGCGGGCAAAGTGACCTATAACCGCTACTGCTCCACCTGTCACGGACTGGAAGGGAAAGGTACGGATGATAACGCGCCTTCTTTGATCAATAACCCGTTGGTCATGGTTGATGACCCGACGCCACTGTTCAGAGTGATTGCCCACGGCGCAGAAACACCGACTACGCGTGGCAACGTCTCCTTTAAGATGCCTGCGTACGGTGGCCTGTTAAACGACACCGAAATGCGCGACGTGATTAACTACGTGCGTAAGAGTTGGGGAGAAGGGAATGGCGAAGTAAGCCAGGAAGACCTGGCTGGCGTTAAAAAAGCGTCACATTAAACAGCATGCCGGATAAGGCGCTTACGCCGCTATCCGGCAGTGCTTATACGGCGTTTACTCTGATAATACCCACCAGTCGTGTAAACGCCGCCGCCATTTCATGCTCTTCGATACTGGCAAATCCCAGCAGCAGTCCGCTGCGCTTCTCTTCATTCACGTAGTAGCGAGACAGCGGGCGCACCAGCAGCCCTTGTGTGTTCGCCTGTTGGGCAATAACAACGTCATCGCTCCCGGCGGGCAACTGTAGAATCATGTGTAGCCCGGCGTTGCTGCTGAAAGAGCCAAGATAATGCTCACCAAGCTGGCGGCTGATAAGCTCCATCAGTGTCTGACGCCGACGACTGTACAGCTGGCGCATTTTACGTATGTGCGCCGCGTAGTAACCCTCACGGATAAACTCTGCCAGCGCGGCCTGAATCAGCAAATGTCCGCCACGATAGAGGTCGTTATGAACTTTCTTCAGCGGCGCGGCTAGCGGTTTGGGCAGCACCACATACCCGAGACGTAGCGCAGGATAGAGTGTCTTACTGAATGTCCCGATATAGATGACCGGCGTCTCTTCTTCCAGTCCCTGCAAAGAGGGGATCGGCTGACCTGAAAAGCGGAACTCGCTGTCATAGTCATCTTCCACTATCCAGCTTCGCGTTTCGCGTGCGCGAAACAGAAGTTGCTGACGGCGACTGAGGCTCATCACCGAACCGAGAGGATATTGATGTGACGGTGTCACAAAAATAAGTTTTGGCGCAGGCTCTCCAGCTTCCGGAGGGACCATGCCTTGTTCATCAACCGGGATAGCCGAAAAATTTACCGCATTGATGCGCAGAATATTTTTGATTCCCCAGTAGCCCGGCTCCTCAATCCAGGCATTATCACCGGGGTTGCATAATGTTCGGGTCACCAGATCCAGCGCCTGGTGAATACCTTCAGTAATCAGAATTTGCTCCGGCGAACACCGCACGCCACGCGCGGTTCGCAGATAGTCTGCCAGCGCTTCTTTTAGCTCATTCACGCCGCCTGCGGCATCGTAAGTGAGAAACTCCGGACGCAGGCGTCTCGCCAGCCTGTCCTGAATTTTTTTGAGTACCCGGTGAGGGAAATGCTCTACATCAGGTACGCCTGGAATAAATGCCCCCCACTGACGGGGACTGGCGCTGGCATGACCCAACAGCTCAAGGCAGCGGTTAGATAAGCGGGTGTGATCCTCCGGAGTGGCAGCAACAGGTTCTTTATTGGGACGCAGGTTGAGATTGTCCAGCACGCTGTCAGTGACAAATGTGCCGCTGCTGGTACGCGCAGAAATATAACCTTCGGCCTGCAACTGCTCGTAAACCCGCAGGACGGTATTGCGCGATAGCGTCAGCTCTCCTGCCAGGTCACGCGACGGAGGCATTCGGGTAGCCGGTTTCAGGCTACCTTCGAGGATGCAACTACAAATGGCGGCATACAGACGACGATGCAGTTTTTCATCTGGCTGCTGGCTAAATGCCTGCTTGATCACATCTCCGGCAAGTGAACGCATTTGGATCCTTAAAATAAAACGATTTGGCTCTCGATTAAAGTACCAGACGGCGTCTAAATTTAAAGGGTAATTCAACCTAAATGTATTAATGGACAAGGTGTAAGAATGAACAATAAAAACCTGCAACAACGTCGTCTGGATGCCACCCCGCGTGGCGTGGGTGTAATGTGTGATTTTTATGCCCAGTCGGCAGAAAACAGCACGATTACCGATATCGAAGGCAATCAGTACATTGATTTTGCCGCCGGGATTGCCGTGCTGAACACCGGACACCGTCATCCTCGCCTGGTGCAGGCAGTCGAAGCACAGCTTCAGGCTTTTACCCATACGGCTTATCAGATTGTCCCGTATGAAAGCTATGTGTCTTTGGCTGAGAAAATCAACGCCGTTGCGCCAGTCGATGGTAAGCGGAAAACCACGTTCTTCACCACCGGGGCTGAAGCGGTAGAAAACGCAGTGAAAATTGCCCGCGCGCATACCGGCCGTCCTGGCGTTATCGCGTTTGGCGGCGGTTTTCATGGGCGTACTTACATGACGATGGCGTTAACCGGCAAAGTAGCGCCCTATAAAAAAGGATTCGGCCCGTTCCCTGGCTCCATTTACCATGCGCCGTATCCTTCTGAATTGCAGGGGATTTCTACGGCAGACTCCATAAAAGCGATCGAGCGCCTGTTTAAAGCCGATATCGATCCAACCCAGGTTGCGGCGATTATCTTCGAACCCGTCCAGGGCGAAGGAGGCTTCGTAGTAGCGCCGCCGGAATTTGTGACCGCCATCCGCCGTATTTGCGACGAGCATGGCATTGTGATGATCGCTGATGAGGTGCAAAGCGGGTTTGCCCGTACGGGCCAGCTGTTTGCGATGGATCATTACGCTGATAAAGCGGATCTGATGACCATGGCAAAAAGCCTTGCGGGCGGCATGCCGCTGTCAGGCGTCGTGGGCAAAGCCGAAATCATGGACGCGCCAGCGCCGGGTGGTCTGGGCGGAACTTACGCCGGGAACCCGCTGTCGATTGCGGCGGCTCATGCGGTGCTGGATATCATTCGTGATGAACAGTTGTGCCAGCGTGCGGCGGCCCTCGGTGAACAACTGCGCGCCACTCTGACCGAGGCGCAAGCAGGGTGTCCTGAACTGGCCGAAGTGCGTGGCTTAGGCTCTATGATTGCCGCTGAATTCTGTGATGCAACGACGGGAGAACCCAACGCCGCCGCCGCACAGCGCGTGCAGAAGAAAGCCCTTGAGCAAGGATTGCTACTGCTGACCTGTGGTCAATATGGCAACGTTATTCGTTTCCTTTACCCGCTGACGATTCCGCAGGATCAGTTCGCCAAAGCGCTTGATATCATCAAAGCGGCAACCAAATAATCCATAAGTCAAAAGGATACTCATAGCCGACGGTCGTCATCACCGTCGGCTTTTTTGTTGCTATAAATTGACCAATTACACGTCGTTGTATATTTACATACATATCGATTGAGTCTATCCTATTTATCATACAAATATAACAACTGTACTCTTCAAGAGAAGGCGCTTGCGTTAGTGGCCTCCAGTCTTTCTACCTAACAAACTGAATTAACGAATGTTAAATAACAAAATTACCCCAGTAGCCTCTGGGTTGTTGACCTTTGCCTGTCTTTCCACCGCCGTAACCGCGCATGCTGAAGATACCGTCATCGTTTCGGCGCCCGCCTCGTCACAATCCTCGTTTTCGAAACATGAACCGCCGGCGAGTGAAAAAAAAGCAATGTTAGGTAGCCTTGGCGAGCGTGAGCTGATTGATGTTCCCTGGTCGGTACAGACCTTGTCGAAAAGAGTGCTGGATCAGCAACAGATCAAAGACGTGAAAGATGCCTATCGGTACCTACCTTCCGTTCAGGGGGACGGCGTCCGCCCGCAAACCCGCGGCATGCAGGGCAGTGTGGTACAGAACCATATGATTGATGGCCTGAACGCCGTCTCCACGACGGAATATTCGACTGAACAGTTCCAGAGCATAGACGTGTTGAATGGAATAGCCGGATCATTGTACGGCCCAGCCAATCCGGCGGGGATGTTTAATCTGGTGTCTAAACGACCTGTCGATACGCCGTTACATCGCGTAACCGTAGGGCAAGGTACAGGGTCGGGAACGCTGACGTCGATGGATTTCAGCGGCCCAATCGATGAGGGAGACCGGGTGAAATATCGCCTTAACTTGCTAAATGATGAGGGCCGTAGTTACACCACCGATAGCCATGTCCGTCGACAGTACGCAGGATTAGGGCTGGATTTTCAACTGACAGATCAAACGGTGCTGGAGAGTAATTTCAGCTATTACCATTACTATGAAAAAGGCATGCCAGGGAGTTTTGCCCTGGCGAAGGGCGTTCACTTCCCCACGGCATTTGATCCTACGAACAGTAAATATGGTCAGTCTTATGCGGGTCATGATGACGAAACGACCACCGCCGATATGCATATTAAGCATGATTTTGACGGTAACTGGATGCTGGATCTGGGGGTGCTACACCAGGTCGCAGATCGAGAATCGACGGCAGTGACTAACACTCTGACGAATAATCGGGGAGATTACACCACCACAACCGCCAATTCGGCGGCCAGTCGCTTTACCATCAACAGTTATTTAGCGAACCTGACCGGTAGCATTGATACCGGCTGGCTGACGCAGGACATTTCTACCGGAATGCGTGGATTTGTATGGAAAAACTATAATCCCAGAAACGGGGGAACCTTCACCCTTGGGCATTCTTCTCTTGATCAACATCCCGACTACCCACGACCACCATATCCGGACTTTAACGATCGCTATCATTCAGCAACGACCACTCAGCATGCGTTTTTGCTAAGCGATACGCTGCATTTTTCCCCGCAGTGGAGCTTGCTGCTTTCCGGTAGTGAGAACCTGTTTACCGTCAGTAACTACAACAAAACTGGGCATGAAAGTAGCCGGCAGAAAGACAATGGCATGAGCGGTTCTACCAGCCTGATGTATAAACCGGTGGAGAGCGTCACGCTGTATACCACCTGGGCGGACAGCTTGCAGCAGGGCGATACCGCACCCGCTGGGGCGCGCAATGCCGGGCAGGTATTAGATCCCTACCGTAGTCGCCAGGTTGAAGTGGGCGCAAAATATGCGCCAGTAAAGGATCTGCTGCTTACCGCTGCGCTGTTTGAAGCTAAACGCCCCTTTGCCTATACCAACGACAACGGTGATTTTGCCCAGGACGGAACGCAGAAAAACCGAGGACTGGAACTGATGGCTGATGGGCATATTACCCGAAATTTGCGCGTGTTAGGCGGCGGAGCCTGGCTTGATCCGGTGCTACATAATACCGCGGCCAGCAATGCGGATGGTAAGCAAGTTGTTGGTTTACCACGCTTCGCCTCGAATATCCTCGCGATCTACACCATTGAACGGGTTCCAGGACTGGATGTCGACACGAACGTGCATTATGTCGGGCGTCGGGCTACCGATAACGCCAATGACAGCTGGGTCGGGAGTTACACCACGGTGGATATCGGCACGCGTTATGCCACCAGGCTATGGAACACGCCAACCACCTTCCGGTTTGATATCACCAACCTCACCGATCGTCACTACTGGACCAATATTGTTCCGGGCGCATTGACCGGTTACACGGGGGCAGGGGCTGCCAGCGCGCAACTTGGCGCACCGCGTCAGGCTCAGATTTCTGTTCAGGTTGATTTTTAGAGGTTACTCATGAAAACGTGCCACACATGGCTGCTTTGTGTGTGGCTGGCGTTTCCTGCCCTGGCAACACGCCAGGTTGTGGATGATGCTGGTCACACGGTTACCGTTCCCATGCAAGTTGAGCGTATTGCTGATGGCTGGTTTGCTCATCATTCGGTACTGATGACGCTGGGTGCTGGCCGTAACATTGTTGCGACGGTGAACCATGAGGAGAACCAGCCCTGGATGTTCAAAATCAATCCTTCCCTGAGACAAGCCTTACAGATACGGGGAACATCATTCAATAGTGAGGATTTGCTGGCCCGGCACGTCGATGTGCTGTTTGTGGCAAAAGGAAAAGGGGATGCTCAAAGTTACAGCCAGGCGGGCATCCCGACTCTTGAAATGGCATTTACTGACTATGCTTCGATGGAAAAATCGGTCACTACAACCGCAGAAGTGCTGGGTACCGGGCAAGCGCGCGCCCGGGCGACGGCTTACAATCAGTATCTAAACCGTGTACTCGCTGACGTGCAGGCTAAAACGGCGGGATTAACGGCAAACCATCGTCCACGGGTACTCCATATTCAATCGCTGAATCCGCTTAAAGTCGACGGCAGGCACACGTTGATCGATACCTGGATTACGCTTGCGGGCGGATTGAACGCGGCAGGAGAAGTGAACGGCAATATGAAAGAGGTATCGCCTGAGCGGGTGCTTTACTGGCAACCGCAGGTCATTATTCTCGGGGCGGGTTGCGGTGATATCGGCAATTCACCCTACGCGGCATTGTTCAAAGAACTTGACGCGGTTAAGCAGGGTAACGTTTGGCGTAATCCGGCGGGCGTGTTCCCCTGGGATCGTTACGGTACTGAAAGTGCGCTGCAGCTGCAGTGGGCTGCATCAAAACTGCATCCTGCGCTGTTTAGCGGTTTGGATATGGTCAGCGTGACGCGAGATTTTTATCGCCAGTTCTTCGATTATTCGCTTACTCAGGAGCAGGCGATGCGAATTTTAAATGCGTTACCTCCACAGGAGTAGCGTCCACGTGTAAAGACTGGCGCGCTAGGGATTGCACGCCATATTTACCCCTTTTAAATGTGGGATTTGATGCGACGCATGATGATAATGGGTTGCCAGTTATCACGTTATATAATTTAATGCATATCGATTTTACTCCTCTATCCAGATGGTATCCCATGTTTACTTTCCGTTCTTTTGTGCTGGTATGCGCCAGCATGTTGTTTGCGTTTTCTGCCCAGGCCGACCGTACGATCACCGATCAGCTTGGTCGTCAGGTCACGATAGCGGATCACATCGACAAAGTGGTCGTGCTGCAACACCAGACCTTAAATATTCTGGTCCAGCTCGATGCGCAGCAGGACATTGTTGGCGTGATGTCGAGCTGGAAAAAACAGCTCGGGCCTGAGTTTGAACGCTTTATGCCGACAATTTCCACATTGCCGACACCGGGCGACCTCACCAGCGTGAATATCGAAAGCCTGCTGGCGATTCATCCACAGGTGGTGTTTGTCGCTAACTATGCGCCTGCGGAGATGATCCAGCAGATTCAAAGCGCCGGTATTCCGGTCGTGGCTATCTCGTTACGTAAGGACGCCGCAGGGCAACAGAATAAAATGAACCCGACCATGGCCGATGAAGAGCAGGTTTACAACGAAGGGTTAAAGCAAGGGATTCGCCTGATTGCGGACGTGGTTGGGCGTAAACCGCAGGCCGAGACATTAATCGACTACGTTTTTGCGGCACGGGCAAAATTTAATGCGCCGGTTGCAAAAATCCCGGATGCGCAAAAAGTCCGTATTTATATGGCTAACCCCGACCTGATGACTTACGGCTCCGGGAAGTACACAGGACTGATGATGCAGCACGCGGGGGGATTAAACGTGGCGGCTGCCAGTGTGAAAGGTGCCCGTCAGGTTGCGCTGGAGCAGGTACTGGCGTGGAATCCGCAGGTGATTTTTGTGCAGGATCGCTATCCGCAGGTGGTGACTGAGATCCAAAATGATCCTAACTGGCAGGGGATTGATGCGGTGAAAAATCATCGCGTCTGGCTGATGCCTGAATACGCTAAAGCCTGGGGCTATCCGATGCCGGAAGCGTTGGCGATCGGTGAGCTATGGATGGCCAAGAAACTGTATCCGGATGCTTTTAAAGACGTGGATGTTGATGCGCAGGCGCAAGACTATTATCAGCGTTTTTATCGCGTGAACTGGCAGTCTGATGCAGCTAAGTAACCGCTTTTTACCCCAGCAGCCGATTTTGATCGCGGCGGTCCTGTTGCTGGGCGTCAGTTCGCTGTGCCTCGGGCAGTATCCGCTTTCGTTGCGCGAGGTATTTTATCACCTGACGCACTTTAGCGATGCCGAAGGGATTGCCGGTCAGGTCATCTGGACGGTCAGGCTACCGCGTATTCTGATGGCGCTGCTGGCGGGTGGCGCGCTGGGTTTATGCGGCGCGACGCTGCAAGGAGTATTTCATAATCCGCTGGTCGACCCGCATATAATCGGCGTGACGTCCGGGGCCGCTTTTGGCGGCACGCTGGCTATTTTGCTCGGTCTGTCGCCGTGGTTGATGATGGGTTCAACGTTTTTCTTCGGCCTGACGGCGTTGATCCTGGTATATGCCATTGCTGCGCTGCAGGGGCTGGAAAATACGCTGGTGCTGATCCTGTCGGGTATCATTTTGAGCGGCTTTTTTGCCGCGCTGGTGAGCTTGATTCAGTATCAGGCTGATACTGAAGAGACGTTACCCAATATCGTGTTCTGGCTGCTTGGCAGCTTTGCGACGGCCAACTGGCATAAAGTACTGCTGCTGGCGATTCCGGTCGGTATTGCCGCGACGGTTTTGTACCAGCTACGCTGGCGGATAAACCTGTTATCGCTTAATGACAAAGATGCCAGAGCGCTGGGCGTCGCGGTTGTTCCTTTGCGACGCAGCGTTTTGGTGTGCTGCGCATTTTTAGTCGCCGCTCAGGTGGCGGTTAGCGGCAGTATTGCCTGGGTTGGGTTGGTTATTCCTCATCTGGCGCGTTTGCTGGTGGGCGTTGATCACCGTCGTCTACTGCCGTGCGCCTTCTGGCTGGGGGGCGGTTTTATGATTGTAGTGGATGATATTGCACGCACCCTGATGCATGCGGAGATACCGTTGGGGATTATCACCGCATTATTCGGCGCGCCGCTGTTTGCTTTTTTACTCATCCGCTCCAGCCGTCGGGAGAAATCATGAAACCTGCCGCACTGCGTGTAAATCAGCTGACTTATGGGTATCGCGCGCCGCTGTTTGACCCGCTTACGTTCTGCTGCCAAAAAGGCGAGATCTGGGCTGTGCTGGGACGTAACGGTCTGGGTAAAAGTACGCTGCTCGATACGCTAACCGGCACGCTGCCTGCTTTGGGAGGCAGTATTGAAAATAACGGTGGGATAGGGATTGTGGCACAGCATAGCCATCTGCCGTTTCCTTATACGGTGAGTGATGTGGTGTTGATGGGGCGAGCACAGCACGTGAAGCTTTTTGCGCAACCGAGCCAGCAGGATCAAAAAAGAGCAACGCAGGCGCTGGAGCAGTTAAATATTGCGCAGCTTGCTTCCAGCTCGTTTAGCTCACTTTCCGGCGGGCAACAACAACTGGTGATGATAGCCCGGGCACTGGTGACTGAGTGTCAGACGCTTTTGCTTGATGAACCATGTTCCGCGCTGGATCTTGCTAATCAGCAGGTGGTGCTTCAACTCATCAGCGATCTGGCCCATTATCAGGGATGCAGCATTCTCTTTTCAACCCACGATCCGCTGCATGCGCTACAGATAGCCACCCATACTTTGCTGCTGCTCCCCGAAGGCAAATGGCGGGCAGGACCTACGGACAGCATTGTGACGGAAGAAAATTTGTTCCTGGCCTATGGCTTACCACTGCGAAAACTTAGCGTGGAGAACCACCACACGCCGTTTATCGCGCCGTTGTTTTCTATTCGTCGTTAAGCGGTAAGAATCCTGCGGCGGTAAGAAACGCCTGCCCGTCGCGGGAAAGTATGAATTCAACCAGCGCCATCACTTCTTTGGATGCATCAAGCACCGCCAGTTGGTATTCGCAGTGAATATTGTGCTCATCAGGGATAGCCACGTAATGTACGTCGGGCAACGCGCGCAGCGTGTGTGCGTAATGCGCGTAACCGATAAACAGATCGGCCAACCCCTGGCGCAGGATCCAGGCGCTTGCTATTTCTCCTTGCGGGATTTTTATCGTATCACGACCACCAACCAGCGGGATGGCGCGCGTTCGAAGCTGTTGTCCGAGTCCCGGCTCCAGTACATCCATGTTGTCGAAAAATGCCCAGGTATAGTCTCCGGAAGGGTCACAGCCGGGCGTTGATGTACCTGGTCGCAGCGTTGGGTCGCGCAGCAAATCCAGCCAGGCGCCGGTTCGATTGCTGACCAGACTCAGTTGATTCCAGCTAAAGGTCTGCGTGAAAACCGCTTTCTTCTGAGCCAGCAGACGTTGCGGATGCTCCCGATTGGCCGAGGCAAAGAGCGCACAGGGTTCACCTGCTTCAATCCGCTCGCGCAATAAACCGGCCGGACCATATTCAACCTTAACGTCTATTCCGCTCTGGTGTGTGAACTGGCTTATCAGTGGAGTAAATGCCGGGCGTAAACTGCCTGCGGCGAACAGGAGGATGGAAGAGGGCATGGTATCCGTTCTCTGGCGAAAGACATTATGCGAAGAAGATGAATGATACGCGTTGATCATGGAACTTAGAATGATTTAGCGCAGTGCTATTGAATCATCATGGAAAATGATAAAACTGAAGGATACAAACCAGAGATAAAAAGAGAGTTTTGAAGGGAAATAGCACCAAATCAAAGAGATGATTTGGTGCGTCCGAGTGGACTCGAACCACCGACCCCCACCATGTCAAGGTGGTGCTCTAACCAACTGAGCTACGGACGCAAGATGGTGCGTTCAATTGGACTCGAACCAACGACCCCCACCATGTCAAGGTGGTGCTCTAACCAACTGAGCTATGAACGCAACGTTGTAGGTGACAACGGGGACGAATATTAGCGGCACAGACCGAATGAGGCAAGAGGGAAATAGCATTTTTCTTCCTGATCTCACGCGATTGCAGAGTAATTAAGCAAGTTGATTATATTTTGTTGATTTTGCAGCGTGTTTTTTATTCAGACAGCGAACTGGAGCATACCAGGGGCGGTTTGCATTACAGGGGCGCTCAGACTTTAAGCGCTGTAAGGATCGTGGCTTCTATTTTTTCTGGGGTAGTGAAGGGGGCAAAACGCTTGAGCGGCTTGCCGTCACGCCCGATCAGGAACTTAGTAAAATTCCACTTGATCCGCCCACCCAGCACGCCGGGTAATTCGTCTTTCAGGTAACGAAATACCGGGTGTGTAGCGGCACCGTTGACTTCCACTTTCTCAAGCATCGGGAAGCTCACACCGTAGTTGATGTGACAGGTTTGCGCGATTTCGTCTGCTCCACCGGGCTCCTGATTACCGAACTGGTTGCAGGGAAAACCAAGCACTACCAGACCCTGCGCGGCGTACTTCTTGTAGAGCGCTTCAAGGCCTGCATATTGTGGCGTGAAACCACAATGGCTGGCGGTATTAACCACCAGAACCAGTTTGCCAGCGTAGTCGACCATAGAGATGGGCTGGCCATGCAAACTGGTGGCAGTCAGTTGATGAAAGGGGGTCATGCCGGATTCCTCAAATAAGATAGCATTACTCATGTTGCCCGCGAGTGACAGGCTTCGCTGCGTATCTATTTATTATGATCGCAACTGCAGGATTAATAAACTTGCCATTGGTGCAGGGCAAAAAGAGAAATTTTCTGCGGTTCAGTTATGGACATTCCATAATTTATATTAACCAGGCTGACGAGCGTTCCATTCGTCGCGCGTGATTTCCCAGAGTTCAGAATCCAGCAAACCGCTGACATACTCTTTCTTTTCTGTCCTGATAAGCCGCATGCCGCTACTGTCTGAAATACGTCTGGAACGGATATGAGGATACTATATAGCGAACTATCTCCCAGCGTGGATAAAGCACCTGAATCTGCGAGGCATCTTCGGCTTCTAATGGTTTTAACAGCAAACGTTTCGTATGGAGTTTTGGTATTTTCATACTCACTTTTCCTGCTCAAGCAAGAGAAAAGAATCAATGTGGGGAGGATTTTGAAAAAATATTAATAACCAGAACCCCAGCACAAATAAGAAGCATGCCTGCGATCGCCGGAAAATCTAGCTTTTGCCCACTTACCAACCAGCCCAAAAGGCTGATTAATACGATTCCAGCACCTGACCAAATTGCGTACGCAATACCCGTTGGAATGGTCGACAGGGTCTGGGAGAGAAGATAAAAGGCTGTGCAGTAGCACACAATAGTTGCTACAGATGGCCATAAGCGTGTAAATCCGTCAGAGAACTTCATCAGGGTTGTTCCTATGACTTCCGCTACGATGGCCCCGGCAAGGAAAATGTATGAATTCAAAATCTGATCCCATGTAACAATCTAAAACAATTATCGTATCACATAGGGTGAGATGCGTTTGAACGCAACGCTAACTACTTTAGTTTAGTTTAAAAAATGTCATCTTCGTGGCACGTAACGGATCGTCTGAAGCGCCGTGAGGTGTTCTATCAGCAAGAAGCGGACGTGTACGCGTTTTCTGAGATCCTGTATATGCAGGAGGCGGACTATGCGTTGACAGCGAATTTTAGAATACGTATATTGTTATGTTATAACATAACTTGAATGTGGAATTATGAAACTCACTTTCCCCCTGTTGATGCCTGTACTGCTGTTGCTTCCCCTGACTGGCGCAACTGCCGGCAACTATCCACTGACAATCGAAAACTGCGGCGTTACAGAAACCTTTAACCATGCACCTTCACGTGTGGTGACAATTGGTCAACATGAAACGGAACTCATGCTGGCGCTGGAACTGAAAGATAAAATTGTAGGCACTGCTGTTTGGTTTGGTGCATTACCCGATGATTTGAAAAAGCAAGGGGCGGGGTTAAAGCGACTTGCTGAGAATGCGCCTGGATTCGAAGCCGTAGCGGCCCAGCGTCCTGAGCTGGTTCTTGCTCAGTACAGCTGGCACGTTGGCCCGCAGGGAGAGGTGGCTACGCGTCAACAATTTGAACAATTGGGGGTCAGGACCTGGATCTCTCCAGCCGACTGTACTGCAAAAACAGTCACAGCGAACTCCAACGGCGATGGCGCACGATCAAAACCTTACTCAATCGATATCATTCTTGATGAAATCTCGGCGCTGGCGCGCGTTTTTGATGTGCCAGCACGTGGTGAAGCTCTGAAGCAAAAGCTGTCTGAGCGAATTGTCGCCGCGCAGCAGCAAATCCACATGCAACCGCAAGCGCCGCTTAAAGTGGTTTACTGGTTTTCAAGTCCCCGGCTGAAAGGCGATCCATGGATAGCAGGCAGTAAAGGCGCGCCAGGCTGGATTAATAAAACACTTGGTCTGAACAATATCATCGATTCTGATGAGGAGTGGCCTGCGGTGACCTGGGAGCATATCGTTAAGTCTCAGCCTGATATTATTGTTATTGCGAGTATGGAAAGACGGCTTTATCCCGCCGATGACGTAGAGACTAAAAAACGGTTCCTGGAAACCGATCCCGTCGCCCGTGAAATGCCTGCGGTCAAACAAGGGAATATCGTGGTGGTTCCTGCCATGTCGCTCAATCCATCATTGCGTAACGTAGAAGCAGTAGAACTGATTAGCCAGCAGATGAACGCTTTCGCTCCCTCCAGATGATGAGCAAATCTGTTTTCTACTGGCAAATCAGCCTGATAATTTCCTGCGGGATACTCAGTCTGCCGGTCATGATGATCCTTGCTGCGGCAACCGGCGATATACCGGTAAGTTTCGCGACTGCCTTTCGCGCAATAACCAATGGTCTGGGGCTAACGCACTTTGATTTACCCGCCGTAGAAGCAGGGATTGTCTGGCAGTACCGGATGAGTCGTGCGCTGATGGCGGCCAGCTGCGGTGGAGGGCTGGCGTTATGCGGGCTGGTTCTGCAATCATTGTTGCGTAACGCGCTTGCCGATCCTTATTTGCTGGGGATCTCTGCTGGTGCCTCAACCGGCGCCGTCAGCGTGATGTTGCTTGGTATTGGCAGCGGCTCCATCACGACGGGTGTCGGGGCGTTTATCGGAGCCTGTACCGCTTTTATGCTGATCATATTGTTATCGGGTGGTATGCGCGTGAACTCTGCACGCATCATTCTGGCGGGTATCGCCGGTACACAGTTGTTTAACGCGTTAACATCGTACATTGTCAGTACGGCGGCCAATGCTGAACAGTCGCGCGGCGTTATGTTCTGGCTGCTGGGTAGCCTGAGTGGCGTACGCTGGGCTGATGCGCTGCTGTGCTTCGCTGTCGTCATCATCGGGTTGCTTATCGTGGTTTGCTATAGCCGCTCGCTGGACACCTTTAACTTTGGTATGGAAGTCTCCTCGACGCTTGGAACGCGAGTGCTTCAGGTACGCGTTATTTTACTGCTGACTACCGCGTTGATTACGGCGGTAATCGTCAGCGCCATCGGTGCTGTAGGCTTTGTTGGGCTGGTTATCCCACATATAACCCGCATGATCGCCGGGCATCGTCATTTGCTCACTATCCCTGTTGCTTTTCTTGCCGGATGCCATTTTATGATTCTTGCAGACTTGATCTCACGCACCCTTATTAGTCATCAGGTTTTGCCGATTGGCGTAGTAACGGCGCTTGTGGGCGCTCCTGTTTTTGCCATGATTCTGTACCGCAACCGGGATAAATAATTATGCATATCGTGGTTGATAAGCTAAGTGTGACGCTCCAGGCTCGTCGGGTGTTATCTGATATCAGTTTTGTTGCGCACCGTTCGCAAACGGTGGGGCTACTTGGTCCTAACGGCTCTGGTAAATCCACGCTGATTCGCGCGATCGCTGGCGTTCAGCCCTGCGCGTGTGAGGGGGTGAAAATTGGCGGCAAGCTGACAAGTAACTTGAGCCAGCGCCAGCTTTCCCGCACGCTTGCTTTTGTTCCACAGCATGCGGAGGCGGAAGCGGAGCTAAGTGTTATTGATATTGTTCGCCTCGGCCGCACGCCGCACCGTAATGCATTCACGCCATGGCGGCAAGCTGATGAAGATGCTGTACAACAGGCGCTTTCGATGATGAGGCTTGATGCTCTGACCCAGAGAACCTGGCAGCGTCTGTCTGGCGGCGAGCGTCAGCGCTGTCAGATAGCCCGTGCGCTCACCCAGCAACCGGATATTCTATTACTGGACGAACCAATTAATCATCTGGATATCCAGTTCCAGCTGGAGCTGATGCGCCTTATTTCCGCGCTGCCGATTACCGTGATTATGGCATTACACGATCTGAATCTGGCTGCAAAATATTGTCAGCACCTGGTCGTGCTGCGTGAAGGTCAGGTTGTGGCGTCCGGTGAGCCTGCTGCTGTACTTACCCCGGAACTGATTCAGTCTACCTGGCAGGTCGATGCGACCATCTGTCGAACTGAACGGGGAATGATGAATATCCAGTACGCCTGAAATAGGCCTACGCAGAAACCATTATCAATATTCAGCGTCCGCTGGATTAAATCACTGGAATGTCAGTTTTGAGCGAGAAGCGGACGCTATTACCAACTTCAGCTATTGCCGTTTACGAAATTGTGCTTACGGTGTTTCCCGGTTGAAGCTAGCGAGAAACATCGTTATTTTTCTTATCACATAATGCTTATATGGAGAGTAATTGAGGCTAAAGGAGGAATCAATGTCACATTCGTCATCAAGAAGAAAAGTTCTAGCCGCAGAAGGCCTTCTTACGCATAGAGCGTCACACGCGCGGAGTTGCGCTAACCATGTTGCGAATAGATTGGGCATAACCCGCAGCGAGCTATTGATGAAGGTTGAGAAAGATACAGGGCGAGTCTGGTATCGCCACTTACAGAAGATGAGTTAATGAAAGCGTTTTATTATATGGAAAACCTTTAAGAGCGACTGCTGTGAATTAAGAGCGGGGGAGAGCAATCGCTATCATGGCTGATGACGACTGCACCCGCGGTAAGATAGACAGTTTTGTCACTCAATCTATCCAGGGTACAGGTTCACCAATATAAGTGTGTGTGCAGCAACGACATGTCACCTTAACGTCATCTCTCGTGATTGAAGGATTTACCTGTTGCAGAATTCCATTCTCATCAACAAATAGACCTGGGTAAAAACTGCTTTCACCAATGCAGACTAAATCCCTTCGCTGATGCTCATGTAGCGCGACCAACCAGAATACCGGCTCGGTGGTATCAAGACGTCCACATACTTCGCTGAATATTTCATCCCACGGTTTGCCAATCTGTTTGATCAAAAAATAAAACAATGGTGTGTAGTCTCGACCACGTTTCTGTTTGCCATGCATTGTCTCGTGCTTTGCCAGTAGCTCATCTCCAACTTTTTTACGATTGCGTCCCCAGCGATACTCAGCACCTGGATTATTAGAATGGTGCCGCGTCGTCGTGTTGACGCTGCGATACAGTTTACGGGACTTTTTCAGTTGGTGAGTACGCATAACTCGACCTCGTGCATCCATTATTCTGTGAGTCAGTAACCCCTGCCGGAGCTAGATTCAATAGCTTATGGTTGCATATAAACGGTCATGTTTAAAGATAGTCTTATTCTGCTGAAATACCTTCCTGCTGACAACTACCAAAAAGTCCGCTTCTGGCACACAGTGGACATCGCTGACTGAGCTGAAGGTCCGCGGTTAGCGAAAAGCGGATGTTTACACTCATGATCACCGCTTATGTACGCATTACGAACATAGCGCTGTATTAATCATCGGTAGCAGTTCAACTTAGCCATGTACACTTGCTTTGTACTAATATGTTTATCTAACAGATGCTTTAAAAAATCGCCTCAAAATGGATTTATCAACATGACTAGAACAGAAAGGCTTCTCGAGTTACTACAAATATTAAGGGCACAAAGATATCCGATCACAGCATCCACACTCTCAGAAAGATTGGGAATAAGTGTACGCTCCCTTTACAGAGATATAAAAACGCTGCAGCATCAAGGAGTATGCATTGAAGGTGGAGCTGGAATTGGTTATATCGTTAAATCTGACTTTCATTTGCCTCCCTTAAATCTTTCTCATGAAGAAATAAATGCTATTACACTTGGGTTAAATTGGGTATCGCATAATACAGATTATAATTTCAAAATTACCGCAAAGAATGCGCTTGCGAAAATACACGCCGTCATTCCCAGTGAATTGAAAAATCTTATTGAGAGTCAATCCTATCTGATCGGTCCTTCAGAAAACAATGAGATTTTTTTTGAAGACATTCGCAATGCTATAAAAAAAAGAAAGAAAATCAAAATAAATTATTGTGATAAAAAAGATTCTTACACTTCACGAGTCATATGGCCCATCGGATTGGTATACATGGAGTCGTGCTGGCTTTTGGTTGCATGGTGCGAGATGAGAAATGATTTTCGTCATTTTAGAACTGACAAAATTGAAGATATTGTGCAACTTGACTCCAACTATAGTGAAAGCAGGACAATTTTATTGAAAAAATGGAGAATAAAAGAAGGGATCTGCGAGGGGAAAGAGTACTGACAAAAACTGTCACAGATGGTTTGTATACTATCCCAGATGAAAGACTCAATTCTACTTCATAGGGGGTGGTTATGAATTTCCAGAATAAAATTGCCGTTATAACAGGAAGCACTACAGGTATAGGTGAGGCCGTCGCAGAGCAATTACATAAGCATGGTGCAAAAGTTGTTATTGTATCCCGCTCGTCAGAACAGGCTAAACAAAAAGCGGAACAATTATCTTCACAGGGACAACAAGCCATGGGGATCGGATGTGATGTGTCACAGCCCGAACAAGTCCGGCAAATGATAGATGAGGTTATCAAACATTTCGGCAGACTTGATTATGCTGTAAATAATGCAGGCTTAACAGGTGAACATGGTAAAAATATAACAGAGCAGACAGTTGAAAACTGGGATAAGGTTATTGCTACCTCATTGAGCGGCGTTTTTCACTGCCTAAAATATGAAATACCCCAGATGATGAAGTTTGGTGGATCTATAGTTAATTTATCTGCAGTAAATGGTCTGGTGGGCATTCCTGGATTAGCACCTTACACCGTGGCTAAACATGGTATAATCGGTTTAACTCAAACCGCAGCGCTAGAGTTTGCATGTCAAGGCATTCGAATCAATGCAGTCGCTCCGGGCTATGTCCAAACCCCAAGAATGAGTGAGTTCCCTGAAAATATTGTAAGTAGTTTCGCAAATAGCCACCCTATGAAAAGGATGGCAAAAATGCAGGAAATAGCAGACTTCATATTGTTCTTGCTGTCAGACAGTTCTACATTCTGTACCGGAGGCGTTTATCCAATCGATGGCGGTTATTTAGCTGAATAAAAAAGCACATTATTTTGAAGTGTAAGAATTGCTTTGCCAAAGTGGTAGGCTCAATGGAAGCGTTAGAATATAAAATTAACGCTTCCATTACAGGGCTAGTGAAAACAATATTTTCGTTAGGGATCTATATGTGTATAGATGATCGGTTCTCCATTGGTTCATACATCATGCCATTAGCAACGTCCGCTCCTGGCACACAACTGACGTCGGTATCAAGCAAACCGACGCCCGTTAATATTAAGCTGAACGATTAATTAACCTATTCCCCCGTTTCGTCATCTTCTTGTTGAGACCCTGATACCATTACGGTCAGTGTCATCTACTTCACAACACACATCGGCCTGCCAGATGCCGGCTCGGGGTGTATCTCCGTATCCACGCTGAATACGGTTCTTAGCAATCCAGGGTTCATCACCTCTTCTGGTGTGCCTTGTGCCATAACATGTCCGTTCGCCATCACCACCAGATGATCGCAGTACCGGCTGGCCTGATTAAGGTCATGCAGCACTGCGACCACCGTTTTCCCTTGGGCCCGGAGTTCGCCCATCAACCGCATCAGTTCTACCTGGTGATTGATATCGAGATAGGTGGTTGGCTCATCGAGGAGTACAACGGGCGTATTCTGGGCCAGGACCATCGCCAGAAAGGCGCGCTGGCGCTGACCGCCGGAAAGTTCGGTTAACCGTCGTTCGGCAAGATGATGGATTAGGGTCTGGCTCATGGCGGTATTAACCCGCGTATTGTCTTCAGCGGAAAGCCGCCCCCAGAGTGACAACCACGGGTTGCGGCCGTACGAAACCAGCTCCCGGACGGTGATCCCCTCTGGCGTTAAATGGTGCTGTGGCAGCAACGCCAGCCTGCGAGCGAGCTGGCGCGATGAAAACGCGTTAATGAGATGATCGCCGAAAAATACGCTGCCGGACTGCGGCATTAACAGCCGTGAAAAACAGTTTAACAACGTCGATTTCCCGCAACCGTTAGGGCCGAGCAGGGCGGTTATCTTCCCCGCTGGCAGTGCGAGTGAAACGCCGTCAAGCACCTTATTTGTACCGTAACAGACCGTCAGATTCTCAGTTCGTAATGTCATTTATCGCATTCTCACAAGCAGCCAGACAAACCATGGCGCACCGATAATGGCAGTCAGCACGCCAGCTGGAAGCTCCAGCGGGGGATGAATAATTCGCGCCAGCATATCGGCAACCACCAGCAGCAATGCACCTGCCAGGGCCGAAACGGGCAGCAGCCAGCGGTGACGTCCGCCGGTAATGCTGCGCACCATATGCGGCACCACAAGCCCAATAAAGCTGATCGGGCCGCAGACGGCCACGCCGGTTGACGTCATAGCAACAGCCAGTAGCAAAGCCCGGAACTGGGTACGCGGTACCGACACACCGAGCGTGGTGGCGCGCGCATCGCCCAATGCCAGGAGGTCGAGATCGCGGCAAAAACTCAGGCTCAGCGGCAGAAACAACATCAGCAGCGGGAGGGCAATCTTCACAAAGCTCCAGTCACGGCCCCATAAACTGCCGGTTAGCCAGAGCAGGGCGCTGTTCACATCCTGCGGGCGCGCGAGCATCAGATAATCCGTCAGGCTGGCCCAGCAGGCAGAAAGCGCGACCCCTGTGAGCGCCAGCTTTATCGGTTGGCTGGAGTTTGCCAGCATTTTCAACAGGATCAGGCCCGCCATGCCACCGGCAAAGGCCAGCGGCGGTAGTGCAATCACCGGGAGTGACGGCAAGAGAAGCAGTGCGCCCACAGAGGCCAGGCTGGCGGCATGGTTTACGCCGAGTATATCCGGCGATGCCAGGGGGTTACGCACGATCCCCTGCACCAGCACGCCTGCAACCGCGAGGGCTGCGCCAACAAACAGCGCCAGCAGCAATCGCGGCAGGCGGTACGCCGTTAACACGTAATGATACTCGCGCCCGGTCTGCCAGTCGGTCAGCAGGGCGCGCCAGGGAACGGAGATCACTCCCATTTGCAGCGACAGCACTGAAAATCCTGCCAGCGCGAGGGCGATGAAAATAACTAGCGCAATTTTCATCCACGCCTCCTGACCAGCCAGACAAAGCAGGGCGCCCCAATCAGAGCCACCACGGCTCCCGCGGGTAATTCGCCAGGGAAGGCCAGTGCGCGGGCCAGAACATCGGCCAGTAGCAGCAGCGTGGCGCCCATAAGCATGCTCATCGGCAGGACTTTGCGCTGGTTGAATCCCACCCAGAAGCGAGCCAGATGTGGCATCAGCAGGCCGATAAACGCCACCGGGCCAGCCACGCTGACGCAGGTACCGACCAGAAGCAGCACCAGAATGTTGATGATTAAACGTAGCTTCGGCAGATTCACCCCCAGCGTGCGGGCGGTGCTGTCGCTGACGTTAAGCAGGTTCAGTTGATTAGCCATCAGCAACACCACCGGTACTGCAACCGCCACCACCGGGAAAAGCTGCCAGAATTCCTGCCAGCGTGCGTGGGATACGCCTCCCGCAAGCCAGTAAAAAATGCCGTAGGCGTGATCTTCCGTCAGCAGCAGGGTGATACGGGTCAGGGCCATACAAAAAGCCGAGAACGCGATACCCGCGAGGATCAGTTTGTTTCTGTCCTGGGTATGGCGGAATCCACCGCCTGCGGTCATCACCAGCAGCCAGCTTACGCCGCCGCCGCAGGCGGCGATAAAGGCGATGGAGTAACCCGTTATGGACACAGGGCTGATGGCGCTGGTGAGTGCCATCGCCAACGCCGCGCCGCTGTTAATGCCGAGTAGCGAAGGGGAGGCCATTGCATTATGCGTCAGCGTCTGCAGCAGCGTTCCCGCGAGAGCCAGGCTTGCGCCGATCAGAATGGCGACCAGGCTTCGCGGCAGACGAAGGTTTTGCACCAGCGCTTGTGGAAGCGTCGGCACATGACCCGGCAGCAGGGCGCGAATGGCGTCAACGCCAGAAACAGGAATGGCCGAGTAGCAAAACAGACTCAGCCAGAAGATTGCGATAAGCGCGACAAGGGGAAGTCCCCACTGCAACGCTGGATGTTTGAAAACTGTCATTTCACATCGGATAAAGGCTGGTGATGAAAGATTTTTACCGTGTCGCTGGCAATGCGTTCGGCCGCGAAAATGCCGCGCATTCGCGCCCAGGCGTTACTGTCGACCGACGCCGTCTGCTGTTTTTGCGCCGCGGTTAACATCTGCCATAGCGGGTCTTGCTGCCAGCGTTTAACGATGCTTTCTTCGCGATAGTGCGCGACCAGCAGCCATGCAGGATTGAGCGCCAGCAACTGTTCCAGTCCGATGGACGGCATAGACGCGCCCGACATCGCCGCAGGTACCGTCAGCCCCAGAGCGGTCAAAACGCTCCCGGTCCAGGTCTCCTGCGTGTGCAGGTTGAACTGCTGCTCCCGAGAGGTACCGAACAACACCAGCGTGCCTTTTGGCAACTGGCTGGCCCATGCCGACATCTGTTGTTTGTGTCGCTCCAGACGTAACTGCATCTGTGCCTTTTTGCCAACGACTTCACCGATGATGGCCGCAGACTGCAGATTTTCAGCGTAGGTTTCATTGCGAGACTTAAGCAGCAGCACCGGTGCGATTTGCTGTAATGCGCTGTAAATAGCCGCATGGCGGCTGCTGTCGGCAATGATCAGATCCGGTTTCAGCACGCTGATAGCTTCTAAACTTGGCTGTGCACGCGTGCCGACAGATTGCCAGGGGTTAAGACGGGCGCGAACCTCTGGAAGAATGCGCGCGGCGTCGTTATCGTCGGCAATGCCGACCGGACTGACATCGACGGCGGCCAGTGCGTCCGCGAACGACAGTTCCAGCACGACTATCCGCTGTGGCGTTTTATCAAGCGTAAAGGTGCCATGTTCGTCATGTATCGTGGCGGCAAAGGCGTGACTGGTGAGTAGCAGAGCGGCGAATAGCGTGCGTAATGGTGTGAACATGTGAGTTGCCTGTGTCTTGTGGCGCTGCGCTTACCCGGCCTGTAAAAAACAGCATTCAGGCCGGGCAAACGGGATTTAGAACTTCAACGACCCCTGCATATACAGCGTGCGCGGTTGGCCTGTGTAGATGCCTTTGTTGTTGTCGTCGTAAGAGCGGGTGAAATACGCCTGGTCGAAAATATTTTTCACGCCGAACGCCAGATTCAGGTCTGCCATCTGCGGACCAAAGTCATAGGCTACGCGTGCGCCCCAGAGCATGAAGCCAGGGATGCGGCCGGTGCTGCCGTCGGCGCTCTCTTTAACGGTATTGGCGTTATCCGCAAACTGGCTGGACTGGAAATCGCTGTTCAGGTTGAAGGTCCAGTTGCCCGGCTTATAGTCCACGCCCAACGTGCCTTTGTGTTTCGGCGAGAAAGGCACTTGATTGCCGTAGGTATCGCCTTTCTCACGAATCTCGGCATTCACATACGCATAGCTTGCGTAGATCGACACGTCGTCGAGCGTTGGCGTCAGCGTGCCGAGGTCATAGCGGGCCTGGGTTTCCAGCCCGGTATGGCGCGTTTTACCGCGTGCGGTAACGGTGTCGTTGGTCTGGTTAGAATCGTACTGATTATTAAAGTTAATCAGGAACAGCCCCATTTCCGCTGTCAGTGCGCCATCGTCATATCGGGTTCCAAGCTCCCAGGTTCGCGCTTTTTCCGGTTCCACATTGCCGCTTTGCACAGCCTTGCCAATTTGGCTGTACTGTACGGTGCCGAACGAGCCTTCGGTGTTTGCATAAAGATTCCAGCTGTCAGTCAGGTGATAGAGCACGTTTAGCGCCGGAAGTGGGGCGTTATAGCTCACTTCCTCATGTGTGCCTTTGATGGCGTTGTTCTGATATGACTCGATATGTTCAAAGCGCATACCCGGCGTGATAGTCCAGTTGCCGACGTCGATTTTGTCATCCAGATACCAGGCGTGCGCTTCGGTGCCGGAACGGGTGTCGCGATCGTAAGGGCTGGCGTTGGACGGCAGTTGTCCGCTGCTGGTGGCGGTGTAGTAACGCATTTCATGGGTCGACTCGTTCACATAGCGGTAACCTACGCCCACTTCGTGCGCGGAAGAGCCCATCATAAAGCTCTGACTGTAGCGAGGTTCAATGCCACGTACCCAGTAGTTACGCGGTGAAAGGGTGAGGCGTTTGCCCTGTTCCAGGTAGCCGCTGCGTAGGGTTTCGGTGTAGAAGCCGTGAATATTGAATTTATGCTGGCTGTCTGGCTGGAACTGATAGCCGAGGCTTGCCAGCTTGCGGCGTCCCCAGAAGCGATCGTAAGGGCGCGTGGATTGCCAGCGATCGGCGTTGTAATCCGCGCGAGACAGGCCACCGGGCATGTCGGCTTTACCGTCGTAGTATTGCAACAGACTGTTGAAGGTATGCACTTCGTTTGGCGCATATTTGCTTTTCAGCATCAGGTCGTCGATGCGCGTCGCGCTGTGTTCGCGCCAGTCGCTGCCGCGAGTGCCGGAGTATAGCAGGGCGGTACCAAAACCGTTATCTGCCGTACCGCCCATCATCAGGTTGTGTGTCTCTTTTGGATTATTCTGTGAGGACGTTGGGCTGAGCTGGCCTTCCACGCCGGCTTCGATACCGAAGTCTTGCGGAATAGCGCGGGTGACAAAGTTCACCACGCCGCCCACGCTCTGCGGCCCGTAACGCACTGCTCCACCGCCGCGTACCACGTCGATGGCGTCCATATTTCCGAGCGAGACGGGTGCCAGTGAAAGCTGTGGCTGGCCGTAAGGGGCAAACGGCACGGGAATACCGTCCATCAGTACGGTTGATCGACTGGCGAGGCGCGGGTTCAGACCGCGAATACCAAAGTTCATTGCCAGATCGTGGCTGCCGGTACCGTTGTTTTCCGGGGCGGTGACGCCAGGAATGCGGTTCAGCACCTCGCGCATAGTTGTCGCACCGGTTTTGGCGAAATCCTCACGGCGGATAACGTCACGTGCGCCAGCATGTTCGAATACGTCGTTTTCGCGCGCATCTCCCAGCCAGTCGCCCACTACGGTCAGAGCATCTTCTTGCGGGGTTGGCGCAAGCTCGAGCGTCCAGCTGTTATTGCCCAGCGATTTCACCTGCAGGCCGCTACCGCTCAGCAGGTGTTGCAGACCAGTTTGGACGTCGTAGTCACCGTGGAGACCGTCACTCTGTTTACCGCGCGTCAGGCTGGCGTCAACCGACAGGGTAATTCCGCTGAGCGCGGCATACTGGTTAAGGGTTTTGTCGAGCGAACCCGGAGCGATATCAACCTGTGCTGCGAAGGCGGATAACGATAACCCCGCCAGCGGCAGCAGGCTCAGGCGAATGGCGTTAACCAAAGGTGTTGTTTTGCGAAAAACGCGTAAAGGCGTCATACCTTCTCCATCATCATTTTTGTTGTGTTCAGCTATGAGTCGAACGAGAAGGGGAAAAAGGACAATCGAAATGAGAATTATTTTTCTTACAATGCGGATATATTTACCCAGTATCGTGTAACTGACTGAATTTTAACTGGAAGTGTCTGGGCAATCACATCCAGGATCGCATCAGTATTTTTCAACGGGAAAGTTCCACTCAGGCGCAGTCCGGCCACAGCCGGATCGCAACGCAGCACGCCGTTGCGATAACGGCCGAGCGCGGCAATCACTTCACCCAGCGGTTTATCGCTGAAGCTCAGAACGCCCTGGGTCCAGGCGGCGTTGTCATCATCCGCTGAAGCTATCGCACCAAACTCAGACGCGCTAAACAGCAGACTCTCACCAGCGTTGACGATGCGTTTTTCCTGCGGACGGTTTGCCAATATGACTTCAACAGCGTGCTGTTGAACGGTAACCCGCGTGGCGTTGAGCTGCTGGAAGACGGTAAATTTCGTGCCTAAGGCGGTGAGCTGACCCTGGCGGGTCATCACCCGGAAAGGCCGACGCTGGGCGTCTTTTGCCGTGGTAATGGCAATTTCACCGTACCAGAGGTGAATAGCGCGCTGTCGCGTATCAAAACGAACATCTGCGGCGCTTTGCGTGTTGAGCGTCAGCAGCGAGCCATCGTCCAGCCGCTGATGGCTGACCGCGCCTTTGGCGGTGCGGTAGTCGGCGCGCAGCCCTTCACCGGCTTCAGATTGCCAGAGCTGCCAGCCGCCGCCCACGCCCATCAGCAACAGTAACCCTTTCATGACGTGGCGACGGGTAAGGCGCGTATCGTGCAATGCCCGGCTGGCGACATCGCCCGGTACGTGGCTGAGTTGGCTGCGCAGGTTTTCAACCTGTTGCCATGCCCACTGATGATCTTTGTCCTCTTCATACCATTGTTGCCAGCGCGCTTCCTGCTGTGGGCTGACGCGCTCGCCGCTCAATACGGCATACCAGTGTGATGCCGATCGCAATGCCTGGCGGCGAGAATCGGTAATAGAAGCGTTCACAGGCCGTGCTCCAGACGAAACAGCAAACAATGTTCGATAGCCTTTGCCATATACTTTTTCACCGAGCTGACGGAAATACCCAGCTTCAGCGCGATCTCGCTGTATGTCAGACCATCCAGTTGCGAAAGCAGAAACGCTTCGCGTGTTTTGCCATTTAGTCCGTCAAGCATGCTGTCGATGAGTTGCAGGGCTTCGAGCTGGCTTTCCCGTACCTCGGGCGAAGGCGCCAGCCCCTCAGGCATAAGCGCCAGCATCTCCAGATAGGCTTTCTCCAGCGCGTGTCGGCGGAACAGGTCGACCATCACTCGTTTGGCGATAGTGCACAGGAAGGAGCGAGGATCGCGGATTGTCGAGAGCGTGTCGCTGCCCATTACCCGTAGAAAAGTGTCCTGGGCAATGTCATCTGCATCAAAGGCGGACTGGAGTTTGCGCGTCAGCCAGCTTTTCAGCCAGCCGTGATGTGCGCCATAAAGCGACTCGAGCGTAAATGAAGCAGTGGTAGTGGCGTGGTCAGACATGCGGAATGCATCAAAAGTTAATTATCACGCGGCCATATTAATATGAGAATGGTTATCATTACAATTAGAAATATAAATTGTATGTCGTTGAGGGTTTTAATATGTTGTTTTTTATAAAAAATAGTTTCAGAGACTCATTAGTATGAGCGGAGACTGCTATTTCGTCCTGACCTGACGACCAGAAAGCAGGATCACTAAATCTTCCATAAGCCCAAAACACCAAAAATATGATCTGACAGGTACATATGTCAATGTGACTGCCGCTGCCAGATCAATTAAATCTTACTATATGAAAAATAGGCAATTTCCGTATTATGCACTTAAGCTAACAATGATTAGGAGGCATAAACTGAAAGGAGCTCTTTAGCTGCCAGTTGACCAAGTGCATTGGCCGCAAAAGGACTGTCCCCAGTGAGCACCTTACGATCCTTGTAAACACTTCCTTTAATGTCCTCATTAACAATGTTCATCCCCATTTGCTTAAGCGCTTCGCCAAAATACCATGTGAGGTGACCAGGCATATAACCTATATCAGGCGTCTGCTTATCAGCTGAATCAGGGAAAGCACAAATAGAATAGCCTTTAAGAGGGTTATCGCCATTACGTAGCGAAAGGAATGCTGCAGGGCCATGGCAAAGGGATATGACGAAGCGGTCATTGTTCATGAACCAGCGAAGGGTATCGGCTACTTCGCTGCTTTCTGGCAGTCCAATCAGTGCGCCGTGGCCACCAGGAATAAACACGGCAGCATATTCACTTTGCTCGTTCAGGCTACTCAATATATTGGACAATTTTTCAGGATTTTGAAACTTAGCCCTATACCCGCTGAAAAATGGCATAATTTTTTCATCCTTATGCGGCATGGCCCAGTATTCGAACTTGGTCATGTAACCTGATATTGTCGCAATGTCAAAATCAAAACCGGCGGCATGCAGGTGATACATTGGAATCAGCGTTTCAACAGGATGGTTTCCTGTTGAGAACAGAGCCCCGCTATCAGTCATCAGGTAACGCTCATCCGCAGCGATGACCAGCACCTTTTTCTCTCCCATGTACTGTTTGGGATAGTTGTAGTCACTAAGGTCAGATACTGGGCTGGTAAACTGACTCAGAGAATAGTCAGAAGGGAAAAATGCGTTTTCTTCAGCATGATCCACTTTCGGGTGTTTACTTTTATCATCTGTCATTACGTATTCCTCGTTGATTGATGTTAACTCTCTTTCCCGGGTCTGAATTCGCCGGTTTTTACCATTAAAAGCCTTCCGTTCAGTTCACTTCAGCCCGGAGCATGCGTTCAGTGAATGGCCTCTACATGAACGAAACTGAAAAATAGGCTACAGTCAGAACCACACCATAAAGCAACTTCTCTCATATGCTGTTTCAGAGAATTCAGACCGCCCTCAGATATTCTTCATCTGAATAATAGTATTTATAGTTATCCTGATCACATCTGAAAGCGATTGTTGCTTATACCAGGCGCATGACAGATCCAATACCTGCTGGTTGGGTAACAAGCAGGTACGTATACCCATTTATTATAGTGAATTAGCATCCAGCTTCAGGTGACTGTAAAACTGCTGCTCCAGTTTCAATTCCAGTATTGAACGAATCTCAGATGCCAGGTTCTTATAAAATCCTGAAAGCTCATCATTCTTGCACAACAAAACAATTTTGCGACGCTCTTTGGGTTTATTGATCTGAATGATCTTCAGTGAGTCAGAGAAAGCTGGAAAGGTGGTAATAAATAACGGCGTAGTCAACGTCCATCCGTACCCGCAGGCAATTAGCTTTAAAATCTCATCAGCATTATCAATTTCAAACTGAATTGAAGGGGAGAAATTCTGCCATTTCAGCCAGTTGAGTGTCTGGATCCCTGTTGGCGTATTTTTGGTATAAGCAATGTAATTCCGTTGCTTACATAATTCTTCCAATTCTGTTTCCGGCCATCCTTTTGGGCAAATACAGAGGAATTCCTCCTCAATCAATGGGTACATTTTAACATTGGGCGGCATTTCCGTATGCAACATCGTTACAGCCAGATTAATATCCCCCTTATTCAGCGCCAGGAGCAATCCTGATGCTGTGCCAGTTACCTGTAAAATATGCTTCACCTGTGGTTGCAGGAACTTAAGGATATCCAAACCAACAGTTTTACTAATTGAATCCACAAAACCAATTTTCAGATGTGAGATATGTCCATCGCTTATAGCATTGATATGTTCTTGAAGGTGGACACCGTTATCAATAATTTTTTTCCCAAGTGGGTAGAGAGCCTGCCCGGCTATTGTCATCTGGATTGGGCGTTGAGAACGGTTAACCAGAGCAGTATTTAAGGCGAGTTCCAGGTTCGCAACCTGCTGTGAAATTGATGACTGGGTTACGCTAAGTTTCTTGGCTGCAGCTGTAAATGAGCCTGTATCTATCACGGCCAGAAATGCCTGTAATTGCTTAAAGTCGAAGTTGATATCCTTCATTTACACCCCGGATTATTACTGTTTTTAATAGTATCTATCTAACTTTTAAATGGTATTTTTTCTTTGAGCTACTTCAAACTATCTGTCATATCGGTAATTTAATGTATTGGCAACCTTAATACACAAGAGATAGAAAAATGCGTGAAGAGAAGGATCTATTAGGAACTTTAATGGTGCCAGACGAGGCTTACTACGGTATTCAAACACAACGTGCGGTGTTGAATTTCTCAGTGTCAGGAAAAACCGCAGGAGAAATCCCGCACTTTTTATGGTCTATCGCCGTAATCAAGCAAGCAGCAGCACAGGCTAACAGACAAATTGGTGCTCTGGATCAACAGAAGGCATCAGCCATCGTTAAAGCGTCAGAGGAGGTAATGGCCGGAGATTATGATGCCCATTTCCCTATTGATATATTCCAGGGGGGAGGCGGTACTTCAACTAACATGAATATGAATGAAGTGGTCGCAAACCGTGCCAATGAGATTATCACTGGCAAACGTGGATATGATGAGATTCACCCGAATACCCACGTTAATATGGGACAGTCAACCAATGACGTCATTCCAGCGGCGATGAAAATGACCAGCCGTATGAATATAAATCAACTGTTAGTTCAATTAGAAAGACTTGAAGCCGTGTTGTCAGAAAAAAGTTGCTTGTTCGCTGACAAGGTAAAGTTGGGGAGAACCTGCTTACAAGATGCAGTGCCGATGACGTTTGGCCAGCAATTTGGCGCTTATCGCACACAGGTCAGTAAACTTAAAGCGAAAATGGTGGAAGTAAGCGAAGAAGCATTATTTTTACCGTTGGGAGCAACAGCAATAGGTACAGGATTATCCACTCACGAAGGATATCTTCCGGCAGTTTATCAGTGGCTGGAAAGTATTACTGGAGATAAATATGCCCCAGAATCAGATTTCTTCGATGGTCTCCAACATGGTGATTTCTATATTGAATTTTCCTCGCAGCTAAAAAAAATAGCTGCATTTCTCTCAAAAATGGCTACTGATTTTCGTATTCAGGGTTCAGGACCAAGAGCCGGTTTTAATGAAATTATTGTTCCTGCTGTTCAACCCGGCTCGTCAATTATGCCGGGAAAAATTAATCCAGTGATGCCTGAATTGATAAATCAAATTGCGTATCAGGTAATTGGCAATGACCTGACGGTGACGATGGCTGTTGAGGGGGGGGAACTGGATCTGAACGTGTGGGAACCGGTATTGTTGAAAGCTCTCTTTGAGTCCTGCTCGTTATTGAGTAAAAGTATACCCTTATTTATTGATAACTGCCTGAAGGATATAGCGATCAACGAAGAAGTGAGCACGCGTTATGCAGAGGAAAGTACGGCGCTTTCGACCATCATCGCAACACTGTTTGGCTATCAGGTTGGGTCCAGAATTGCTAAGGCTGCGTATCAGCAGCAGACCAGTGTAAAACAGGTCGTGTTAGCAGAAAAGCTGCTGACGCCAGAACAGGCAGATTATTTGCTTGACCCAATGAATATGACTGACCCACAAAAAAGTACAGCAGTAATTAAACGGTATAAAAAGGAAATGAATATTTCGTAATCAACCGATGTGATAAACAACTCACTTTAACTTAAGGTAATGAATAATTATATTCATTACCTTTACATCCCTTTTGCGTGAATTATAATTTTAAATAGGTCAAATATATGGTGATTTTACATATCGCTTTATTGCTAGGGACTATCATGCTTGCCGCCCGTTGGGGAGGGATTGGCGTAGGGTTCGCTGGTGGGGTTGGATTAGCAATTGCAGTTTTTATTTTTGATGTTCCGGTTGGGAGCCCGCCTGTCGACGTTATGCTCATTATTCTGTCTACTATTGTAGCGCTCTCTGCAATGCAACAGGCTGGCGGAATGGATTATTTAGTAACTGTGACAGAGAAATTATTACGCAATAATCCAGGTTGCCTTAATATTCTTGCGCCAACTGTGACCTTTATCCTGACAGTACTTTCCGGGACAGGTTATACCGCCATGTCTGTCATGAATGTGATTCAGGAAGTTGCAAAAGATAACGGCATCAGACCCAGTCAGCCATTAAGCTCTGCTGTTGTAGCCTCACAGTTAGGGATTACAGCCTCACCAATCTCTGCCGCCACGGCAATTATGTATGGTACAGTAGAGGTAATGGGAGTCAGTTTTGCTGATGCTATGTTGATTGTTTTCCCCACCGCTTTTTTTGCTGTGTTAGTTGCAGCTTTCATCGCCAGTAAACAGGGCGAAAAACTGGCTGATGATCCCGTTTGTAGGAAAGTTATGCAGGAAAATAAAGTCGTTATAAATAAACATGTCAGCTATGAGACTCCCGCCAGCGCTAAATCATCGGTAGTGATATTCCTGATGGGTGTTTTATTTGTGGTTTGTATGTTGATGTTTAAGTCAGTTATTGGGCACAAAATTAACTCCCGCGATTTAATAATCATTGCCATGTTTGTTGTTTCCACGGTCATTATCTTTACATGCAAGTTGGATATGAAGGAGCTGAAGAATTCACCTATATTTAAATCTGGTGCTGAATCATTAGTAGTGGTATTAGGTATTGTGTGGTTAAGCAGTACGCTTATTGGCGCACACATTGACGAGATAAAAATACAAGCCAGTGATATGTTGCGTTTATATCCTGGTTTACTTGCAGTTGTTTTTTTCTGTACCAGTGCAATGTTATTCAGTCAGGGGGCAACGTGTGCCTTATTAATGCCTATTGCTGCTTCTATTGGCATTAGTGCTGATGCGATTTTGGCCAGTTTTGTCGCGGTTAGCGCACTTTATCTCACTAATATTTATCCAACAACTGCATTTGCTATTGCAACCGATGATACAGGTTCATTTTTAAGTAAACGATGGAATGGTTCTAAGATAGTTAATCATCCATTCTTTTTGCCAGGCTGTATCTCTATAGTGGTTGCGGTACCAGTCGGTTTCATTCTGGCAAAAATCATTCTTTAACTAATATCATTTCTAAGCAAGTTCAGGACATGCCAGGATGTAACGCAGAATATTTTAGCGGGTTAAAGATAACTAACTTTTACTGTATTTGACCAATAAGCTGCGTGTCAGCTTCTGATAACTCCCGACGATAGTAATTCGTCGGGAGCTATCTTTATTTATCGAAAAGGGTGTTATCAGCGCTCAGAATACCGGTAAACCCAGACCTTGCTTCACTTCTCTTAATGTCTGCTGCGTAATTTCGTGCGCCTGTTCGCTTCCTTTTTTGAGCATCGCCATCAGCATGCCTTTATCCTGGATGTAGGTTGCCCGCCGCTCGCGCATCGGGGCGATAAGCTCTTGCAGGCACATCTCCAGCTCGTTTTTACATGCCCGGTCACCCAGTCCACCGCGCTGATAATGCGCTTTCATCTCAGCCACTTTCGCTTTATCCGGATGAAAAGCGTCGAGGTAAGTGAATACCATATTGCCGTCAATTTTCCCCGGATCGGAGACTTTTAGATGATTAGGGTCGGTGTACATTGTGCTGACCGCATGATGAATAGCCTCTTCGCTGGCGGATAAGAGTAATGTGTTACCGAGCGATTTAGACATTTTGGCATTACCGTCAATCCCTGGAAGGCGGCTGGTTTCACTCAGCAACGCTTTACAGTGCGACAAGACGGGGGCTGGTAACAGGCTATTCATCTTATGTACGATCTCATTGGTCTGTTCAATCATTGGCAACTGATCGTCGCCGACGGGAACCACTTCGGCTTTGAAAGCTGTAATATCTGCTGCCTGACTGATGGGATAAACCAGAAAGCCAACCGGTAACGAGCGGGCAAAACCTTTCTGCGCAATTTCGTTTTTGACTGTGGGATTACGCTCCACGCGAGCTACGGTGACGATGTTCATATAAAGAGTGGTCAGCTCAGCGAGGGCGGGCAGTGCAGATTGCAGACAAATGGTAGTGAGTGAAGGGTCTATACCAGCGGCGAGGTAATCGGCCAGTACTTCGGGAATATTGTCCCGGATCTTTTGCGGCGTGCTGCCGTTATCGGTTAGCCCTTGCAGGTCAGCAACCAATATAAACTGCTGATAATCATGTTGCAGAATAGCACGCTGGCGCAGAGACCCAACATAGTGGCCAAGATGCAGCGGGCCGGTGGGACGATCGCCAGTGAGGATGATGGTTTTGTTGTTCATGTAAGACTCCTTAATCATAAAACCGAAAGGGGTCTTTAAATGCAAATAACCGCCTTTCGGCGGTTATCTAAAAATGGGGAAAACACATTCTGACCGCCTTTAAGAAGGCAGCCACCACTGGTTGTAATTAAAAGCGGTGATATCGTGTTTTATGTTCATCCAGTTAACATATCACCGCCTGGCGCAGAGGTAAAGCAATGCACGTAATGCCGGCGTAACTCAGCTTGCTTCCAGCATGCCAAAGCTAACGATGCGCGAACGTCCCAACTCTTTAGCACGGTACAGCGCGACATCTGCGGCGCGCAGCAAGTTGTCGCTCTGGGCGTGCTGTGGATAACTGGCAACGCCGATAGAGACATCGACGTGACCAATGTCAGAGACGCCAAAGCGCAGCGACAGTTCGCGTACGCCGTTGTAGATATCCGTTGCAAAGCGGTTAGCGGCCTGTTCATCCGTATTAGCCAGCAGCACCAGAAATTCTTCGCCGCCGTAGCGGAAGGCCATGCCGCTGTCGTGGACAACGCATGGAATAGTCGCCGCGATACTTTTTATCACGCTATCGCCTGCCTCATGACCAAAGCGGTCGTTAATATTTTTGAAATGGTCGATATCGATCATCAGGCAGCTTATCGGCTCTTTGTTACGTACTGCCTGGCTCATTTGGGTGCGTAGCGTATCTTCCAGATGGTGACGGTTGCGCAGTCCGGTTAGCGGATCGTAGAGCGCTTTCTCCAGCAACGCATCGCGCAGGCGCTGGTTGGCTAACGCCAGACCGAGTGCTTCCGCCATCAGCTCCAGATACGCCCGTGAGGGAGCAGAATCTTTGCTGAGGTTCTGGAATGAGAGCAGACCAATGGCTTCACCTTGGGCAATCAGTGGCACGCACAAAGTGTGCTGCTGGCATGACTCCGGCAGATGATAGCAGGCGATATCGGGTTCGCCTTGCAACGGGGGATGGCTCTGACCACGGCGCACAGCCCAGCACTCGTCCGGGTGGAAAGCGTCTGCTTTGCCCTGTGGTGAAAGCCATTGCGCAACGCAGCGCATCTGCCAGGGTTCGCGGTCCAGTATGTAAAGCCGCCCGGCAATACCCGGGGCAATATTTGGCGCAAACAGCTCGGCCACATTAATGACATCGGCAAAACTCTCGCAGCCCTGCAAACGTTGAGTCATGCGCGCCAGCAGCTCGCGGATAGCCCAGTCGGCATCTCGTTCTTTCTCCAGTCGTTGTCGTACCAGGCCGTTTTCGCGAAAAATTCGGATCGCCTGCGCCATATCGCCGATTTCATCGATCTGGTTAAAGCTGGGCGTTTCCACGGCGTAATCCTGCGACGCCAGACGGTTAACCACATCGCTCAGCCGTACAACGGGGCGTAATACGCGGCGTTTTAAAATAAAGCCGAGGACAAACAAAAATAGCAGTGCCGTTAGCCCGACCATCACTTCCGAGGCCGTACGTAGCGTGCGCGATGCCTGGGTAGCATCTTCAATGGTGTCGCGTACGCGGTTGTCGAGCAACTGACGGAAATGGTCTATCCGATCCTGGGCGCGCTCCAGTTCTTGTTCATAAGTTTTCCCGTACAGCAGGGCGATGGCCTGCGACTCTTCTCCGCGCGCGACGCTGGCAAGCGCCGTAGCTTGTTCATCCTGCAGGGCATCAACAATCTGTAGTCCTTCATGTAACAGCGCCAGCTCTTCATCCGTTGCCCCGATGTCTTTTAGCTTCGACAACCGCTGTTCCACCGCTTTTAGCGATGCTTCTTTCTGACGGTAGGCATTAAGCGCCTCAGGATCTTTTGCAATAACATATTCGCGTGCCAGATCGGACAGCGACCAGGCGTCGAGCTCTACTTCTTCGGTCAGCTGATCGAATTGGTATCGCTGCTCCACCACCTGGCGTTCGGTGTTATCGGCGCTGGAGGCCATCAACATGACAACGCCGGAGGCTATGGTCAGACATACCGTCGCGCTGTAGGCCCAGTTGGTGATTGTGGCAATTCGCACTGATTAGTTCCTTCTGCGACGATTAATGAATACGCATGATTGAAATTATAGGAAACGTATGATTTTGCGTGAAAATAAAAAAGGCGGTCCGAGGACCGCCTTCTGTTATCGTCCTGCCATCATAAATCTGGAGGATTTTTTCCTTCTTCCATAAAGGCTTCGTCGATTCCTTCCACGTTACCTGCATGGTCACGCCCGGAAAACAGGTTCCAGCAGGTGATGAACAGTGCGGCAATCAGGGGGCCAATCACAAAGCCGTTAATGCCGTAGATCTCCATGCCGCCGAGGGTGGTAATCAGAATCAGGTAGTCCGGCATTTTGGTGTCTTTCCCCACCAGCAGCGGGCGCAGGATATTGTCCACCAGCCCGACGATAATCACGAAGAAGCCTACGATAAACAGCCCTTGCCACAACTGGTGCGTAGCGAAGAGAAATATTGCCGCTGGTACCCAGACGATTGCTGAGCCGACGGCGGGTACGAGGGATAGAAACGCCATCAGCGCGCCCCACAGAACGCTGCCGTCGATATCAACAATGGCAAACGCGATGCCGCCCAGGATACCCTGAACCAATGCCACTACCGCCGTGCCCTTGACCGTTGCCCGCGTCACCCCGACGAACTTGGCAAACAGGTGCTGTTTGGCAAAATCAGAAAGCGGTAATGAGTCCAGAATCTGGCGCACCAGGTACGGTCCGTCCTTCAGTAAGAAGAACAGTAGATACAGCATGATGCCAAAGCTAATAGCAAAGCCGAATGTTCCTTTACCAATCAGGAACGCGCTGCCTGCGAGGTACTGTCCACCCTGCAGGACAATGTCGGACAGTTTTTTCTGAATCTGCGCGACGTTATCCAGATTATGTTCTGCGAGGAAACTTCTGGCCCAGTCAGGAAGATAAGAAATAATGGCGGTAACCACTTCGGGAAACTGAGTGTCGTTTTGTTGTAATTTGGCATATACCACGTTCAGCTCAATAGCTAACGAGGAGAGGATTATCATCAGTGGGATAAAGACAATCAGACAAATGATGCCGATGGTGAGCAGTGACGCCAGCCCGTTGCGTTCCCCAAGCGCCGTGCGCAGTCTGTTTTTCACCGGGTTAAAGATAGTGGTCAGGATTGCGGCCCACAAAATGGCGGAAAAGTAGGGGGACAATACATCGAAGAATGCCCAGGTCACGAGGGCAAGTATGAAAATGAAGAAACCTTTAGTCAGTCCGTTAAATCGCATTAGTGAACCCTGTAATGAGAAGCAGTCACGACTATAGAACCGTTCAGGGGAATTACCAACTTTAGCTGCAGATATTAAGAAGAAAGATGACAAGGCATGAGCGGACGCCCTGTCATATGAAGATTCTTTCCTGGCTTTTAAAGGTCAGCAGCGAAGGTCTGCTGCGAGCGAGGAGCGGACGTTGAGGCACCTAATAAATCGTCTTAACTTTCAACTTTTCTGACCCGTAATGTCCTGAGGAGCAAATCGTACAAACTATCCACTGCAGGAGAACCCTGGGAAGTATGGCTTCTGAACAATGAGACTTCCATGGGTTCAAGAGGCCCCAAAAGATGTTCACTGCCAAGAATTTGCAGATGAGGTGGCACGCTGCACTGGGTCAGAACGGCAACAGCCAGGCCACTTTCTACAGCTGTAATCTGTCCCGACAGACTGGAGCTGTTATACACCACCTTATATCTCCGCCCCTGCAGTGCTAGTGCGTTGATAGCACTACGTTTAGCAAGGCTTGTACTTTCATAAACCGCAATGGGTAATGGATCGCGCCGCCAGACCTCAAACTGTGGAGAACCCACCCACACCATCGGTTCATAAAACAGTAACGCGCCCTGGTTGGGTTGCTCCCGGGAGACCAGGGCCAAATCGAGATCGCCGCTCTCAACGCGAGGAATGAGTGACGTTGATTGCTCGCAGCTCAGTTCGATCTCGACTGACCCAAAGTTAGGGGCAAATCTCTTCAGCGCAGGGGTAAGGTATTTTGCTGCATAGTCATCAGGAACTCCCAGACGAATACGCCCTGTTAACTCCTTACCGTGAAATGCGGCCTGTGTTTCAGCATGAAGGTCGAGCATCCTTCTGGCATACCCCAGCAGTTTTTGTCCTTCAGACGTGAGTTGATGTTGACGAGGGCCGCGAAGTAAAAGCTGACACCCTAATGCAGATTCCAGCTTTTTAAGTTGCATGCTGACCGCAGATTGTGAGCGATGGACTTCAGGTGCCGCAGCCGAAAGCGATCCCGCATCCACTACCGCGACAAAACATTTAAGCCAGTCCATCTGGAGGTCTTGATGATGCACCTTTGAGCCTTGCATTCGATAATCAAATATTAATATCAATTATTATGCGTTTTTATCGATTCCACAATACTGTCATAGTGGCCCCCTGTTTGCTTTCACTGTTATGAAATTCATGAGGTCCCGGATGACGCATCACCAGCCCGATTTGTCTCAACTTAATCATTCGCTGATATGGGATGGTTTTCGGCAGCTTATCCCGGTTTCACTCTTTGTCGCTATTTTTGGTGCCGCCTTTGGCCTGGCCGCATCGCAGAAAGGAGTGGACCCGACGTCGGCGACAATGATGAGTTTGCTGGTTTTTGCCGGTTATGCTCAATTCGCCACCTTAGAGCTTTGGACCGATCAGGTTCCTGTATTAACCCTTATCGCCACCGTTTTTGCCATTAATGCCAGGCATCTGTTAATGGGGGCCACTTTATACCCGTGGTTGCGCGCGTTAACACCCGCTAAACGCTACGGGATCATGATGGTCGTTTCCGATGCTAACTGGGCCATGTCCATACAGGCATTCAGCAGGGGAAGCGCGGGGTTGGGATTACTCTTTGGTGGCGGTCTTGCGTTATGGCTTTTTTGGGGAGCAGGGACCCTGGCAGGACTGTATTTTGGGAGCGTTATCCAGGATCCCAAAAGCGTTGGTCTTGATATGGTCATGGGGTGTTTTCTCCTTTCTATGGTGTTCGAAGGGGAAAGAAACCTGAGGATGTTGATTATCTGGGCCGCAGCGGCCAGTGCCTCGCTGATAGCGTATAAATGGTTACCAGAAAATAGTCATGTGATCGCTGGAGCCCTCGCCGGAGGTATTACTGGAATTATCATGAGAGAGAAAAAATGAGTATTGAGACGGTAGGCACAGGACCTCTTATTATTATTTTTATTATGGCGTTGGTCACACTCGTTACCCGATGGGGTGGTGTCTGGATTATGTCCTTTGTGCCTTTTAATCACCGAATAAAAGCCTTTATTCAGGGGATGTCAGGCTCCGTTCTCGTGGCGATTTTAGCCCCCGTTGCCCTCACAGGCGACAAAGGCGCTCAGATGGCATTATTGACCACGGCCGTCGTGATGCTGGTTTATAAAAGACCTTTAATAGCTATCACCCTTGGGATTGTCGTTTCAGCCTTGGTCAGATATTTTTAAACCGTTCCTGAGCTAATCCTTCGATACATTTAAGCGAGTGCTATGAGCCTAATGCCACGAACGATCGTTTTAATTCCCGGGTATATGCTGAATGAAATGCTCTGGCATGAATTTGAAACATACCTGCCGGCAAACTGTATTGTTCATCATGCTTCCGTAACCGGAGGACTAACCCTCCATGATATCGCGCAGCATATGAGTACCTGTCTGCCTGACAAATTTACGTTGATAGGTTTTTCACTGGGAGGGTACATTGCCCGGCAGTTTGCTGCAGATTTTTCGGATCGTGTGGAGTCCCTGGTACTGATTGCCAGTTCGTTACGGGAGGATACGCCATTAGAGGCGGAATCAAAGCGGCAAAGCGTGCAGTCATTGTCACCCGCAACGTTTAAGGGGCTGAGCAGCAATGCTATTGCCCGGTCACTGCACCCCCTAAACGCATCAGATCGGGATATGATTTCTACTATCCAGCAAATGGGACGTTGTCTCGGATTTGAAGCCTTCATTACGCAATCGACCTTAACCCGACAAGGTAATCCTTCAGCAACGATAGGTTGTCCCACTCTGGTTATTGCCAGTGAAGATGACGCCATCCGTTCCATGCAGGAGGCGGAGGAACTGGTCGATGCCATACCTGGTGCATCGTTGAGAACCATCAAGGATTGCGGTCATATGATCCCGCTCGAACAACCTGAGGCGTTGGCGAGAACCATTACTGAATGGATCTCAGTCGGGTAAATTACTGCAGTGGGTAAGGTCTGCTATTGGCACGAAACGGACAGCCTGATGCATCGCAAGGTCTACTTCGAGCGGGAAGCGGATATAGAATAAGGGATTGACAAATTCCTCACACCAATGGTTGTATGATGCAACTATTGTTGCAGGGTAATGCTCATGATTTCTGAACTAAGTAACATACAAAACATACGTGCGGCATCACGCTTAATGGTGCGAGAGCTTGGGTTCATGAACCAAAACCTGGCTGCAACCGACTATCCTCCTTCAGCAGTTCACGCCATGCTTGAAATTGAAACACATGGGTCATTGACAGCCGCTCAATTGGTCCAGATCTTGGGGCTAGAGAAGTCCAGCGTTAGCCGCATGCTCGCTAAACTTGTTGAAGCCGGAGAGCTTAAAGAAGCTCCTTCTGCTGAAGATGCGAGGACAAAACGGCTAAGCCTTACCGGGAAGGGCGTGGAGACCGTACATAGCATCAATACTTATGCTGACGAACGTGTCGGAGCAGCACTTGGTAAGCTCGATCCGTTTACACAGCAAGCTGTATTACAAGGTCTTTCTTCCTATGCCAACGCGTTGAAAGCCTGTCGTGAAAGAAACGAGGGTAACCTGCGTAACAGCGTAAAAATAGTCACGGGTTATCATCCCGGCATGATAGGTCGTATTACTGAAATGCATGGCGGCTATTACGCCAGAGAACATAACTTCGGCAGTTTTTTTGAAGGGAAGGTTGCCGCAGGTCTTGCTGATTTTTCTGGTCGCCTGGACAAGCCATGTAATCAGATTTGGCTGGCAATCGTGAATGAGCGCATAGTCGGCTCAGTTGCAATTGACGGTGAGGATCTGGGGAATAATGAGGCGCATCTGCGTTGGTTCATCCTTGACGATGGGTGTCGTGGCAGCGGACTGGGTAGAAAACTTATTGGCGAAGCGATGAGATTTTGTGATGAGCAGAGATTCTCTTCGGTTCAATTGTGGACATTTAATAAACTTACTGCGGCAAGACGATTGTACGAATCATTCGGATTTGAATTATCGAAAGAATGGGAAGGCGATCAATGGGGTAATACTATTACTGAGCAACAGTTCACTCGAAAGGCATCTTAAAACCGCTAACCACTTCCCCTGGCGGCCAGGATTTTTTTGAGTACTTGCATCTATCAGTTGAACTCACAGCAGATATCGTACGCTATGATTTAATAGTGAAACCGTTATGTTTTTTCCCGAAAAGGGTCGTCAATAAACGAGGGGGTCGTTATGAACACTCAACCTGTCATCGGGATTAGTGGATGTTTAACCGGTTCAGCCGTGCGTTTCGACGGTGGGCATAAACGGATGGGGTTTGTGATGGATGAGCTGGCTCAGTGGGTGACTTTCAAACCTGTCTGCCCGGAGATGTCCATCGGTTTGCCAGTACCACGTCCCGCGTTGCGCCTGGTTCAAACCGCACAAGGGAATATCCGCATGTGTTTTAGCCATGCGCCAGGTGAGGATGTCACCGATAAAATGTCCGATTTCGCTGCTTCATATATCGATGGACTTGGCGGTCTGTCGGGTTTTATTGTCTGTGCTAAATCACCAAGCTGCGGTATGGAGCGAGTGAGGTTGTATGACGAAAAAGGAAATCGTGGCCGAAAAGAGGGTACTGGCCTGTTTACCGGCGCATTGATGGAAAGCTACCCGTGGTTGCCAGTCGAAGAAGATGGCCGTTTGCACGATCCGGTGCTGAGGGAGAACTTTGTCGAGCGAGTGTTCGCGTTACATGAGCTTAATAGGCTGCGGGCCGATGGTCTTACTCGTCACGGCTTACTCAATTTCCACAGTCGCTATAAGCTTCAGCTTCTGGCCCATCACCAGGCAGGTTACCGGGAGATTGGTCCATTCGTTGCATCGCTCCATCAGTGGGATGATCTGGACACTTTTTTTGTGGCTTATCGCGAAAAGCTCATGGCAATCCTTAAAAAGCCCGCCTCGCGGAAAAATCACACCAACGTACTGATGCATATCCAGGGCTACTTCCGCGATCGGTTAAACACCCGCCAGCGCGGAGAGTTACGTGACGTTATCCTCAACTATAGCGGCGGGCTGCTGCCAATACTGGCGCCACTGACGCTACTCAAGCACTATCTTGCTGAATACCCGGACAGCTATTTGCTTACCCAGAACTATTTTGATCCTTATCCGAATGATTTAGCACTACGGTTGATGATCAAGTAGCCTGATAGCAAATCAACATGGGGCCGATATAACCATGTTTGCGAAGGTTATCCTTGCGATCCCGCAGGGATAACGCTCGCAGTGTGCAGATGAGAAAAAACGCGGCCCTGTATCCACGAGTAAATGTGTCGTCCGTGATTTAACCGTTTCTGATTTCAGCATCAATGCAAGGCTGAGGTTTGCCAAACAGATATCCTTGTGCAAAATCGCAGCCCAGTGCCTGAAGACTTTCAAGTTGCTCCTGCGTTTCAACACCTTCTGCAACAGCCTTCATATTGAGGGATTTCGCCATGCCGGTGATCAGTTTGATGATATTAAGGGCGTCTTCCTGTGTGGATATCGAATGCACAAAGGATTTGTCTATTTTGATTTTATCGAAGGCAAGTCTGCTGAGGCGCGAAAGAGACGAGTATCCGGTACCAAAATCATCGATGGAAATTTTCACGCCCAGGGCTCTGAGCTTATTAAGCGTGTTCATTGGTGTCGTACTCTCAGTAAAGAGAGAAGACTCTGTCACTTCCAGTTCGAGGCGGTCCGGTGGAAGTCCTGTTTCTTTCAGTATGGTTAACACGATGCCGGCAAAGCCTTTGCTGCTTAGCTGAACAGGGGAGACATTGACCGAAATCTTAGCCGGAACCGCCCAACACGCCGCTTCCCTGCAGGCAATTTCAAGCACCGCTTTCCCCATCTCATTAATCATTCCTGTTTTTTCAGCAACAGGAATAAAGCTATCAGGCGACAGCAGACCTTTTAGAGGATGAATCCAGCGAATCAGCGCTTCATAGCTGTAAATTTTCTGGCTGAAAGAATCGACAATAGGCTGGTAATAGACCACGAATTCTTTGTTCACTATTGCCAATGCCATATCATGCTCAAGCGTTCTGCTTTCTTGCAGCTTTTCTAACATGCGTTGCCGAAAGACTTTTATCTTACCTGAGCCTTCATTTTTGGCCTCATACAGGGCCAAATCGGCAAATTTATAAAGATAGTCGGAGCGACGTTCAGTTTCTGAGATAACGATGCCAACACAGGTAGTTATGTTGATAATCGTGTTGTAAATAGTGTAGGGCTGGCTGATAAAATCACTTATTTTCTGGGCTCGTGAAACGGCCCGGCTTTCTGTCAGACCGCTCGACAGAAACGCAAACTCATCCCCTCCTAAGCGATACAGGGTATCCGAAGTCAGGCTCATCGAAATCAGACGGTCTGATATCTGGCGCAATAACATATCACCAGCATCATGACCATACGTATCATTTACCTCTTTGAATCGATCTAAATCGAACAACATCACGGTCACAGCATCGTTATTTTTTTCTGCTATCTCGATTGTTTTATTTAAATCGCTCCAGAATAGCTGGCGGTTATTCATCTCGGTAAGAGAATCATGGTAGACGTCATATTCCAGTTTAGCATTCTGGATTTGTAGCTTTTCTTTAGATTTCTGCAGTTCTTGGGCCAGACTCTTGACCTGAAGGTGCGCCCGCAGAATATTTCTGTTTTGATAGAAAATGAGCACGCCCAGAATCGCACTGAGTATTATCAACAATACAGAGGTAGCTGAGTAAATATAGTACAGCGTTTGAATTTTTTGGTTGGCGTTATTGATCGAGTTAACATCCTTGTTTAAGGCACCGGATGAAAGACGGCCAAGTGGTGCATCCAGAGCATGCATTTTTTTCAGATATGCCTGGAGTGCTGAACGATTCATGCTCTCAAGATTAACATCCAGATAACTAAGAGTATTTTCAAGTTTTACCGCCAGCTCACGGTGGGCTATATTGCTTTCTATGTAGCGCCCCAGGTCACCTTCTTTTATCAAATCACTCTGGCTGAGCATAATGTCGAGACGCATACGTACATCATCGAGATTCATCGTATCATCGATAGTGTAAAGACCAAGCAACGATTCAAATCGGTAATATTGTGATACCAACTGAGCAGCAGACCAGGAATCGGTGTAATGAGTCAGTTTCTGTAGCTCTTGTTGCCGTTCATGCACTAGGAAAGAGATATACCCGGTAGATATAAAAAGAAAAAAGATGATGCCAGCCAGTATTCTGTTCATGATGTTCCTCTGAACGTTTACTCAATATCCATACTACTGACCTGCCATGCAGACCTTGAATAATAAATCTGATTATTCAGTTCTGGCATGCTGTCATAGGGGTACACAATGAATAGCGGGCCTTTGTCACGGATGCGCATATATTTTCCGTTGATTTTTAAAGCAAGGATAGCATTGTATTTTTTGAAATCACTGAGAGGGATAACGGTGGTGTAGTCATTGAGCGCAGTGACCTTCACAACAGAGCCATTCGCCCCGACATAATCCATGATTTTTTGAAGTGGAATACCCGTAAAGGTAGTGCGTCCATTATACCAGGGGGAGGTGGTCTGGAAGCTGACCATGCCGAGCTTCTCGAGGCTGGCGGTATCAAAAACGGCTTTCCCATCAGCATTTGTATTTTCAATATTACCCGACAGCGTTAAAAGAACTTTACCGGTGGGCCTGGAAAGTTCACCTGCCCAAAGCTGGGTGGAGAGTACAAAGCTTACCAACATGACCATTAACCGCATTCTTACCTCACCAATCAGCCGGATGTAAAAGAATTATAATTTAGATATCACGCTATTTATATATATTGCATAGGTATTATTGGTGCAATAAATTCAGTATTTTTTAAATTCTTTTAAATCAGTGGGTTAGTTGTTATTTGTTCTATTGTGATGCATTAGCAATGCTGGTGGTGTTATTTGAGTAAAGCTAAATTTCACTGTGTACGTACAAAAATAAGTCATCTATTTACTCAGCGCCAATAAATACGCACGAAAATAAAGGTTTATTTTTTCACTGCAGCGGGATTTGGTTGTTTACTGGTGGATAACTATATCGGACACGAAATTGGGCACGAAGCCGCCCTTAGTATAGCGGGAGCGCTTCGTGTCGGTAATCAAGAGCAGACATTCTATGCTGCGGCAAGTGTGGTCTATCTGAACCCGTTTATTCACCCGCCTGAACTGACTGACGGGCATACAGATAAGCGGTAGCCCTGGAAACGCCCAAATGCTGCGCGACGGTATCCATAGATTTTCGTACGTTAAGCAAACCGTCTTTGCGTAATTGTTGAATCAGTCGCTTACGGTCTTCAGGTTTAAGGGCGCGGGCCGTTGTGGCGCGCTTAGCTGCAAAGTCATCGATACGCTGGCGGATGACTTCATTACTACCAGGATCGATATGTTCCTTAACAGGCGAGTCTGTGGTTTCAGTAAAACGCGCGAGGGCGCTCTGCATGCCACGAAACAGCGTCATATCCACATTCAGACACAGTGCTGCTACGTATATGCCTTTTTCATCCTTGATGCCTATGGACGTGCTTTTCACCGGGCGGCCATCGGCAAACTGGTTGCTGTAGTTGGCAATGATACTGGGAAATTCAGGCGATGCGATTCTGGCCAGGCCAAGCTCTGTTGCCGGTTGGCCGGGTTCACGTCCTGACAGGTTATTATGGATGGATAAAATGGCATGTTCAGGATTTTTGAGATCATGAACTACCACTTCGCAAAATGGAGAAAAGGTCTCACTCAAGCCCCTGGCGATAGTATCAATTTGGCAGAGAAGTGAATTGTTGTCGGTTTTTGGCATGCCAGTCTCCTGCGGTGATGCCTGTTGCCACGATTGCGAGCAGTTTACAGTGAGCTGGGCTCGCTTTTCCAGACGGGAATGTACAGACAATAGTAAGGTATCCGCTTAGCAGATACCTTTTCGATCACCCGGCAAGGAATTCACTGTAACGGCTGATATCCACGTTGCCACCGCTGATGATAATGCCGATTTTCTTACCACGCAGTTCAGCTTTACGCGCTCTGGCGGCGGCGAAACCCAGGCAACCGGTCGGCTCCACGACAATTTTCATTCGTTCAGCGATAAATTTCATTGAGGCGACTAATTCATCGTCTGAGACAGTCAGAATATCGTTCACGTTTTGCTGGATAATTGGAAACGTAATATTCCCAAGATGTTGAGTTTGAGCGCCGTCAGCAATGGTTTTAGGTGTATCGATATGAACAATTTTGCCGCTGCGAAACGACTGTTGACCATCATTTCCTGCTTCGGGCTCGACGCCATAGATGATGCAGTCAGGAGACAAATGTCGCGCTGCCAGTGCGGATCCTGAAAGCAGCCCGCCGCCGCCCAGACACACGAAAAGAACGTCTAACTGACCCACTTCCTCAATCAGCTCTTTTGTGGCGGTGCCCTGGCCCGCAATCACGTGCGGATGGTCGTAAGGCGGGATTAGCGTCAACCCGTGTTTTTCTGCCAGGTCCCGGCCAATCTTTTCACGATCTTCGCTATAGCGATCGTACATCACCACATTTCCGCCATAGCCTTTTGTTGCGGCAACTTTAGCTGCCGGGGCATCATGCGGCATGATAATGGTCGCCGGGATCCCCAACAATTTTGCCGACAGGGCAATGGCCTGCGCGTGGTTGCCGGAAGAAAAAGTAACGACGCCCGCAGCGCGTTGCTCCGGGGTGAACTGGCGCAACGCATTCATGGCGCCGCGAAATTTAAACGCGCCCATTCTCTGGAAGTTTTCGCACTTGAAGAAAACTTCAGCAGCAAATTCTTCATTAACCGTTCGGGAGGTCATCACCGGCGTTCTGTTGGCATAATCGGCGATGCGTTCTGCCGCAGCGGCCACATCGTTATAATCTGGCAGTGTCATTTCAGTCATTGTTGTTCACCTGTATGTCGTTAAACGTTACGCTTGTGGGGCCAACGCAATGGCTTCAATTTCCAGCGCGAAGCCATAATGAAGCTCAGCAACGCCTGCTACGGCACGGGATGGGCGAAAATCACCGATCCATTCTCCATAGATTTTGTTAAACGTCGGCCACTGGTTCATATCCGTCACATAGACGCGAACAGACACCAGATGCTGACGGGAAACTCCAGCACCCGCCAGACAAGCATCAATATTCTTGAGTACCAGTCGGGTTTGATCTTCAAAAGAGGCATCCGCTTTTTTCTCGCCATCAAAAGTAACCGGCAACTGCCCCGAAATGAAGACGAAGCCGCCAGCCGTTGTACTGTGCGAGTAATGACCTGCTGGCGGGAAGCTTCCGGCAGATGAGTTCAATGTAATGTCCACGGACATAAGAAATCTCCTGTAGCTGATGATAATTCACTTTGTGTAAAATAATACTGTTTGTCTTATTTATACGCTTTCATACTGCTTTCGGCTAGTGGTAGTTTTCGCGGGTGATAATTTTGTGAACTATTGCAAACGCGGCACACGCTATTTCGCCATCGTGAGGTGGCGAAAAGGGGGGGCTTTTGATGAGGGGGACGGCAGGAGAGTGTAGCAGCGCCCCGGAGCGGGGCGTCTGGGGGAAAATATTAGCCGATATGACCGTGGTTAATCTTACTTAATGGTTCATTGATATCGAAGATTTTGAACGTCACGTCTGTCACGCCTAAATGCTTCAGGCGGGCCGTGTGTTTTTTGATATAGGCCAGCGCGGTGTTTTCATCCTGGAACAAGTAAATGCCACCCGCTTCATTATTTGCTGCGTTTTCGGTCCAGATTTTCCAGATGAACCCCGGCTCCTGGTTGATTGACTCGGCCAATTCAACGAGCTGATTCGACATCTCAGCCCCAAACGGACCATGAAAATCAAAGTGTATCTGTACGAGTTTGTTCGACATAAATCCTCCATGGATGGGTTAATTCGGGTAAGGCTGTTAGCGCAACAGCACGTGACCCGTCAGATAAGTTACAGCTTGTCCGCCGATGTAAACACGCGTTCCTGTCAGTTGGCAGTGTAAATCCCCGCCGCGTGCCGAGACCTGGCGCGCCAGCATCTGTGTTTTGTTCAGTTTTGCAGCCCAGTAAGGGATCAGCATGCTATGTGCCGAGCCTGTGACGGGGTCTTCCGCTACGGCTTCGCCTGGGCAGAAGAAACGGCTGACGAAATCGTATTCCCCATCACCCGGTGCGGTGATACAAACCATTTTCCCCAGCGGAAGCATGGCGTGGATGTTTGGGCGCACAGCCTCAACCTGCTGTTGATTCTCCAGCACCACCATGTAATCGCGTGCGACGCGCACCTCTTTGTATTCTGTGATGCCTAATGTTTCCAATAATAAGGTGGGCGGCTCGACAGGTTCACTTTGCCAGGCCGGAAAATCAAGCGTCAGCCATTCACCGCTGCGTGTGACCGTCAGCGGACCCACAAACCGGGTAGCAAAATGGAGGGTAGTGTCCGGGTAATCCAGATGTTCAAAGATGACATGCGCGGCGGCCAGAGTGGCATGCCCACACAGATTGATTTCTCCCTGAGTGGTAAACCAACGCAGCTCAAAGCCATTTTCCTTGGCGACAAAAAAAGCAGTTTCAGACTGGTTATGCTGCTGCGACATTTTTAATAATGTTTCATCGGGCAGCCAGTTAACGAGCGGACAGACTGCTGCGGCATTACCGCCAAACGTCGTGGTGGTAAAGGCATCTACCATGTAAAAATCGATTTGTTGCACAGTGTAACCCTCTCATCGCACTCGGGATAATCCACACTCTATCATGCAATGATTGCCATGGGTTAAGCGCGCCGATTCGCCTGACTGGTCAAAATTCGTTATCATCCGTTCCCACACTTTATCCAGGCCGCTCATGTCTACGATCCTCGATACCTTCATTGCCCCACCTTGTCATGACGAGATAGAGATCCTCTATCAGGACGAGCACCTGGTGCTTATCAATAAACCCAGCGGGCTGCTTAGCTTGTCGGGGAAAAATCCGCAGAATCTTGATTCGGTACATTACCGGCTGGTACAGATTTACCCCGGCTGCACACTGGTTCATCGGCTTGATTTTGGGACTTCAGGGCTGATGGTGGTTGCCCGCAACAAGGCTATCAATGCCGCGCTTTGCCAGCAGTTTAGCCAGCGTACGGTCACTAAGGTATACAGCGCGCTGTTATGCGGACATCTGGAAAATGATGAAGGGATTATCGACGCAGCGATTGCCAAAGACCCGGCGCTGTTTCCACTGATGTCGATTTGCGCTCTTAACGGCAAACCTGCCCGCTCGCGCTATCAGGTTATTGAGCGCTTTTATCACCCCCAGGAGGAGGGGACTTTACTCCCCTTGACGCGCGTACAACTGACGCCTGAAACTGGGCGAACCCATCAACTACGGATCCACTGTCAGCAGTTGGGGCATCCTATTTTGGGGTGCGATTTGTATGGCGGGCGTCTGCTGCCAGGCACTGAACTAACCCCGCGGCTGATGCTGCATGCCAGTGAGTTGCATTTCAGGCATCCTGTCCACAAACAGTGGGTGAATGCCGAAAACGCCAGCCCCTTCTGAAGCGGTAAAAAAGCCGCCAGATGGCGGCTGTTATGGGGTTATCGCGCGGCGCGTTGTAAAATAACTGCTGATGGCTGGCGTTGTAGAAACCGCATGCGCAGCATCATCAGTACCGCCGCAGAGGTAAGACCGATAATAAAGCCCATCCAGAATCCCGCCGGTCCCATCCGGTCAACGACCAGGTCGGTCAGCGCCAGAATATAACCGCTTGGCAAACCCAGCACCCAGTATGCCGTAAAGGTAATAAAGAAAATGGAACGCGTATCTTTATAACCACGCAGGATACCGCTGCCAATAACCTGGATAGAGTCCGATATCTGATACAACGCGGCCAGTAACATGAGCTGCGCCGCCAGAGCGACTACTTCCGGGTTATTGTTGTAGAGCAGGGCTATGTGCTCGCGGAATGTCACGGTGAAAATCGCCGTTACCATCGCCATGCAGACCCCGACACCCAGACCCGTTCTGGCGGCAGTTTGCGCATCCAATGTCGATCCCTGGCCCAGACGATAACCGACACGAATGGTGACAGCTGCAGCCAGAGACATCGGCAGAACGAACATTAACGAGCTGAAGTTCAGTGCGATCTGGTGTCCGGCTACGTCGACAATCCCTAACGGGGAAACCAGCAGCGCCACCACCGCAAACAGCGTCACTTCGAAAAATAGCGCCAGCGCGATAGGCAAACCCAGTTGGATCAGACGTTTCATTACGGCGGTGTCCGGTTTCTGGAAACCACGCTCATTACGAATATCGCGCATCGAGCGTGCGCGTTTTACGTAAGACAGCATGGCGATAAACATCACCCAGTAAACCGCAGCCGTAGCTACACCGCAGCCCACGCCGCCCAGTTCCGGCATGCCTAAATGCCCATAAATGAAAACGTAGTTAACCGGAATGTTCACCAGCAGGCCGAGAAATCCCATCACCATCGCCGGTTTCGTCTTGGCCAGACCTTCACACTGGTTACGGGCTACCTGGAAGAACAAATACCCAGGCGCCCCCCACAGCAACGCGCGCAGGTAGCCGACGGCTTTATCCGCCAGCGCCGGGTCAATATTATGCATGGAGTGAATAATGTAGCCTGCGTTCCATAGCACTACCATTATCAGAATGGATACGCTGCCCGCCAGCCAGAATCCCTGGCGTATTTGATGGGCGATTCGATCCCGGCGTCCGGAACCATTGAGTTGCGCAATTACTGGCGTCAATGCCAGCAGTAGTCCGTGACCAAACAGAATGGCCGGCAGCCAAATGGACGTACCAATGGCGACGGCCGCCATATCCGTGGCGCTATATCCGCCCGCCATGACGGTATCAACGAATCCCATTGCGGTTTGAGCGATTTGCGCAAGAATCACCGGAATTGCCAGAGCTAATAACTGACGCGCTTCACTTACATACTTTTGCACGTGTACACCACTATATTGTTGTTATTTGAGAGACTAAAAAAGCCGCCTTATCTGGCAGCAAGGAGAAAATGCAGGGGAAATTTCAGTCTATTGTAGCGAGGAATACGTAATTCTCCAGTGAAAAAACAGGCAGGCGCGGCGCATTGCTGGCAACCTGAATTTCCACCTGCTATTGTGCTGTGCAGAGATGTCTTAATTGAGTTCAGGAGTTTGAAGTATGTTTACGGGTATTGTGCAGGGCACCGCGAAATTGGTGTCCATTGATGAAAAACCAAATTTTCGTACGCATGTCGTGGAGTTGCCTGAATATATGCTGGATGCGCTGGAGACTGGTGCATCGGTTGCTCACAATGGGTGCTGCCTGACGGTCACCGAAATTAACGGTAACCAGATAAGCTTTGATCTGATGAAAGAAACGCTGCGCATCACCAATTTGGGTGACCTGAAGGTCGGTGATTTGGTCAACGTTGAGCGGGCGGCAAAATTCAGCGATGAAATTGGCGGACATTTAATGTCGGGCCACATTATGACTACCGCCGAAGTGTCGAAAATTCTGACCTCTGAGAACAACAGACAGGTGTGGTTTAAGGTTCAGGATCCATCGCTGATGAAATATATCCTGTACAAAGGATTTATCGGTATTGACGGTATCAGCCTGACGGTCGGTGAAGTGACGCCGACGCGCTTCTGTGTGCATTTGATCCCGGAAACGCTGGAGCGTACGACGCTTGGCAAGAAAAAGCTGGGCGCGCGGGTCAACATTGAAATTGACCCTCAAACTCAGGCGGTGGTTGATACCGTTGAGCGTGTGCTGGCGGCGCGTGAATGCGCCATCAGTCACGTCACGGGCGAAGCGGGAGCGTAGTGTCAAGCCCCCGTTGGCTCGGGGGCGATAACGATTAGCGGGGAACACGCAGACCGTGTTCAACGCCGCGGGAAAATACCACCTGCCATAGCTGAATGTCGCGAGCACGAAACGCCCCGGCGCAGGCGTTCAGGTAATAGCTGAACATCCGTTTGAAACGTTCGGTATAGTTATCGGCGATTTCGGGCCAGGATCTCATGAAACGCTCGTGCCAGGCCATCAGCGTTGTATCGTAATCCGCGCCAAAATTATGCCAGTCTTCCATCACAAAATGTGGCTCGCTGGCGTTAGCTATCTGGCGAACTGACGGTAAACAGCCGTTCGGAAAGATATATTTATTGATCCACGGGTCAACGTTATTGTCGGTCTTTTTGGAGCCGATGCTATGCAGCAAAAAGAGACCGTCCGGTTTTAAATTACGATCGACCACCTCAAAATAGGTGGCGTAGTTCTTCGGCCCCACATGCTCAAACATGCCCACGGAGACAATGCGATCAAATTTGTCGTTCAGGTCGCGGTAGTCCTGCAGCAAAATGGTGACATCCAGCCCCGCGCAACGCGCCTGCGCCATTTTCTGCTGTTCTGCCGAAATGGTCACACCCACTACGCTAACGCCATACTGTGATGCCATAAACTGGGATAAACCGCCCCAGCCGCAGCCAATATCAAGCACCCGCATTCCTGGCTTCAACTGCAGCTTTTCAGCAATCATTTTTAGCTTCGCCTGCTGGGCAGATTCCAGGGTGTCGGCATCTTTCCAGTAGGCGCAGGAATACTGCATATAAGGGTCCAGCATGCGGGTAAAAAGGTCGTTGCCTAAATCGTAATGTTCTTTACCGACGACCCACGCACGTTTTTTGGTCTGTAAATTGAACAGGCGGGCCGTGGCGATACGTAGCGTATCTTTAAAGTGGCGGGGGAGTTGGTTTTCAAGACCCGCGCGCAGGACTTTACTAAAAAACATGTCCAGCCGGTCGCATTCCCACCAGCCATCCATATAACTTTCACCCAACCCTAACGATCCTTCCTGTAATACGCGTTTGAAAAAATCGGGGTTTGTTACGCGAATATCCGCCGGTGCCGGGCCATTAATGGTAATGCCTGCACGGCTCAATAATTCATTGGTGATGCGGTACCAGTCATCATCCGGTACGCTGACGTCTTCTATACACGATGAACTCATAGCTTCTCCATCACTGGTCGGTGATCAGAACCTTAAAACAGCGTAGACGCTTTTTTGGGCTTTGTGAGAAATCTCACGGAATTAATCCGCGAATCTATAATCCGACGTAGAACAGAGGAAGGGAGGAACCCTTGCCGAAAAGGCCATCCGTGGAAAAACGGGAACGTTCTTGTCACCGTTAATACATAGAAATTATCGTTATTTTTAACAACCGGAAATCAGTATAGGCCTGATTTTTTATCGATTCAACTGATAATTGTTAGCGGGCTAATTAATTGCCCGCAACAATCTTTAGTGAGACTCACCGTGGGCAATTTGTGCACGATCATCTGTTTGCGGGGCGTCAGCTTTCTGTGATTGCATTTTGTAACCCACGCCCGCCAGCAGCACCGTTGTCAGCATCACGCTGGTGGTGGTGAGCAGTGGGGTGGCGATTAACCAGGAAACCACAAGGCTTGCGAGGAAGCATAAACCCAGTTGCAGCGTGTTCTGCAATGCGGCTGCGCGTCCTGTTGCTTGTGGGAAAGGACGTAATGCTTGCGCGACGACGATAGGATAGATTGCCCCGTTAGCGATCGCCATCACACAGAATGGGATCAGGATTTCAGCCAGCGCAACATGATGAATAAAGCCGGTTGCCCAGGTGGCCACAACGCTGATGGCATACAGAATGAGTAACCAGGGCAGCAGTTGACGGCCCTGCCATTTTTGCAGCGCAGCGCGGCAGCCGTAACCACCGATTAAGAAAGCGATAGTTTGCGGAACATAGCTCAGGCCAATCACCGCTGGACTGTAGCCCATTTCGCTGAGGATGAACGGGGAACCCGTCAGCCATGCGAAAAAGCTTGCGGAACAGGCGGCATAAATCAGCACGTTTCCGCGGTAAGTTTTCGAGCGTAGCAAGGTGGCGAACGTCAGTTTGTCCTGGCTGTCGTCGCGTGCTTTAACCGTCGGTTTTAAGCGCAGTGCGGGAAGCATCAGAATTAGGGTAATGGCAAAAAGGGTGGCGAAAATGGCCTGCCAGGAAAAATGTACCAGGATCCAACTGCCTAGTAATGGTGCTAATGCCGGAGATAATCCGACCAGCGGCATAATGGTGGCAAAGATGCGGTTTACTTTTTGTGAAGGATAATAATCGGTGACCAACGCCTGCCAGATAACCGATGCAGCGCAAACACCAACGGCCTGGACAAAGCGCAGCACCAGCAGGCCGGTGGCGTTTTCAACCCACAGCATGCCCAGACTGCCCAGTGCAAAGATAGATAAACCCAGCAGCAAAATAGGTTTGCGACCGTAGTGGTCGGAAAGTGGCCCCCACAAAAGTTGCGCGACGGCAAAACCGGCTAAGAACAAGCTAAGGCTGGCGCTGACGGCAGATGCAGGTGTTTGCAAATCGGACTGAATTGCGGCAAAGGCGGGCAGATACATATCCGTTGCCAGAAAGCCGAGCACGCTAAGACCTGCCAGCCAGACTAAAAACCCTTTCCCAGGTTGCATTATCATTTCTCTTTTTTTAGCAATAGAACAATGCCGCTGAGTGTAGTGAGTGTAATTCTCGCTGTGAAACGCTAATATTTGCTTACTGATTTCAAATTTTTTGCAGGCAGAATATGTGGTCGGAATATTCACTTGAAGTGGTTGATGCGGTTGCGCGTAACGGCAGCTTTAGTTCTGCCGCCCAGGAGTTGCACCGTGTACCCTCCGCGGTAAGCTACACCGTACGTCAACTGGAAGAGTGGCTGGCGGTGCCGCTTTTTGAGCGGCGCCATCGGGATGTGGAATTGACGCCTGCTGGCGCATGGTTTCTCAAAGAGGGCCGCTCTGTTATCAAAAAAATGCAGATCACTCGCCAGCAATGCCAGCAAATTGCCAACGGCTGGCGCGGACAACTGGCGATCGCAGTCGATAACATTGTCCGCCCAGATCGTACCCGACAAATGATCGTCGATTTCTATCGTCATTTTGACGATGTGGAACTACTGGTTTTCCAGGAAGTCTTTAACGGCGTCTGGGATGCGCTGTCCGATGGGCGCGTTGAACTGGCAATCGGCGCCACGCAGGCGATTCCGGTGGGGGGCCGCTATACCTTCCGCGACATGGGAATGCTGAGCTGGAGCTGCGTGGTGGCTAGCCATCATCCGTTGGCGTCAATGCCCGGGCCGCTGAGTGATGACACGTTGCGCAACTGGCCGTCACTGGTGCGTGAAGATACCTCCCGTACGTTGCCCAAGCGTATTACCTGGCTGCTGGATAACCAAAAGCGCGTTGTGGTGCCAGACTGGGAATCTTCCGCTACCTGTTTGTCTGCAGGGTTGTGCGTCGGCATGGTACCGACGCATTTTGCCAAACCGTGGATCGATAGCGGCAAATGGGTTGCGCTACAGTTGGAGAATCCATTTCCTGATGCCGCATGCTGCCTGACATGGCAACAGAACGATACGTCGCCGGCATTGAGCTGGCTGCTGGATTATTTAGGGGATAGTGAAACGTTGAACAAGGAATGGCTGCGGGAGCCAGATGAGGCCCCCGCGCAACAGGCTTAGCGGCGGTAATCGCGGAACGGGCCGTCGGCAACCGAGCGGCGTTCTACCAGACGCGGATGCACCTCGATAGATTGTGACTCTTCGCGCTTATTCACGATACGGTCTAACAACATGTTGAAGGCCGTTTCACCCAGCGAATCTTTCGGCTGGTGAATAGTCGTCAGGGCCGGCGTGAAGAAGCGGGCGTTGCGCACGTTGTCGTACCCGATGAGCGAGACATCCTGCGGTACGCGCAGTCCCATCTCGTCAGCGGCGCACAGTGCACCCATCGCCATAATATCGCCACCACAGAAGACGGCGGTCGGACGATGCGACTGTGACAAAATTTGCTGCATGGCGCGATAGCCGGACTCAGGTTCAAAATCGCCCTGCACAATCCAGTTTTCAGGCACTTTAATCAGCGCTTCTTCCATCGCTTTCATGAAACCTGCCAGACGCCCGGCTCCGGTGTTACGTTCCATTGGGCCAGGGATCACGCCAATCTCACGATGACCACGTTCTACCAGATACCGACCTGCCATGTAACCGCCTTCGAAGGCGTTATCAATGACCGTATCGGTAAAGTCGGCTTTTGCTTCGCCCCAGTCCATGACGACCATCGGAATATGGCGATACTCTTCGAGCATCGTCAGCAGCGGCTCCGGATACTCGGAACACATCACCAGCAGACCATCAACGCGCTTTTGCGCCATCATCGACAGATAGGCCTGCTGTTTTTCGAGACTGTTCCATGCGTTACCCAGAATCAGGGTATAGCCTTTCTGGAAACAGTTTTTCTCAACGGCTTCGATAATTTCAGCGAAATAGGCCGCTTCGCTGCTGGTGGCCAACAAGCCAATAGACTTGGTGTGATTCACCTTCAGGCTGCGTGCCACTGCGCTCGGAGAATAGTGCAGCTCTTTGATCGCCGCCCAGACAGCATTACGCGTTTCTTCCGCGACAAAGCGCGTTTTGTTAATTACGTGTGATACGGTTGTAGTGGAAACGTTTGCTCGCTTCGCTACATCTTTAATTGTTGCCATTACATCTCACTCCAGACCATATCCTAAGCTCCTGAGAATACTCCAGGTAAACGTTTGCCTTTACACACCCTTAGCGCAACGTAAGGGTTGCGGCACGCCGGGAAAACGACACGGAACGTCAGGAAGGGGTCAATGGCCGGTACGCTAATCAAGTAAGCGTGGAATTTTGTCTGATCTTAACGAAAAGGGGAAGAGTTAAAAGCAGTTATCAATATAAATCGTGAGAGATTTTTGCTTTCAAGTGTGTAAAAATGCGCAATATCACTTTTTGTGTGGGAATAAAAAGGAGAAAACTTGATGAGCACCGATCTGAAATTTTCGTTAGTAACTACCATTATTGTTCTGGGCTTGATCGTCGCGAGTGGCCTGACCGCAGCGCTGCATTGATTTCCCCGAGGGAGTTAATTCTCCCTCATCCTTTCCGCTGGCTTTTCCCCTCTATTGTTTGCGAATAAGCAAAAGTCTTTTGCAGTTTTGTTAACTTTATTAATTTTGCGATCAATGTCATGCTTTTGACTCTTATTTTATGTCGCGCCATGGCTCGACGTTACGGAGTCGCAATATGAAACTCAATTATCCATTACTGGCGCTGGCGATCGGCGCGTTTGGCATTGGTACCACCGAATTTTCGCCAATGGGATTACTGCCCGTCATAGCCAAAGGTGTGGATGTCTCGATTCCGGCGGCCGGCATGTTGATCAGCGCGTATGCGGTTGGCGTAATGGTGGGCGCTCCGCTGATGACATTATTGCTGTCTCATCGTGCGCGACGTAATGCGTTGATATTCCTGATGGCGATTTTTACGCTGGGTAACGTGCTCTCGGCTATCTCACCGGATTACACCACGCTGATGTTATCGCGTATTTTGACCAGTCTGAATCACGGGGCATTTTTTGGTCTTGGCTCTGTGGTTGCTGCAAGCGTGGTACCCAAACATAAGCAGGCCAGCGCCGTGGCAACCATGTTTATGGGGTTAACCATTGCCAATATTGGCGGAGTTCCGGCGGCAACCTGGCTTGGTGAAACCATCGGCTGGCGCATGTCGTTTATGGCAACGGCGGGTCTTGGGGTCATCGCGATGGTCAGCCTGTTCTTCTCATTACCCAAAGGTGGGGCAGGAGAGCGCCCGGATGTCCGTAGTGAACTGGCGGTACTTATGCGCCCGCAGGTGCTGTCGGCACTGCTGACGACCGTTCTGGGCGCCGGGGCGATGTTCACGCTTTATACCTACATCTCACCGGTGTTGCATACTATCACCCATGCCACACCGGCATTTGTCACCGGTATGCTGGTGCTGATAGGCGTTGGCTTCTCGATCGGTAACTACTTTGGCGGCAAACTGGCTGACCGTTCAGTGAACGGTACGCTGAAAGGCTTTTTACTGCTGTTGATGGTTATTATGCTGGCCATTCCTTTGCTTGCGCGAAATGAGCTGGGCGCGGCGGTCAGTATGGTGGTCTGGGGCGCGGCGACGTTTGCCGTCGTTCCACCGTTGCAGATGCGTGTGATGCGCGTTGCCAGCGAAGCGCCTGGATTATCATCCTCAGTCAATATTGGCGCATTTAACCTGGGGAACGCACTGGGTGCCGCAGCCGGTGGGGCGGTGATTTCCGGTGGTTTAGGCTACAGTTTTGTGCCGGTGATGGGGGCGATTGTGGCGGGGCTTGCGCTGCTGCTGGTCTTTATCTCGGCGCGGAAACAGCCTGAAGAGGTCTGTACTGCCACTCATTAAAACTAAAACGCAGAAGGGGTTCCCTTCTGCGTTATCTTTTTATGCTGTGAAGTTCTTCGCAACAAATTCCCAGTTCACCAGCGCCCAGAAGTGCTCCAGGTAACCAGGACGGGCATTGCGATAATCGATGTAGTAGGCGTGTTCCCATACGTCAACGGTCATCAGCGGCGTCGCGTCGGTGGTCAGCGGAGTACCCGCGTTGGAGGTGGAAACGATAGCCAGTTTGCCATCCGTTCCTTTAACCAGCCAGGTCCAGCCAGAACCGAAGTTTTTGATAGCGGCGTCGGTAAACTGCGCTTTGAAATCCGCAAAGCTGCCAAAGGAGGCGGCAATTGCCTCGGCCAGTTTACCGGTTGGTTCGCCACCTGCGTTCGGTGCCAGGCAGTTCCAGTAGAACGTGTGGTTCCAGACCTGTGCTGCGTTATTGAAGACACCACCTTCAGAGCTACGTACGATCTCTTCCAGTGATTTACCTTCAAACGCAGTGCCTTTAATCAGGTTGTTCAGATTGGTCACGTAGGTTTGATGGTGTTTGCCATAGTGGTATTCCAGCGTTTCGGCAGAAATATGCGGTGCCAGAGCATCTTTGGCATACGGTAATGCAGGTAATTCAAACGACATTGCTTCTCTCCTTATTATTTATATTGAGTACACACAATAGCCTCATTGTGAGTAAGGATAGGGTAGCAAATTGAAAGGTTATGCAAAAGAAGAACTTACCCTACAGCATGTTCTGTAGGGTAAGTTTTTAGCGAATTGTTTTTGGCGTCATTACCCGACGAGCGCCCACATAGTGGCGCTGCCAGTAATCTTCACTCAGAGAGGTGATTTGAATTTCCTGCCCGCTTCGCGGTGACTGAATAAACTTACCGTTGCCAACATACACGCCAACGTGATCAGCGGTTCCGCGACCCTGGGTACGGAAAAAGACCAGATCGCCATTTTTCAGTTCGCCACGTTCGATCGGTGCGGCATCGCGCAGGTGATACATTTCGTTCGCGGTACGCGGAATGCGGAATTTCACCAGATCTTTATAGGCGTAATAGACCAGTCCGCTGCAGTCAAACCCGGTTCTTGGTGAGGTGCCGCCCCAGCGATAAGGTTTGCCGATTTGGTTCATCAAGGTAGACATGGCGGTTTTAGTCGCTTTCTGCACTTTCACTTTATGCGCGTCAGCAAGCGTCGTTGGGGTGGTGGTTTTCACCTTCACACAGCGCGGCTTATGGCCTTTGCGCGGTGTGCATTTTTCAGTCCAGGTAACGGCAGCAGTTTGTGCTGCGGCAGTTTTACCACGACGATTTACAGTTTTAGTCAACTTTGCCGGAGCGGCTGTGCGTTTTTTTGAAGAGGAAGCGGTTTTGGTGCTGGTTTTACTGGTGGTCTTTGTCGCCGTTTTCTTGCTGGTCTTTGTTGTTTTTTGGCTGGCTGTAGCGCTTTTCTTTTTATCTACCGTTTTGATGGTGTGAGAATTGGTAGGTGTCGTCCTGGCCTGCTTGGAAGCATGAGCCATAGGCGTAAAGGGCAGTGTAGTAAAAAGTAAAGCACAGAGCGTGATCGAGATTCGGTTTATCCGCGCCACTGAGCAGTCCTCTGGTAAGGCAGGTCTATCGTGCCTGCGTGTGATTTTCAAAACTTGATGATTCTAATCTATAGAAAGAGGGAAAGTTAATAGCTTTTTTTGTTTAAACTTATGTTTCGTAACCGACCGCAAAAAAAAACAGCAATTAACGTAGGAGTTGGTGAACGGATAATCAAATCCACAGCCTTTAAAGGGATAAATGAGATTGTGAATGCAACTTTTAGCGTCAGGGGATAAAATAATAACGCGTAATGAAAATGTTATTTTCCGTTGCCTGTCTGACCCGCTACAATGTCAGACTACTGCCGTAAAAGAAGTTTAAGGAAGCAAGATAATGAGCACCACTATCGAAAAAATCCAGCGCCAGATCGCTGAAAACCCGATTCTCCTGTACATGAAAGGTTCCCCTAAACTGCCAAGCTGTGGTTTCTCCGCACAGGCTGTGCAGGCGCTGTCCGCCTGTGGTGAACGCTTTGCTTATGTTGATATTCTGCAGAACCCGGATATTCGCGCCGAGCTGCCGAAATACGCAAACTGGCCGACCTTCCCGCAACTGTGGGTTGACGGCGAGCTGGTTGGCGGCTGTGACATTTTGATCGAAATGTACCAGCGCGGTGAGTTGCAGCAGCTGATTAAAGAAACAGCGGCGAAATACAAAACTGAAGAGCCGGACGCTGAGTAATATCAGCAGAAGTAAAAAAGCGACCTGAAATGGTCGCTTTTTTTATGTCGCCGTTACGCTTCTTCAGGTACGGGAAGAGGCCAGCCGCCGAGACGTTTCCAGCGGTTAACGATTTCACAAAACAGCACGGCAGTACGTTCGGTATCATACAGCGCCGAGTGCGCCTGATTCCCGTCAAATTCCATTCCCGCCGCCAGACACGCTTTTGACAACACCGTCTGTCCCAGTGACAAGCCGCTTAATGCCGCCGTATCAAAGGTGACAAACGGATGAAACGGATTACGTTTCAGCGAGGCGCGTTCTGCTGCAGCCATCATGAAACTGTGGTCGAACGTAGCGTTGTGCGCCACCATGATCGCCCGATTGCAGCCGCTGTCTTTAATGCCTTTACGCACCATTTTGAAGATGGCATGCAGAGCGTCATATTCGCTGACCGCGCCGCGTAGCGGATTGTTAGGGTCAATACCGTTAAAGGCGAGGGCCTCCGGCTGCAAATTCGCGCCTTCAAACGGCTCTACGTGGAAATGTAACGTCGTGTCCGGCATCAGCCAGCCTTGTTCATCCATTTTCAGTGTGATGGCTGCGATCTCAAGCAGCGCATCGGTTTTGGCATTAAACCCTGCGGTTTCGACATCAATGACGACAGGATAAAAACCACGAAAACGGTCACACAGACCGGAAAGTTGAGCGTTATCGGACATCTGGGTCTCTTAATACGGGAAAATTGCAGCGCGTATTATGGCAAAATGATGAGTATAAAACTACGGGCACAGACGATCTGTGCCCGAGGGGGAGGTTAGTCGCCCAGGCCGCGCCCGGCGTCTTTCTCTTCGATCAGCTCAATTTTGTAACCGTCGGGATCTTCAACGAACGCGATCACTGTGGAGCCGCCTTTTACCGGACCTGCTTCACGCGTAACGTTACCGCCATTCTGGCGAATGCGTTCACACGCCTCGGCTGCGTTGTCTACGCTCAGAGCGATATGGCCGTAGGCGGTGCCCAGCTCATACTTGTCGACACCCCAGTTATAGGTCAATTCGATCACGGCTTCACTGGTTTCAGGGCCGTAACCGACAAAGGCCAGAGAATATTTGTATTCAGGGTTTTCGCTGGTCCGCAGTAGTTTCATGCCCAGCACGTTGGTATAAAACTCGATGGAACGCTGCAGGTCACCCACGCGCAGCATGGTATGAAGTAAACGCATCTTTTTCCCCTTCGAAAATGGCTAATACATTCAAAATGTTGTTTTAGTATAGCGGCGTTGTTACGCCGCTATCAATGGCAGAACGGAGATTGTGACGTTAGAGGGTAGGATAATCGGTGTAACCTTCCGCGCCGCCGCCGTAGAAGCTTTCGGCACGTTGCGGATTCAGCTCAGCTTTACGCTGCAGGCGAGCCACCAGATCCGGGTTAGCGATATAGGCGCGACCAAAAGCAACGGCGTCGATCAGGCCTTTCTCGATCAGCGCTTCTGCTTTTTCAGGCGTGTAGGCGCCCGCGCCAATGATCGGGCCGTGGAAACGTGCGCGAACTTTTTCGCGGAACGCGTCGGAATACGGCTCGCCACCGGCCCAGTCTGGTTCAGACATGTGCAGGTAAGCAATTCCGCGTTTGCCCAGTTGTTCAATCAGATACAGCGCATCAGCTTCTTCGTTTGGGCCGTTGTCAACGTTCTGGAAAGAGCCAATCGGGGAGACGCGAATACCAATACGATCGGCGCCCCATTCCTTAATTCCTGCATCGACAACTTCCAGCACCAGCCGCGCACGATTTTCGACGCTGCCGCCGTATTGATCGGTACGCTGGTTAGACGTTGGTGACAGGAACTGGTGCAGCAGGTAGCCGTGAGCGGAGTGCAGTTCAACCATGTCGAAGCCCGCTTCGCGCGCGTTGGCAATAGCCTGACGGAAGTCATTAACGATGCCCGGAATTTCTTCGGTTTCCAGTGCGCGCGGCATTGAGGTATCGGCACGCGTTGCCAGACCGTTTTCATCGCGCAGTGAGGTGCGGGTACCGGCGCTAATCGCAGAAGGTGCAACAGGAGCCTGACCGTTTGGCTGCAGACTGGCGTGAGAAATACGCCCAGTGTGCCACAACTGGACAGCAATATGGCCTTGCTCCGCGTGTACGGCCGCGGTGATTTTCTTCCATGCGGCGATTTGCGCTTCGCTGTGTATGCCGGGTGCCCCTGCATAGCCTTTCGCCTGTGCGGAGATCTGCGTCGCTTCGCTGATGATAAGACCTGCGCTGGCGCGTTGACGGTAATACTCGACCATTAGCGGAGTAGGGATGTCGCCAGGCTCAATACTGCGCAGACGCGTCAATGGCGCCATGAATACGCGGTTTGCTGCCGTAATGGCACCCACCTTCAGCGGGGAAAACAGTTTTTCAGATGACATGTGACACTCCTGAATAGACCGGTCGTCTAGTAATAAAAGAAATAAAAACGCCTGTTAAACGGCAGGCGTTGTGATGATGGTTTTAACGTGTGCCAGCGCATTTTCCAGCGGGGTGGCGCTACGAGAAATCTTGGCCTGCAAATTGGCGCCCAGCCATAGCGCATACAACACTTGCGCCTGCTGTAACGGCTCGCCAACGAAGGACAGACAATGGTTTGCCTGACCTTTCTCCAGTGCCTGCGCTAACAGCACAATAATGTGCCGCGCGCCTTTATCCATTGCGGTGCGCATATCCTCTGAGAGATCGCACACTTCGGCAGACAGTTTTACAGTTAAACAGCCGCTAATAATGCCGTGCTGGCTAAACTGGTTCAGGGTTTCCTGATAGTAGGCCAGAATACGGTCGCGGTAGTTACCCGCCCCCGAATCAAAGTGCGTAGCCAGTCGCTGATGGTAGGCCGCATAGTGGCGTTCCAGCATCGCCACACCGAACGCTTCTTTGGAGCGAAAATAGTGATAAAACGAACCTTTGGGCACTTCAGCGGTTTTCAGTAATTCGCTTAAGCCCATGCCGGTGAAGCCGCGCTGCATACACAGCAGCTCGCCAGTCGCCAGAAGATGTTCGCGTGTATCGTGTTCAGTGTTTTTGTTCATGGAAACGAGTGTAATAGACCAGTCAGTCTAATGCAATAGCGCTTGCGAGAAATTCAGTTAACGTCTTCAATAGGTATATCAATCTTATTAAAGGAGGGGATGTGGCCGAACAGCTGGAGTTTTTCCCCGTCCAGAGCCCATGCCGTGGAATATGTCAGTCTGACGAACGCGGTTTTTGTCGTGGCTGTTTTCGCAGTCGGGATGAGCGTTTTAACTGGCAAAATATGAGCGATGCCCAGAAGCAGGAAGTGTTGCGGCTATGTCGTCAGCGACTGATGCGTAAATTACGAGCAAACAAAGCCAACCCTTCGGAAGAACCGCAACAACCTTCACTCTTTTAAAAGCGTAATTGCGTATACTCGATGCACATTCACTTATAAGGAAGCTGCTATGGTTCAGCGTATTACTATTGCGCCGCAAGGTCCGGAATTTTCTCGCTTTGTGATGGGTTACTGGCGCCTGATGGACTGGAATATGTCCCCGCGCCAGCTAGTCAGCTTTATTGAAGAACATCTGGATTTGGGCGTTACCACCGTCGATCACGCCGATATTTACGGCGGATACCAGTGTGAGGCGGCGTTTGGCGAGGCAATGAAGCTGGCTCCGCACCTGCGTGAAAAAATGCAAATTGTGACCAAATGCGGGATCGCGACGACGGCGCGCGCGGAAAATGCGCTGGGTCATTACATCACCGACAGCGCGCACATTATTGCCAGTGCGGAAGAGTCGTTGAAGTTGCTGGCGACCGATCATATTGATTTGCTGCTGATCCACCGCCCCGATCCGCTTATGGATGCAGATGATGTCGCTGATGCGTTTAAAAAATTGCACCACAGCGGCAAAGTGCGTCACTTTGGCGTCTCTAACTTTACCCCGGCGCAGTTCTCACTGCTGCAATCGCGTCTGCCGTTTACTCTGGCAACCAATCAGGTTGAGATTTCACCAGTACATCAGCCGCTCCTGCTGGATGGTACTTTAGATCAATTGCAACAGCTGCGCATTCGTCCGATGGCCTGGTCCTGTCTTGGCGGTGGTCGTCTGTTTAATGACGATGCCTTTCAGCCATTACGTAATGAACTTGCCGCGATCGCAGAAGAGCTGAACGCGCAGTCCATTGAACAAGTGGTGTACGCCTGGATTTTACGGTTACCGTCTCAGCCGCTGCCGATTATTGGCTCAGGGAAAATAGAGCGCGTACGTACCGCCATTGAGTCTGAGTCACTGAACATGTCTCGCCAGCAATGGTTCCGTATCCGTAAAGCCGCGCTGGGTTACGACGTACCTTAATCGCGTTTTTGATGCTTCTCCGCTCAAAATTGTGTCACTGGTTTACACTTAACAATCAGACACCTTTTGGATGGAGGTCTTATGAAGCGTTTGAGTTTGGCCATTATCACTTTACTGGCCTGTGCAGGTGCGCAGGCTGCCAGTGAAGAAAAAGTGACGATGAATCTGGTAACGTCGCAAGGCGTCGGTCAGGCGATTGGTACGGTCACTATTGCTGAAACCGGGAAGGGGCTGGAGTTTACGCCCGATCTGAAAGCCCTGCCGCCGGGTGAACATGGCTTCCATGTGCATGCGAACGGCAGTTGCCAACCGGCTATTAAAGACGGGAAAGCCTCAGCCGCGGAATCGGCTGGAGGCCATTATGATCCGCACCAAACCGGCAAGCATGAAGGCCCCGAAGGCGCAGGCCATATGGGCGACCTGCCGCTGCTGGTGGTGAATAACGACGGTATCGCTACAACACCCGTTGTTGCGCCGCGGTTGAAAACGCTCGATGAGGTTAAAGGCAAAGCGCTGATGATCCATGTGGGCGGCGATAATATGTCCGATCAGCCGAAACCGCTTGGTGGCGGCGGAGCGCGCTACGCCTGCGGTGTTATCAAATAATCAGTTGCTTAGCGTACCCGGCGGCGGCGCTTGTTCAAGTTGCGAAAGCGAGCAGTGTAGCCGCCAGACCAATGCCGACAGTTCCTGCGCAGCAGGTTGATGATGATGGGCAAGCGTATCGCAGATGCGCTGTAGCTCACTCAGCGTGGCATTCAGCGGACGTTGCTGAACGCCGCGTTCACTCATCACGTCGCGAAGCAGTGAGATACACACGTCCCTGACGCGAGCCAGCGGATCTGAACGCGCCTCCCAGGTGCGCAGTTGCCACACCACGTGCGAACAGTTCAGCAAGACAACCCCCCAGCGCAATAACCAGCGTCGCGCCAGCGCATCCTGACTGTTACTGAGTTGGCTGACATGATGATAGGTCAACGACTCAAATTCGTTTTCACTGAGTGATGGATGTCGGCTGAGCTGATCGACAAAATCCCGGCGCAGGGCGCGAATATGGCGGCGACTTTTCCGCGCATCCGATCCGGGACGCAGAATGGCGAAGGCCAGCCATGACAGCGCCACGCCAGCGATTTTTGCCATATTGTCATTCAGGAAACCAGCAAAATCGTAAACCGGTGGATTGGTCACCGCGATAAACGATCCCATAAACACGATCAACTGTCCCCAAAGACCTGCCAGAGCAGGCATTTGCAGCTTCAGAAGTTGCATGGTGGCGAGTAGCGGGAAAAGAAACAGAATGAATTGCCAGAGGTCAGAGATTTGCACCATCAGGCCAAACTTAACCACAAAGCTAAACAGCGACAGCAGAACCAGCGTGCGCATCAGTAAAGAAAGCGACTTGAAAGGCGTGGCAACGGCGGAATACAGCACGCTGCTGATGGCCGCGAGCGTGAGTGCGCCAGATCCTGATTCCCATTGTGCGCCAATGCTCCATGCGCCGATAAGCATCAACGTGCAGAACGTACGCAACCCGCTCCAGATAGCTTCCGCACTATCGGTATGACGGGCAAGTCCTGGTGTGCGGGCGATATTTATACGTTCGGCGGTAACGCCATTTTCCAGCAAATGCAGATACTGACTGCTGCGTAAATAGAGCCGACAAAAATAACGCAGTCGTTGCCAGAAGGCGACATGTCGATAGTCACGGGCATCGACGGGCCGCAGTGGAGCGATAATTCGTGCAACGGTGTAGCTGTCGGTATTGGATTTGACCAGCTCGCTGAGTAATTGTTCGATGATATCCCGGGTATTGGCCGGGGGATTAGGCCAGTTCAGCAGCATCCTGCGCAGACTGGAAATTACGCTGGTCATGCGCAGCTGCTGGTGCAACAGTGAATTGAGCAACGCATTTTGACGGCGAAAACGGTAATGGCTCCAGAACGCCTGAATACGTAGCAGGTTCATGGTCAAAATCTGGCCAATGACACCTTCATGAGCCGTGCGAATAGCATCCGTTGTCTCAGGTTGCCAGAGTAAGCTGGCATGTTCCAGTAAACGAGAATGCATGTTTTTCAGTGCAGTCAGTAACGCGGTGCCATCGGAAGTGCTGGGCAGGATCATCATCATCACGCCACCGCACAGGATACCGAGGATAACCTCGCATACGCGGGCCTGCGCGATGTCCCATAGCTGGGTTATCTCCACGGTATTGACCATGTGAAACGCAATGATCGCCGCCGTATAACCTGCCAGTTGAAAAGCGTAGGCGACGTTATTGGTGAAATGCGCGCAGGCCCAGGTACAAAAAGCGATCCACACCGACATACAAAGTAAAAACAGCCATGGTTCATTGAGGGTATGACCGGCGATAATCAACGCGGCGGTGGCGCCAAGCAAGCTACCCGCCATGCGACCCAGGCTTTTGCTGATAACTCCGCCGACGGTAGGAAAACTGACCACGGCCGCCGAGGTCATCGCCCAGTAGGGCTCATCCAGATTCAGATAATAGGCAAACGTCAACGCCAGACACATGGCAATGGTATTTCGCAGCGCGTAACGCCACTGCGCTGCTGTGGCTTTGAACCACGGCCAATTGCCTGGCGTCAGGAGGGGCAGTTTCATTTACGCTGGCCGACAGACACGCTGCAGGTCGTACCAGAAACCAGCGTGACATCATGCGGTAGCGCGTCGAATTCGATGCGTACTGGAACACGCTGCGCCAGACGCACCCACGGCACGTTAGGTTTGATGTCGGGAATCAGGCCGGAATCACTTTCCACGCTTTGATCGTAGATAGCGCGACCAATACTGGAAACGTGACCCTGTAACTTAATATTGCCGCTGTAGAGCGTGATAACCGCAGGCGCACCTTCACGAATGTGGCGCAGCTTGGTTTCTTCAAAATATCCCATCACATAAAAAGAGTGGCTGTCGACAAGGGCAAACAAGGGCTTACCGGTTGAGGCATAGTCTCCGGTACGGGTAGAAAGATTGGTAACCCAACCCGCCACGGGCGCTTTGACCACCGTTTGCGTCAGTTGCCATTGTGCCTGGCGCAGACTGGCCTCGGCTGCTTCAACGCTGGCCTGCATGGCTTTCACATTGAGATTAGCGGTATCCAGATCTTCGGCTGAGATGTAATTTTGCGATAAATGGCGGCGTCGGTTGGCCTCGTTATTGGCTTTCGCCAGGTCGGACTGAGCTTTCGCCAGCTGCGCTTGCGCATTCAGTTCAGCAATGTGAAACGGCGTCTTGTCGATGATAAAAAGCACATCGCCTTTATTCACGAACTGGTTATCTTTTATATTGAGTTCGCTAATGCTGCCTGAGACCTGCGGCGTGATGCTAACCTGCTCAGCACGCACTTTACCGTCACGTGTCCAGGGCGACTGCATATAGTAATTCCACATCCACCATCCGGCGAAAACTGCGATTGCAGCGACTATAATGGTGGAGAAGTATTTAACGGTTTTAAGCGACATAATCACCACGCAATCAGCATTACAAAGGCCAGACATACGCAAAGCGTAAAGAGTGACAGATCCATTAACAGGGGATGCCAGATCTCACCGGAATAAATCCAGTCGCGGAGCAGGCGATGGACAACCAGCCAGAGAAGGAATCCTGCTACAAACGCCTTGAAAACAGGGGGGAAATAAACAGACGCTCCGATCATTAAATCTTGTAGGGGCAATCCTGTTGCATTAAACATAAACTTCACGGGCAAAATCCTTGGCGGAAGAGAGCATTGCTATAGGTTTAGCAAAAAAGAGACAATGAGTCTCTGTAACGCATAATGTCTGAAAAAATGTCAGCCGGTAAGCAAATTTGGCAATACATTTGTTTTGGCAATACAAATGCTGCACACTATTCTAAAATCAGCACAATAACTTAGCAAGCTAATTATAAGGAGATGAAATTGGAATCGCCATTAGGTTCTGATCTGGCACGGTTGGTGCGCATTTGGCGTGCTCTGATTGACCATCGCCTGAAACCTCTGGAGTTGACGCAGACGCATTGGGTTACGCTGCACAACATTCATCAATTGCCGCCTGATCAATCGCAGATTCAGTTGGCTAAAGCAATTGGCATCGAGCAGCCTTCGTTAGTTCGTACGCTTGACCAACTGGAAGAAAAGGGACTCATTTCACGACAGACTTGCGCCAGCGATCGTCGGGCAAAGAGAATTAAACTGACAGAAAAAGCAGAGCCGCTGATCGCTGATATGGAAGCGGTTATCAACAAGACGCGTGGAGAAATTTTGGAAGGGATTTCAGCTGAGGAAATTGATCTGCTGATTAAACTGGTCGCCAGACTGGAACACAATATTATTGAGCTGCAGTCACAGAGCTGAGGCGCAAAGATGACGTGTGGCCAGGGTCTGACCACACGTGAATTTGATTAGCGTGGAGACACGGTAACCTGGCTGCCGTTGTTAGCCATAACAACGCGCTGGCCGGCGGAGAACTTGGTCGCACCCTGTTTCTGAACCACCATGATGGTATTACCGTCGTCCTTACGGATTTCCAGTTCCACACCCTGGGTTTTATTCATCGCACCTTGTACGCCTTGACCCGCTACGCCACCGGCAACTGCGCCAGCAGCCGTGGCTAACGAACGACCGGTACCGCCGCCGACGGTGTTACCAAGGAACCCGCCGAGTACCGCACCACCGATTGCGCCAATCACGTTTGCGTCATCGCCACCCTGGATTTGCACCGGACGAACATGAACAATCGTACCGTAGGTAACGTTCTGAACTTGTTTCGCTTCGGATGCAGTATATACGTCGCCTGAGAGGCTATCATTGTTAACGCAGCCCGCTAAAGATACGCCCATTAATGAAACAATCAGCACACGTTTAATCATTTACAAATCTCCTTTGTCACCACGAAACGCTAATTAAGCACTCTTCATGGCTAAATTATATGGCATTTGTGAGCCTAAGGTCACATGTTCTACTGGAACAATATGAAAATCTTAACCGAAATCGGATATACCGAGTATAAACGAATCATTCATATAATTGATGTAATAAAGCGTCCAGTGTAATGATTAGGCATTAAAAATCATTAAGGAAGCATGGCATTAGTCGGCACTTTATGGTTGAGTGTCAAGGCTAATTTGCTTAAAAGGATGACATATGAAATCGGGCCGTTTTATCGGTGTAATGTCTGGAACCAGCCTTGATGGCGTCGATGTTGTGCTGGCGACGATAGATGAAACGATGGTTGCGCAGCAGGCGAGTCTGACCTGGCCTATCCCCCTCCATATAAAGCAGGCGATTCTGGATATTTGCCAGGGCCAGCAGCTTACGCTCTCGCAGTTTGGCCAATTGGATGCGCAGCTCGGTTATCTGTTTGCCGAGGCGGTGAATGCGCTGCTGGCGCAGGAAAAATTGAAGCCCCAGGACATCGTCGCGATTGGCTGTCATGGGCAAACCGTGTGGCATGAACCCACGGGACGCGCACCGCACACGCTGCAAATTGGCGACAACAATCAGATCGTCGCGCGAACCGGCATCACCGTGGTTGGCGATTTTCGCCGTCGCGATATCGCCCTCGGCGGGCAGGGCGCGCCGCTGGTTCCCGCTTTTCATCAGGCGCTGTTGGCACATCCAACGGAACGACGGATGGTGCTGAACATTGGCGGAATTGCCAATCTGTCTCTGCTTATTCCGCATCAGCCCGTTCGCGGCTACGACACCGGGCCGGGTAATATGCTGATGGATGCCTGGATCTGGCGGCAATGCGGTCAACCCTACGACAAAGATGCGCAGTGGGCCAATTCGGGAACGGTGATCCTGCCTTTATTGCAAAATATGCTGAACGATCCGTATTTTTCTGCACCTGCGCCGAAAAGCACGGGCCGCGAGTATTTTAATTATGGTTGGATAGAACGTCATCTGGCGCATTTCCCGGGAATAAGTCCGCGCGATGTGCAGGCGACGCTTGCCGAACTGACGGCGGTCACCATTTCCGAGCAAGTCCTGTTGAGTGGCGGTTGTGAACGGCTAATGGTATGCGGTGGTGGAAGCCGTAATCCGCTGCTGATGATGCGTCTGGCGGCATTATTGCCGGGTACAGAGGTCACCTCAACCGATGAGGCCGGGATTAGCGGCGATGATATGGAAGCGTTAGCCTTTGCCTGGCTGGCGTGGCGCACGCTGGCGGGATTACCGGGAAATTTACCTTCCGTGACCGGTGCGTCAGAACCGAGCGTTTTAGGGGCAATTTATCCTGCTAACCCGCGAACTCAGAGTTAACTGAAATTATTCAGCGCCATATGCCGGTAAACTCGGGATATTAGGGAGGGTGCCATTACCCTCCTGGACCAGGAAAGTCTTCAGGATATGGCTATGAAAAAACTGTTATTAGTGTGTCTGCCGGTACTGCTTAGCGGATGTAGCGTGTACAACCAATTTGTCGAGCGTATGCAAACGGATACGCTGGAATACCGCTGTGACGAAAAACCGCTTACCGTCAAGCTGAACAATACCCGCCAGGAGGCGAGTTTTGTTTATGATAATCAGCTATTGAACCTCAAACAGGGCGTGTCAGCATCAGGCGCGCGCTATACCGATGGTATTTACGTCTTCTGGTCTAAAGGCGACGAGGCAACGGTCTATAAACGAGACAGAATTGTGCTAAATAACTGTCAGTTACAGAACCCGAAGCGTTGAGATTTTCACCTGGGCGGCGCACAATAGCGTCACCCACTGACAATCCGTAGCCAACATCATGTCTGATAACGACGAATTGCAGCAAATCGCGCATCTGCGCCGTGAATACACGAAAGGCGGCCTTCGCCGCCGCGATCTTCCCGCCGAACCCCTTGCGCTGTTTGAGCGCTGGCTCGGGCAAGCCTGTGACGCCAAACTGGCCGATCCTACCGCAATGGTCGTTGCGACCGTTGATGAAAATGGCCAGCCTTATCAGCGTATCGTGTTGCTCAAACATTATGATGATAAAGGTCTGGTGTTCTATACCAATCTCGGCAGCCGCAAGGCGCACCAGATCGAGAAAAATCCCCGTATCAGCCTCTTATTCCCATGGCACATGCTGGAACGGCAGGTGATGGTGATCGGCAAGGCTGAGCGTCTTTCCACACTCGAAGTGGTGAAATACTTCCACAGTCGCCCACGCGACAGCCAGATTGGCGCCTGGGTATCTAAGCAATCCAGCCGAATCTCCGCTCGCGGTATTCTCGAAAGCAAATTCCTCGAACTGAAGCAGAAGTTCCAGCAAGGGGAAGTACCACTGCCCAGTTTCTGGGGCGGCTTTCGCGTGAGTATTGAGCAAATGGAGTTCTGGCAGGGTGGTGAAAACCGTCTGCACGATCGTTTTTTATACCAACGCGAAGATAACGCGTGGAAAATTGATCGCCTTGCCCCCTAAAGATGCAAATTTCTTGTTTTAAGCGCTGGTGCTGAACAATCCGGCGCTTTATTCTATGTTTCTTTCGCATCAGGCGAAAAGTCGTGTACCGGCTAAGGTGCAGTCGTTTTATACATGGAGATTTTGATGGCAAGCAGTAACTTGATTAAACAATTGCAAGAGCGGGGGCTGGTGGCCCAGGTGACGGACGAGGAAGCGTTAGCAGAGCGACTGGCGCAAGGCCCGATCGCGCTCTATTGCGGCTTCGATCCTACCGCTGACAGCTTGCATTTGGGGCATCTGGTTCCATTGTTATGCCTGAAACGCTTCCAGCAGGCAGGCCATAAGCCTGTCGCACTGGTAGGTGGCGCAACGGGTTTGATTGGTGACCCGAGCTTTAAAGCCGCCGAGCGTAAACTGAATACCGAAGACACCGTGCAGGAGTGGGTGGATAAAATCCGCAAACAGGTTGCGCCGTTCCTCGATTTCGACTGTGGCGACAACTCGGCGATTGCTGCGAATAACTACGACTGGTTTGGCGGTATGAACGTACTGACTTTCCTGCGTGATATCGGCAAACACTTCTCCGTTAACCAGATGATCAACAAAGAAGCGGTAAAGCAGCGTCTTAACCGTGACGATCAGGGGATCTCCTTTACCGAGTTTTCTTACAACCTGCTGCAGGGTTATGACTTTGCCTGCCTGAATAAATTGCACGGCGTGGCGCTGCAGATTGGCGGTTCTGACCAATGGGGCAACATTACTTCCGGTATCGATTTGACCCGTCGTCTGCATCAGAACCAGGTGTTTGGTCTGACCGTTCCGCTGATTACTAAAGCTGACGGCACCAAATTCGGGAAGACTGAAGGCGGCGCTGTGTGGCTGGATCCGAAGAAAACCAGTCCGTATAAATTCTACCAGTTCTGGATCAACACCGCTGATGCGGACGTTTATCGCTTCCTGAAATTCTTTACTTTCATGGACATTGAAGAGATCAATGCACTGGAAGAAGAAGATAAAAATAGCGGTAAAGCACCGCGCGCCCAGTATGTTCTGGCCGAGCAGGTAACGCGTCTGGTTCACGGTGAAGAAGGTCTGGTTGCGGCAAAACGCATTACCGAAAGCTTGTTCAACGGCAATCTGAGCGACTTGAGCGAAGCGGATTTCGAACAGCTGGCGCAGGATGGCGTGCCGATGATCGAGATGGACAAAGGTGCCGATCTGATGCAAGCGCTGGTGGACTCCGAGTTGCAGCCTTCTCGCGGTCAGGCACGTAAGACTATTGCGTCAAACGCGGTAACCATCAACGGTGAGAAGCAATCCGATCCGGAATATTTCTTCCAGGAGAGTGATATCCTGTTTGGGCGCTACACCTTACTGCGCCGTGGCAAGAAGAACTATTGTCTGATTTGCTGGAAGTAAGATTTAGTTAGCAGGGGCGTGGGAAACTACGCCCCTTTATTTTTTCAGGGTTGTGGTAAGTAAAATGAAGAATATCCTCGCCATCCAGTCCCACGTTGTTTTTGGTCATGCGGGCAATAGTGCAGCAGAGTTTCCAATGCGTCGTCTTGGCGCAAATGTCTGGCCGCTGAATACCGTTCAGTTTTCTAACCACACACAGTACGGCAAATGGACCGGTTGCGTGATGCCGCCGAGCCATCTGACCGAAATCGTCCAGGGTATTGCCGATATCGATAAACTTCAGACCTGTGACGCCGTATTGAGTGGCTATCTTGGCTCGGCTGAACAGGGCGAGCATATTCTGGGCATTGTTCGCCAGGTTAAAGCGGCCAACCCGCGGGCGAAATACTTTTGCGATCCGGTGATGGGCCATCCGGAAAAAGGGTGTATTGTCGCGCCGGGCGTGGCGGAGTTTCATGTACGCCACGCGCTTCCGGCCAGCGATATTATCGCCCCAAACCTGGTTGAGCTCGAAATTCTGTGCGAGCATGCGGTGAGTAATGTCAATGAGGCAGTGGCGGCAGCGCGTGAGCTTATCGCTCAGGGACCAGAAATTGTGCTGGTGAAGCATCTGGCCCGCGCGGGTATCAGCACCGATCGTTTCGAGATGCTGCTGGTCACGGCTGAACGGGCGTGGCACATCAGCCGACCGTTAGTTGATTTTGGCGCTCGCCAGCCGGTTGGCGTGGGTGATGTTACCAGTGGCTTATTACTGGTGAAACTGCTGCAGGGCGCGTCTTTACAGCAGGCGCTTGAGCATGTGACGGCGGCGGTATACGAAGTGATGATTACCACCAAAGAAATGCACGAGTATGAGCTGCAGGTCGTGGCCGCACAGGATCGTATCGCGAAGCCTGAGCACTACTTCAGCGCGACGCAGCTGTAATCAATGCCCGATGGCGTTCACGCTTATCGGGCATATGTTTAGCTGTAGGCCGGGTTAGCGTCACCCGGCAACCACAATTAATTTAACCCTTCTGCTTTAAGCGCTGCGGCAACTGCCGGGCGTTCAGCCATACGGGCCATATACGCGTCGATATGGCTTAATCCTGCCATATTCAGCTTAACCGCATAAGCCCAACGCAGCACGGTGAACAGATAGGCATCGGCGATGCTGAAGCGCGGGCCGCAGATCCATTGATCGTCTTTCAGCGACTCGTTTACGTACTGCATTTTTTTCTCCAACTGCGCACGAACGGTTGGCTTGAAGTCTTCCGGCGTATCGGGACGGAACAGAGGCGTAAAGCCTTTATGCAGTTCTGTCGCAATGTAGTTAAGCCATTCGATGGTTTTGTAACGGGAGAGGCTGCTGGTTGGGGCAAGGAGCTGACGGTCTGGTACGGTGTCCGCCAGATATTGCATGATGGCGACGCCTTCGGTCAATAGCGTACCGTCATCCAGCAGCAGCGCGGGAACTTGACCTTTTGGGTTTACCGCGAAAAAATCATCGCCGTTTTCCAGACGTTTCTTCATCAGATCAACACCATCCAGCGTGAAATCATTACCACTCTCCCGAAGGGTGATGTGGGAAGCGAGAGAACAAGCGCCCGGTTTGTAGAACAGTTTCATCGGTAACTCCTTTTGGCTGAGGTATATCGTATGGTAGTGCTAGCTCAGGCAAAAAAAAAGCCGCTAACATCAGTTAGCGGCCTGAAAATGAGTTTCCCTGAGAATTACGCTGTCGCGGCCTTAGAGGCTTTCTCATTGACGTCATCGTCCTGAGTCATACGATTCAGTTTTGGCGCCGTCAGCAGCATCAGAACAGCGATAACCGCCGTTGCAACACCAATCTGCAGGAACACACGACCGTAGACTTCAAGGGACATCAGCGGGTCAGTCACGTTCTCTGGTACAGCCATCATGTTAGCGACGTAACCACCGATGATGTTTGCACCGGCAGTGGTCAGGAACCAGCTACCCATGATGAAGCCCATCAGGCGTTGCGGTACCAACTGAGCCACCATTGCCAGACCCAGACCGGAGATCATCAGTTCACCGATACTTTGCAGACCATAGCAGATGATCAGCCAGTTAACGGATACGATGCCCGCGTCGGTAGCGAATTTCGCGCCCAGCGGCAGGATCAGGAACGCACCGGAACACAGCACCATACCAATCGCAAACTTAGTCGGCATTGGCAGGGTATCGCCCATCTTGTTATAGATAGCGGCGAGGATTGGGCTACCAATGATGATCCAGAACGGGTTCAGCGCCTGATACTGCTCAGGTTCGAAAGCAATACCAAGAATAGAGTGCTCAACGTTACGAATCGCGAAGAAGTTCAGTGAGGTCGGCATCTGGCTGTACAGTACGAAGAAGATAATCGCTTCAAGCATCAGAATGAAGGCGACGATCATTTTACGACGTGCAGCACCGTGCATGGTGAAGGCTTCTTTACCGAAGATAAATACGATACCCAGCGCAATGACGCCCAGAACCATACGTGCGATCTGCTGGTTGTGCAGCAACCAGGTTGCAATGGCGATCAGTACCACAACGCCAGCAATAGTCAGCAGCAGGTTACGGAAGTTGATCGGCTCAAAGTCAGGTTTAGAACCGTACTGTTTAACCCAGCGCTGGCAGAATGCGAAGTTAACAACGGTAATCAGCATACCTACGACGCTCAGGGCGAACGCGGTGCTCCAGCCGTAACGCGCAGCTAACCACGGCGTTGCCAGCATAGAGAAGAATGAACCGATGTTGACGGACATGTAGTACATAGTAAATGCACCATCAAGACGCGGGTCATCTTTGGCATAGCAGGTAGAGAGCAGGGAGGATGGGTTTGCTTTAAACAGGCCGTTACCGACCGCGATGGCCGCCATGCCCATATAAACGATACCCGCATCATGACCGGACCATGCAACCAGTGCATAACCGATGGCCAGGACAATTGCGCCGAGCATAATGACGCGTTTTGTTCCCAGAACTTTATCACCTAACCAGCCGCCAATGGCAACCAGACCGTACACCAGGGCGCTAAAGGACGAGAAAAGGGTGATGGAATCCGCTTCTGACATACCCAGCTGTTTAACCAGGTAGACGGCCATAATCCCTTGCAGGCCGTAATAACCAAAACGTTCCCACAGCTCAATAGAGAAAATGAGATAGAACGCTTTTGGTTGTTTGAAGGCGTTTAAACTCACGCTTTCTGTTGGTTTATTGTTTGCAGTAGACACTTTTACCTCTTTTTTTACATCCCATATCAACGGGGGTGTTCAGGTACGTGATGAGTCAAGTTCATCCGTCCGATTGTTATAGTGGGAGGGGAAACGGCAAGTAATGTTCACTATCTTGACCCTTCAGACAAGTGCTTTGTAATAATCTGTTACATATATCATGACTGGTGAAATCGTCGGGGCTGCGAAATGTTATCTAGCGTTAAATTTCTTCATTTGAAAAATGGCAGATTTTTACACTGTTTAATCAGGCCAGAAACCGCAATGCGGCGATATGTTCTGCTATTTAAGGTTGAATCCAGTGATATAGGCCATTATCTGAAAAATAGCCAGTGTAATGTTTTGTTTAGAAACTGTTCAGTTAGGTCATCTGATTGTCACTTTAACTGAAAAATAAAAAATTATTAACATTGTGTTATCTGGGTGATCTGGATCACGTATAGATAGAAATTTCTTTTGCTAAAAAAACGATTAACCTGCTCAGGTGATAATTCACAAGAATATTACATTAGATATGAGCGCCAGAGCGGCATCATTGTCGGCAAAAGAAACTCAGGGGAGTGCATAACTAATCGTTATGTGTGCGAGGGGCAAACAGGATGCCCCGGCAGCATCAGATATCGACTTTCTCTTTGAATTCGCAGAGATCTTCGATAATACAGGAACCGCAGCGCGGCTTTCGGGCTATGCAGGTGTAGCGGCCATGAAGAATTAACCAGTGATGGCAATCGACTTTAAATTCACTGGGTACAACCTTCAGCAGTTTCTCTTCAACCTGCTCAACGTTTTTACCCGGAGCGAATTGCGTACGATTACAGACGCGAAAAATATGCGTATCTACGGCGATAGTGGGCCAGCCAAAGGCGGTATTTAACACTACATTTGCAGTTTTTCGTCCAACTCCGGGCAGGGCTTCTAATGCGGCACGGTCTTCAGGCACTTCACCATTATGTTGTTCCAGCAGAATGCGGCAGGTTTTAATCACATTCTCCGCTTTGCTGTTAAACAAACCAATTGTCTTGATGTAGGACTTAACACCTTCAACGCCGAGCTCCAGCATCGCGGCAGGGGTATTAGCGACGGGGTACAGCTTAGCCGTCGCTTTATTGACGCTGACATCGGTGGCCTGCGCGGAGAGCAAGACCGAAATCAGCAGTTCAAACGGCGATGTAAAATTAAGCTCGGTTGTCGGATGCGGATTGTTATCACGCAGGCGCGTCAGTATTTCCAGACGTTTTGCTTTGTTCATTACACATTCCCTGTTTCACCCACGGGACTGTCCGCGACAGCCGCCTCGGCACGACGTTTCTTCATTTTCTCATCAATCAGATACTTCACTGCCAGCATCAGACCCAGGCCAATAAACGCGCCCGGTGGCAGCATGGCCAGCAGAAACGGCGTATCAGTATGGAAGATCTCAACGCGCAAGACTTTGGCCCAACTACCCAACAAACCGTCTGCGCCATCAAATAGTGTACCGTTACCAATTATTTCACGCAGCGAGCCCAGAACAAACATGGCACCTGTTGCGCCCATGCCGATGGAGAAACCATCGAGTGCGGATAACGCAGGTCCCTTTTTGGCGGCGAAGGCTTCCGCACGACCAACAACAATACAGTTGGTCACAATCAGCGGGATAAAGATGCCCAGAGACTGATACAGTCCAAAAGCGTAGGCATTGATCAACATCTGCACCGCGCTCACCACGGAGGCGATGATCATGACATAAATCGGAATACGAATTTCTGGCGGTGTCCAGCGACGAAGTGCTGAAATCGTCAGGTTCGTCAACGTCAGGACGAGCGTAGTCGCGAGTCCCAGACCCAGCGCATTAGTGGCAGTAGAGGTGACGGCCAACAGCGGACACATCCCGAGTAGCTGCACAAGCGCGGAGTTATTTTTCCATAACCCCTGGACAATAACGTCTTTAATTTCGCTCATGGTTTATTCTCCACAGGCGCTAAGTTGAGGAAGTTGCGCGGGTAGCGTCTGCGCATACAAACCGGCGCGTTTTACTGCATTCACTACCGCACGCGGTGTAATGGTGGCACCTGTAAACTGGTCAAAGTCTCCGCCGTCTTTTTTCACCGCCCAGTGGGAATCATTACCCGCCGCGATCGTTTTGCCGCTAAAGTGGGTTATCCAATCGGACAGTCGCAGTTCGATTTTATCGCCCAGTCCTGGCGTTTCATGATGCTCGGTCACCCGCGTACCCAACACGGTACCGGTAAAATCGACGCCAACCAGCAGTTGAATAGCCCCGGAATAACCATCTGGCGCCGTAGCTTCAAGAACTGCTGCAACGGGGCGATCGTCCTGGCGGGCAATATACACCCGGTGACTGCCTTTGCCCAACGCTGGCGCATCGACCAGATAACAACTCTCAGACAAGTTATTATTGTAGCGATCGCCAGGCAGAACCTGATCGAACAGCGCTTTTTGCTGCAACGCGGCCTGTTCATCAATAGTGGACTTAGTTAATTGATTGATTGCCGCGGTTAACCCCGTCGAGCCCGCAGCAAATAGCGCCAGTGTAATACCGTGTTTACGAATCGTTTTCAGCATAGGGAATCCTTAGCGATGTCCGTACACGCGAGGGCGAGTGTAATAATCAATCAGCGGAACCGTGATATTTGCCAGTAATACGGCAAAGGCGACGCCATCAGGATAACCGCCGAAACTGCGAATCAACCACACGAGCAGGCCTGCAAGCGCGCCAAAAATCAGACGGCCACGGTTGGTGGTTGATGCTGTAACGGGATCGGTAAGAATAAAAAATGCACCTAACATGGTCGCGCCGGAAAGGAGGTGCAACTGAGGTGAGGCCAGCGATTCTGGCGAGAAAATCCAGCCTAAAGTGGCGCAAACCGCAAGCGACAGCAGGAAGCTAACCGGGATATGCCAGCGAATCGCTTTCTGCCATAACAGTATGACACCGCCGACCAGCCAGGCAAGGTTAACCCACTGCCAGCCAGCGCCTGCAAGCATGCCGCTGTAGATTGGGTATTGCATCACCTGCTCAACAGTATGACCCGCATGCAGCGAAGTCTTAAAGGTGTCGAGAGGCGTTGCCTGACTGATACCATCAATGCCCATACGCAACGTGTTCATATCCCCGCCGCTGGCGGTATGTCCACTAAATATAACGTTAAGGGCGTCAAAGAACCCAGGCACAGTAGCCGCAATTTCATGCGGCGGCAGCCAACTGGTCATCTGTACCGGAAATGAGATAAGCAGTACGACGTAACCAATCATGGCAGGGTTAAACGGGTTCTGGCCGAGGCCGCCATACAGTTGCTTAGCGATGATAACGGCGAATACCGTGCCTAAAACCACCATCCACCAGGGGGCGAGCGGGGGAATACTCACCGCCAGTAGCAGCCCGGTGAGTAATGCAGAGTTGTCTTTTAATACCGTGACAATAGGCTGTTTACGCAGTTTAAGTACGCCCGCTTCGGCAGCGATAGCGCTGACGGCTGCCAGAACTATCTGGAACAACGTTCCCCAGCCAAAAAACCACAGCTGAGCGGCGATCCCCGGCAATGCAGCAAGTAACACCAGCATCATGATACGCGATGTCTGGCGCTGGTTATGGGTATAAGGGGAGCTTGCTATTCTGAATACCATTTATTCCTCGTTTACAACCTGCTGCTGTGCGGCTTTCTTTGCCTGAGCGCGTGCGATAGCGGCCGCGACGGCGGCTTTACGCGGATCAACTGGCTCGGCTGTTTCCGTTACTGCCTGCTGCTCAAGCTTGCGGGCTTTAGCGCGGGCGATAGCCGCTTCCACGGCGGCTTTGCGCGGATCCACCGGTTCGACGGTTTCCGCTTCCGGCTGCTGCTCAAGCTTGCGGGCTTTGGCACGGGCGATAGCCGCTTCCACGGCGGCTTTGCGCGGATCCACCGGTTCGACGGTTTCCGTTTCCGGTTGCTGCTCAAGCTTGCGGGCTTTGGCACGGGCGATAGCCGCTTCCACGGCGGCTTTTCGCGGATCCACCGGTTCGACGGTTTCCGTTTCCGACTGCTGCTCAAGCTTGCGGGCTTTGGCGCGAGCAATAGCCGCTTCCACGGCGGCTTTACGCGGATCTGTACCCGCACTGTTGCCTTCAATTTGTGGTGGATTTTCAGTCCGGGCCGCGCGAGCTTGTGCCTTACGCGCCTCGCGTGCGGCAATCACGGCGCTATTGTCAGGTTTTTCGCCAGCCTGAATGACTACCGGCTGCATTGCCTGGGCCTGCTTTTCTTTTACGCGAGCCAGCGCGGCGGCAATGGCATCATGATCTTTAGCTGCAGGCTGAGCAGCGGCGCTTTTGTGGCGTTCAAGACGTGCAGCTTTTTCTCGTTCAAGGCGTGCCTGTCGGGCTTCGAATCGTGCTTTTGCTTCGGCGGCACGTTTTTCTTCCTGACTAATGGCGTAAATCTCGGCTTTTTCCTGGCGGAAATACTGCACCAGTGGAATGTTGCTAGGGCATACCCAGGCGCAGGCACCGCATTCAATACAGTCGGCGATATTGTGAGCCGTTGCTTTGTCGTGCTGTTGCCCTTTACTGAACCAATAAAGCTGCTGCGGCAGGAGATCGGCTGGGCAGGCATCGGCGCAAGCGCTACAGCGAATGCAGCCTTTCTCTTCCGGCGTTTCCCCCATTTCACTGGCAGAGGGCGCCAGAAGACAGTTGGTAATCTTTACCACGGGTACATCCAGCCACGGCAGCGTAAAGCCCATCAGCGGTCCGCCCATAATGACCATCTGGTCGGCGGAAGGGCAGAAGCCCGCGTCGTTGAGCAGATGACGAACCGGCGTGCCTAAACGCGCCCAGACGTTGCCCGGACGGCTGACGGCTTCACCAGTGAGCGTCACGACACGCTCGGTGATCGGTTCACCATCAATCACCGCGCGTTTGATGGCATAAGCGGTTCCGACGTTTTGCATCAGTACACCGATATCTGAGGAACGTCCGCCGTGGGGAACCTGCTTGCCAGTCAGGATTTGTGTTAATTGCTTGGCCCCGCCTGAAGGATACTTAGTGGGGATCACACGTAAGCTAATATCGTGTGAATCAGCCAGCACTGCGCGCAGCATAGAAATTGCCTGCGGTTTGTTATCTTCGATGCCCACCAAAATTTCGCGTGGCTGAAGAATATGCGCAAGGATACGGATACCTTCGACGACCTGCGCCGCGCAGTCCTGCATCAGGCGGTCATCAGCCGTAATGTATGGCTCGCATTCAGCGGCGTTGATGATCAGCGTTTCAATTTTATCTCCGCCGCCCTGTAGTTTGACGCCGGTGGGGAAACCTGCGCCACCCAGTCCGGCAACGCCGAACTGGTGAATACGCGCGATCAGCTCTTCCCGGCTGCGGGAGCGGTAATCGGTCCAGCCATCCCGCTCAATCCAGCGATCTTCGCCATCGGCGTCTATGATAACGCTTAACTCAGCCAGTGCAGATGGGTGTGCCGTAGAGTGCGGGGCAATGGCAACAACGGTGCCTGACGTTGGTGCATGGACCGGAAGCATTTTGCCTCGCCCGAGGGTTAACGCCTGACCTCGCAGTACGGTATCACCCACGTTTACGCACAGCTCACCTTCCGCGCCAATATGTTGCTTCAGCGGAATAACAAAGCGTGGCGCCAGCGGAACCTGCCGCAACGGCGTGCCGTTTGACTGGGTTTTCATTTCTGGTGGATGAATGCCGCCATCAAAGTCCCAGATTTTGTTTTTTCTGAATGCAGAGAATAACTTAAACATGTTGTTCCACGGGAATGATGCGCACAGGAATGGTGTTTAAATCCCATTTCCAGCTATCTGGTGTTTCGGCTACCGGACGTAATTCGATACATTGCGTTGGGCACGGATCAACGCACAGGTTGCACCCGGTGCAGAGATCGCTCATTACCGTATGCATGGCGCGCGTCGCACCCACAATCGCATCAACCGGGCAGGCCTGAATGCACTTTGTGCAACCGATACAGTTATTTTCATCAATGACCGCCAGCATACGCACGGGCGTAACGTCTTGTTCATCACCATCAATCGGCTGCGGATCGACGTTCAGCAGGGCGGCAATTTTTAACATCACCGCTTCGCCACCGGGGGCGCAACGGTTAATTTTTTCACCCTGAGCGCCGATCGCTTCAGCATAAGGATGACAGCCCGGATAGCCACATTGTCCACACTGGCTTTGCGGGAGAATTTCATCAATTTTCTCCACAACCGGATCATCTTCAACGGCGAAACGTCGTGAGGCATAACCCAAAATAGCGCCGAACGCCAGACCCAGTAGACTCACTGCGGCAACGGCAATCCAGATAGCATTCATTACAACTTCACCAAACCACTAAAGCCCATAAAGGCCAATGACATTAAACCGGCGGTAATCAGCGCAATCGCATTCCCGCGAAATGGCGCAGGGACGTCCGCCACGGCGAGACGTTCGCGAATTGCTGCGAACAGTACCATCACCAGCGAGAAGCCGACTGCGGCAGAAAAACCGTATAGCGCCGACTGTAAAAAGTTATGACCGAGGTTGATGTTCAGTAGCGCTACACCCAATACCGCGCAGTTAGTGGTGATCAACGGAAGGAAGATCCCCAGCAGGCGGTAAAGTGCAGGGCTGGTTTTGCGTACAACCATCTCGGTAAATTGCACCACGACGGCGATAACCAGAATAAAAGCCAGCGTGCGCAGATAGATGAGATTGAGCGGGATTAGGATCCAGGTATCAATCAGCCATGCGCAAATGGATGCCAGTGTCATGACAAACGTCGTGGCAAGGCCCATACCCATTGCGGTTTCCAGTTTTTTGGAAACACCCATAAACGGGCAAAGGCCCAGAAACTTGACCAGTACAAAGTTATTGACCAGTACAGTTCCGACAAACAGCAGCAGGTAATCAGTCATTTTTCGGCCTGAAATAAAAAAGCCGCCTATTATCTGACAATCTACAACAGGCGACAACAGGTTAACTGTAGGGTTATTACGGGTTCACAAACGTCGATTTAACGCGCTGCGATCGTTTGAAGTAGGGCACCAGCAGTGCTGCAGCCAGTAATGGGAACAGCAGTTGGCGCACGGCAAAGGCGTCCGGGACCGGTGAAAACGCAAACGCTTTAATCGCCAGCAACACGGAGATCAGCAGCCACAGAATATAATGTTTAGGCACACAGGCTCTGCGTTTGAAAAACGCAATCGTCAGCCACAGCGTGTAATACCACATGGCGATCGCGGTAATAAAGGAAACGCCCCATAACAGCAAATTGGCCGAACTTTGTTCACCCAGCATTTTGAAGGTTTGCGGTGTAGCCAGCGCAGTGACATAAAGTAGTAACGCCAGCGAAGCGCTCAACAACGCGACTAACAGCCAGGCCAGTGGCCCAAGGAGCCAGCCTCCGATACGTTGTGCCGGTGTGGTAGTCATCTCTTCTCCAGGTTTACGCGCGCAATCAATCATGCCATTCATTTTGGGGCAATTATTATAAAGCTTTTAACGTTGAGCGCTACTTTCTTCTTTATTGCACGTAATGCCAGACTGATTTAGGTACCTGACCGACATCAAACAGACGACCTCCCGAGATAAGCTCCGCACGGCGATGGTCTGCGGCACGGTACATATTGATAATGTCGCTATCGTCAGTGAGCGTGTAGTTAAGATGGTCGAACAGTTTTTCCAGACTATCGAGTGAACTGATTTTGCGGAATTTTAATAAGTAATCCTGAACAGTCATAAATGCAGATCCATATAAATAAAATAATACCAACGGAGTAGAAAATATAAAAATAAACAACGTGCACAGGTAAAAGCGGATTTACGTGCAAGTGTAAGAAGAGTGTTCATACCTGTGAAAAAGCAGGCGCTATACGCACCTGCAGCAAGGGTAACCCGCTTCGCCACAGCAGGCAATATGCGGCGGAGCGGGATGCGGCCTAATTCGCTTTTTTTGACAGAATTCGATCTTTTGCAGCTAAACCTTGCAGCTACTACATGTGAATTGCCGGGAATAAACGACTACCGACGCTTATTTCTTCTGCACAGCAGCAACGGGCTCCGGTGGCTGGTAATTGTCAATATGATTGGCAACACCCAGCAGGATTACGGAGACGGCGAGAACAATCCAACCTGTTAATTCAATAAGACGATTCATTACTGATGACATTTGCTTTGATTTATCCTTAAACACAGGCTGCAAATGTTACTAATCTCTCATTAATACAGCAAGATGATTGGGAACGATTTCTACCTCTTTTTCGCTGCAAGTTAAGCGTAAGTGGCATATGTTTGACTTAAGTTAAGAAACGACCTTTGTAGCGCAAAGGTTATTAAACTATTGAGACGTAGCAAGGTATGGTGTGAAATAGGTCAGTCCTGAATTGAGAGGCAATAACATGAGTGACAACATCCGCGTTGGGCTAATTGGCTATGGTTATGCCAGCAAAACCTTCCATGCCCCCCTGATTGTGGGCACACCGGGCCTGGAACTGGCTGCGGTTTCCAGTAGTGATGAAGCAAAAGTGAAGGCAGACTGGCCTACGGTGGCGGTTGTTGCCGAGCCTAAACATCTTTTTAACGATCCCAATATCGACCTGATAGTGATCCCCACGCCTAATGACACGCACTTCCCGTTAGCGAAGGCCGCGCTGGAAGCGGGCAAACATGTGGTTGTTGATAAGCCTTTCACCGTGACACTGTCACAAGCTCGTGAGCTGGATGCGCTGGCGCGCAGCCTCGGGCGCGTATTATCTGTGTTCCATAACCGTCGCTGGGACAGTGATTTCCTGACGCTGAAAGCCTTGTTGGCGGATGGCGTTTTGGGGGAGGTTGCGTATTTTGAATCTCATTTCGATCGCTTTCGCCCGCAGGTTCGTGACCGCTGGCGTGAACAGGGCGGCCCGGGAAGCGGCATCTGGTACGATTTAGCACCGCATCTTTTGGATCAGGCGATTAATCTGTTTGGTTTGCCCGTCAGCCTGACGGTAGACCTCGCCCAACTGCGCCCCGGTGCGCAGGCGACGGATTACTTTCATGCCATCCTGACGTATCCGCAGCGGCGAGTGATTCTACACGGTACCATGCTCGCTGCCGCAGAATCGGCCCGATATATTGTGCACGGATCGCGCGGCAGCTATGTGAAGTATGGTCTTGACCCGCAGGAAGAGCGTTTGAAAAATGGCGAGCGGTTGCCTCAGGAAGACTGGGGTTATGACATGCGCGATGGCGTATTGACGCGAATAGAAGGTGAAGAGCAGGTTGAAGAAACCTGGCTTACCGTACCGGGTAACTATCCGGCGTACTATGCTGGCATTCGTGATGCGCTAAACGGTAACGGTGAGAACCCGGTCCCGGCAAGACAGGCTATCCAAATTATGGAGCTGATTGAGCTGGGTATCGAATCCGCAAAACATCGTTCGACGCTGTGCCTTGCCTGATTGAACTAATGCCGGATAAGCGTTACGTCATCCGGCACTTTATCGTTACGCTGCGGCGACTTTCTCACGCAAGGCACGTTTTTCTTCGTTACTCAGGAATGCCATTTCCAGACCGTTGATTTGCGCCTGGCGGATCTGTTCGCGCGTAAGGCCTGCTGCTGGTGCGGCAATGGTGTACTCGTGAATAATATCCACCCCCTGAACAGCCGGGTCGTCCGTATTCAAACTGGCTAACACCCCATGCTCGAGGAACATTTTCAGCGGATGGGTCGCCAGAGAGGCAACGGTGCTGGTCTGAATATTTGATGTCAGGCAGGATTCGATGCCGATACGGTGCTCGGCGAGATAATCCATCAACGCACGATCTTCTACGGCTTTAACGCCGTGACCAATACGTTCAGCGCCCAGCTCTTTAATGGCCTGCCAGATGCTTTCGGGGCCCGCAGCTTCGCCCGCATGCACGGTGATACGCCAGCCGGCGTCGCGTGCCTGGTTGAAGTGAGACAGGAACAGACTGCCCGGGAACCCCAGTTCATCACCAGCCAGATCCAGTGCCGTAATATGGTCGCGGTGGGCTAACAGCGCATCCAGTTCCTGCAGACAGGCAGCTTCGCCGAAGGTACGACTCATAATGCCAATTAAGCGTGCTTCAACGCCAAAGGTCTTGCAACCTTCGCGTACGCCGGCAATGACAGCTTCAACCACGCCCGCGACGGGAAGCTGATGCGCCATCGCCATATAGCCTGGAGAAAAACGTAATTCTACATAGTGCAGACCGTTACGTGCCGCATCCTCAATATTCTCAAATGCCACGCGGCGACAGGCATCCAGCGAGGCCAGAACCTTCACGCCCCAGTCGAGCTTGGATAAAAAGCTCACTAAATCCGGCTCAGTTGATGTGACTTGCACATGAGGGATCAGCGTTTCCAGCGTTTGCGCCGGAAGCGTCAAGTTGAACTGACGACCCAGATCCAGGATCGTTTGGGCACGGATGTTACCATCAAGGTGTCGATGGACGTCGGTCAGGGGGAGAGAAGTATCAATCATGGTTGCACTCGTGTTTTTAGGTAAAGTGCAGGGCATTATACAACAGAAAAATGTTCCTCTAAAAACTTTAAAAAAAACAGTGCAGAGTTCGGGGTGTGAGGGAAGCAAGTGGTGCAAAATTGCTCGCCATGCTGCCAACGCACCAACAGAATGGGGTTCCGGCAGATCGTACCATGATGCTTTTGCCTGGCGGTGGTAAGACAGGCGTAAAGTTAGCAATAACGCATTTTCTACAGCATGTGTTTAATGACGGATTTTTTCTTTTTTTAAGATTATTTCCCTCGATTTTATTTAATCACTGCCTTTCAGTGTTAATTTATTCAAATATTAATTGGATAACATTGCTAATAGCGAAAAATGGACACTTTCCCATTTATGAATGCACAGCGAGGTATGTTATAAAAAACACAATAATGACTGAGGGTATTAATAAAGTGAAAAGTGTAAAGTTAATTATCAGTACAATGTTCTGTGGAGGTTTGCTTTTGGCAACCGTACCTGCGCATGCGGCGTATAAAGCGGATGAAACGCATGTGATCCAGTTTAAAAAAGGCACCAGCGGGGCAGATATCAAGGGTACAATTACGGGTGATAAAACAAAAGATTATACGTTTGTCGCCAAAAAAGGGCAGACCCTGCAAGCAGTGCTGAAAAGCGCCTGGCCTCATCCTTTCATGAGTATTATTGCACCGGGCGATCAATTCATTTTTGATGGCATGATGAGCGGTGATACTTATAAAAATACGCTGCCTGCCAGCGGTAAGTATACTATCAGAATATATCAAAAAGGCGCGGCGAAAGATGAAGGGAAAACCAACGCATTCCAGCTGCATATGAAAATTACCAACTAATAATGAGTAAAAGATCGCCCAAGTGGCGATCTTTTACTTTGCTATTTAACGTATTGTGCGGATGGCGTTAATCAAACCCTGAACGCCTTTTTCAAGCTTGGAGCGCGGGCATCCGGCATTGAGGCGTACAAAACCGCGGCCTTCTTCTCCGTAAGTGTATCCCGGCATGATGGCGACTTTCTGCTGGTGGATGAGCGCATCCTGCAGCGCGTGGTCATCAATATTGAGCGGGCGCAGGTCAATCCATGCCAGATAGGTGGATTGCGGAACCTGCCAGTTTAGCTCAGGGAATGCACTATTTAGCTCACGGGCAACAAAGTGCAGATTACTGGCAAGGTAATCGCGTAGCGCATCAAGCCAGCTAGCGCCTTGCTGGTAGGCTGCAATATGTGCAGTAAGCGCCAACACCGCAGGCGAGGAAAGGCCATCGCGGCCTTTTAACGCGCTGAGATAATCGTTACGGCTTTGCGCATCCTCAATGATTCCGTAAGCCCCGGTTAATGCCGGAATATTGAAACTCTTTGAACCGGAGGTGAGCAGCGCCCAGCTTTCGCGCGCGACGTTGCTCCACGGGATGTGCGGCTGGTCTGCCCATACCATATCCATATGGATCTCATCAGAGATGACTTTTACACCGTGGCGCTGACACAGTTCCGCCATGGTTTCCAGTTCGTCGCGCGTCCATACCTTACCGGTTGGATTGTGCGGGCTGCAAAGCAGGAGAATTTTGCTTTCAGGTAGGGACAGGGCTTGCTCCAACGCAGCCATGTCGCAAAACCAACCGTCAGCGCGTTTTTCCAGTCCGACAGCGCGCACCTGGCGCTGATTACCTTCAATCGCTTTGTAAAACGCGTCGTAAGCTGGCGTATGAATCACCACCGCATCGCCTGCTGAGGACCATTGGCGGATCAGCTCCGACACCATATAGATGACCGAGGGGCCATAAACCAGCGATTGAGGATCAATTTGGGTATTATGACGCGAGAGAAACCAGTGGCTAATCGCCGCCAGAAATTCATCATTTTTCCAGCGGCTGTAACCCAACACGCCATGTGACAGGCGCTGAGTCAGCGCCTCCAGAATGCAAGGTGCGGTGGCAAAATCCATATCGGAAATGGTGAACGGCAGCAGGTCTGCTGAACCAAAACGGTCGGCAACGTAATCCCACTGGGTACACCAGGTACCGTGTCTGTCCACAACCTTTGAGAAATCAAACATAATGTTGTCCTTACGCCTGTACGGTATTCATCAGAACCGCGATCTCGTCTTTTACCGACTGGACCTGTGGGCCGATAACCACCTGGAGGTTATGCTGATTGAGTTGTACTACGCCAATGGCTCGATTGTCCTTCAGAGCCTGTACGTTAACAAGCGACATATCTTTTACTGACAAGCGCAGACGGGTGATGCAGTTATCCAGGCTGACTATGTTTTCCGCGCCGCCGAGCGCCGCCAGAATGGCGGGGACGTTGTAACCCGATTTACCCGGCGCTCCAGCCATGACTTTTTCGATATTGCTGGCAATTTCGACTTCACGACCCGGTGTTTTGAGATTAAAGCGCGTGATAGCGAAGCGGAAGATAACGTAATACACCGCGAACCAAATAGCCGCCACAACAGGAACCAGGTACCACTTGGTGGACAATCCGTGCAGGATACCGAACACCACGAAGTCAATCAGGTTACCGTCCGTGTTACCGATTGTGACGCCAAGCACCGCCATCACGGTGAAGCCAAGACCGGTAAGCAGGGCGTGGATCACATACAGTACCGGGGCGACGAACAGGAATAAGAACTCGAGGGGTTCAGTGGTACCGCCAATGACACAGGCGATCAAACCAGAGATTAATAACCCTTTAATCTTATGACGATTCTCAGGACGTGCGCAGTGGTACATGGCTAATGCCGCGCCCGGTAAACCCCCGAGAAACGCCGGCATTTTACCCTGGGACAGGAAGCGAGTGGCGCTTTCAGAGAACCCCTGGGTTGTTGGGCAGCTCAGTTGAGCCTGAAAAATAGTCAGTGCGCCGCTTACGCTGTGACCACAGACTTCCTGCGTGCCGCCAGCTTCGGTGAAGCGAATCAATGCCACCAGAATATGATGCAGGCCGAAAGGCAGCAGCAGGCGTTCGCCTGTACCAAACAGCATAGGACCAAATTCTCCCGCGCTATTGATGATGTGGCCGAGTCCGGTAATGCCCATGGCGAAAACCGGCCAAATCAGGGGAATGACCAGGCCGACCAGACCCATCACCACTGAAGAGATAATAGGCACAAAACGGGTACCGCCGAAGAAGGCCAGCGCGTCCGGCAGACGAATGTTGTGGAAGCGTTCATGCAGCATCCAAACGATGATCCCGGCAATAACCGCGCCGAGGATCCCCGTGTCGATCGACTGGATCCCCAAAATGTTTTGCACGTTGTTGGCTTTGAGGATCGCCGCATCTGTGGTGGGTAAGATACCTTTGGCAGTTAACCAGAAGTTGACGGCAAGGTTCATGACCGCATAACCGACAAAACCGGCAAACGCCGCAACACCTTTGTTCTCGCGCGCCAGGCCCAGAGGAATGGCAATACAGAACATGACCGGCAGGAAGCTAAACGCAAACGAGCCAACTTTGCTCATCCAGGTGAAGATGGCCTGAAGCACAGGGTTTCCCAACGCCGGGATCAGCGTCAGGACATCATGGCTGCTTAACGAGCTGCCGATCCCCAACATGATCCCGCAAAATGAGAGCAGTGCTACGGGCAACATAAAGGTTTTGCCCAACTGCTGGAAAAATTCCCATAACGTTATTTTTGGTGTGGTTCTCGTCGTCATCAAACGACTCCTTGTAAAAGCTGGCTGACTAATGATGGCGAGAAGATAAAACGTTTTACCTAATTTTAGTGCGGTATAAATCACATTATCGAACGATAATAGGGCGTATAAATATAAGTGATTGATAAAACGTTTTATCCGTCACGTTATCAGGGAGTTTTCTGTTTTTATGGCTATAGCCAAAAAAATAACCATCCATGATGTTGCGCTGGCTGCAGGGGTTTCGGTCAGTACCGTCTCATTAGTGCTCAGTGGAAAAGGGCGAATTTCATCAGCGACCGGCGAACGAGTTAATGCTGCTATTGAGCAACTGGGGTTTGTGCGTAACCGCCAGGCATCAGCGCTGCGTGGCGGGCAAAGCGGGGTAATTGGTCTGATTGTGCGCGATCTGTCTACGCCGTTTTACGCAGAGCTGACGGCGGGGCTGACGGAAGCGTTAGAAGCGCAGGGGCGCATGGTCTTTTTACTGCATGGTGGTAAAGATGGCGAACAGCTGGCGCAGCGTTTCGCGATGTTGCTCAATCAAGGGGTGGATGGCGTGGTCATTGCCGGAGCTGCCGGCAGCAGTGACGCGCTGCAACAACTGGCCGCTGACAAAGGGATCCCGGTAGTATTTGCATCACGCGCCAGCTACATGGATGAGGTTGACACCGTCAGACCCGATAACATGCAGGCTGCCCAGTTATTAGTTGAACATCTTATCCGCCACGGGCACCAGCGTATTGCCTGGCTGGGGGGGCAGAGTTCTTCATTGACCCGCGCAGAGCGCGTCGGCGGCTATTGTGCCACGTTGCTAAAATATGGTTTACCGTTCCATAGCGACTGGGTGCTGGAGTGTTCATCCAGCCAGAAGCAGGCCGCTGAAGAGGTGACAGCGCTGTTGCGTCGCAATCCGACAATCAGCGCGGTAGTGTGCTACAACGAAATAATCGCCATAGGCGCCTGGTTCGGCCTGATGAGAGCTGGACGTCAGAGTGGTGAAATTGGCGTAGATCGTTATTTCGAACAGCAAATATCGTTGGCCGGATTCGCCGATGTGGCAGAAAACGCGCTGGACGATATCCCTATTATTTGGGCCTGTACGCCCGCTCGTGAAATGGGATATACCCTTGCTGAACGCATGCTCCAACGCATTGGCCACGATGAAGGCCATTCACGCAATCTGACACTTTCCGCTCGGCTGGTGGCAGCGAAATAAAAAAAAGCCCGATAAGCAATGCTATCGGGCCAGTCATAAAACAGTGATTACTGTTGCGGGATGGCAGGAACGTCCGGCTGTGTAAGAGAAGGCATACCGAACATGCCAACAAACTCATCCAGCGGCATTTTTTGTCCGTTCAGCGTTACCTGGCCGTTTGCATATTGCAGGCTGGAGCCGATAACGTTGTCCTGCAGCGTCGTAATACGGAACATCTGACCCATCGCCGCCAGGCCATTAACCTGTTGCTTCGCCAGACCTGCTGCTTCTTCCTGCTGATATCCTTCCAGTTTGGCAATCTGCGTCATGAACTCAGTCGCCATATCGACAGGAATTGTCAGTTTAGCGTCCAGTGATTTGACGGAGCGATCCACTTCCTGCGCCAGCGTTTGCGGCTCCACGGAGTTTGCGGTCGGATCTTTTAGCAGCAGGGACAGATTAAATGCGGTTTCACCTTTTGCGTTCTTCCAGCTCAGCGGGGCAATAGTAATGACCGGCTCGCCTTTCATCAGAATTGGCAGTGCATTGAAGAAGGCTTCGGTGACTTTCTGCTGATAAAGCTCAGGATTTTGCACCACGTCAATCTGTGACATCAGCGCTTTGGTTTGGGCGCTATACTGCTGGCTGAACTGGTGCAGCGCTTCACCGTCTATCTGGCCCACTTTCAGCGTCAGTTTACCGCTTCCCATATCCTGGCCCTGAAGTTTAAGACTGTTCAGGGTGTAATCCAGCTGGCTGTTTACGGTTTTGCCATCGTTGATCAGATCGGATTTGCCATCGATACCCATACCTTCCAGTACCGCCAGCTCTTTACCCTCGACTGAAATCGACAGTTTTTCGAGTGACAATTTCTGGTCGCCGATGCGCTCACCAAAGCTGGCGATACTGCTGGAACCTTCAGTTTTCAGGTTATTAAAAGTAACCTGTACTTTCTGATCGTACTCATTGACCGCATTAACCAGGCCACTTTGCGCTTCGCCAGTCAGCGATACAGCATTGCCGTCTTTGTCAGCCGTAAACTGGAACTCGCCGCCGCTAAAGGCCACTTTTTCATCGCCTTTCTCATAGTTCAGTGGCTTGAGAGAGAGAGCGGAACGGGTATCGCCACTGTAGCTAATACGGGAGTTAATGATGAATGGCGTCTCACCTTTGGCAATATCAAACAACGGTTTGGTAACGTCGTTATTGACCAGCGTCGTTTTCACGGAGGCCATTGCCGGAACCAGATTCAGTGATTTCAACTGAGCCAGCGGGAAAGGACCGTGATCCACGGTTTCATTCAGGACGATGCTTTGTCCCGGTTTCAGCCAGGAATCAGCCTGTCCGGCGATAGGTTTTACCACCAACTGCAGTTGGCTATTGAACACGCCGCGCTGGTAGTTTTGATAACTCAGTTCAATGCCCGCCTCAGGGGAGTAGCGTTTTAACTGATCGTTTGCCTGCGTCACCATCTCGGCGAGATGCGTTTCGAGTTTCTTTCCTGTGTACCAGGCTCCGCCCGTCCAGACGATACCCAGTGCAACCACCACACCCGCAGCTACCAGCGATTTTTTCATTTTGATATCCATAAAATAAAACCAGGCGTTTGAAGACGCCTGGAGGAGTGACATGTCTTTAACTCACTACAGCTTAGCAAGAGTTGTTAAAAATATCAGTATCTTGCTACAGCTTGTTATAAACCCGAGCTAAACGACCCTTGCCGCTGACGTTTACCGGCGATTCATTCGCGCTAATAAAGGCCGATTCACCCGGCAGCAGGACCAGACGCTGCTCGCCTTTACTCAGCACGGCTTCCCCCTCGATGCAGAACAAAATAGCCGCACTTTGCTGACTGATTTCTGTGCCATCGGCGGTCAGTTCATGCAGGGAGAAGGCGAAATCGTCGACAGGAATGGGGAAGTCCAGTTCGCCATCGGTCTTAACCGGTGTGGTCAGCAGCTGGTTTGCAGGTTTGGCGACAAACTTAACATTGGCGACCAGCTCCGGGATATCAATGTATTTTGGTGTCAGTCCGGCGCGTAGCACGTTGTCCGAGTTAGCCATTACCTCAAGCGCCACACCTTGCAGGTAGGCGTGTGGGGTTTCGGCAAACAGGAACATCGCCTCGCCTGGATTGAGCTTCACCACATTGAGCAGCAACGGGGAGAAGAGCCCGCTGTCGTTCGGGTAGAAGTCGGCTACCAGGCGAATGGTTTGCCAGGGTTCACCCTGCTGGCTGTTCAGCGCTGATTTCAGGATTGCCAGCGCATGGGATTTCTCCTCATCCTGCATATTCAGTAAGCTGGCGAAAAGATAGCTCAGACGTTCTGCGCTCGGTTCCTGCAGGAAATGCGCAATAGCCGGGTGCGCTGCACTAACCGGTTGTAACAGTGCAACAATGTCTGAGAACTCGCGAAATGCGTTCATCGCCAGAAATGGCGTTAAAGCAAAAACCAGTTCCGGCTTGTGGTTAGGATCTTTGTAGTTGCGCTCGGCGGCATCCATCGGGATCCCCGCCGCGTTTTCTTTGGCAAATCCGATTTCAGAGTTGCGCTTGTTAGGATGAACCTGAATCGAAAGAGGTTGCGCGGCGCAGAGCACTTTAAACAGGAAAGGCAGTTCACCAAAGCGTTTGGCAACGGCATCGCCTAACAGTGCGGATTTATCGTGTTCGATGACATCGCGCAGAGCGACCTTCTGGCCGTCAGCGCCCAGAACCTGCGAGCTGCTTTTCGGATGCGCGCCCATCCACAACTCAGCCATCGGTTGCTGAGTGGGGTTGGCAATCCCATAAAGTTCCGTTAACGCAGTTTTACTTCCCCAGGCGTAGTTCTGCACTGAGTTGATGAGTTTTTGCATTCTCAAGCCCTGTTTCAATGTGGAATTTTCTGCGGCTATTAAACCAAGAAACCCCGAGGGAAGTAACCTGCACATGTAAAAAGTCGTACTTGTCTCAGTTTTTGTTAAAAAATTGTGTAGGATATGGTGACTCGCTTTTAATACCCTGAGCAATTCCGGTTGCAGAAAGCCCTTACTTCTACAATCCGACCTGCGGCAGGGAAGCAGGGCAATGGAACATCTGCCCAGAGAATAACCAGACCGAGCAGTAAGTGAGAGCACAATGTCAAACAAACCCTTTCATTATCAGCATCCTTTCCCCCTCAAAAAGGATGATACCGAATACTATCTGCTGACCAGCGATCATGTCTCCGTTGCCGAATTTGAAGGGCAGGAGATTGTTAAAATAGCACCGCAAGCCTTAACCCTGCTGGCTCGTCAGGCCTTTCATGATGCGTCGTTTATGCTGCGTCCTGCGCATCAACAGCAGGTGGCCGATATTCTGCGTGACCCCGAAGCCAGTGAAAACGACAAATATGTGGCCCTGCAATTCCTGCGCAATTCCGATATCGCGGCTAAAGGTATTTTGCCTACCTGTCAGGACACCGGAACCGCGATTATCGTAGGTAAAAAAGGTCAGCGCGTCTGGACCGGTGGCGGCGATGAAGCTGCGCTGGCGCGGGGGGTGTATAACACCTACATCGAAGACAACCTGCGCTATTCGCAAAACGCCGCGCTGGATATGTATAAAGAGGTAAACACCGGTACCAACCTGCCTGCACAGATAGATTTGTATACCGTCGACGGCGACGAATACAAATTCCTGTGTATTGCCAAAGGCGGTGGTTCGGCGAACAAAACCTATCTGTACCAGGAAACCAAAGCGCTGCTGACGCCAGGCAAATTAAAAGATTACCTGGTTGAGAAGATGCGAACGCTGGGAACTGCGGCTTGCCCGCCGTATCACATTGCGTTTGTTATTGGTGGTACGTCAGCGGAGGCCACGCTGAAAACGGTGAAACTGGCCTCGGCTAAATATTACGATGAGCTGCCGACCGAAGGTAACGAACACGGCCAGGCATTCCGCGATGTCGATCTGGAAAAAGAGCTGCTGATTGAGGCGCAGAATTTGGGACTGGGCGCGCAGTTTGGTGGGAAGTACTTCGCACATGACATCCGCGTGATCCGTCTGCCGCGTCACGGCGCGTCGTGTCCGGTTGGTATGGGTGTTTCTTGCTCAGCCGATAGAAATATCAAAGCTAAGATCAACCGCGAAGGTATCTGGATCGAAAAACTGGAGCATAATCCTGGCAAATATATACCAGAAGAGCTGCGCCAGGCGGGAGAGGGGGAAGCGGTGCACGTTGACCTCAATCGCCCGATGAAAGAGATCCTGGCCCAGTTGTCGCAGTACCCGGTATCTACGCGTCTGTCGCTTAACGGTACAATCATTGTTGGCCGTGATATTGCGCATGCGAAACTGAAAGAACGGCTGGATAACGGCGAAAGTTTGCCGCAGTATGTTAAGGATCACCCGATCTACTACGCCGGTCCGGCAAAAACGCCGGAAGGCTATGCCTCTGGTTCGCTTGGTCCAACCACTGCCGGGCGTATGGACTCGTATGTTGACCAGCTCCAGGGCGCTGGTGGGAGTATGATCATGCTGGCGAAAGGCAACCGTAGCCAGCAGGTGACCGACGCTTGCCATAAGCATGGCGGTTTCTACTTAGGCAGTATTGGCGGCCCCGCTGCGGTACTGGCCCAGGGCAGCATCAAGAGTCTGGAGTGCGTGGAATACCCTGAACTCGGGATGGAAGCTATCTGGAAAATTGAAGTGGAAGATTTCCCGGCGTTTATCCTGGTGGATGACAAAGGCAACGATTTCTTCAAGCAAATTCAGACGTCGCAGTGCGCACGCTGCGTTAAGTAACGTCAGCCGCCCTTCGGGGCGGTTTTTTTTACCGCACGAACCACCAAACGACAGATTAATCCTCGTTAATACTCATAAGACCAATGCAAATGGGCAATGTCGAAACATAACCTAATCAATTGTTAATGTAAGGAGCAGGTAATGGTAACGGTACGCCGCGAGAATGATTCAATGGGGGCAATTGATGTCCCTGCCGATAAGCTTTGGGGGGCGCAAACCCAACGTTCGCTGGAGCATTTTCGTATCTCTACGGAGAAAATGCCGGTCTCGCTGATCCATGCGCTGGCGCTGACGAAACGCGCCGCTGCAAAGGTTAACCAGGATCTCGGGCTGTTGGCGGAGGATAAAGCCAGGGCTATTATGCAGGCCGCAGATGAGGTGTTGGCGGATAAACATCGTGATGAGTTTCCGCTGGCCATCTGGCAAACCGGCTCTGGTACACAAAGCAATATGAACATGAACGAGGTGCTGGCAAACCGGGCCAGCGAATTACTGGGCGGCGTACGAGGGATGGAACGCAAGGTACACCCCAATGATGATGTTAATAAGAGCCAAAGCTCGAATGATGTCTTTCCAACCGCAATGCACGTTGCCGCACTGCTTGCGCTACGTAACGCTCTGATCCCGCAATTAAATGTGTTGACCAAAACGCTCAGTGATAAGTCCCACGCTTTCGCCGATATCGTCAAAATTGGTCGTACACATCTACAAGATGCAACCCCACTTACGCTTGGCCAGGAGATTTCCGGCTGGGTGGCAATGCTCGAACATAATCTCAGACACATTGAAAACAGTTTACCGCACGTGGCAGAACTGGCGCTGGGGGGAACAGCGGTAGGCACCGGACTGAACACACATCCTGAATATGCCCGTCGGGTCGCGGATGAACTGCGGGTTATCACCTGTGCGCCGTTCGTTACCGCACCGAATAAATTTGAAGCGCTGGCCACGTGCGATGCCCTGGTTCACGCTCACGGCGCGCTAAAAGGGCTGGCGGCGTCGCTGATGAAAATCGCCAACGATGTACGCTGGCTGGCATCCGGTCCACGCTGCGGTATCGGTGAGATTTCGATTCCGGAAAATGAACCGGGCAGCTCGATCATGCCGGGCAAGGTCAATCCCACCCAGTGTGAAGCGCTGACCATGCTTTGCTGTCAGGTAATGGGCAACGATGTCGCCATCAATATGGGCGGGGCGTCAGGTAACTTTGAGCTCAACGTTTACCGACCGATGGTCATCCACAACTTCCTGCAGTCGGTACGTCTGCTGGCTGACGGTATGGAAAGCTTTAACCAGCACTGCGCGACGGGGATCGAGCCCAACCGTGAGCGAATCGATCAACTGCTCAACGAGTCGCTGATGCTGGTGACGGCGCTCAACACCCATATCGGTTATGATAAAGCCGCTGAAATTGCCAAAAAGGCGCACAAAGAGGGGCTGACGCTAAAAACCTCCGCTCTGGCGCTGGGATATCTGACCGAAGCGGAGTTTGACAGTTGGGTACGTCCGGAGCTGATGGTTGGCAGCATGCGGCCAGGCAGCTAATCAGCAACGTACAGGTGCAGTCGGGGAATTATCAATTTCAACGGCTGTGCCTGAGGTTTAAAACGATGCTGAACATTGTCGGCATCGTAATTCAGTAGCTCGCCGATATCCGGTACGGTCATACCGTTTTCGTTGTTAATTAGCGCGATCAATGGCGTCGGGCAGGCATATTGCACCTGCTTTTGCTCCCCTTTGTACCAGACGCGGGCGATAGGCTGCACTTTTACCGGTCGTTTGATTTTCAGACGAGCATGCTGCCCCAGGGCCGCGACATCCTGATATTCCCGCTCAAGCTTCGCCTGCCACTCTTCACGCGTCCAGGGGTGTACGCTACGCGGTGACGTCAGGCTTTTTTCCAGTAGCTGCAGAACTTCATCGCGTTTCAGATTTTTAATAATGTGCTTATTGGCCCAGCCGAATCGCAGGGTAGCAGGCTCTCTGACAAGTGTAAGTGTGCGATAGGCATTCAGCGTAATCAGTCCCGGCAGGTGGCGATGCACCCATTCGAAACGTGCTGCCGGCGCCAGCCCGGATTCCACCGTGACAATACGCTCGAATGTCGTTTTTAGCTGGTTAATACGCTGTATTTGCTCTTCCAGAACACGCTGGGCAGCGCTATCTACCTGATAACACAGCACTCCTGGCAGGCGGACGGCCGCTTTGCTGCTACGATTCTCGGATTGTTGCTGGATAAACAGGTGACGATAGTGGCCTAGCGCCAGCGTTTCAGCCTCTTTGCCTAAATGCTGCTTAACATCAATGCGTTGCAATGGGGCATGCTCTGCCTCCTTGACCACTTCCGGTAACGAAAAGACGCGCGCAATCAGCAGCGTCTGCTGCAACAGGTTTGCGTTCAGAAGCGCCAGCTCTTGTTCCATCTGGCGGAAGGTGCCGTTCAGGCGGTCGACGAGATCGTAACGGGCCATAAATTCACCATTTTAGTTACAACATACTTTTTTATAGCACAACATCTGCCACCTGACCACCGAGCAATGTGGGTCAGGCAGCTGAAAATTCAGGAATGTTATGCCATACGGGCCAACTGAACGTAAAACGGGCGCCGCCGAGTTCACCTTCATCACAGACGACCGTACCGCCCATTGCCAAAGCAATTGAGTGGACGATGGCTAACCCAAGTCCGCAACCACCGGTCGCCCGGTCGCGGCTGGGGTCAAGGCGAACAAACGGTTCAAAAATCTGTTCACGAGCATCGGGTGCAATACCGGGACCATCGTCTTCCACAACCAGCATCGCCTGACTGCCGTGCAATAACAGGCTCGCTTGCACCGTAGACTGGCAATAACGCAGGGCGTTATTCAGTAGATTATCCAGTACACGCTCCATCAGGCGCATATCCAGTGCACCGTAGTCGCCACTCTTGAGATGACGTAAACGTACTGCACGCTGGGGATTCACGCTTTGCACATCCTCCAGATGGGTTGTCAGCCAAACAGGGAGGTCCGGTACGCTGAGCTTTAGTTCATTTTGCGGACGGTCCAGCCGGGCGTAGGTCAGTAACTCTTCGATCAACGACTCCAGTTGGCCGATATCACGATTCAGTGCCTGAGATTCCTGCAGGGTGAGGTTATCACTCATTTCCAGCCGATAACGTAAGCGAACCAGTGGGGTACGAAGTTCATGGGCAATACCATCGATAAGCTGTTTCTTACTGGCGATAAGCGCGTTGATGTTGTCCGCCATCTGGTTAAACGCCACCCCCAGCCGCTCAAAGCTGGAACCGCTATCAAAATGGAGGCGTTCGCTCAGATGTCCCTCCCCAAAGCGTTGTGCAGCGGCTTCCAGTCGGAGCATTTCCTGCCAGTGTGGGCGCATCCAGATCAGTACCGGGAAGGCCAGCGAGATGGCAATGAACGCCATCAGCGCGACGTCCAGCAAGCGCATTTGATGGAGAAAATAGAGATAGGGGACCGGGCCGACAGCCAGTACATAATGGCTGCGGGGGATCCGTTGAATAAACGTGTACTGATCGTCAAGCGCAACGATATCGCCTTCGCGCAAACGCTGCATGGTAGGCGCGTCCAGTGTGTACTTATTCAGCGGTTCAACGCGCAGGTCAAAAGAGAGGTTCAAATCCATCTCCTTCAGCGTTTTCCCCCAGTCGCGTGGTGGGATCTCGCGCAGCTCACTGCGCATCAGGTACAACGAGCTTTTCATTAAATCGTCGAGCGACTGCCTGCCCGCGCGTTCTGCGGTGAATTTATATACCAGGCCGACCAACAGGGTCATCACCAGAAAGCAGACAAACAGCAGGAGATAAAACTGTACAAACAGCTTCTTCATATAAAATCACTCAACGTTCAATATATTAGCGTGTGCCTACGCCCCACAAGATACATCAGGGGAACAGGGTTGTATCAGCCGATAGCCAGGCTATCTGGCGTGTTATGCAGGCAGAGTACACTGTCTAACTTTTTCCTGCATTCTCACGACACATTTGACCTGAACTAAACACAGAAAGTACCAACTGAGAGTATCAATATGAATAAGTATGTAGGATGTGATATGGACGATGTCGGTAACACCTCATTATGCCTTATGACCGTGTTCCAGAGTGAGGCTATCGAATTAACAGAGTAATGATGCGGCTGTACGCCTATCTCTTGCCTTGACATGAATACGAAGCGGAATTGATGGCTTTCCATCTTTCAGAATTCACGCATCTGGATTTCGACAGGAACTATAGGAAGTGACTCGTTAATATATGTTGGGCCTTCATGACCTCACCTGTTGGTAACGCTACCATGATGCCACTGTGACAAACTTTTTATCCGCAGGAAGTGTATGATGGTTTCACACCTCGCTCGTTATGTTCAACTGAAGAGCTGTTATGAGCGAGGTGCGCATTAAGTTTCCAGGCTGGTTATCTTACAGTGTGTTCATTTACAATAAAATGAACATTGTTCCTATTTTAATTCGCACCGATTCTCAAGCAATTTCTGAAGCAGCATTAGAATATTCACAAAATCCTTAATCCATGGAATCCATCTTAATAATATGTCAGCCGCAGGAGAGTTTAGAGTTACTAAAATTTCATCGAGTGGTTTTTTTACATTTTTGCTGTAGTATATACATACATCTTCAAAATCTTTTGGAGTTGTACTGTTAACTGATTCACTTAGTTTTTTCAGATCGTCAAGGACATCGATTACAACACCTTGATTATTATTGTCAGACATAAAAACCTCGACTATATATATTAATGCTCAGTTGATTGCTATTCTCACCATTAACATGATAATTAACTGTCAGGTATTGTTATTAAAATATTATGGGTAGACGTACTCCATATGGTTAAGTTGGCGGTGCTAAATATTTCACAATATTTAGCTTCTGATTTTTGACAATTTTTTAGGACGAGCACGCCTAAATTTTTTCCTCAGTTTTAGGGTGAAGATCCACTTAGGTGGTGTGGTCTTACAAAGCGAATTGGTGTCTTATTAATATTAGTAAGTTTGCCATTCCAGGCGAGTTCATATAAATTTTTCAAATCTTTCTTGTCAGTGTCTGTTAGCTCACTAAGGGAACCATAGTTCATGATAGAAAATGCGGCATGTGTACCAAATATCTCAGCCGGCCAGGCTTGTTCCTGGAGTAATGCGAAGAAATGACGAAGCCCGAACACATGGCCAAATTCATGGGCGAGCGTATCTGTTTGCTCTTTCTCAGACTGCTCGAATATTTTGGGGTAGATAACCAACTCATGCTGGCCAGCATCTGGGAAGAAGGCACTTGCTAATGTACAGCCGTTGATATCGCAATCATCTACATTACGAATTGCTATTTCAAAATCCCAGTTATCTTTATGCTCGGAGAACATTACCGGAACAGCATCTCCCCATGCCAAAAGTGCTTTTCCAATAAGTACTCTGACTTTTTCTTTTATTCCTTCTGGGTCGGATAATGCCGCAAGTGATGCTTCTTGAAATCTCCAATGAAGTGTGCTTTCTTTTTCCCAGAGAGCAATGAAGCCAGCCGGTTTGTTAATTACAAGTTCCAACGGACTCTTATTGTTCGGAGTTATGTATCCCCGAGTTTCGGTTCGACACTTAAAACCTTTACCTAAGGTATGTACATGACTCTCTGTAGCTTTCAGCAGATTATCTCCAGTGAGAAACTGCAAGGCGTGGGTTGTGTTTGCTGCTGGTGTTGTTTTTTTTCTTTCCTTCATGTCATCCTCCCATTTCTTTTGATTTTGGGGTGATTCTGCACTGTAAGCTTGTTTAGCGCCCATCTCTGAAAGCCAATTATCATGAGGAATAAGAACATTATCCAAATATAACTAATGAAATTGAGATGTTAGCCAGAACCGATGAGATGAACTTTCATAAAAAGGTGTATAAATACACGCTTTAAAAAGTACTATCTGCGGTATTACTATTATGGTTTAGAGGTAAATTAAGGATGTAATACGATTATATTAATTTCATCTTTCACATCGTCATGATGTGGTATGTGCAAATGACAAGCTTTTTGCATTTTCATGATCACTCGGTGTTCTGGCGCGTATGACGTATAATGCGGCTTTGATACATTCTGAGATATTTCGCGCCTAAAGATATGAACCTTAATCGTTTCTGTTATTTGCTACTCATTTTCGCGGCGACAGGCTGCATTTTCACCTCGCATCCCCTGATTATATGGTTTTTGATCGCCAACATACTGACGTTGGCGATGTACGGCGCGGACAAAATGGCGGCGCGCAGGGCCTGGCGGCGGGTGCCGGAATCCACCTTGCTGTTGTTTGGCGTTGTGGGTGGTTGGCCTGGCGCGATAGCGGGTCAACAAATCTTTCGCCATAAAACACAAAAACAGCCATTCAAAACCTACTTCATTATCAGTGTGATAGTGAATGTATCTGTCATTGGAGCAGTCTATCATTTCTATCCCATATCATCCTGATGAGCGCCAATGACAGACAAACGGTCTGCTTATTTGAGACAGGAAACATACTTTTCACCTGAACGCTGCACGATTTCATCGGCATTTTGCGTGATGTCTTTTCCTTCAAACGCGCCGTAAAGCTGTTTAAATCTCACCGTGCTCAGGCGGTGGGTAATGTCGCTGACCGTTGCGGCCGGCAACGGTAGCATATTGGGATAACTCCACATAAACGAGACGGCATGCGCGCCAGGGGTAACCTGAACGATATCACCGGAAAGCACCACGCCTTCATCTCGTGCCCAGTGCAATACGCAGCCGCCAGCAAAGTGTCCGCCCAGACGTATCACACTAACGTCTCGTGTCAGTTCCAGGGTATCGCCATCCCAAAATCTAATCCACGGGCTGTTGCGCATTACCCACTTGCGGTCATTGGCATGAAGGTAAATCGGAGCGTTAAATTCTTCAGCCCAGTCCTGCATGGTGGTGTAGTAATGTGGATGCGATATCGCGATGGCCTTAAGCCCGCCCAGGGATGTTATTAGCATTTTTGTTGCATCGTCGAGCGTGGCAATGCAGTCCCATAAAATATTGCCTTCCGGAGTACGCAGAATAAACGCCCGTTGATCAATTGCAAAATCGGGAACGGTGCGGATACTGAAGAGAGCGCTATCATGTTGCCGCCACTTATTTGTGTGCGAAGCACAAAGGGCGGCAAAATCGACCCATTCCTGCCCGGTTGCGGGGACATACTGACGTTCATCCTGGCAGATATCGCAATGTTCTGGATAGGCGTTAGCAACGTCATAGGATGTTCCACAGGTTTTGCATATCGTGATCATCGGGTCTTCCTCATTGAAAAAAACACAGTCAGCATGGCACACCAATACGCAAGGGTGTGCTCGTTAGTGCTCTACCAGGTAAGCCAATGATGTTGACAGTGGGGGGGTAGCTCAACCAAAAGAAAACAGGAATAATGCTGAACCGGCATCTTTCGGTGGTTATCATCCGGCGAAAAAAAAGGATATTGTTTGGAAAAGAGTCTGTTCAACACCTGGCTCAACCGTTGGGGACTGACTCCTGATGGCGAACCCTTTGAGACGCACACATCACAGCTTTTGCCCGTGGTGGCTATCAAAGAGGGTCAGAAAGCCATACTTAAACTCACCGACGATGACAGTGAACGGAGCGGCTGCGAACTCATGGTCTGGTGGAACGGGAATGGCGCAGCGAAAGTGCTTGCTCATGCAACAGGGGCGATCCTGTTGGAACGTGCGACAGGGACGGGGTCTTTAGCGGACATGTCCTGGACTGGTAACGATGCGCAGGCGTGTCGCATTATTTGCCATGCAGCCAGTCGACTTCATCTTCCCCGGAATGCGTCAACGCCTGAGTTAACACCGCTGCATCATTGGTTTCGCGATCTCGCTCCTGCAGCGAAAAAGTATGGCGGTATCCTGACGCGTTGCGCAGAGGTGGCAGACGTGCTGCTCTCATCTCCCCTGAATGAAGTTGTATTACATGGCGACCTACACCACGGCAATATTCTGGATTTCGGAGCGAAAGGATGGCTGGCTATCGATCCTAAAGGGCTGGTGGGCGAGCGTGGCTTTGATTATGCCAATATTTTTACCAACCCCGATCTTGCCGACCCCTCCAGGCCTGTCGCCATTGAGCCAGAAAGATTCACCCAACGGGTCAACATCGTGTCTGAAACCGCCCGCATTGAACGGCAACGTTTGCTGATGTGGATTATTGCCTGGTGTGGGTTGTCGTCTGCCTGGTTCTTGCAAGAAGGGGACTGCGCCTCTGTACCCCAGCGCATCGCGGAGTTAGCGATGGCGGAGCTCGCTTCAGGTGGTAATCAACTTTGATCTACGACACTGGGCTGGTAATTCTTAAGAGTTATCATTAGCCGGGTAAACGTTTTATTAATCAATCAGTGAATGGCGGTGTGGAGTGTTGTTTAGCGCAAATTTGACAGGGTGGAAACAATGAAGGCATTGTTTTCATTATTAAAAAAACGCCCGAACATTCTTTTGTTGATGGTCTTACTCATCGGGGCAAACATCGTAGCTTGGCTGTGGGCTTTCAGCGCGTTTAGCAACAACACGTCGTTACTGGCGCTGAGTCTGATCGCGTGGTGCTATGGTTTGCGCCATGCCGTTGATGCCGATCATATCGCCGCGATAGATAGCGCTACGCGCAAACTCATGCAGCAGAAAAAACGCGCCCTGACGACGGGAGCCTGGTTTTCCCTCGGCCACTCCACCATCGTGGTGCTGGCCAGCATTGGCATTGCGTTGACCACCAGCGCGTTTAAGCAACACATGGCATGGTTTCAGAATATCGGCGGCCTGATTGGGACCACGGTTTCTGCCGTGTTTTTGCTGATTCTGGCTACTCTTAATCTCATTATTTTCTGCCATGTCTGGAAGGCCTTTCGCCATCTAAAGCGCACCGGAACTTACGATGGCACCACGGAAGACATTACGGTTTCAGGTCCACTGAGCTGGCTTTTCCGCTCGGCGTTTCGGTTGGTAGGCAAAGACTGGCATATGTATTTTGTCGGTTTTCTGTTTGGTCTGGGTTTTGATACCGCCACTGAAATTTCTCTGTTGGGAATTTCCGCTTCAAGCGCGTCCAGTGGTATGTCTTTATGGTCCATTCTCGTGTTCCCTGCGTTGTTTACCTGCGGTATGGCGTTAATTGATTGTCTCGACAGTATTCTGATGGTTGAGGCCTACGGATGGGCATTCAATAAGCCGCAACGTAAGCTCTATTACAATATGACCATTACCGGGACTTCGGTGATTGTCGCGCTATTTATTGGTGGGCTGGAGGCGTTGGGGCTTCTCTCTGACGCGTTTTCGCTCCAGGGTGGTTTGTGGGATACCGTCAGCGATTTAAGTGACCATATGGGGAATGTCGGATTTGCGATTATTGGCGTCTTTATCGGCTGCTGGATTATCTCCGCAGTAAACTATCGTTGGAGAAAATACGACGGACTGACGTTTAGTTGACGCAAAATAAAGCCTTCCGTGAACAGGAAGGCTTGTTTCTTACTAGAGGACAGGCTAATTCGCGTTCACGCGTTGTGGTTCTTCAGCACTCTTTTTCAGGATCCTGTTAGCCAACACGCCCGACATCATCGAACCGTTCACGTTTAGTGCCGTTCTGGCCATATCAACGACAGGCTCAATGGCAATGAAAATCCCGACCAGTGCAACCGGGAAGTTCAGCGTTGAAAGGACGATCAGCGCAGCAAATGTTCCGCCGCCGCCTACGCCCGCAACCCCGATAGAGCCGAGCGCAATTGCAGGCAGCATGGCGAGCAAAAAATGCACCGATAATGGATCAATTCCAATTGTTGGCGCAATCATCGCTACCATAATGGCCGGATAGATCCCGGCGCAGCCGTTTTGACCCATGCTGGAGCCAAATGAAGCCGCGATATTGGCAATGGTGTTTTGCACGCCAAACTTTTCCTGTGCGGAAATAGCCAGTGGAATAGATGCCGCACTACTGCGGGAAACAAATGCAAAGGTTAATACTGGCCAGACAGTTTTAAAATAGTGAACGGGATTATTGCCACTCAGCACCAGGATTAGCGCGTGGACGATAAACATCATCAGAATCGCAATGTAACAAGCGCCAATAAAGCCTAACAGACTGGCAAATTGTTCGAAGCGATACGCAGAAAATACGCCTGCCATTAATGCCATCACGCCATAAGGGGTGAGGGCAATAACGATGCGCACCATCTTCATCACCCAGATCTGGATGGCATTAATGCCTGCGCTTAACTTTTCACCTTCTTGCGGAGCATCTTGTTTGACTTTTAATAATGCCACGCCGGCAAGTAGGGTGAAGATAACAATGCCAATGATGGAAACGCTTCTGGCTCCAGTGAGATCGAGGAAGATATTCGTAGGGATTAGAGATGTAACCAGTTTAGGCAGTGAAATGGCAGCCGTTTTGCTCACATCGTCAGCCGTCAGCGTGGACTGCATATGAACAAATGCGCTGGCGTCCAGACCTAATACATGTGCAGTCAGCAACCCAACAAACCCGGCAATCATCACCAGACAGAGCATGCACCCGACGATGGTTAACGACATTTTCCCAATGCCAGCGCTATTTTCGAGTTTGTTAATAGCTGAGAGTATAGAAATGAAAATCAGCGGAACCGCGACCAGCTTCAGTAAATTTACATAGCCGTTGCCGATAATATTATACCAATCGATAACCGTTTTACTGTCGTCAGCAGCAATAAGATGCAGGGATAAGCCGATAACAGCACCCAAAAATATAGCGATGAAGACACTTTTTGACAGGGAGTGACTTTTTTGGTTGATTCTGAAAATTGCCCATGAACAAACCAAAAAGAATGCGATATACGCAAGCGTAACGAACATATTGTAGCCTCTTGCCTCATTCAGCACCTGAAATGCCGGAAAGAGTTTTGTTATTGCGAAATAAACCTATGAACCATAAGGGTTCAGGACCGCCACGGATTATAGGGAGGGGGGAGACCAACAGCCACACAAAAAATGTGGAACGTATCCGGATGGCGTTTGTATGCCTGTTCTGTAGACAATTTTACGTGACAGTGTAACGTATTGTGAGTAATCCAGCCGATCAATGAGATCGGCCCAGTGGCATTACTTCTGCGGCTTGTCGTCCCAGGCGTGGGGGGCAAAGAGATAACCTTTGTTGCGCACTGTTTTAATTCGATAAGGTTCAGTCGCGTTATCGAGCAGCTTTTTGCGTAACCGGGAAATCGCGACATCGACGCTGCGGTCCATGCCGTCATAACTTACGCCACGCAGGTTCTTCAGCAACGCATCGCGGTCCATAATCTGCCCTGCATGGGTTGCCAGCTCCCACAGTAATTCAAAATCAGCGGTGGAAAGAGAGACTTGCTCGCCGCCGAGTAGAACGGAGCGGTTGGTGGGGTCGATAGTGAGTGTGCCAAAGCGCAGCGTTGTGTGTGGAGTGATCGTTGCCGCCTGAATGCCTTTAGACTGGGTTGAATGTTCACTCTGGCGCAGATGCAGGCGCAGACGAGCCAGCAGCACTGCGGGTGGCGTTGTCTTCAGGATATAGTCACAGGCACCCATTTCCAGCGCCAGAATATGGTTCATGTCGCTGTCCAGCGAGGTGAGCAGGACAATCGGGCCCTGCCAGCGTCCACGTAAATCGCGGCAGATAGTCATCCCGTCTTTGCCCGGCAGCATGATATCCAATAACACCAGGTCGGGTTGAACTTGCAGGATTTTCTCCTCGGCCAGATCACCACGAGGTTCAAGGATAACCTCAATATCATGCCGGGCAAGGTAGGCCGCAATCAGTGAGCCAACTTCGGGATCATCTTCAACAAATACGATGGTGTTCATATCATTCATTTTGAATATAAAACGCCAACATACACCGCCCTGGTTTTTCCTTCCATTAATCTTTTCTAAACAAGAACGCTTCCGTTATGCTAGAGGCTGATGTTATTGATGTGTTAAGGCAGGGTGATGGGACTCGTTATAAAAGCGGCGCTCGGTGCGCTGGTGGTGGTGTTGATTGGTTTGCTGGCGAAAACAAAGAACTACTATATTGCCGGATTAATTCCGTTGTTCCCAACCTTTGCGTTGATTGCCCATTATATCGTGGCCAGTGAACGTGGGATCGAGGCGTTACGTACAACCATTGTCTTCAGCATGTGGTCGATTATTCCTTATTTTGTCTACCTCGTTTCGCTGTGGTATTTCACCGGATTTATGCGCTTACCCGTTGCGCTCGGCAGTTCAGTAGTATGCTGGGGCCTGAGCGCGTGGTTGCTGATTTTTTGTTGGATTAAACTGCACTAACGTAGATGACGCCCACCATCCAAGGCAAAACTACGTCCGGTGACAAAACAGCTGGTTAACAGATAGTCAATTAGGTCTATGACCTCTTTTTCACCCGGTGCTGTTTTCATCAGTGATTTGTTCAATGCCTGCTGACGATATTCTGCATCGTCACCCTCGTTAAACAGGATTAACGAGGGGGCAATCGCGTTGACTTTCACTTCCGGCGCCAGTTTGCGGGCGAACGAGCGGGTCATATTGTCCAGCGCCGCTTTGCTGGCAGCATAAGCAATGTGCTTATCGCTGCCTCGCTCCACCACGTAATCTGTAAAATGGATAATATCGCTGGCAGCGTGTCCGTGACCGCGCAACAATCCTTCCAGTGCGTGGTTGAGCAGGTAGGGGGTATTGACGTGAATCTGCATCATGGCTGACAGCACTTCGGTCAGCGGAGTACCGGGCTTTTCTGCAAGCCAGGCACTGGCATTATGCACAATGCCGCGCAGGCCATCTGTATGTGTTTTAACTTCATCAGCAAAAGCCAGCACGCCTTCATCGCTGGAAAAATCAGCCTGGATACACAGCGCACCGGCATCTCGCAGGCCGTCAATGGCCGGATAATGCGTGCGGTAGCTGACGATAACCGGCTGTTTTTGATTTATAAAATGCCATGCGACGGCGAGGCCGATACGTCGACCTCCTCCGGTGATAAGAATTGGCAAAGGGTTTTTTTTACCCATCGTAATCTCCATGTGTCGCGAACGATGGGGACAATGTTACCCCATCAACATCCAGGTCGCCGGAACAGCAGCAACAAGCAGCATGCCGATCAGCGCCATCTCCTGACGTTTTAATACATTTTCATGCGCGTGCGTTTTACGGGCATAAAGGAAAACCAGCAGTCCTGGCGCATACAGCACCACGGACAGCAGCAGGTGCATCGGACCTGAGGCATACAATAACCATATGCCATAAATACTCGCTCCGATACCAACAGCCTTATGAATTGGACGGGTGGCAATTTTCAGTAGAAAGGCGCCGACCAGCAAATAGGGCACCAGAATCATCTCTGAGGCGATGGTCAATAACGTATTGTAGTCCGAACCTGTGAGCCAGATCAGCACCAGGCAGATCTGAACGCAGATGTTGGTCAGCCACAGAGATGCTGACGGCGCGCCTTGCGCGTTCTGGCGCGCAAAAATGCGCGGAAACGCTTTGTGCGTCGAGGCGAGGAACGGTACTTCCGCCGCCATAATGGTCCAGCTTAAATAGGCACCGCACACTGAGACAATCAGGCCTGCGGCAATAATAATTTCACCCCATGGCCCCATCATTTCCACCATCAGGCCTGCCATTGACGGGTTGCGGATCTCCGCCAGTTCGGGACGCGCGACAACGCCCAGAGACAGCAGGGTAACCAGCAGGTAGACGCCCAGCGCGGCGAGTACCGCCAGCAGGGTAGCGCGTCCAACATCGCGTTTATTTCTGGCACGGGCAGAAACCACCACCGCGCCCTCCACACCGATGAAAACCCATAGGGTGATGAGCATGGTATTTTTAACCTGCTCCCAGACGGGAACGCCCAATGCAACGCCAGTAAAATCGAGGGTAAAGGTGTCGAGCTTAAACAGCATGAACGCCAGGACGATAAACAGGCCAAGCGGCAATAATTTTGCCAGCGTCGCGGCCAGGTTAATACTGGCAGCCGTTTGCACACCACGCAGTACCAGAAAATGGACTACCCACAACAGCACCGATGCGCCAACAATCGACTGCCAGGTATTACCGTCGCCAAACAGACGTAACTCTGGCGTATCGGTAAAGAAGCTGAACGCAGAGAAAACGATCACCAGATACGAAACGTTAGCGATAACAGCACACAGCCAGTACCCCCATGCGGAGCAGAAGCCAATCAGCTCACCGAAACCTTCACGTGCATAGGTAAAGATGCCGCCATCGAGTTCAGGACGGATACGCGTCAGGATCAGCATGGCAAAGGCGAGCAAAAGGATACCTGCACCGGTAATCGCCCAACCAATCAGTAATGCAGCCGGGCTCGCTACCGCCGCCATATTTTGTGGCAGGCTGAAAACGCCAGCGCCGAGCATTGAGCTTAAAACCAGCGCGGTGAGTGCGCTCAGACCCAATTTCTTTTCCATTTGTATCCAGTGACAAAAACGAGAGTGAGAGAATAATTATTTTGGCAAACCGCATAAAAATGGTGAAAGCCACTAAGGCGCGGGATTTTACGGAGAGAAGAGAACGCATGCAATGGGGATAGAGAGATTTGTGACTAATAGTGTGAAAAGTTGTCTTAATACTGCTGTTTTTGTTTTACCGGAAGACTGGGGGGCGGGAAATTATCAGGCCTACAGGGTTGTAGACCTGATAAGGCATTGGGTATTACTTATACAGGTCAGCGCTGATGGTCATGTTATTACCACGTTCAGACCACTGGCGGGTGATGTGATAGTACTTAGCGCCTTTCTTCGCTGCGCGTTTAGCTACCTGGTAAGAGATTTCGGTCATGTTGCCATAGTTACCGGTGAACTTGATGCTGTCGAATGGCACCATCATCGCGGCAGTTGCTTTGTTCAGTTCTTCAACTTTGGTTCCATCCGGAAGAGTGACGGTGTAACGTCCGCCTTTGGTGGATTGCGTTTCGAAGAAACGACCAACTTCAGCGCTCGGAGACGCGGTGGTCGCAACACCTGGGATCTCAACTTTCTTCGCGGCTTCGCCACCTGCAGCTAATGCGGCACGACCGGCATCGGAATCTGCTGGGATCGCATCAGGGCTTTGTACTACGCGTTTTTTCGCATCAGCTTTATAGATGAATGCAGTAATACGCTGGTTGCCACCCTGGTTAGCATCGACCTGGCGCACGATATAGAAGGAGTAGGCGCCTTTCTCTTTCGCTGCTTTGGTGATGGCATCGTTCACTTCAGGCTGGCTGCGGTAGAAACCCTGCACCGTAACGGTATCGAATGGTTCTAACAGAACGGCCTGATCTTTCGGTAATTCCATAACGCCGTTAATGACACGGTTTTTGGATGCTTCCGCTTTTTTAGCGTCGGCTTTATAGATGTCGGCTACAACGCGCCAGTTACCGCCGCTGCCAAAATCTGAGGTATCAACAACATAAAAGGAGGCTGCACCGTCTTTATCTGCACGGCGTGATACGGCGGTCACCGCATCACCGATAGCATTAAAACGACCGGTAACCACAATGCGGTCATAGGGTTTCAGTGCAGCCGCTTGCTCCGGCGTCAATTCTGTCGCTGCATTTACAGAAAAAGCAGTCGCAGAAATAAGTGCGGACGCCAGGAGAGTGTTCTTAAGCTTCATAAAAATAATCCTTCGCCTTGCGCAAACCAGGTACTGGTATTGTTATTGACTAGAAACGTCGCTGATTATTGCATTTAAATTGTGTCAGTGTCTGCGTCAATTTTCACTCATCGTGCCACCTGACGTAACAACATCGATAACATTTTGTGATATGTCGAAAATTTCGGCGTTTGGCGAGCAAAACTGATAAAGCAGTTGAATTTCATAAGTTAATTTAATGTTAATTAATTGTTTTTGGCAGGCACGTAATCATGTTTTGCCGCTTCGCTTGAGCGAATTATCGGCCTTTGTGGGCTATTTTTAGGGCATTTTATCTGCCTGCCGTTCGATTCATCTCTATTTTGCGAATTTCATAATAAATACTGTTTTTTGGCGCTAGATCACAAGCGTCATTTTCAGTAGGTTATACAGAGTTTGTTACTGTTTTATTTTATTGAGGTAACACTGACCTCTTTCGAGAGTGCGCGCATGCCTCGTGCGAACATTGATAAACCATCATCATAAATACAGATGGAAGGGAACATTATGCGAATTGGCATACCAAGAGAACGGTTAACCAATGAAACCCGCGTAGCAGCCACGCCGAAAACGGTTGAGCAGCTGCTTAAGTTGGGTTTCAGCGTCGCGGTTGAAAGCGGCGCAGGTCAACTGGCGAGTTTTGACGATAAGGCGTTTGTTCAGGCAGGCGCAGAAATTGTTGACGGAAATACCGTCTGGCAGTCAGAGATTATCCTGAAGGTCAACGCACCGGAAGAGACGGAAATTCCGTTACTCAATCCGGGCACGACGCTGGTGAGTTTTCTTTGGCCCGCGCAAAACCCTGAGCTGTTGCAAAAGCTTGCTGAGCGCAACGTGACGGTGATGGCGATGGACTCCGTGCCGCGTATTTCGCGCGCGCAGTCGCTGGATGCCTTAAGCTCGATGGCGAATATCGCCGGGTATCGCGCTATTGTTGAAGCTGCACATGAATTTGGTCGTTTCTTTACCGGCCAGATTACCGCCGCGGGCAAGGTTCCACCGGCCAAGGTGATGGTAATCGGTGCAGGTGTTGCAGGTCTGGCGGCTATTGGTGCGGCAAACAGCCTGGGCGCTATCGTTCGTGCTTTTGACACCCGTCCGGAAGTGAAAGAACAAGTTCAGAGTATGGGCGCTGAGTTCCTTGAACTGGACTTCAAAGAAGAGGCGGGCAGCGGCGACGGTTACGCTAAGGTAATGTCCGAGGCGTTCATCAAAGCCGAAATGGAACTCTTCGCTGCACAGGCGAAAGATGTCGACATTATCGTTACCACCGCGCTGATCCCGGGCAAACCTGCTCCGAAACTGATCACCCGTGAAATGGTTGATTCGATGAAGGCTGGCAGCGTGATTGTCGATCTCGCCGCGCAAAACGGCGGTAACTGCGAATACACGGTCCCTAACCAGGTAACCACCACCGAAAACGGGGTGAAGGTTATTGGTTATACCGATCTGCCAGGCCGTCTGCCGACGCAATCTTCCCAACTGTATGGCACGAACCTCGTCAACCTGCTCAAACTGTTGTGCAAAGAGAAGGACGGCAATATCACCGTCGATTTTGACGACGTGGTAGTACGTGGTGTCACGGTGGTACGCGAGGGTGAAATCACCTGGCCTGCGCCGCCTATCCAGGTATCTGCTCAGCCGCAGGCTGCGCCGAAAGCCGCGCCAGCGCCGAAAGAAGAGAAAAAGCCAGTCTCACCGTGGCGCAAATATGCGGTGATGGCGCTGGTGGTCATTTTGTTTGGCTGGCTCGCCGACGTTGCGCCGAAAGAGTTTCTTGGCCACTTTACGGTGTTCGCGCTGTCCTGCGTGGTGGGTTACTACGTGGTCTGGAATGTGTCGCACGCGCTGCATACTCCGTTGATGTCCGTGACCAACGCCATCTCCGGAATCATCGTTGTCGGGGCGTTATTGCAAATTGGCCAGGGTGGCTGGGTGAGTTTCCTGAGCTTTATCGCGGTGCTTATTGCCAGCATTAATATTTTCGGTGGCTTCACCGTGACTCAGCGCATGCTGAAAATGTTCCGGAAAAACTAAGGGGTAACATATGTCTGGAGGATTAGTTACAGCTGCATACATTGTTGCCGCGATCCTGTTTATTTTCAGCCTGGCGGGGCTTTCGAAACACGAAACCTCTCAGCAGGGTAACAACTACGGTATCGCCGGGATGGCGATTGCGCTGATTGCAACGATTTTTGGCCCGGATACCGGCAACGTTGCGTGGATCCTGGTGGCGATGATCATCGGCGGCGCGATTGGTATTCGTCTGGCGAAGAAAGTTGAGATGACCGAGATGCCGGAGCTGGTGGCAATTCTGCACAGCTTCGTCGGTCTGGCTGCAGTTCTGGTGGGTTTCAACAGCTACCTGTATCACGACACGGGCCTGGAACCGATTCTGGTGAACATTCACCTGACGGAAGTGTTCCTGGGTATCTTCATCGGTGCGGTGACCTTTACCGGTTCCGTGGTGGCGTTTGGCAAATTGCGCGGCAAGATCTCCTCTAAACCGCTGATGTTGCCGAATCGTCATAAAATGAACCTGGCGGCGCTGGTTGTTTCTTTCCTGTTGCTGGTGGTGTTTGTTCGTACCGAAAGCGTGGGCCTGCAGGTCCTGGCACTGCTGGTGATGACCATTATTGCTCTGGCTTTTGGCTGGCATCTGGTGGCGTCTATCGGCGGTGCGGATATGCCAGTCGTCGTTTCAATGCTCAACTCCTATTCAGGATGGGCGGCAGCGGCGGCGGGCTTTATGCTGAGCAACGATCTGCTGATCGTTACCGGTGCGCTGGTTGGTTCTTCTGGTGCGATCCTGTCTTACATCATGTGTAAGGCGATGAACCGTTCATTTTTCAGCGTTATTGCAGGTGGCTTTGGTTCTGACGGTTCTTCTACCGGGTCTGATGAAGAAGTCGGTGAACATCGTGAGATTACTGCGGAAGACACGGCAGAAATGCTGAAGAACTCGCACTCCGTGATAATCACCCCGGGCTATGGCATGGCAGTGGCACAGGCGCAATACCCGGTAGCGGAAATTACCGAGAAACTGCGCGCGCGCGGCATCAAAGTGCGCTTCGGTATTCACCCGGTAGCAGGGCGCTTGCCAGGTCATATGAACGTACTGTTGGCGGAAGCCAAAGTACCTTATGACATCGTGCTGGAAATGGATGAGATCAACGATGATTTCGCCGATACCGATACAGTGCTGGTTATTGGCGCCAACGATACGGTAAACCCGGCGGCGCAGGACGATCCACACAGCCCAATCGCCGGAATGCCGGTGCTGGAAGTATGGAAAGCGCAGAACGTTATTGTGTTCAAACGTTCGATGAACACCGGCTATGCTGGTGTGCAGAACCCGCTGTTCTTTAAAGAAAACACCCATATGCTGTTTGGCGACGCCAAAGCCAGCGTGGATGCAATCCTGAAAGCGCTGTAATCGTTAGCGAAAACTAAGACGGCCTCTGCGGAGGCCGTTTTTATTAATATGCCGTTATTGATGATTGCAGTTCATAAACCCATGCGGTTTTAGCTGTCTAATCACCATAATACGTCGTGTATATACTGCTGCCTGACTTTTTAGAACATGACAGGACGCTATGCGTACACGTGAACATGCTTCGCCGGTAGTTTCCGCAAGCCAGACCGGGCTTACTTTTATTCTGATCCTCAGCGGCCTGATGGCCTTTACCTCGCTTTCCACCGACATTTATCTTCCGGCAATGCCGACCATGGCCGAGGATTTACAGGGCAATGTGGAACTGACCGTCACCGGTTTTTTGATAGGTTTTGCCATTGCACAGTTGATTTGGGGGCCGATAAGCGATCATCTGGGAAGGCGTAAACCGCTGTTTATTGGCATGGTGTTTTTTATCATCGGCTCCGCAGGATGCGCGATGTCTACGAGTATCACGCAAATTGTATTCTGGCGGGTTTTTCAGGCCCTTGGCGCTTGTACCGGACCTATGCTGGCGCGGGCGATGATCCGCGATCTGTTTGCGCGCACTCGCGCGGCGCAAATGCTTTCAACTCTGGTGCTGGTAATGGCGATTGCGCCAATAGCGGGACCGTTGATTGGCGGACAAATAATTCGCCTGAGTACCTGGCACTCTGTTTTTTGGCTACTGGTGGTGATCGGCGCGCTGATGTTTATCTCTTTGAACTGGTTGCCGGAAACATTACCGGAAGAGAAACGGGTGAAAGCCTCTTTGGCTGGCGCATTTCGTCATTACCGGTCGTTATTAGCCAATGGCCATTTTATGCGCTACACCCTGAGTCTGACGTGTTATTACGTTGCAGCGTACGCGTTTATTACTGGTTCGCCGTTTGTTTATATTAGCTATTACCATGTTGACCCACAGCATTACGGCTGGCTGTTTGCGCTCAATATTGTCGGGGTCATGGCCATGAGCGTGGTAAACCGTCGTCTGGTGCAACGCCACGCTCTGGAACAACTACTAAAGTATGCGACGATGTTGGCGGCGCTGGCCGCAGTGGCGCTTGCGCTGCTGGTTAAATTGGAGTCAGGTGGCGTTGTTGCCATTATCGTCACCGTTTTTTTGTTTTTCTCGATGAATGGCATCATCGCTGCGACTTCAACCGCTGCCGCGCTGGATGCGGTACCGAACATCGCCGGTTCAGCCTCGGCGCTGATTGGCGCGTTACAATACGGTAGTGGCATTATCTCGTCGTTGCTGCTGACCGCCTTCAGCGACGGAACGCCATGGACAATGGCATGGATAATTGCGTTATTTACCTTGTTAAGCGCCATACTGGCGCTGCGCGCAAAACGATAAACAGATGCCCCGCGATGTCGGGGCAATCGTTCATTCTTTGTTGAGATCGCTGAGCAACACGGCAATGCTTTGACCGCCGTTGGTTTGTTCGAGAGCGATTTTCACGATGATGGTCAGCGGTACAGAAAGCAGCATCCCGACTGGCCCCAACAACCAGCCCCAGAAGATCAACGACAGAAACACCACCAGTGTAGATAACCCAAGCCCACGCCCCATGATCCGCGGTTCGAGGATATTTCCAAACACCAAATTAATGACCAGATAACCCGCCAATACGACCAGGGCATCGTAAAGGCCGCTAAATACCAGCACCTGAGCAATAGGCGGAATGGCTGCCAGCACCGAACCGATATTAGGAATATAGTTGAGAGCAAAGGCGAGCAATCCCCAGACAAAGGCGAAACGCACGTCGAGTGCTGAGAGCATGCCCCAGGCTACCAGCCCGGTCACAATGCTGATCGCCGTTTTTAGCACCAGATAGTGGGATACACTGTCGATAGCGCGTTGAATCGCCGCCATTCCCTCAATGGGACGACTCATCATTTGCTTGAGTTTGTTGGGTAGCTGCGGAACTTCCAGCAGCATAAACACCACCGTCAGCAGCAGCAAAAATATTGACGACATGGCATTAGACAGCTGCGTCAGTAAATTGGTCACCAGCGTCATTGCCGCGTTAGGATCGATATATTTGACGAGTTCGTCCACGGAAACGCCGATCCCTGCGCGCTGTAGCCACGGTTCGAGATTTTTAAGCGGGATAACCAGGGAAGAACGATACTGTGGCAGCGTACGCGCAAGCTCATTTAAGGATGTACCTAAATACGCTAACAGCAGCACCATTAGCATCACAATAATAACGATGAGCAATGACACCGCGAATACGCGCGGTATGCGAAGTTTGACCATCCGCTGCACCACGGGGTTTAGCACAACGGCAATAAATAACGCCAAAATAAAGGGGACGATGATATCTGCGGCAAAGCGGATGCCGCTCAGGATGATAACCAGCATGCCCAGCATAATGACTATTTTTAGGCCGTTAAGCGTGATGATCGGTTTCGCCATAGGTATTCCTGCGTTTTTCATTTTTGAATCTGAATAATAGTGTGATTTGCGTCGAGCCGTTATAACAAAAATCAAACGGGGCAGGTAAAGAAGTGAAAAGACTTTGAGTTCGTCTTGCAGCTATGATACAAATCATCTGTGTTTAACTACCGAGGACAATTATCATCCGCGATGATGAGAAGCAACACTGCGGATAATTGTAATATTATGGACAATATGTTCAGGATGTTTTTGCGTTTACCTACACTTCTTCGTACCTCCTCCACTTTCTTGCTTGCGGGTGAGCAACACTGGCGCAACGCGCTTTAGTCCCTTCTTCTGCCTGAGCTGGCGCTGTGCGCTGAGCTAACTAATTTTATTTTTTTGGTTTACTGCATGCAGTAGGCCCAAAGGACTATATTCTCAAGCAGGAGAAGCATCATGTTTTACTGGATATTATTAGGTCTGGCCATCGCGGCTGAAATTACTGGTACGCTGTCAATGAAATGGGCAAGCGTCGGTCATGGTAATTCGGGCTTTATTTTAATGCTGGTAATGATCGCCTTATCGTATATTTTTCTCAGTTTTGCCGTTAAAAAAATTGCCCTTGGTGTGGCCTATGCCTTGTGGGAAGGTATCGGTATTTTATTTATTACACTATTTAGTGTGCTGTTATTTGATGAAACCTTGTCCACAATGAAGGTGGCAGGTCTGGTCTCGCTGGTGTTAGGTATTGTACTGATTAAATCAGGTACACGAAAACCGACAAAAGCGGGTAGAGAGGTGACCCATGCAGCAGTTTGAGTGGGTTCATGGCGCATGGCTTGGTATGGCCATCGTGCTGGAAATTGTCGCTAACGTCTTTCTGAAGTTTTCTGATGGATTTCGCCGCAAGATTTATGGCGTATTGTCGCTGGCTGCCGTGCTCGCGGCCTTTAGCGCGTTGTCGCAGGCGGTAAAAGGTATCGACCTTTCAGTAGCCTACGCCCTGTGGGGCGGATTCGGGATTGCCGCGACGTTAGCGGCAGGCTGGGTGTTGTTTGGTCAACGCCTGAATAATAAAGGCTGGATCGGCGTGGCGCTGTTGCTTGCCGGGATGATAATGATAAAACTTGCCTGATATCCGTGCTGCCCGTTAATGCGGGCAGCATGTGTTATTCCTTCGCCAACGCTTCCAGCTTATCGCGAAAACCGGTTACGGATATAGCGCGATTATCGGCCCGCCAGCGATCTTTCGCCGCCGGAGCAGAGCTTTGTACTCCAATCAACTGCCAGCCTGAATCAGTCTTCAACATCAATGGTGAACCGCTGTCGCCCGGGAGCGTGTCGCACTGGTGTGACAGAACGGTATTTTGCGCCCAGCCGGTCACTACGCAATCCTGATGCGTGTATAAGTCGTCAAGATGATCTTCCGGATAGCCCGACTGCGTAACTTTACGATCTGCGGTTTTCAGCGCTGCGGTTAATGCTGCTTTATCACCTTCAAATAATGGCAGCGGTGTGATCCCAGAAGGTGGGTAACGCAGCACCACCAGACCAAAATCCCACGGGGCCGCGGAAGGCGGTACTATCCAGCCATCACCATCGGCTTTTAAACGTTTTCCGAGCGAAGGATCAACCCGGCCTTCGATTCCATGAATTTCATAGCGCCAGACTCCCTTTTTCGACACGAAGCGTAACACCACGGCTTTATCCGGCTTGCCTTTCGGCGGGGTGAGTAAGCAGTGTCCGGCCGTCAGTGCCAGACGCGGTGAAATGAGCGTGGCGGTACACAAGTTACCACTGGCGGTTTCCAGTTGCCCGATAGCGTCCCACGGAGATTGCGTTGGGTCGGTCACCTTTGTGCGATCGTCATGACCAAAAAATAACGTTTTTATGTTTTCTGCTTCAGCGCTGGCTGTTGCAGGCTGGTCCGCATGCGCAACGACAGGAAGTAAACAAATTGAACCCAGTAACACAGCAATGGTTTTATGCATATCACACTCTGGTGGGGAATTATGATTTTTAACAGCAAACCCTCAGTTAATACTATAGACGGGACGGCGGGAAAGTGGGAGTAAAATCAGATAACTACACTCAGGAAAGATAAAAATGCATGGCAATGAAGGCGCAAATTATTAAGGTAATAAGAATGAACTCAAAGCGGTAATGTGACACCATTTTACCCTCCGAAAGGCGGCGCTAAATCAGATCGATTTAGCGCCGTATGCTATGGCGTGGGGGACGCCATAGTGACTACAAATGTGTTATGCAGCAGGTTGAGCTGCTGGTTTAGCGGTGTCGTGTTTTACTGCTTTTTTGGTGTGTTTTTTAGCGGCCTGAGCTTTTTGCTCTGGTGCTTTTTGTTCTGCTGCTGGTTTGGTTGCAGCTTTTTTGGTGTGTTTTTTAGCGGCCTGAGCTTTCTGCTCTGGTGCTTTTTGTTCTACCGCCGGTTTTGTGGTGGATTTTTTAGCGTGTTTCTTGGCAGCCTGAGCTTTCTGCGGCGCTGCTTTGTGCTGTTTTTTATGATGCGTGGTTTTTGCCGGCGCAGCTTTAGTGGTTGCAGCAGCAGCCGGAGCGGTTGTAGCAGTTGTTTCAGCAGCAAATGCAGCAGAAGACAGACCCATAGCAGCGGCAACAACCAGAGCTAATACTTTTTTCATTCTCATACCCTCGATTTGGTTTTTCATTCAACCCCACTGCGGGGCCGTTGAAATAACTATATCGCTGTAATCACAGGGCTTCCGTGAGTCATTGGTATCGGCGTGTAACGATATGTACAATGACTCACGGTATGAGATTACAAATAGCGGGCTTCCAGGTGGGCGCGGAAATAACGGCTGCTAAGCGGCTCTCCGGTGGCCTGGGTAATAAGTTGTTCAGTGGTGAAACGGCTGCCATGCTGCCAGATGTTCTGACGTAACCAGTCAAACAGGGGACCAAACTCACCTTGCGCAATAGACTGATTCAAGTCAGGCAGTGCGCGGTTTGCGGCACTGAACAACTGCGCCGCATACATGGCGCCCAAGGTATAGGAAGGGAAGTAGCCAAAGCCGCCGTCGGTCCAGTGAATATCCTGCATACAACCATTACGATAGTTTCCGATCGTTGACAGCCCCAGCCAGGCCTGCATTTTCTCATTCCACAATGCCGGGATATCATCCACTTCAATATCGCCATTGATGAGCGCGCGTTCGATTTCATAACGCAGGATCACGTGAGCGGGATAGCTCACCTCGTCGGCATCAACACGAATAAATCCGGGTTTAACCTGCTGGTTCCAGGCGATGAAATTGCTTTCTTCAAATGCAGCCTGATCGCCAAAGTGGCGCGTTACAGCAGGAATTAACCGTGTCAGAAAGGCTTTACTGCGTCCCAGTTGCATCTCGAAGAACAGACTCTGGGACTCATGAATGGCGGTTGAACGTGCCAGAGCGATAGGTTGCCCTAACCAGTTACGTGGCAAATTTTGCTCATAGCGGGCATGACCGGTTTCATGGATCACGCCAAACAGTGCGCTGAGCAATTCATTTTCATCATAGCGAGTGGTAATACGAACGTCTTCAGGCACGCCGCCACAGAAGGGGTGTGCGCTGATATCCAGTCGGCCAGCCGTAAAGTCAAATCCCAACTGCGCCATCGTTTCAAGCCCCAACTCTCGCTGGATATCGGTTGGGAAGGGGCCAACCGGGGCGATGAGCGACTGCTGAGACTGTTTTGCCACCACCTTGTTTAGCAGATCGGGCAGCCAGCTTTTTACATCTGCAAACAGGACATCCAGTTGGGCGCTGGTCATTCCGGGCTCAAAGATGTCCAGTAGCGCGTCATAAGGCGAACAGCCTTTTGCGTCTGCGCGTAGTCGGGCTTCTTCGCGGCTGTACTGCACGACTTCTTTCAGGTTTTCGGCAAATCCTTCCCAGTCATTCGCGGGTCGCTGACTACGCCAGGCATGCTCGCAGCGGCTTCCCGCAAGAGATTTTGCTTCTACCAACGATTCGGGCAATAGGGATGCCTGGTGATGTAGCCGCGACATTTCGCGAAGGTTCGCTTGCTCAACATCGTTGAGATCTTCCTGTTGCGCTGCGGCGATCCACGTTGCCACCTTCGGGTCGGTTAACAGCTGATGCTCAAGCACGCTCAGCTCGGCAAGCGCTTCGCCGCGAGCTTTGCTGCCGCCTGATGGCATCATGGTAAACATGTCCCAACTGGCTATTGCCGAGAGGTGGGAGAAGCGAGAGAGCCGCAGGAACGTGCGGGTGAGCTGATGGTAATTATCATTGTTACTCATTTTTTGTTCTCGTTCTGCTTAGGTGTAGTGAGAAGTTTACCGTGATTTATACACGATTTATGCACCCATCTTAGCGGCTACAGAAAAGAAGGCTACCAGTGGAGAAAAAACAGTACGCTTAGTTTTCTTGCTCATTCAGTCACCTTTTTTGCATCGTGCTTAAGGTTCCATGACACACCGCGCCGTGTTCCTGGCTTGCTTGTCGTCATAACTGCGTGAAACTGTTGGTGCCCCCCCATGTGCACTCATGGACTGGGAGCGGACCACTCTGTCGTTCTTATATTTATCGTTATCAGCCCAATAACCTGTCTCCTGATAAATATCACGCGTCCACTCATCTCCGTTGCTGGCTAGATCATAGAGCCCAAGTGGGTTTGGAGGAAACTTCCCGACGGACATCAGTTTATATTGCAACACCGAATAGTCTGTTCGCTCTTTGTCAGTTTCCAATGGTACATTCTTTCCGGGTTCTACGATGCCGGTGTCCGTGGGGTAGAGAATAAACTGGCCTCGGCTACGGGCAGCATATTCCCACTGTTTTTCGGTAGGTAGATCCATTGTCTTCCCAGTTGTTTTGCCCAACCAGTGACAATAATCTCGTGCTTCTTGCCAGGTGAGTAAAACCGGGACACGGTCCTCTTTCAGTTCTTTTTGATTTGGATCGGTGACCTCTACAGGATCTTTGCCGTTGACTTGCGTGTAGATAGCATAATCCCCGTAAGTAACCTGATATTTTGTCATTGAAAAATTATCAATGGTAACTTCTCTCAGTTCTAAAGGGTAATTGAACCGCAGTTCGGCATAACGTTGTTTGCCATATTCAGTATCAAACTTACCAAAGTAAAATGAGCCACCCTTAATCTCGATCATATCGGCCTGGGTTTGCCTGACCAGGCCGTTGGTATCGTTGGTTGAAAATATTGAGCCAACACGGGCGAACAGTCGGCTGACGTTATCGTGCAAAGCATCAGAAAATAACAGCCATGGCAACAACGCGGCGATAAGAAATGAAATCCATAAATATTTTTTACTCATGAGTCGCTATCCTTTGCGAATGATTAATAACGCAGCGGGCCGTGTAAGAACTGGCGGAGTCAACAGAAGCAGAAACGGCAGCATAATAACGATCGTGCACAGTCACGCCAAATCCTGATGAATCAGTATTGGGTTGATAAGGGCGTAAGACTTTCGCAGGGCCTTCACTGTCTAAATACCCTATTGCCGGTCCTTTAGGGTCAATGAAAGGGCCGTTGCCGTCAGGTTTGTCTCTCGAATACCAGTCATTAACCCACTCAAGGCCATTGCCGGAGAGATCGTATAATCCAAGTGGTGAAGGTGGGAATTGCCCAACAGGAGTAAGATAACCGTCCTTGATTGCTTGCCTCATTTCGAAAGAAGAAACATTAACTCCGGGTTCTATTGTATTATTGTCGGTCATAAACCCAACGTACTGACCACGATTTCTTGCGGCATATTCCCACTGTGCTTCAGTGGGTAACGCAACAGGCAAATCCGTTAACTTCCCTAACCACTGACAATAATCATTAGCCATATTCCAATTCAGGATGGCAGGAAGATTGCCATGTTGATGAATTTTCTCCCAGCGTTCAGAATCAAAACGGTCATGATGCGGATTGATAAATTGATCATTATCAGCCTGAAAAGTATCAAAATCACGGTTGGTGATTTTAAACTTTAACAGTGAATAATTACTTAACTTGACCTGATAGACAGGAGCTCCAGCGCACTGAGAAAGCGTTGGCGCATAATTATCACAGTTATCCGGACCCATAGTAAATTCGCCGCCCTCAATAAAAATGGCGTCATTCGTGATGCTTTGCTTAATAAGTGATTTGTTCTTTTCGACAGTTTCCGGCGTCATCAAGGCGGTGACAGATGAGGAGGGGCCTTGTGTGTGCTTCCGATAAAGCCCGTCAAGCCAAATAGCGCTTTTATATAAGCCGTTGCTGTAGAACATTTGCATCAAAAAAACGAAGAATAATAAGAATATAATACCGCACCTCTTAAGAATGCGGCTAAAACTGAGCCTTTTCATCATGAAATCCTTTTCCTGGTTCATCTGATCAAGCTCAGGGTAACATACTCAAGACACAACGAATTCCGAAAGTAGGTTGCGAAATGCCTTCTTGTCCGCCGCTGTTAGTTTTTCAGGATGGCGAACCTGTTGAATGTCTGAGTAAGCTGATGGTAATTATCATTGTTACTCATTTTTTGTTCTCGTTCTGCTTAGGTGTGGTGAGAAGTTTACCGTGATTCACTCACTTTTCATAAACACACCTTTATACCTGGTTTTCCGTAACAGCTTTTTATAGCGAAAAGCCAGCAACACGACAAAACAAATGGCGTAGATAATGGGGAGCGGTGATAACACTTTTACCGACCACAGGTAATGCAGCGGTAGCAAAATGGCGGCCAGGTAGACGTAGTTGTGCAACGTTTGCCAGCGTTTGCCCATTTTACGTTGCGCGGCTTGCGTGGAGGTCAGCGTCAGCAGGAGTAAGATAATCCAACCCGTCATGCCCAGCGTTAGCCATGGGCGTGAAACCAGTTCATGTCCTAGCAATCCCAGATTTTGCATACCCAACTCCAGCAGCGCATAGCTGAGCATATGCAACGTAGCCCATGCAAAGCACCACAAGCCTAACAACCGTCGGGTGCGAAATAACAAAGGCTGCTTTGCGTATCGTGCGAGCGGTGATACCAGCAGGGTAGCCAGCAAAAACTTCAGTGCGGTGATGCCTGTAAAGTGCTGGATATCTTTTCCCGGGTCGGCCCCCAATCCGCCATGCTGTGTGGCCCAGAAGAGCCACAGCAGGGGTAAAAAACCGGCGAGATGCAGCAGTACTTTCAGGCCGGTTATCTGTTTTGCGGTTAGCCTCACTTAAAAGTACTCCCGTAGATCCATACCCTGATATAAAGAGGCCACCTCATCTGCATAACCATTGAAAGGCAATGTGGGTTGTCGCTGTACATCGAGAATGCCACCCGAACCGATAAAACGCTCTGTGGCCTGAGACCAGCGAGGGTGATCGACCTGCGGATTTACATTGGCGTAAAAACCGTATTCGTTCGGCGCTGACATATTCCAGGTGGTCGGCGGCTGCTCGCGCGTGAGCTTAATACTGACTATCGATTTAATGCCCTTGAAGCCGTACTTCCAGGGTACGGTCAGGCGTATCGGCGCCCCGTTTTGCGGCGGCAACGCTTTGCCATACACGCCCACGGTCAGCAGTGTCAGTGGGTGCATAGCCTCATCCAAACGCAGACCTTCAACATAGGGATATTTCAACCCACCACCAATGAAGCGATCTTTCTGGCCGGGCATTTCATCAGGAGCGTAGCGAGTTTCAAAGGCGACGTATTTGGCGTGGCTGTTTGGCTCAACCAGCGCCAATAATTTATGCAAAGGAAAACCGACCCATGGCACAACCATCGACCATGCCTCAACGCAACGCATCCGGTAAATACGCTCTTCTAATGGAAAACGAGTGGTCAGCGCATCATGATCCAACGTTAACGGTTTGTTCACTTCACCGCTGATGGTCAACGTCCAGGGATCGGTTTTCAGGCTACCGGCATTAGCGGCAGGATCGGCTTTATCCAGACCAAACTCGTAGAAATTGTTGTAGCCCGTCACTTTGTCTTCCGGCGTCAGGGGCAGACTGTTTTGCCAAAGCTCGGGTTTTGTAAACCCGAGTGGTTTGCCCGCCGGTGCAGGCGGACGATCGTTGCCTTTAAACCAATTTAACAAACTGGCTTGTGTCGGGGCAGACAACGACGCCGCCGCTGCGCCTATCCCAAGTGCTTTGAGGATCTGTCGTCGTTGCATAAAAAATACTGACTCGGCTGTAACATCAGCTTCCCGAAGTGGACGTTTTTTCAGCATAACGTTTCCTTTTTATTTTCATAGTAGGGAAGACAAAGCGACGTTTCCCTGTTGATGTCTGGCGTGTCGATAACGACATACTGTGCGCCTGCGTATCCCAGGATCCTCACGAAAAGTTAAAAATTTTGTGATAACTTCCGCCCCTTGCCTGAGGTAAGCTTTCAGCATGATGAGAGGGGGATGACACTGATGGCTGGCGCAAAAAAGATATTTTTGGTGGAAGATGACAGCGATATTGCCGCACTTTTGCAACTGAGCCTGAAGGATGAAGGGTACGAAATTATTCATGAGGCTGATGGGGCACGAGCGCTTGAGCAACTTGAGAAGCATGTCTGGGATGCCGTTATCCTCGATTTGATGCTGCCGGGCGTGGACGGTCTGGAGATTTGTCGTCGGATCCGTCAAATGAGCTTCTATCTTCCGGTCATCATTATCAGCGCTCGTACCAGTGAAACTCATCGCGTATTGGGACTGGAAATGGGGGCTGATGATTATCTGGCCAAACCTTTCTCGGTGCTCGAGTTGATGGCCCGGGTGAAAGCACTGTTTCGCCGTCAGGAGGCTATGAGTCAGAACCTGCGTATGGAAGCGGGGATTATCACCCTCCATGGCGTAGAGATTGATCCATTAGCCCGGGAAGTCCGCCAGCACGGTAAATCGCTTGATTTAACGCCGCGTGAATTCGATCTGCTCTATTTTTTCGCTCGTCATCCAGGGGAGGTCTTTTCGCGTCAGGCGCTGTTAGATCAGGTGTGGGGCTATCAGCACGAAGGATATGAGCATACGGTGAACAGTCATATCAATCGCCTGCGGACCAAAATTGAAAAAGATGCTGCGGAGCCGGAAATTATTCTCACGGTTTGGGGACGGGGCTATAAGCTTGCTGCGGTTAACGCGGAGCATCAGCCATGATTTATCGCCTGTCGCTAAGCCAGCGCCTGACCCTTGTCTTTACCGCCATTATGCTGATTTGCGCTGTTACCGTCAGCGTTGTCCAGATCCGCAGCAGTAAACAGTATGGCGACGCCATGGTGCAGAGACTTTCACTGGAGCTGGCGAGCAAGATTGTCAAAAGTGAGTCGCTTATTGATGCCAGTGGTCAGGTTAATCGCCAGATCTTAAAAGGACTTTTTAATCACCTGATGACGCTCAACCCAAGCGTGGAGTTGTATCTGGTCTCTCCGTCAGGTGAAATACTCGCCGATGCCGCCCCGCCCGGGCATATTCAGCGACAGAAAATTAGCGTACAGCCGATTCAGGTTTTCCTTAATTCGGACGAACTGCCCGTATACGGCAACGATCCGCGCAGCAGCCAGCAAAAAGTATTCAGCGCCGCGCCAGTTTTATTGAACGGTGAGCTGCATGGCTATTTGTACATTATTTTGCAAGGCGAAGACCTGAATACGCTGGCGAATACCGCCTGGCAAAAAACGCTCTGGAATACCGTGGCCTGGACGTTAATACTGGTTTTATTAGCCGGCGCAATCGCTGGATTCCTGGTGTGGCGATGGGTGACGAACCCGGTGAAAAGACTGACAGGACAGGTGGTTAAACTGGAGCAAGACAGCATTAGCGTCATCAAACAGCTGGCGCAAAAAGATCCCGAACCGGCACCGGCGAATGAAATAGCATTGCTGAACAATGCGTTTATCGAATTAGCGCAGAAAATTGCCCTGCAATGGGATTTATTAGCGGATAGCGATCGTCAGCGCAGAGAATTTATAGCCAATATTTCGCACGATTTACGTACGCCGCTGACTTCCCTGCTGGGATATCTGGAAATGCTGTCGCTGAAAGCCGATACCATGACGCCGGAGGAAAATCGGCATTATCTTAGCATCGCGCTGCGCCAGGGACATAAGGTTCGCCATCTGTCACAACAGCTGTTTGAACTGGCGAGGCTTGAGCATGGCGGTATAAAACCGCAGCGTGAACGATTTGCTATTGGCGAGCTGATCCAGGATGTGGCGCAGAAATTTGATCTCCCTGTTGCCACGCGTCATTTGCAGTTGCACCTTGAGGTAATGGGACCGCTACCGCTGGTGAATGCAGATTTGTCGATGATGGAAAGAGTCGTGACGAATTTGCTGGATAACGCTATCCGTCATACGCCTGATGGGGGTGAGGTGCGGTTGAAAGTCTGGCGTGATGCAGACCGCCTATTAGCAGAAGTGCAGGACAGTGGGCCAGGAGTAGAAGAGGCTGTACGAGAAGTATTATTTCAACGCCCGACCGCGTTAATTCCCCATGAGCAGCGGGCAGAGCGCGGCGGACTGGGCTTACTGATTGTGCGTAGAATGCTCGAACTGCATGGGGGGGATATCAGCCTGGTTAATTCCACGGCTGGGGCCTGTTTCCGTTTTTCATTGCCGCTGGCGGATTCTCCACTAAATAGCTGACGATAATGTTCTGGCGATAAGCGCTATACCGCAATCCTCGTGTGAACCCGTGGCCATTGCGTAAAAGTTGGTAGGTTGTCAGTGATAATGAGAATTTTTATCATATATCGATAATTCATCAACTTATCTTTGATAAGCGCAAGGAGATCGTATGTCACAGGATGCCGACAACCTGTATATCGTCAGAACCAAAGCGGTTGCTGGCTGTTTTTCCATGTTTTTACTGATGTTTGGTCTCACGTTTACCCCGTTATTTTTCCCCGCGAGCCAGACACTGCTTGCCAAAGGGCTACTTTTTCCGCTGCTGTTTGCGCTGGAATTTGTTGTGCTGGTTCCGCTGTATTATTTCTTCTTCAGAAAAAGAGAGGGGTTGGGCAAAGGAATTTTCAACGCCAGGTGGTTTACCATTTTGTTCGTGGCGCTGTTGTTTATTCAGCTCATCCTGCCATGGATTCTGGGCCTCAGACAAACCGAAGCGTGGGTGACCAGCCAGATATCCCTAAACAGCTACGCGCTGTGGTTATCCACTCTGACTCTGATATTTATTGCGCCAGTTTATGAAGAAATTGTTTTCAGGGGCTGTTTATTCAACGCATTCCAGTACTGGTTCAATAATAAAACCTGGCTGTCGTCGGTGGTGGTATCGGTCATTTTTGCCATCATGCATACACAGTATGTGGATTTGCGCACGTTGCTGATGTTGTTTCTTGTGTCGCAGGTTTTGATCATCGCCAGACTGAGAAGTAACGGGCTGTTGATGCCGGTTATGCTGCATATAGTGATGAACGGGACGGTTATTGCCCTGCAAATGGCGGCTCAGACGTTACAGCCTGGTTGATGAAGGTGATGCCCGGAATCCGGGCATCGTAGATTAAACGTGCAGACGATGGTGCAGACGAGTGCCGACCAGCAATGCCAGCACCAGCATCAGGGCGATAAATCCACCCACGCCGTTCCAGCCGTAGCTGTGCCAGAATACGCCGCCCAGCGTACCGGCAATGCTTGAACCCAGATAATAGCTGAACAGATACAGGGAAGACGCCTGGCCTTTAGCGCGTTTTGCCCGCGGTCCAATCCAACTGCTTGCCACAGAGTGCGCGGCAAAGAACCCGGCTGAAAAGAGCAGCATCCCGGCAAAGATCAACCACAGCGAAGTGAACAGAGTCATCAACAGTCCAGCCAACATTACGCCGGTTGAAAAGAGCATTACCGGGCCACGTCCATAGCGGGTAGTCATAGAACCCGCTTTCGGCGAACTCCAGGTCCCGGTCAGATACGCTACGGAAAGCAGGCCGACCACCGCCTGGCTGAGTTCCCACGGAGAGAGCATCAGACGGTAGCCGATGTAATTAAACAGCGTGACAAACGACCCCATCAGTAAAAAGCCTTCCGCAAACAGCAGCGGCAACCCTCTGTCGCGCCAGTGCAAACGAAAGTTGATAAATAACGTTTTCGGGCGTAGCGACGTTGGTCTGAAATGACGTGATTCCGGTAAGATTTTCCAGAACATCAGCGCGGAGGCGAGGGCAAAACACCCAATCGCCGCCAGCGCGATACGCCAGTTAAAAAAGTCGGTAAAAACGCCGCTGATCAAACGACCACTCATACCACCAATTGAGTTACCGCTGATATATAAGCCCATTGAAAAGGCGACGAAGCTGGGGTGAATTTCCTCGCTCAGATAGGTCATTCCCACTGCCGCCACGCCGCTGAGCGAAAGCCCTATCAGCGCGCGCATGATTAAAATACCGTGCCAACTGGTCATCATCGTCGAAAGCAACGTACAGCAGGACGCGAGCAGTAGCGCCGTAACCATTACCGGCTTGCGGCCTATCGCATCGGAAAGTGGACCGGTAAACAGTAAACCGATCGCCAGCATCGCCGTTGAGATGGAAAGCGAAATACTGCTGCTGGCAGGAGAGACTCCAAACTCGTTTGAGAGCACTGGTAGTATGGGTTGCACACAATAGAGGAGAGCAAAAGTCGCCAACCCGGCGGAAAACAGCGCCAGAGTGACGCGCATAAATGGGGATGTTCCGCGTTTGATAAAACCATCCGGCGGGGTAACTATCTGTTCATCAACATCGCTGGTTGGCGCGGTATCGACAGTTGTTGTACGGCTCACTTGAAATCCTTGCTCAATCAAAACTTCTACAGGACTAGCCTTAAGAGTATGAAAATCACAATATTCTGTCTAATATATTAATAATCTCAAATGATATCTTAAAAATATGAATATCGAACTGCGTCATTTACGTTACTTTGTAGCGGTTGCCGAAGAGCTGCATTTTGGTCGGGCGGCGGCGCGGCTGAATATATCGCAACCGCCGCTTAGCCAGCAGATCCAAATCCTGGAGCAGCAGGTCGGCGCCCGGCTTCTGGCGCGGACTAATCGCAGCGTGGCGCTGACCTCTGCCGGAAAGCAGTTCCTGGCGGACAGTCGGCAAATCCTCGGTTTGGTTAATGAAGCCGCTGCCAGGGCTGAGCGGCTTCATCTGGGAGAAGCGGGGGAATTGCGTATCGGTTTTACGTCTTCGGCACCGTTTATCAAAGCGGTTTCAGATACCTTATCCGTGTTTCGCCAAAGCTACCCTGCAGTGCATATGCAAACCCGCGAAATGAATACGCGCGAGCAAATTGCTCCGCTTAATGAAGGAACGCTGGATTTGGGACTTCTGCGCAACACACAGCTTCCTGAAACGCTGGAGCATGAAATCATTCTGCATGAGCCGCTGATGGCGATGATCCCGCGTACGCATCCGCTGGCGCAAAAGCCCGTGGTCACATTGGCGGAACTGGCCAATGAGCCATTTGTCTTTTTTGACCCCCATGTAGGGACGGGGTTGTATGACGATATTCTTGGCCTGATGCGTCGCTATGGACTGAAGCCGACTATCGCTCAGGAGGTTGGTGAGGCGATGACTATCATCGGGCTGGTGGCCGCAGGATTAGGTGTCTCCATTCTTCCCGCTTCCTTTAAACGGGTGCAATTGTATGAAATGTGTTGGATCCCGATAGCGGAGGAAGATGCCGTTTCAGAAATGTGGTTAGTGTGGCCAAAGCATCATGAGCAAAGTCACGCCGCGCAACGCTTTCGGGAACAGCTTCTGGCGGTCGTTAAGGCGATTAATTTAGTTTAAAAATGAGCGAAAATGTGCAGTAAATCACAAGGCTAAGTAAAAAGTTGACGGAAGCCATTGAAGTGCTTCACCATAGCCCGCAGATTATTTCGGAGCGCGAAAATAAAGGGAGTAAGTGGTGGTTGCTGATAGTCAGCCTGGGCATATCGATCAAATTAAGCAGACCAATGCTGGCGCAGTTTACCGCCTGATTGATCAGCTGGGTCCGGTATCGCGTATTGATCTCTCTCGCCTGGCGCAACTGGCGCCAGCCAGTATTACTAAAATTGTCCGCGAAATGCTCGAAGCGCACCTGGTGCAAGAGCTGGAAATCAAGGAAGCGGGCAGCCGTGGGCGTCCGGCTGTTGGGCTGGTTGTTGAAACGGAAGCCTGGCACTATTTATCCATTCGTATCAGTCGCGGCGAGATCTTTCTGGCACTGCGCGATCTGAGCAGCAAACTGGTGGTAGAAGATTGTCTCGAAATGGCGCTGGTCAGTGAAACACCGCTGCTGGAACGTGTTATTACTCAGGTCGACCAGTTTTTCATCCGCCACCAACAAAAGCTGGAACGCTTAACCTCCATCGCCATCACCTTACCCGGCATTATTGATACTGAAAACGGTATCGTGCATCGCATGCCATTTTACGAAGATGTCAAAGAGATGCCGCTGGGTCAGGCGCTTGAGAACCATACTGGCGTACCGGTCTATATTCAGCATGATATCAGCGCCTGGACCATGGCTGAGGCGCTTTTCGGCGCATCGCGCGGCGCGCGCGATGTCATTCAGGTGGTGATCGATCATAACGTGGGTGCCGGGGTGATCACTGACGGTCATTTACTGCATGCCGGTAGCAGTAGCCTGGTGGAAATTGGCCATACGCAGGTGGATCCGTACGGTAAACGCTGCTACTGCGGTAACCATGGGTGTCTGGAAACGATCGCCAGCGTCGACAGCGTGCTCGAACTGGCGCAGGTGCGCTTGAAGCAGTCAATGAGTTCTTCTTTACACGGACAACCGCTGACGGTAGACGCACTGTGTCTGGCGGCAATGCAGGGTGATTTATTGGCGAAAGATATCATTAGCGGCGTAGGGACCCACGTCGGACGCATTCTGGCCATCATGGTGAATTTGTTCAATCCGCAAAAGATATTGATTGGTTCTCCGCTCAGTAAAGCGTCGGATATTCTGTTCCCCACTATTGCTGACAGCATTCGTCAGCAGGCGCTCCCGGCCTACAGTCAGCATATAGTCGTTGAAAGTACGCAATTCACCAATCAAGGGACGATGGCGGGGGCCGCGCTCGTTAAGGACGCGATGTATAACGGTTCTTTGTTGATTCGTCTATTACAGGGTTAACATTTTTTAACTGTTGTACGAAAAATTGCGCTATCTCAAGCTGATTCTCGTCATCATACCTTAGACTTTCTCCACTGTTTTATTTTCCTGATTTATATTTTCAAAGCATAACGGTGGAGTTAGTGATGCTGAAGCGTTTCTTTATTACAGGTACAGACACTTCTGTTGGGAAGACCGTGGTTTCCCGCGCATTACTACAAGCGTTAGCGTCAGGGGGTAAAAGCGTTGCGGGTTACAAACCCGTAGCCAAAGGAAGCAAAGAGACACCTGAAGGCCTGCGCAACAAAGATGCGCTGGTGCTGCAAAGCGTGTCCACTATCGAACTACCTTACGAAGCGGTCAACCCGATTGCGCTCAGCGAAGACGAAAGTAGCGTAGCGCATAGTGGTCCGGTCAATTACACTCTGTTATCCAACGGTCTCGCAAGCCTCAGCGAAAAAGTCGATCATGTTGTCGTGGAAGGTACCGGAGGCTGGCGCAGTCTGATGAACGATCTGCGTCCGTTATCGGAGTGGGTGGTGCAGGAACAACTGCCGGTGCTGATGGTGGTGGGTATCCAGGAAGGCTGTATTAATCATGCCATCCTCACCGCACAGGCGATTGCCAGCGACGGACTGCCGCTGATTGGCTGGGTCGCGAACCGAATCAACCCGGGGCTGGCGCATTATGCGGAAATCATTGATGTGCTAAGTAAAAAATTACCCGCTCCGTTAATCGGCGAACTACCTTATCTGCCTCGGGCAGAGCAGCGCGAGCTGTCTCAGTACATCCGTCTGTCAATGCTCGGCAGCGTGCTGTCGGTAGATAGAGTCCTGGCGTAACGTTCGCGACAGCACTGACGCCAACACGCAGGCAATCAGCAATCCGGGGAGTAGACGATACTCCCCGGTCATTTCACAAACCATCAGCGTCGACATTATTGGCGCATGCGTAGTTGCTGCCAGCAGCGTGGCCATCCCCGTTAATCCCAGCAAAATGGCAATCTCATCCGGACCCGGAAGCCACAACCCCCATACCCGTCCCAGCAGCATGCCCACCGACAGACCGACAAACAGCGTTGGCGTGAACACGCCGCCTGGCGCGCCGGATCCACTGCTGGCAAGCACAGCCAGTAATTTGCAGATGAAGATCCCGCTCACCACGGCCAGCAATGGTGGGGAAAGTAAATATGACTGCACCACGCTGTAGCCATTACCCCAGACTGCTGGTGTGAGTAATGACAGCAGGCCAACGATCAGCCCGCCAAGCGCCAGTTGCCACGGGGGCGAGAGTTTAAAGCGTAAAAAAACATTATGACTGGCGGTCATTAACCACATAAAAAGCGGTCCGCAAACGCCGGCAGCCAGACCCGTACTGACGATCATGACGTATTCCAGCACATGCAGCTCCCGTGTGAAGTGCACGGCATACAGCAGCGCATTGCTGTCGCTCAGCACATTGGTGGTGAGCAGAGCGACGACGGCGGAGACCACCACCGGTCCCAATGACGCCAGGATCAACGTGCCGAACAACACTTCGGCAATAAATAAACTGCCTGCCAGCGGAGCATGGTACGCTCCGGCCATACCCGCAGCGGCGCCGCAGGCAATCCATAACTTCCATTCTGTACGCGGGGTAAAACGTTGAGCAAAGCAGGAGGCCGCAAGCGCCGCCAGTAAAATCATGGCGCCTTCACGCCCGATGGCGCTCCCGCTGGCAACGACCAGTAACGAGGCCAGCGATTTCACCAGGCTTGCACTGACGTCAAATTGTCCGTCGGTTTGCAGGGCCTCCATATAATCAGTGGGAGCCTGCGGGCGTAAACGGTTGAACTTTTGCCATCCCCAAAGCAGCAATCCTGCCGCCAGCCCCCCTAATGCAGGCGTCAGCATACGTCTTAAAGGGGAAAGGTTTGTCGCTGCATTGACCAGACTCCCGGTGTCGTTGCTCAGGAACAACCATTCGAGAAGAAACATAGCATGACGAAATCCTGCGACGGCCAACGCAGCGAGGATACCAATCAGCGCGGCAATCAGCAGGCGGCGAAACATGGCGCGCAAGTCAGGATAAGCATGTAAATGATGCATGTGTGGCCAGAGAGGAAGTTTCAGACGCTGTATTTTGCGGCTATTTGACAACAGAAGCAAAAGCTCAGCGTGCGCAACAGGATGCACGACAGGCAGGATGCATCCTGCCTGTCGTGAAATTAACGAAACAGGGGCTTATCAGCTATCGGGATCAGTAACTGCGACTGCCACTGGGCCAGCGTCAGGCGCGCCAGCTCACCCAGCGCCTGGTAAAACGGGTGGTCAGCTTTTTCGATAAACACCTCAAGGAAGCGAGATGACCACGGGAAAAGATGCCAGGCCAGCAGCTGTTCGCACTCGGTGTGGCGTTCGTTCTCAGCAAGCCAGGCTGTCAGCAATAGCAGCGAACCAAAGTGATCTTCTGGCTCATTTTGCTGCATGGCAAACTGGATGCCGTTGTCCCGCATCCACTGACGCAGAGCCAGCGTGGAGTCGCCAAACAACACATTTTCACGATCCAGCCAGACGGATCCCCAGGGCGGAGAAGGTAGCGCATACGGACCGACAAACAAGCGTTGCCAGGCCTGCGGCAGAGGCTCATCGGTCTCGGCTTGCAGTTGTACTGCCAGCGGGGAGAGTGTTGCTTGATCAAGCGGCCATTGCGCCTGCCAGCCATCGGCCCTTAACGCACTGACTACTGCAGAGGCTTCCACGCTGTCTGGCGCATAGTAAAACAGCGCGCCAAGCACGCGCGCTGCGGTAGAAAAGTTGTCACCTTGCGAAAAATGGGTCATGCAAAAAATCCTGAACAGTGCGGGTTACCCCGCACCCAAAAGTTAACCTGCAACAGTCATGCCGACTGTCATATGTAAACCGTAAAACAAACCCCGGCCGATGATTTCACCGCCAAGTACTAAAACCAGGCCCAGCGCCAGTCCGCCGACTGACGGCTCTTTGCGACGGATTAACGGACATATCCAGCAACCCAGACCCGCAGCCAGCAACAGGACACGCCAGACCTGTAAACTGCCATAGTCGGGAACCAACGCGCTGGCGTTTTGTACCGAGCTGTGAATATCACTGAGCGATACACCCTGCAGGACAATAACGGCCACCGCCACCAGCAGGGCCACAACGCTGATACTGGCGAATCTGGCGGCGTTAAAAGAAACACCCGCGGCGCGCAGCAGCAGGGCGGCAAACAGTGGTCCGCTTAGCAACAGTGTCATAAAAAATGCCAGCGTGGTGTAGCCATTATACCAGGTCGGAACGGTATCTATCTGGTAGACGCTGGTCATCGCCAGCACAAAAACCAGGCCCAGCAGCATGCCTGCCAGCAGCCAGATTTTACCTAACGCTGCAGGCATTTTACCGAGAAACGCCACCAGCCACCACAGACCGCCGACGGCGAAAAACAGAGAACCGCTGGCGATTTCATTACTCAGCGCAGATGCGCCGACCCTGTTCAGCGAGTTAAAGGCGCGCAGCGGTGAACCTAAATGCATTACCGAGGCGAGAAAGGCGATGCCCATCACCAGCCACAGAAAAAACATGCTGCGCACGATACGTTGTTTTGCCATTCCGTCTTTAGCGGTCAGCCAGCCATAGCCACTCACTATCAGCGCGCCAGCCACGCACTGGCCGAGCACCGTAAACAGGACCAGCGGCCATTCATGCCATCCATTGCCCATGTTACACCTCCTTCGGATTTGCCAGATAACCCGTGGTATCCCCGGTCGGGCGGCTATTGGCGTTGGGTTTGATCACAATGCTCGGTTTGGTGAAATGCGCGCCCGGCAGCGGAGCGACTGCCGCCAGTTCACCGTGTTTTTTGCGCAGCGCATCAATGGGACCAAAGTCCAGCGCGCGCAGCGGGCAGGACTCGACGCAGATGGGCTTTTTGCCGTCGGCGACGCGGTCATGACAACCGTCACACTTGGTCATATGTCCTTTGGCGGCATTGTATTGCGGCGCACCATACGGGCAGGCCATGTGGCAGTAGCGACAGCCGATGCAAACGTCTTCATCAACCACCACAAAACCATCTTCACGTTTATGCATGGCTCCACTGGGGCAAACCTTGGTGCAGGCTGGATCTTCGCAGTGGTTACAGGCAATGGAGAGGTAATAGGCGAAAACATTCTGGTGCCAGACGCCGTTATCTTCCTGCCAGTCACCACCTGCGTACTCGTAAATCCGCCGGAAACTGACGTCGGGGGTGAGGTCTTTGTAGTCTTTGCAGGCCAGCTCGCAGGTTTTACACCCGGTGCAACGGCTGGAATCAATAAAAAATCCATACTGAGTTGTCATGGGTTAGTCCTTATACCTTTTCAACCTGAACGAGATTACTGTGGGATGGATTCCCCTTCGCTAATGGAGAAGGTCGATGCGACGTGAGAATGTTAATGGAACCACCATGATCGATCCGATCGCCGAACATATCGGCATTGAGCCAGGCACCTTGTCCGATAGCTGTGACGCCGGGCAAAATGCGCGGTGTAACTTTCGCGCTGATCAACATCTGGCCATTATTGTTAAACACCCTTACCGTGTCGCCGTTACGAATACCACGTGCATTGGCATCAATGGGGTTTATCCAGACCTCCTGCGGGCAAGCCTGCTGTAAAACATCGATATTGCCGTAGCTGGAGTGGGTTCTCGCCTTATAGTGGAACCCCGTGAGCTGCAGTGGATACGTTTGGCGCTTAGGATCGTCCCAACCGTCAAAGCCTGGGGCATAAGCAGGAAGAGGATGAACAATTTCGTCGTCTTTGAGTTCCCATGTTTCTGCGATGACGGCAAGCCGTTCAGAGTAAATCTCAATTTTCCCTGATGGCGTTTTCAATGGGTTAGCGGCGGGATCTTCCCGGAAAGAACGAAAGGCAACATAGTGTTCTTCGGGACATTTTTTCTTGAATATGCCAGTCGTTTTCATTTCCTCGTAATCCGGCATTTCCGGGTTACGCTCTTTGGTTTTGGCATGCAGGTATTTCACCCATTCATGTTGTGTACGACCCTCGGTGAATTTTTGGTACACATCCGGGCCCAAACGTTTGGCGACTTCACTGAGCATCCAGTAAATGGGTTTACGTTCAAATTTTGGCGAAGTCGCAGGTTGACCAAGGATGACATACCCCATATTCCCGGCAGACTCGTGGGAGATGAGATCTTCCTGTTCGGTTGGCATCAGGTCAGGCAGCAGGATGTCGCAGTATTTTGCGGAGGCAGTCATAAAATGCTCAATACCGACGATCATCTCGCACTTGCTGTCATCCTGTAAGACTTCGTGGGTATGCGCGATATTGCCATGCTGGTTGACGAGCGTATTACTGGCATAACACCAGATAAATTTGATAGGCACGTCCAGCTTATCTTTGCCGCGAACACCATCTCTGGTCGCGGTCATCTCTGCGCCATGATCGATAGCATCCGTCCAGGTAAAGACAGATATCTGCGTTTTAACCGGATTTTCTAACATGGAGAACCATTCCACGCCCAGATCCCACGTCCCTTCACGCATCCCTGAGTTACCACCGTTTATCCCCACATTGCCGGTTAAAACGGAGAGCATCGTAATCGCGCGAGCGGTTTGTTCACCATTGGAGTGACGCTGCGGTCCCCAGCCCTGGCAGATATAAGCGGGTTTCGCTGCGCCGATTTCACGCGCTAAGTGGATAATTTTCTCAGACGGAATGCTGGTAATGTGAGAAGCCCATTCTGGCGTTTTGGCAACTCCGTCTGGCCCATCCCCCAGAATGTATGCCTTATAGTGCGCATTACGCGGTGCACTGGCGGGAAGAGTGGTTTCATCGTAGCCGACGCAGTATTTATCAAGAAAAGGTTTATCGATGAGATCTTCGGTGATCAACACCCAGGCAATTGCCGCAGCCAGTGCAGCGTCAGTTCCTGGTCGAATAGGAAGCCATTCATCTTCACGACCAGCGGCAGTATCGTTATAACGAGGATCGATAACGATCATTCGTGCGTTAGAACGTTCGCGGGCTTGCTCAACATACCAGGTTACACCACCGCCGCTCATACGGGTTTCGGCAGGGTTGTTGCCAAACATGACAACCAGTTTTGTATTGGCGATGTCGTCCGGGCTGTTGCCGTCGTTAGCACCAAACATATAACTCATGGCGGCGCTGATTTGCGCGGTACTATAGCTACCATAGCGACTCAAATAGCCGCCGCATGAATTCATCAAGCGATAGGGGACGTTGGAGTTTGTAATATTCCCACCATCTACACCTGTACCGTACAGCACATGGACCGCTTCGTTGCCGTAATCCTTCAGGATCCGCTGCAAATTACCGCTAATAGTGTCCAGCGCTTCATCCCAGGTGATCCGCTCAAATTTTCCTTCTCCACGCTTGCCTACGCGTTTCATTGGATATTTCAGGCGGTCAGGGTGATTCATACGGCGACGGATCGATCGGCCGCGCAAGCAGGCGCGTACCTGGTGATTACCATAGGTATCATCGCCCGTTGTGTCAGACTCTACCCAGTAAACGGCATCATCTTTAACGTGCAGACGTAAAAGGCAACGGCTGCCGCAGTTAACGGTACAGGAACTCCAGACAGCCTTCTCTTCAACCGGTTGCATCGCTTGTTGTACTGCCGCGGCAGCGGATCTCATACCAAAGGGTAAGGACAGGCTACCCGCGGCAAGCGCCAGTGAACCGATAGCTGAGGACTTCACTAACGTCCTACGGCTGATGCCTCCGGATTGTTCGGTTTCAGACATAACTCACTCCATTGAAATTATCGCTATATATCTAATTATATAATGAATAAATAGCATGCTAATTGTAGGACGAGTTTACCCATTTATAGGTATGTTTTATTAATGCGTATCAAAGTGTGGGGCGATCTTATTAATGTGTCTCGAAATGGACTTTCAACTACTGGCAATACTAAGCCCAGCGCCAGCCCTGAAAACTTCCTCATCGAGAACGTTTCGTCCTCTTTGCAACGGCTGGGATCAATAAAAAATCCATGCTGAGTTGTCATAGGGTAGTCCTTAAACCTTCTCGATCTCGACCAGATTGGTATGCTGTGGATTGCCTTTTGCCAGAGGAGACGGGCGCTGAGTGGTCAAGGTGTTGACGCAGGCGCCATGGTCAATCTTATCGCCGGCCATATTGGCATCGTGCCATGCGCCCTGGCCCATTGCGCTTACGCCGGGCAGGATCCGCGGCGTCACTTTCGCAGGGATGCGCAGTTCACCGCGATCGTTAAAGACCCGCACCATATCGCCATTTGCAATCCCCCGTTTTTGGGCATCGACCGGGTTTATCCACACTTCCTGACGGCAGGACGCCTGGAGAACATCAATATTGCCGTAGCTGGAGTGCGTACGGGATTTGTAGTGGAAGCCAAACATTTGCAGTGGGAAAGAACTGCGTTTTGGGTCATCCCATCCTTCAAACGTTGAGGCGTAAACGGGAAGCGGGCTAATCACTTCATCTTTTTGCAACTCCCAGGTGTTGGCAATCTTCGCCAGTCGGCTGGAGTAAATTTCAATCTTACCCGACGGTGTTTTAAGCGGATTGGCCTGCGGATCGTCGCGGAATTTTTTATAGGCGACAAAGTGCCCGTTTGGATCTTTGCGTTTATAGATCCCCATTTTTTTCAGCTCGTCATAAGAAGGGAGAGCGGGGTCCTTAGCCAGCATTTTCGCGTACAGATACTGAAGCCATTGCTCCTGGGTACGACCTTCCGTAAACCGTTGATACACATCTTTGCCAAGACGCTTTGCAACTTCACTCATTATCCAGTAAATCGGTTTGCGCTCGAACTTAGGCGACGTCGCAGGTTGAATAAAAATGAGATACCCCATATTGCCCGCGTAGTCGTTAGGAATGATGTCTTCCTGTTCAACGGTCATTAAATCAGGCAGCAGAATATCGGCATATTTGGCTGAAGAGGTCATGAAGTTTTCAATGACAACTATCATTTCGCATTTCGTGTCGTCCTGAAGGATCTCATGCGTTTTATTGATATCTGAGTGCTGATTGGTGATGGTATTGCCCGCGTAGTTCCAGATAAATTTAATCGGCACGTCGAGCTTATCTTTTCCGCGTACGCCATCGCGGGTAGCGGTCATTTCCTGACCCCGGGCGATTGCGTCCGTCCAGCTAAAACAGGATATCTGGGTTTTGATGGGGTTCTCTGGTAGCGGCATACGTTCAATCGTGATGGTGTAGGTTGATTCTCGTGCACCACTATTGCCGCCGTTGATGCCGACGTTGCCGGTGAGGATTGGCAACATGGCGATTGCGCGTGAGGTCAGTTCACCGTTAGCCTGACGTTGCGGCCCCCAACCCTGACAAATATATGCCGGTTTTGTACTGCCGATTTCCCGTGCCAGTTTAATAATGCGTTCGGCTGGTATCCCGGTGACATGTGAAGCCCATTGCGGAGTTTTGGCAATACCGTCATCACCGTTGCCCAGAATATAGGCTTTGTAGTGCCCGTTAGCCGGCGCGTCGGCGGGCAGGGTTTTTTCGTCATAACCAACGCAGTACGTGTCAAGGAATGCCTGGTCGACGAGATCTTCGTTAATCAGGACCCAGGCGATTCCCGCCACTAATGCAGCATCAGTTCCCGGACGAATAGGGATCCACTCATCTTCACGACCCGCTGCGGTATCAGTATATCGCGGGTCAATGACGATCATCCGGGCATTAGAGCGCTCCCGGGCCTGTTCAAGGAAATAAGTTATTCCGCCGCCGCTCATACGCGTTTCGGCAGGGTTATTGCCGAACATCACTACCAGCTTCGTGTTTTCAATATCGGAAGTGCTGTTGCCTTCGTTAGAACCGTAGGTGTAAGGCATTGCCGCCGCGATTTGCGCGGTACTGTAGGTGCCGTAATGGCTCAGGAAACCGCCATAGCAGTTCATCAGGCGAGCCACCAGCGAGGCATAAGGTGAGGAGCGAGTAATGTTGCCGCCTACAATGCCAGAGGTGTAGTTGATATACACGGCCTCGTTACCGTATTTGTGCACGGTATTTTTCAAACTGGCACTGATGGTATCCAGCGCTTCCTGCCAGGTTATGCGCTCGAATTTCCCTTCACCGCGTTTGCCCACGCGCTTCATTGGGTAATTCAGGCGATCCGGATGATTGATCCGTCGACGAATTGAGCGCCCACGCAAACAGGCGCGAACCTGGTGTTGACCGTAAATGTCGTCTCCGGTCGTATCGGACTCCACCCATACGACTTCGTCATCTTTGACGTGGAGTTGAAGGGCACAACGGCTGCCGCAGTTCACCGAACAAGCACCCCAAACCACTTTTTCTTCAGCAGGTTGTAGCGCCTGTTGTACCGCAGCGGCTGCAGTGCGCATTCCGAAAGGTAACGACAGCCCACCTGCAGCAAGCGCCAGCGAACCGATTGCCGAGGATTTCACTAACGTCCTGCGGCTGATGCCTCCATATTGCTCAGTTTCAGACATAACTCACTCCATTATAGTTATCGCTATATATTAATTTCTATAACGAAATTAATAGCATGCTAATAATGGTTTGAGTTTACCTGGTTATGAGTATGTCATATTAATGCATATCAAACTGGAGTGACCCTCCGCGCACGGAGGGTGTAATTTATTGCGGTTCGGCGACGTGTCCATCCTGTGCTGGGGTGCTATTGGCTGGGGCGTTGCCACTGTTGGTACGGGTATAGAGAATTTTATGTGTGTCGTTTGCACAATGGCCCACGACCAGTGAATCAGGCTGATCGGCCTGATCGTTGGGGACAATGTTCAGTGTAAAGCTGGATTCTGCCACGCCGTTATTAATGATGCGCTGTTCGATATCGCTTTTCACGCGTTCACATGACGCCGGTGCCGCCAGAACCTGCGGGGACGCGACTACCAGTAAGAGCGCGGCAATTCCTGTTATGTATTTCATCATCAGCTCCTTTATTATCGACATAGACTAAGATTAGCATTTCTGGTGTAAATAACTGTATTTGCTAATATGATTGAGAATTATCTTCTTATCCCGGTGAAAAATGTGAAGAAACAGACCCTGTTAGGATTCCTGTGTGTCGTGCTGGTCGGGTGTGATAACGCCAAAGGCCTGGATTCCTTTACGCCGGAAATGGCCAGTTTTTCCAATGAATTTGATTTCGATCCTCTGCGCGGGCCGGTAAAAGATTTCAGCCAGACGCTGCTTAATGACAAAGGTGAAGTCACCAAACGCGTTGTCGGTACGCTCTCACAGGAAGGGTGCTTCGATACGCTTGAGTTGCATGATATCGAAAACAATACCGGTATGGCGCTGGTCCTGGATGCTAACTATTATCGGGATGCCGAAACGCTGGAAAAACGGATCCGCTTACAGGGTAAATGCCAGTTAGCAGAGCTGCCTGCGGCGGGTGTGGTGTGGGATACCGACGATAACGGTTTCGTTGTTTCTGCCACGGGAAAAGAGATGAAAGTGAAATATCGCTATGATGCGGAAGGCTACCCGTTGGGCAAAACAACCGTCAATAAGGACAATACCTTGCAGGTAGATGCCAAACCGTCGGTCGACCCGTTGAAGAAACTGGATTATACCGCAGTGAGCCTGCTCAACAATCTTCCGTTAGGTAATGTCAAACAAACGTGCAAGTACGATGACTATGCTAATCCGGTCAACTGCCGGCTCGTTATCGTTGACGAGAGCGTTAAGCCGGCAGTTGAACATCATTACTCAATTGAAAACACTATCGATTACTACTAATCGCCTTTACTGAGCGGTAGGTTGCAACAGGTTAGGACCTGACGTTTTATGTTCTGCCAGATACTGCTGCTGGAAGATGCACATGCGGATAGTGTTGCGGTATTGGCCGTTGATAAAGAATTCATGAATCAGCTCACCTTCGACCATAAAGCCGAGTTTACGATAGATATGGATGGCTTTTTCGTTCTCTTTATCAACGATCAGATACAGCTTATATAAGTTGAGTACGGTAAAGCCGTAATCCATTGCCAGCTTTGCCGCGCGCGTTGCCAGACCTTTGCCCTGATAGTCAGGCGAAATAATGATCTGGAATTCGGCCCGACGGTGCACATGGTTAATTTCAACCAGCTCCACCAGACCGGCTTTTTCACCGTCACACTCCACCACGAAGCGACGTTCGCTTTGGTCGTGAATATGCTTGTCGTACAGGTCTGACAGCTCAACAAACGCTTCGTAAGGTTCTTCAAACCAGTAACGCATTACGCTGGCGTTATTATCAAGCTGATGGACGAATCGTAAATCTTCACGCTCCAGCGGGCGCAACTTAACACTGAGGGCGCTAGTCATATCGTATCCTTTCAATATCCTTCAAAGTGCAATGATTATGGGGCAACGGTGCGGCCAGTACGGCGGTCAAGGCAGCGCAGGGTGTTGGGTTCCCAGTACGCATTAATATTAGCGCTCTGTTCGCACTTATCACGGCTATCGAACGCCGCGTCGGTTTTGTCCCACTCTTTCTCTACACGTTTATTAACTTTCTGGCGTAGCTGACGCGTATCGTTCCATTGTTCCTTTTCCATTGCTGCCTGTTGACGACTTTGCGCACTGTCTCCGGATTCAATGATCAGTTTACTGGTTTCAGCGAATGCGGAAGAGGTGTACACAGCCGCGGCCAGCGTCAGCATAGCCGTCAGGCACAGGCTTTTGGTCAGTGTAATTTTCATGGCGAATTCCTTTTATGGGAAAGGGAAAAAACGATAAAACAGGGTTAAATTCTACACTATTCCGGCTTCCGGGCATACCCACTCAGCGGATATGGATACGCTGGCAATATTCTGTCGTATCATGCTTAAACCTAAGGTAACTGAATAACATCAATGCTTAAGACTACTTTGCTTTTTTTCGTCACCGCATTATGCGAAATCATTGGCTGCTTTTTACCCTGGCTCTGGCTTAAGCGAGGGGCTACGGCCTGGCTACTGATACCCGCCGGGGTGTCACTGGCGTTATTCGTCTGGTTGCTGACGCTGCATCCGGCAGCAAGCGGACGTGTTTATGCAGCCTATGGCGGGGTGTACGTGGTGACCGCGCTGCTATGGCTACGCATTGTCGATGGCGTAAAATTGAGCCTGTATGACTGGTCAGGCGCGGTGGTGGCGCTGTGCGGCATGCTGATCATTGTGGCTGGATGGGGGCGCGCATAGCGCCTTTTTTGTGATCAATCAGCGCTTTTTTGATCATTATACTTGTATGGTAGTAGCTCAGTTAGGTAAATTTCCTGCATCACAAGAACAGATGTAAGGGATAAAAAATGAAGATTGTTGGGGCTGAAGTGTTTGTCACCTGTCCGGGGCGTAATTTTGTAACGTTGAAAATTACGACAGAAGATGGCATCACCGGACTGGGAGATGCCACATTAAACGGACGCGAGTTGTCCGTGGCGTCCTATCTGAAAGATCATGTTTGCCCGCAGCTAATTGGCCGGGATGCACACCGAATCGAGGACATCTGGCAGTTCTTCTACAAAGGCGCGTACTGGCGTCGTGGTCCGGTCACCATGTCGGCGATTTCCGCAGTGGATATGGCGCTATGGGACATCAAAGCGAAAGCGGCAAATATGCCATTGTACCAGTTGCTCGGCGGTGCTTCTCGTGAAGGGGTTATGGTCTACTGTCACACCACAGGCCATACCGTTGATGACGTACTCGAAGACTATGCGCGTCATAAAGAGATGGGCTTTAAAGCCATTCGCGTACAGTGTGGCGTACCTGGCATGAAAACCACTTACGGCATGTCTAAAGGAAAAGGACAGGCCTATGAACCGGCCACCAAAGGGCAATGGCCGGAAGAGCAGTTGTGGTCAACGGAGAAATACCTGGATTTCACGCCAAAACTGTTTGCTGCCGTACGCGATAAGTTTGGTTTCAACGAACATCTTCTGCACGATATGCACCACCGTCTGACGCCTATTGAAGCGGCCCGTTTCGGCAAAAGCATTGAGCAATACCGTCTGTTCTGGATGGAAGACCCAACCCCGGCTGAAAACCAGGAGTGCTTCCGCCTGATCCGCCAGCATACGGTCACGCCGATTGCGGTAGGGGAAGTGTTCAACAGTATCTGGGACTGTAAACAGCTGATTGAAGAACAACTGATCGACTATATCCGTACCACCATCACCCATGCGGGTGGTATCACCGGTATGCGCCGGATTGCCGATTTCGCCTCGCTGTATCAGGTACGTACCGGTTCACATGGGCCTTCCGATTTGTCACCAGTATGCATGGCCGCCGCGCTGCACTTTGATTTGTGGGTGCCGAACTTTGGCGTACAGGAATATATGGGATATTCCGAGCAGATGCTGGAAGTGTTCCCACATAACTGGACCTTTGATAACGGCTATATGCACCCAGGAGACAAACCCGGTCTTGGGATCGAGTTTGACGAAAAACTGGCGGCGAAATATCCGTATGATCCTGCATATCTGCCCGTTGCTCGCCTGGAAGATGGCACATTGTGGAACTGGTAAATATACATTTTACGTACGAAAGATGTTGATTAACCCAATACCCTACAGAAGGTTAAACTTATGGTTAGTTCAGTCGATATTAAAAATAACGTAGATAATAAGCCCATTATTCGTCGAGTGGCTTCAGCATCCGCAATTGGTACTGCTGCTGAGTATTATGATTTTTTTGCATACGGGACAGCAGCTGTACTCTTTTTTGGTCATCTATTTTTCCCAAGTGACGATCCGTTAATAAGTACTCTCGCTGCTTTTGCAACCTATGCTGTTGGTTTCCTCGCAAGACCATTAGGAGGAATTGTCTTTGGCCATATTGGCGATAAGGTTGGGCGTAAAAAAGCACTGGTTATTACTATATTAATTGTTGGTTTGGGGACGTTCTGTATAGGGTTATTACCTACATATGAGAAAATAGGTGTCTGGGCTCCAGCTTTACTTATTTTTATTCGTGTATTACAGGGATTTGGCGTTGGAGGCGAGCAAGCCGGTGCAGTACTGATGACGGCTGAATATTCTGAACCCAAACATCGTGGATTTTTTTCCAGTTGGGTTCAAATCGGTGCCCCGGTTGGTTTCCTTCTGCCGTTAGCGCTCTTTGCGCTGTTAAATGCCACACTTTCTCCAGAGGCAATGATGGATTACGGGTGGCGTATACCGTTCCTGTTGAGTCTGTTACTGGTTATTGTTGGGCTGTTTATCCGCTTAAAAATTGATGAATCACCGGTCTTTGCTCAGATTAGGGAGACAAAAGCAGAAGAATCACGTCCATTAGTTGAAGTTATCCGCGATTTTCCTGGCATTGTTGTCAAGGGGGTCTGCGCGAAACTGATTGAAGCTTGTACATTTGCAATGTTCACAGTGATTGTTTTGGCTTACGGTAAGGCAAACAATCTTGATGCTAATATTTTGATGGAGACAATGATCGTTGCGGTCATAATAGAAATCATTGCAATACCGTTGATGGGGTCGCTATGCGATAAAATTGGACGTAAACCGGTCTATATTATCGGTGCGCTGCTGCAGGTTGTTATGATTATTCCTTTCTTCCTTGCGATTAATCAAGATAGTTTTTGGCTTACACAAATAGTAATGATCCTGGTGCTGAGTGTTGGGCATAGTATGTGTTATGCACCTCAGGCTTCTTATTTTCCGGAGCTTTTCCCAACTCATATTCGCTGTAGCGGAATAGCATTAATTTGGCAACTGGGGTCGCTAATAGGCAGTGGCATTCTTGGCTTGGTGGCAGTAAAAATTCTGCAAGTAACAGGTGGACATTACTATGGACTTGCAACCTATGTGATTGTACTTGGAATTATCTCAATTATTGGTTTGTTGATGATGCCGGAAACCGCTCCGCAAAGACTTAAGCGTGAATACCAGCAGTGGCAGAAACATTAATATCCTTTGGCGGCAGTATGCCGCCAAATTCACTGACTTTGGTACATAACTAAACAAATGATGTCATACCAATCATAAAAAGCTTAATGCAAATCAAAACATACAACCATACAGGCGTTACTCTGAGACAGTCCTGATTCCATTGATAAGTAGGCCATACCATGCAAAACAAGCTCCTGGCAGCAAAGGCTGTGCTTCCCGACTACGATCGTACAAAACTGGTTCCGCGTATTGTCCATCTGGGTTTTGGCGCGTTTCACCGCGCACATCAGGGGGTTTACGCTGATATTCTGGCTGCAGAACACGACAGTGACTGGGGTTATTGCGAAGTGAACCTGATTGGCGGTGAGCAGCAGATTGCCGATCTCAAACAGCAAGATAATCTGTATACCGTTGCAGAAATGTCTGCGGATGCCTGGACTGCAAGAGTCGTGGGCGTGGTGAAAAATGCCCTGCATGCGCAGGTTGATGGTCTGGAAAGCGTACTGGCCGCGATGTGCGAACCGCAGGTTGCGATCGTTTCCCTGACCATCACCGAGAAAGGATATTGCCACTCTCCGGCGACCGGTCAGTTGATGTTAGACAACCCAATGATTGCCGCCGATCTGCAAAACCCTACACAACCAAAAACTGCGCCAGGCGTTGTGGTTGAGGCTCTTGCGCGTCGCAAAGCTGCGGGTTTAGGCGCCTTTACCGTGATGTCTTGCGACAACATGCCAGAAAATGGTCATGTGATGCGCAATGTTGTCACTGCGTATGCCCGGGCGGTAGATGCTGATCTGGCTGCGTGGATTGAACAACATGTGACATTCCCGTCAACAATGGTTGACCGCATCGTCCCGGCGGTTACCCAGGATACGCTGGACAAAATTGAACGCATCACCGGCGTTCGCGACCCGGCAGGCGTGGCATGCGAACCGTTCCGTCAGTGGGTTATTGAAGATAACTTTGTCGCCGGTCGGCCTGAATGGGAGAAGGCTGGCGCGGAGCTGGTCGCTGATGTTATTCCGTTTGAAGAGATGAAACTGCGTATGCTTAATGGCAGTCACTCTTTTCTTGCTTATCTTGGCTATCTGGCTGGGTATCAGCACATTAACGACTGTATGGGCGATGAAAACTATCGTCTTGCCGCCCGCGCGCTGATGCTGCAGGAACAAGCGCCAACCCTGAAAGTTAAGGGCGTGGATCTACAGCACTATGCCGATCTGTTAATTGAGCGCTACAGCAACCCGGCACTGCGTCATCGTACCTGGCAGATTGCTATGGATGGCAGTCAAAAATTGCCGCAGCGTATGCTCGATTCCGTTCGCTGGCACATTGTACACGGTAGCTGCTTTGAGTTACTGGCCCTGGGCGTGGCAGGCTGGATGCGCTACGTCGGCGGTGTGGATGAGCAGGGCCAGGCGATTGAAATTAGCGATCCACTGTTGCCGGTGATCCAGAATGCAGTGCGTGGCAGTAACGAAGGTGAAGAGCGTGTTCAGGCGCTGCTGGCTATCGATGCTATATTTGGGCGTGAACTGCCGCAGGTTGAACGGTTCCAAAACCAGGTCACACAAGCGTATCTTGCTTTACTGGCAGAAGGGGCGAAGGCAACGGTTGCGAAGTATGCTGCAAAACTGAAGTAAAGAAGAACACCTTTCAGGTCGCCATCTGGCTGTAAACGGGCCAGATGGCGCATTGTTTTCTGGCATTCACACCAATTAGTTCATGCCCAAACGAATCAGTTCGAGGGGGGCATATTTACCTTCACACCCTTCGATTTCCACTGTTTTTCCGCGGCGAATTTGCTCAGCGGTCAGGCCATCGGTATCTATCGCTGTAATGCGGCCTGTGAGTCCGGAGTCGCTAATCATGACGCGGCTGCCAGTGGTGATTGCGTTGCGGTTACGATCGTATGTTTTCATGGTGTTTTCTCCTTTCCAACTTACCGTCAAAGCCCGTGGGCTTTTAGTCCCACGTAACGGGCGCAATATAAATACGCTTCTCGTTAATGATTTTTTTTGTTTTCGATCAAAATCACAGCTTTTTTTATGCAGATGTGCGGGAGAGGGAAAAATACAGGAGAAACTCACCTCGATGTGAGGTGAGTGTGGTATTAATCTTCGCTGAACCAGTCGCTATTTTCCTGACGGATCAACTGAACGGACTCACCAATTTCCTGGAGGTGCAGCATCATTGCACGCTCAACGGCATCGCCATCATGTTTCTCAAGTGCGGCAAAGATATCGTGATGCTGACGCAGCAGCATTTCTGGCGGGGAAATATGATCCAGGCTCATATAACGAACGCGGTCGATCGTGGCCTTAATATTCTCGACGGTGTCCCAGGCAAGCTGGCACTCGGCGATGAGAGCCAGTTTCTGATGAAACTCGTCATCAAGCTGGAAGAAATCATTAATTTGCTTGCGGTCAATCGCAATGCGCTGCTGATGCAGGTTTTGCTCGAGCTGATAACACTGTTTATCGGTGATCAATGATGCGGCGCGGCGGACCACGGCACATTCAATTGCCTGGCGAACAAAACAGCCGTTTTGTACCTGCGACAGCGAAATTTTATTCACGTAGCTGCCACGCTGCGGACGGATCTGAATCAGGCCATTCTCTGCCAGTTTAATGAATGCTTCTCGTACCGGCTGGCGTGACACATTAAAGCGTACGGAAACCTCTTTCTCCGACAACGGGGTACCGGGCGCAATCAGACAATGCACGATATCACGACGAAGAATACGGTAAATCTGTTGATTTACTGGCTGTGTAGGGTTGAGCTGCGTTTCTACGGTCATTCATTCTTACTTTTTAGAGAGTTAACCCGGGTATTTTATCACTTATTTCAGGCTATCTATACCCGGCGCAAGGCCGGGCAGAGAAATTAGCCACGATGAATACTCAGTCCGGCAAAAGACTGTGCCACAGGCATCATTTCAAGGGTGTTAATGTTGACATGAGCGGGTAAAGACGCCACCCACCATACCGCTTCAGTGACATCTTGCGGGGTCAGCGCTGTGGTATTTTCGTAAGCTTTTTCAGCTTTAGCGTCATCGCCTTTGAAACGGACATTTGAGAACTCCGTACCGCCAACCAGACCCGGTTCAATGTCGGTGACGCGAATCGCAGTACCGTGTAAGTCAGTACGTAAATTCAGGCTAAACTGGCGAACAAACGCCTTGGTTGCACCGTAGACGTTACCGCCAGCGTATGGCCAACTGCCCGCCGTAGAACCAATATTGATAATATGACCGCGGTTGCGCTCAACCATACCAGGCAGAACAGCACGGGTCATATAAACCAAGCCTTTGTTGTTAGTGTCGATCATATTTTCCCAGTCTTCAATGCTGGCTTTATGAGCAGGCTCAAGGCCCAGCGCCAGACCCGCGTTGTTGACCAGAATATCAATATTGCGCCATTCAGCAGGTAAGGCGTCCAGCATCTCTTCAATTGATGCACGATTACGTACGTCCAGTTGCGCAGTATAGAGACGGTCACCCAACTCATCTTTGAGTTCCTGCAGGCGCTCCTGGCGGCGTCCGGTGGCAATAACTTTATGCCCATTCTCAATAAAACGACGCGTAATGCACTCACCAAAACCTGCGGTTGCTCCGGTTACTAAAACGATCATCTCACTGTTCCTCAACGCTTTTTATGTAGTACTACCATAGCACGTCACTTCCGTTCAGAGCTATTGCTGCTTAACACGATTGCGGTCGATTCGTGGGAAGTCTACTCTGGTAAACAAATCGTTTTCAGGAGTGAAAGATGTCGTTAACGAATCCTTTTTTACGCCACAGCACATTACCTTATCAGGCGCCGCAGTTTGATCAGATTGACGTGCAACATTATCGTCCTGCGTTCGATGAAGGTGTGCGGCAAAAGCGCGCAGAGATCGAAGGGATTGTGCAAAACCCGCAGCGCCCTGATTTTGCGAATACTTTACTGGCGCTTGAGCAAAGTGGCGCGCTGCTCACGCGGGTGACCAGCGTTTTCTTTGCGATGACGGCGGCGCACACCAACGATGAACTACAACGCCTTGACGAAGAGTTTTCCGCAGAGTTGGCGAGCCTTGCCAATGATATCTATCTCAATAGTGCGCTTTTCGCCCGCGTCGAAAACGTCTGGCAACGGCGCAGTTCCTCAGGACTGGATAGCGAATCAATACGCCTGCTGGAAGTCGTCTACCAGCGTTTTGTATTGGCCGGCGCCTGTCTGAATGAGACGGATAAAGCCCGCCTTAAAGCGCTTAATACGGAGTCAGCCACGCTGACCAGCCAGTTTAATCAACGCCTGCTGGCGGCGAACAAGTCTGGTGCTATGGTGGTGGATGATGTCCGGCATCTGGACGGGCTCAGCACAGAGGAAATTGCTGTTGCCGCCGAAACTGCAAGGGAAAAAGGGCTTGAAGCGCGTTGGGTTATCCCGTTATTAAACACCACTCAGCAGCCAGCGCTTGCGGTATTACGCGATCGTCAGACCCGTGAAAATCTGTTCACCCGCGCATGGACACGGGCTGAAAACAATGATGCTAACGACACTCGGGCTATTATTCAGCGACTGGTGGAGATCCGGATGCAGCAGGCGAAACTGCTCGGTTTTGCTAATTACGCTGCATGGAAAATTGCCGACCAGATGGCAAAAACGCCGGAAGCGGCACTGACATTCATGCGGTCTATTGTTCCGGCCGCGCGAGCGCGAGCGTTAGATGAGCAGGCTGAAATCCAGAAAGTTATCTTTCAACAAGACGGGCAGTTTAGCGCCGAGGCCTGGGACTGGTCGTTTTATGCCGAGCAGGTCCGTCGTGAGAAATATGCCCTTGATGAGGCTCAGCTCAAACCTTATTTTTCCCTGGATTCGGTACTGAACGAGGGCGTTTTCTGGACGGCCAATCAGCTCTATGGCATCAAATTCGTGGAGCGATTCGACATTCCTGTTTATCACCCGGATGTACGGGTATGGGAAATATTCGATCATGATGGCATAGGGTTGGCGTTATTTTACGGTGATTTCTTTGCCCGGGAATCAAAAAGCGGTGGAGCCTGGATGGGTAATTTTGTTGAGCAATCGCTACTTAACGAAACCAGACCGGTTATTTACAACGTCTGTAATTATCAAAAACCTGCAAAAGAGCAGCCCGCGTTACTGCTGTGGGATGATGTTATTACGTTATTTCATGAGTTTGGACATACGTTGCACGGTCTGTTTGCCACTCAGCGTTATGCCACACTTTCAGGAACCAATACTCCGCGGGATTTTGTCGAGTTCCCTTCGCAGATCAACGAGCACTGGGCGAGTCATCCGCAGGTCTTTGCCCGTTTTGCCCGGCATGTCGATACCGGGGAGCACATGCCGCAGGCATTGCGAGATAAAATGCAGCAGGCAAGTCTGTTTAACAAAGGTTACGACATGACTGAACTGCTCAGCGCCGCATTGCTGGATATGCGCTGGCACTCTCTGGAAATGAGCGACGCATCTTATCCGGTCGATCAATTTGAACAGCAGGCGCTGGTGGCAGAAGGGTTGGATCTCAAGGCCGTGCCGCCACGTTATCGCAGTAGTTATTTTGCCCATATTTTCGGCGGCGGCTATGCCGCTGGTTATTACGCCTACCTGTGGACGCAAATGCTGGCCGACGATGGCTATCAGTGGTTTGTAGAGCAGGGCGGATTAACCCGGGAAAACGGGCAGAAATTCCGCGATGCGATTTTGTCGCGCGGGAATAGCACTGATTTAGCTGTGCTTTATCGCCACTGGAGCGGACGCGATCCACAAATGGAGCCGATGCTCAAACATCGTGGTTTGAGCGCGTAAGGTTTGTTTAGATGACGAGAAGAACCGGGCGTGATGCCCGGTTTTTTATCTTGTGTTCATCGTTCCAATTGATAACGCTTATTCTCATTTTAACTATGCTGTCCGAGTTGTATATTGTTTTGCTTGATATGTTTTCGTTTCATTAAATATGAAACAAGGAAAGGGGTAGTTAATATATCTCATTGATATTTAATGGTTAAGTGTGAGTTTCAATCATCTTGCGACCTATAATGAAGGAAGCGTTAATTTGTTGTCTAATAACTACTATTAAAAAATTTACATAAATTTTCTTTTTTGTCGTTAAGATAATTATATCTTAGACGCTCGAACAGGGAGGGAGGTCGTGATGATGAAAAATACGGCGGAAATAGATGCGATTTTGCTAGCATTGAACAAGTCCATTGATGCTCACTATAAATGGATGGTGAAAATGTTCCGCTGCGTTGTGTCCTCCGATGTCACTCAGCCGGATATTGTAGGTGACAACTCTCATTTTGTTTGTCAATTTGGACAGTGGCTTAATTATCATCCATTGCACAATGAGGATGATTGTAGTTATGTAAGTAAGATAAATGCAGCCCATGAAAAGATGCATTTATTAGGAAAGGAGTTGCTATTGGCAATAGTGGAGAATCGTAGCCATTCATGGCATTTCGACAGCTTCCAGGACGCGTTACTGGCATTTACGTCTGCTGTAATGGACTACAAAATATATTTACTGAACATCCGCAGTAATATCGATGTATTAACAGGCTTACCCGGCAGAAGAATGCTCGATGAGTCTTTTGACCAGCAGTTACTCGATGCCGAGCCGCTTAACCTCTATATCTTGTTGCTGGACATCGACCGTTTTAAGCACATTAACGATACTTATGGTCACCTGGTGGGGGACGTGGTACTACGCGCTCTGGCATCAAATTTGTTGTCATGGACACGATATGATGAGGTGGCTTACCGCTACGGTGGTGAAGAGTTTATTATCATCATCCGCACAAAAACGGATGAACAGGCTGGCCAGGCAGGTTTGCGATTGTGTCAGCTTATTGGCCAGAAAAAAATACCCTATGCTGATGGAGAGATCGGAATCACGGTAACGGCTGGAATAACACGAGTTCAACAGGGAGAAGCGCTGGATACCGCTCTTGGTCGGGCTGATAACGCGATGTATCAAGGAAAACAGGCCGGCAGGAATCGCTGTATGTTCATGGATGAACGCGAGCGGATCACTCTGGTTGACGCCAGTGATGAGATCTCATACCCCTTGAGCGCGTGAGATTTGCGAACACCGTTTCAAGGTAGTTGCGTTTCGTTTAACTTTCATTGGGGTTGTCGATGATAGATTAGCCAAATATCCGTTATCTTCGCAGGGAATTGCCAGATAGCGTATAAAAGCAAAACACAAATCTATCCATGCAAGCATTCACCGCTGGTTTATCCGGCGGTTTTTTTTATCTGTAAACCAGGGAAAAAGTGCCAGGAGGGCGATTCAGGTAAAAAAAAATGGCCCCTTGTGCAGTTACGCTACAAGGGGCCGGGTCGGTGCAGGACTATCTCCGTTCATCAATCATCCCATCTGTGGCTAAAATACGCGGCCAGGAAACCGGAAAATAAAATAATTCCCAGAACAGCCATAAAAATATTCATATTACCCAGCATAGTAAATGCTCCTTTATCTGTGAGTTTCCTCTCTTACCTTAAGTTCACCTCGCTTATGACTATAGTAGCAATTCAATCTTAAACAAAGGCTGAACTGTGTGATTATTTTGGCTGAAAAGTAAAATTTTGACGTGATGGCGTCGGGAAAAATAAATAATAGTGACGAGACACATTTATCTGCAGGCAAATAACCCTGCTTTTCAACCCGGAGACGCCGTTATCACGGTGTGCTGCAGACACAGACTGTTGCACGTTTATAATGCAGAGTTGTCTCATGGTGGTTCAATTTTTCGTTTGATTAATCCTTCTGGTGGGGAATTTTAATACTAATTTTTGTACATGACGCGCTAATTTATTGATTTTATGTGATGTTTTAATATCTGGCATCGTTTTTGCCTTATCACTTCTGAATACCCTTAATTTGCACCGTTTTGTCTGCCCGGCTGCACCGGAGCTTTCAGCAAGTCTAATTTCAGGAGTGAAACTATGCAGCGTCGTACATTTTTAAAAGCTTTTGCGCTTTCCGCCTCTGTAGTAGCAATGGGAATGAGTTTTAGCGTTCAGGCAGCCGACACCATTAAAGTTGGCATCATGCATTCGTTATCCGGCACGATGGCTATTTCCGAAACGCCGCTGAAAGATGTGGCGTTGATGACCATTGATGAAATCAATGCGAAGGGTGGTGTGTTGGGTAAAAAGCTGGAGCCTGTAGTGGTTGACCCGGCCTCGAACTGGCCGTTATTTGCTGAAAAAGCACGTCAGTTGCTGAGTCAGGATAAGGTGGCGGTGGTTTTCGGCTGCTGGACATCGGTTTCGCGTAAATCTGTTTTACCGGTGTTTGAAGAATTAAACGGTCTGCTGTTTTACCCGGTGCAATATGAAGGTGAGGAGATGTCGCCTAACGTCTTCTATACCGGCGCGGCGCCTAACCAACAGGCGATCCCGGCGGTTGAGTACCTGATGAGTGAGGACGGCGGCAGCGCTAAGCGCTTCTACCTGCTGGGTACGGACTATGTCTATCCGCGTACGACTAACAAAATTTTACGCGCCTTTTTGCATTCGAAAGGCGTTGCCGATAAAGACATCGAAGAGGTGTATACCCCATTCGGACACAGCGATTACCAGACCATTGTCGCCAGTATTAAAAAATTCGCCGCAGGGGGGAAAACGGCGGTGGTATCAACCATCAACGGGGATTCTAACGTTCCATTCTATAAAGAGTTAGCGAACCAGGGGCTGAAAGCCACCGATGTTCCGGTGGTGGCATTCTCCGTGGGTGAGGAGGAATTACGAGGAATTGATACCAAACCGCTGGTGGGCAACCTTGCTGCGTGGAACTACTTTGAGTCCGTAGATAATGCGGCCAATAAAAAGTTCGTCGCGGATTACCGGGCGTATGCCAAAGCCCATAAGCTACCAAACGCGGATTCGGTGGTAACGAACGATCCTATGGAAGCCACCTGGGTAGGCCTGCATATGTGGGCGCAAGCGGTAGAAAAAGCCGGAACTACCGATGTGGATAAAGTTCGCGCCGCTATGGCGGGGCAATCATTCGCTGCGCCATCAGGTTTTACCCTGACCATGGATGCAACCAACCATCACCTGCATAAACCCGTCATGATTGGCGAGATTGAAGGCAACGGCCAGTTTAACGTGGTGTGGCAAACCGATGAGCCGGTCCGCGCCCAGCCGTGGAGTCCGTACATCGCCGGTAATGATAAAAAATCTGACCAGCCCGTGAAAACCGCCAGCAACTGATCTTACGCCCTCCCGCGGGAGGGCAACGCTTTGGAGAACGCTTATGAAAGCTATGCGTTTTATTCGTGGTGTGCTGTTGCTGATGTGGTTTATGCCGTGGATAGCGCAGGCCGCAGATGCCGATACCTTTACCGCCGGCAGCCGAACTCAGCAGGCCGCCTTGCTTGAACAATGGGCGGTGAATCCAGACGTTCAGCGTATGCCGCTGCTTAGCGCGCTGCGAGATGAGAACCTGCTGACCGATGACGCGAAAAATGCGTTCATCGTGGACGACTCGCACGTACAGCCGTTAGGAGCCGCGGCATCTCCGTCCGGCGAGCTTAAAAAAGTCCGCCTGACTAACCGCCTGCGTAATCTGGTGGCCGGAACGTGGGCCGTTCATCAACTTTTAAGTGACAGTGTCACCATGAGAAAAGGGGCAGCACGTACATTACAACGTGAGGCACAGCCGGGCATGCTGCCGTTTTTGCAGCTACAACTGGCCCGGGAGCCAGATGCTGGCGTGAAATCCGCGCTGGAGATTGCACTGGCAAACCTGCAACTAACCAGCACCTTGCCAGAGGTCAGACGGCAGGCCGTCGAACTTCTCGGGGCGTCAAACGATCCTGAAACCCAGGCGCGCCTGCTGCCATTCACCCGGGCTGAACATGAACCTGATGCGCGCGTTCGTGCGGCCGCTGGCGAAAGCCTGAATTCCATCGCGCATCGCATGAAGGTTGGCGATCTTCTTGGACAGGCATTTATGGGGCTGTCGCTGGGCTCAATTTTGCTGTTGGCGGCACTGGGGCTGGCTATTACCTACGGGCTACTCGGCGTCATTAATATGGCGCATGGCGAGATGTTAATGCTTGGCGCTTACTGTACCTGGATGGTGCAACAGATTATCGGCCAGTTTTTCCCGCAATGGTTGGCCTGGTATCCGGTTATTGCGCTTCCGGTCGCCTTTTTACTTACCGCGGCGGTGGGAATGCTGCTCGAGCGCGGGGTGATTCGCCATTTATACGGACGTCCACTCGAAACACTGCTGGCGACATGGGGGATCAGTCTGATGCTGATCCAGTTGGTGCGTATGACCTTCGGCGCGCAAAACCTTGAAGTCGCCAATCCGGCATGGCTTTCCGGCGGCATTCAGGTTTATGCCAATCTGATTTTGCCGTGGAACCGAATTGTGGTGCTTGGCTTTGCCATGCTGGTGCTGTTCTTCACCTGGCTGTTGTTGAATAAAACGCGTCTCGGGCTGCGCGTGCGTGCAGTGACGCAAAATCGCAATATGGCGGCCTGCTGCGGCGTACCTACCGGACGCGTCGATATGCTGGCTTTTGGTCTTGGTTCAGGGATTGCCGGGTTGGGGGGCGTCGCGCTCTCGCAATTAGGCAACGTAGGACCGGAACTGGGGCAAAGCTACATTATCGATTCGTTTCTGGTGGTGGTGCTGGGCGGTGTTGGGCAACTCGCCGGGAGTGTGGCCGCCGCGTTTGGGCTGGGGATCTTCAACAAAATTCTTGAGCCTCAGGTGGGGGCGGTTCTCGGCAAAATTATGATTCTGGTGCTGATTATTCTGTTTATTCAGAAACGTCCTCAAGGGCTGTTCGCGCTAAAAGGGAGGGTTATTGACTGATGACGATGCCAATGACATTGACGCTGGCGCGTAAAGCGCCGCGGGCGACATGCGTCCTGGGACTGTGCTTACTGCTCGCGTTGATTGTTCTGCCGTTTCTGGCGCTGTTACCTGCGGAACATCCGCTGGCCATATCGGTGTGGACGCTGACGCTGGCCGGAAAAATTCTCTGCTATGCCATTGTGGCGGTCGCGCTGGATCTGGTGTGGGGTTATGCGGGAATGCTTTCGCTGGGCCACGGTATCTTCTTTGCGCTTGGGGGCTATGCGATGGGAATGTACCTGATGCGTCAGGCCTCCGGCGAAGAGTTACCAGCCTTTATGTCGTTCCTGTCGTGGACCGAGCTGCCCTGGTTTTGGTGGGGGACGCAACACTTTATCTGGGCGATGCTGCTGGTTGTGCTGGTGCCGGGCCTGCTGGCCCTGGTATTTGGTTGGTTTGCCTTCCGTTCAAAAATCAAAGGGGTCTATTTTTCCATCATGACCCAGGCCCTGACTTTCGCCGGAATGCTGCTGTTTTTCCGTAACGAAACCGGCTTTGGAGGAAATAACGGTTTTACTGGCTTTACCACCATTCTGGGATTCCCTGTGACCGCGACCTCAACCCGTATTGCGCTGTTTCTGGCGACAGTCCTGCTGCTGGTACTGGCAATATGGCTGGGGATGGCGCTGGCCCGCAGTAAGTTTGGTCGTATTCTGACTGCCGTACGCGACGCCGAGAATCGTCTGATGTTTTGTGGATACGATCCAAAAGGTTTCAAGCTGCTGGTGTGGACGCTTTCCGCCGTGCTGTGCGGTCTGGCGGGTGCGCTGTATGTTCCACAGGTGGGAATCATTAACCCCAGCGAAATGTCGCCGACTAACTCGATTGAAGCGGCGATTTGGGTTGCGCTCGGCGGGCGTGGAACCCTGATCGGCCCGGTTTTTGGCGCCGTACTGGTGAATGGCGCTAAAAGCCTGTTTACCGTCATCATGCCGGAATACTGGCAGCTGTTTCTTGGCCTGATCTTTATCGGCGTTACGCTTTTTTTACCTCGCGGCGTGATTGGCCTGTTTCGCAAGGGAGACAAATAATGCAGCCAGATGAAGGACTTTTCACTCGCCAGATGCCTGGGGATCGGTTTCGCGACCAAACGGACCCCGTGTTACAGCTGGAAAAAATTAACGTAAATTTCGATGGATTTCAGGCGTTAACGGATCTCACGCTCAATATTGGCGTTGGGGAGTTGCGTTGCATCATTGGTCCCAACGGCGCCGGAAAAACGACGCTAATGGATGTCATTACCGGCAAAACCAGGCCGCAAAGCGGTCGTGCGATATACGATCAGTCAACCGACTTAACAACGCTGGATCCCATCGCCATTGCACGTCAGGGGATTGGGCGGAAATTTCAGAAGCCCACGGTATTTGAAGCGTTAACGGTGGAGGAGAACCTGGAGCTGGCGCTGAAAAGCGATAAATCTGTCTGGGGCTCTCTACGGGCGCGCCTAACAGGCGAACAGCGGGATCGTATTGATGAAATACTGGCGCTGTTGCGCCTGGGTAACGAGCGGGCCCGTCGCGCCGGGCTGCTTTCGCACGGGCAGAAACAATTTCTTGAAATTGGCATGCTGCTGGTTCAGGAACCTCATTTACTGCTGCTGGATGAGCCTGCTGCGGGTATGACGGATGCGGAGACGGAATACACGGCGGAGCTGTTTCGCCAGCTTGCCGGGAAGCACTCCCTGATGGTTGTTGAACACGATATGGGATTTGTCGAAACCATCGCCGATCGCGTCACGGTATTACATCAGGGACGTGTACTGGCTCAGGGGAGTCTGCGTGAAGTGCAGGCCAATGAGCAGGTTATTGAAGTTTATCTCGGACGTTAAGGGGTGCAGATGTTGCAGGTGAAAGAACTGAATCAATATTATGGTGGCAGTCATATTCTGCGAGGTGTGAACTTTGACGCGCGTATCGGCGAGGTGACATGTCTGCTGGGGCGTAACGGCGTGGGGAAAACGACGCTTCTGAAGTGCCTGATGGGGCTTATTCCTGCCCGTAGTGGAAGCGTGCTCTGGCAGGAAAAAAATGTCACTCAGTGGAAACCACATCAGCGGGTCAGGGCCGGTGTGGCGTATGTCCCACAGGGGCGCGATATTTTTCCACGTCTGACGGTGGAAGAGAATCTGTTGCTCGGCCTTTCCCGTTTTTCAGCACAGGAGGCCCGATGCGTTCCGGATGATATCTACGCGCTCTTTCCGGTTTTACAGGAGATGAAGCACCGGCGGGGCGGTGATTTGTCCGGTGGGCAACAGCAGCAGCTGGCGATTGGACGGGCGCTGGCAAGTCGCCCGCAGCTGTTGATCCTCGATGAACCCACTGAGGGGATCCAGCCGTCAGTGATTAAAGAGATTGGTCAGGTGATTTCTCAACTGGCGCACCGGGGAGATATGGCCATTTTACTGGTGGAGCAGTTCTATGATTTTGCGCAGCAGTTGGCCGATAAATACCTGATTATGTCGCGCGGCAGTATTATTCAAAGCGGCGACGGCAAAAATATGGAGACCGAGGGCGTCCGGGGACTGGTCGCCATTTGAAATATGCGACAGAGCGGCTCCGGCTCTGTCGCTTTACTCATTAGCAGACCGCTGTCTGTCCCCAGGGTTTGGTGCGCATGCCTTTTATCATTAGCGCCCAGGCAAGGATGATTGCGACCATCAGCGCCACAAACAGCGACCACGGCGGCAATGTAGTTAAAATGACGCCGCTGACTAATGGGTTTACCGCTGCGCCCAGCCAGCCTAACGACTGAGCGGAAAAATAACTGGCTTTCATGCCAACTGGTGCGATGTTGTCGATGAGCATGTATTCACCTGGCGCGTAAATAACTTCACCAATAGTGAAAAAGGCGGCAGATATCCCCCATAACAACAGACTATTACCGGAGAAGGTGAAGCCAACCAGGCCAACCACAAAGAACAGCGTCGCCACCGTCATTAACGGTCGGATATTCGTGGCGGTGAGCCTGCGGCCGAAGGCATATTGCAGTGATACCACAATAGCGGCGTTGACGGGCAGAACCACTGCCACCACCTTCTCGGCAAAATCGCCGTCAGCAACCACCATGACGTATTGTGAAATACAGGACGCAAACGCGCCGCTAACGAATGACGCCAGGAATGCGGATAGCGTAAACCAGCATAATGCTCTGTCGCGTAGTAGTACCGAGGGGGACCAAACCGCGGCGTTTAAACCTTCTGATGCTGCCGGTGAACGTTTTACCCAGGTCTGGATAAACACCAGTGGTAGGGCTGAACAAGCCGCAGCGAGCCAAAACGGCAGGTTAATGCTTTGCATCACCAGCAGCGTGCCCAGCGGTGGGCCAACGGTCCAGCCAATGTTCAGCACGGTATAGTTAAGCGAGAAAATTTTCGTTTTGTTGGTCGCGGAGAGGTTATCGGCAAACCAGGCCTTCAAAACCGTGGCGAAGACGGAGTAGGCGCAGTTGATCAGAGCGAAAAGCAGAACCACCACCACCACGTTATGCACCAGTGGAATAGCAATAAAGCCTGATGCAAAGCCGCAGATAGCCAGCAGCATGTAGCGTTTTTTATCGAACTTGTCGGCCAGAATACCAAAGCCAAGGCTGAACACCACGCCAATGGTCAGAGCGACCGTCATCGCATAACCGATCAGGTCGACGCTCAGGTTGTACTGTCGACTGAGGTAGATAGTCATAAATGGCAGCGTGGCGCCACGGCCAATCGTTAATAACAATGATGATGCGAGTAACGCGAGAGTGGACCTTCTCAAAGAGATATTCATTTTCCTGCCCGACAATGCATGTTGTTATGTTTTTTTAGATATCAAAAACAAATAGCATGCTAAAAGTGTGATGTACACTCAATAAGTTGTCCGAAAACGCCCTGTGTGGCCTACCTGAATTAATGATCTGTTACGGCACAACGATTTCCGTTACTTTAACTTGTTTACAAAAATTTAATATTTGCAGGGGCGGTGGTATGTCGCGTAAAGACGGGTTATTAGCGTTACTGGTCGTTGTGGTTTGGGGGCTGAACTTTGTTGTCATTAAAGTGGGGCTGCACAATATGCCCCCCTTAATGCTGGCAGGACTGCGATTTTTACTGGTGGCGTTTCCGGCGATATTCTTTGTTGCCCGTCCGAAAATACCGCTTTCGCTACTACTCGGTTATGGACTAACCATCAGTTTTGGGCAGTTCGCGTTTCTCTTTAGCGCCATCAAATTCGGTATGCCTGCCGGGTTAGCTTCTCTGGTATTACAGGCTCAGGCATTTTTCACCATCATTCTGGGGGCATTTGCCTTTGGCGAGCGTCTACAGGGTAAACAACTGGTAGGAATTGCGCTGGCGGTCTTTGGCGTGCTGGTGTTGATTGAGGCCAGTCTGAACGGACAGCATGTCGGCATGCTCGGTTTTATGCTGACGCTGGCGGCGGCGCTAAGCTGGGCCTGCGGTAATATCTTTAACAAAAAAATCATGCAGCACCCGTCACGCCCGGCCGTGATGTCGCTGGTGGTATGGAGTGCGTTGATTCCTGTTGTTCCATTCTTCCTGGCCTCATTACTTCTCGATGGACCGGCGCAAATTACCCACAGTCTGGTGGCAATAGATATGACCACCATTCTGTCACTGGTCTATCTGGCGTTTGTGGCGACCATTGTGGGTTACGGTATCTGGGGTTCTTTACTCGGGCGTTATGAGACCTGGCGTGTCGCGCCGTTGTCGCTGTTGGTACCGGTGGTTGGACTGGCGAGCGCGGCCGTGCTGCTGGATGAAACGCTGACCGGATTGCAACTGCTCGGTGCGCTACTGATCATGGCGGGGTTGTATATCAATGTGTTTGGCTTTCGGTTGCGTAAGACTGCGCAGGCGAGAGGATAAAAAAAGCCCCGCAGTGACGGGGCAAAAAAATCACAGGTTGCGCATATTGTAATAAGGCACACCTAATTCGTCGGATTTGTCGCTGCCTGCACCCATATGATTAAAATCGAACGGGGACTGATCGTGCGCTGGCGGCATAATCATCGCGTCGCGACTGTTTTGTGTGGCAGGCTGCGCGGTCTGTTCCGCCATGCTCTGGCCCGAAACAACAAACAGCAGGGCCAGCATTGCATAAGACAGAAGTTTCATGATTTCCTCGGTTACGTCGTTAACTGGCGATTAGCAATTACATTGATTGAGTGGAAGCAAATAGCGCGATTCGCCGTGCATATTCGTCATACGGTATTTATGCGGCGGAACATCAAAATAGTTTTTGAATGTTCGGGTCAGCGTTTGCTGAGACTCAAAGCCGTAACGTTCCGCCAGATAAAGGATCGGCTCGTTACTCTCTTTTAATTTTTGTGCTATTTCAGTCATTTTACGGCTGCGGATGTATTGGCCCAGTGAATGACCGGTTTCTTTTTTAAACATCCGTTGCAGGTGCCATTTGGAGTAACCTGAACGCTCTGACACTTTTTCCAGTGAGAGCGGCGATTCAAGGTTATTTTCGATCCAGTCCAAAATGCTATGAATAGTGATTGTGTCAGTATTGCGTCTGGACATCGTCATACCTCTTTCTGTTTACGGCAGGATTTTCTTAAGCAAATGCTCAAGCGTGGTCACTTCATCCGCCGTTAAGTTTTTTGTTAGTTCCTGGTGTAGGTCTTGCCCTACTAATTGATGACACTGCTCGCAAATTGCTGCGCCATGCTCGGTGAGTTTCACCAGCACGCCCCGCTTGTCATGTGGATTCGGAAGCCTTTCAATCCAGCCTTTACAGGCCAGTCTGTCCAGCATCCGCGTCAGAGCGCCGAGATCGACAGACAGCACTTTTTTCAATTCGACAGGGGTGATGCACACCGCGCAACGGATGGAGCAAAGCACCTTGAACTGCGATGCCGTGATATCCAGCGGTGACAGATAGTCGTTTAGCAAACGATCTTTTTTCTGATTAACCATGTAGATCAAACGACCCAGTGGGATGATTTCGTTAAACAGATCACTGGTGCTTTTCACAATGGTTGCCCTGGCAAGTAGTTAGTCACGGCTGATATTATTGCTTAGGCAAATATAAGTCAAATGAATGAGTCGGCAAATGCCACGTTTTGCTAAAGCATCAGGCCGAACACCTGGCGAGTGTAAATTTAACGGTTTGATAATTATGGTTTATACCTGCAGATGAAAAATGAATCCTCACAGCGCGAAAATGGCTTATCTCCCGGATTTCACCGTATACTTGCCGTTGACGATTAACGCACAGGAAAGATGACATTATGATGGACTTGTTTAAAGCAATAGGGCTGGGGCTGGTAGTCCTGTTACCGTTGGCAAACCCGTTAACCACCGTGGCGTTGTTCCTTGGCCTTGCCGGCAACATGAACAGCGCAGAGCGTAACCGTCAGTCACTCATGGCGTCCGTTTACGTGTTCGCTATCATGATGGTGGCTTACTACGCCGGACAACTGGTGATGAACACCTTTGGGATTTCGATTCCCGGGCTACGTATTGCGGGTGGGTTAATCGTTGCGTTTATCGGCTTTCGGATGTTGTTTCCACAGCAGAAGGCGCATGATTCTCCGGAAGCGAGAAGCAAATCAGAAGAACTGGAAGACGAACCGACGGCCAATATTGCATTTGTTCCGCTGGCCATGCCAAGCACCGCCGGTCCGGGTACGATTGCAATGATCATCAGTTCGGCGTCAACCGTACGTCATGGTTCCGAGTTTCCAGACTGGGTGATCATGGTCGCGCCGCCGATTATTTTTGCGGCAGTCGGGGTGATCCTGTGGGGCAGTTTGCGCAGTTCCGGTGGGATTATGCGCCTGGTCGGTAAAGGCGGGATTGAGGCGATTTCCCGTCTGATGGGCTTCCTGCTGGTATGTATGGGCGTGCAGTTTATTATTAACGGCGTGCTGGAAATCATTAAAACTTACGCTTAAAACAACGCGCCCGGCATGGCCTGCCGGGCACGGTTTTTTTTACGAATGTTGAGGCTGTTCTTCCAGTGATACTGGCCATTTACGGAAGATAATTATCGACCAGATCAACGCCAAAACGGCAGGCAATGCGCCGACATAACCAATCGTAGACATTGACCAGTGCAGACTCACCTGATTTCCTACCAGCGCGCCAGCCCCTATACCGATATTAAAAATGCCTGAGAACAGGGCCATTGCGACGTCGGTGGCATCCGGGGCCAGCGCCAGCACTTTGACCTGCATACCCAGACCTATCAACATAATGGCGATGCCCCAGAATATACTCAGGACGGCCAGATGCAGTTCGCTGTTTGCGGCGGGAAGTAACAGCACCAGGCACACCGTCAGCAGGGCAATGGCGCTGCTAATCAGTACGGATGCATGTTGATTACCCAGCTTGCCAAAAATGACGCTACCGACAATTCCCGCCCCCCCCAGAACCAGCAGTAGCACGGTTGCAAAGTTTGCGCTCAGCCCGGCGACGGTCTGCACAAACGGTTCGATATAGCTGTAGGCCGTGTAATGCGCGGTGACCACAATCACTGTCAGCAGATACAGGCTCATTAACGCCGGACGATGAAATAACACGGGCAGGCTTTTCAATGAACCAGAATGCTCGCTGGGTAATTTGGGCAGGAGCTTAATCAGGCAAAGCAGGGTAACTAACGCCCCCATACCGATGGCGAAGAAGGTGGTGCGCCAGCCAAAATACTGGCCAACGATCCGCCCGATAGGCAGACCAAGCACCATCGCCAGCGCGGTGCCGGTCGCAATCAGACTGAGCGCCTGCGCGCGTTTCCCGGCAGGAGCCAGGCGAATCGCCAGCGAGGCGGTGATCGACCAGAAAATGGCGTGCGCAAAAGCAATACCAATACGGCTAATTACCAGCACGGTAAAATTCCATGCCAGGAAAGAGAGTACGTGGCTGGCGATAAACACCACAAACAAGCAGATCAGAAGTTTACGGCGTTCTACCTGGCTGGTAAGCAGCATGAAAGGCAGCGACATCAGAGCCACAACCCAGGCGTAGATCGTCAGCATGATCCCGACCTGCGCGGTCTGCATATTAAAACTTTGTGCGATGTCGGACAGCAAACCGACAGGGACAAACTCAGTGGTATTGAAAATAAAACCGGCAATGGCAAGCGTAACTACCCGTAGCCACGCGACCTTGCGGGAAACAGTGTCTGTTGTCATATCAAATAGGTGGATTAGCTGCGAAAAGGTAAGGTCACGATCTTAAAACGTTTGCTGGCGAAAATACAATCATTTCGTGATTTATATCACATTATTCTGCTGAATGTTTGGCGGTTTTTCGGGGAACCGGTCAGTACGATGACTGACCGGGAAACAGAGCAAAGTGATTGCAGGTGTTAATGCTGTCGTGCCTGGTTCATGCACAATGCGTCATACTCGCTGTCAACGATGGGTTCGACTTTGCCCATTAAAAACAGGTAATTCAAAATACCCAGTACGACGAGTGCCGCGGAAAATACAAGGGCCCACGTAAATGAACCCGTGGCAGCGACGATTGCACCTGTAATAATCGGGCCGACTGCACCGCCCATGTTTGAGACGGTATTCTGTAACCCGGCAACAATCGACACGCTGTTTTTGGGGGCAACATCGCCTGGTAATGCCCAGACCTGTGAGGCCGCGACGGTAGTTCCTGATTTAGCTACACACAGTAAAAAGACAGTCATGAAAACGGAGTCAGTAAAGGGGGCAAAACCAATACATAAAGCCATCAATAAACCAATAGTCAGGAATAATTTTCTTGTAGCGGTGAGCGATAATATCCGTTTATGTACCATGCGATCCGACGCCCAACCTGCGAACACTTCAATCACCATTCCGCAAAGCAATGGAAGGGCCGCGACCATACCCATTTTGATAAAATCCATACCTTTGTCTTTTACCAGATAGGTCGGCAACCAGGTAATAAAGAAATACGAAGTGTAATTGATGGTGAAAAAACCGATACACATTGCCCAGATATTGCGATAGCGTAGCAACTTATACCATCGCATGGGTAATACAGATTTATCACCATGTTTCTGTTTTTGCCCCTCGCGAATATGTTTCACTTCCGCCGGGCTGATTTTTTTGTGATCTTCCGGGTTTTCGGTATAAATAAAATACCACGCAATGACCCATAAAATTCCCACGCTACCAATAATAAGAAACGTTAATCGCCAGTCGAATTGATAAATCATCCAGACGATCAGCGGCATGGCAACGGCTCCGCCGAATTTTGAGGCACTGTCAAACAACCCGGAAACAGTTGCTCGCTCTCTGTCAGGGAACCATCGTGCGGCGATCCCCGCATTGCTTGGGTAGGCAGCGGCTTCACCCACGCCCAAAGCCAGTCTGAGTGCCAGCAGCGACTTAAAACCAGTGGCCAGCCCCATCATTGATGTGGCTATTGACCACCACGCTACGGCAATGCCCAGACCTTTTTTCTGGCCGAAGCGATCGGCGAACCAGCCTGCAGGTATTTGCAATAAGGAGTATGACCAAAAGAATGCTGCCATTATAAACCCCATCATTTCGGGATCGAGCTTAAGCTCATCAATAAGATGCGGAGCAGCAGCTGATAATACCGTTCGGTCAATATAGTTAATTGCAATAGCAAGCCACATTAATCCCGCAATCCACCAGCGAATTCGGGATTTTTCAGCTAAATTATTCATATATTTGGCCCATGGTAGATGTTTATTGTTTTAGTATGAAGGGTACATTTTCACCGTTCTTTTAGAGTGAGTTCATAATGTTTTGCGGCTTATGTTGATGTATGACGCACGCAATAATATTGTGTACGCATTGCTCTCCAATATTGCTCACCGCACCTTCGGTATATCCTGCGATGTGCGCCGTCGGAATAAAGTTTTCAAGGGCAAACAAAGGATGTGAATTGCAGGGCTCCTGTATAAAGACATCGGCTGCAGCTCCTTTAATAACGCCCTGAGTCAGCGCCTGGAACAGATCCTCTTCATTAACGACACCACCGCGTGAAACATTGATTAAATAGCTGCTTTTCTTCATTTTCTGCATGCGGGCCAAATCAAAGAGATTTTTTGTTTCAGGGGTTAGCGGTGTATGGAGGGTAATAAAATCACTGTTTTCTGTTAAAGCATCTAATGAGACATACTCAACGCAATTTGCTTTGGCGAATGACTCATCCTGCCAGGCATCGTGTGCCAGTATGCGCATGTTGAAACCGCGGGCACGTAGCGCGACCTGTTTACCTATGTTGCCCAGCCCAATGATACCTATGGTTTTGCCATAGACATCAGAGGCGAAAATACGTGGCCAATTTCCGGCGCGAGTTTGCTCAATTGCACCGGGTAATTGTCGAGCACAGTTAAGGATCAATGAAAAAGCAAAATCGGCGACGGCATGTTTGTTGGCATCCGGCACATTGGTAACGTAAATGCCTTTTTCCCGGGTGGCATCCAGGTCGATGTTATCGACACCGACGCCATGCTTACAGACGATTTTCAGCTGAGGGGCCGCTGCCAGCAATTCAGCATTAACCTCTGTGAAGGCAACGATCATCGCCACCGTGTCTGCAAGGTATGGTTCGAGTTCTTTTCGTCCGATATCTGCGGGAAGCATGATTAATTTAAGACCCGCATCCTGCAGTTGCTCGATTGGCTGCCGATCGTATTTGGCAAATGACGGAGAAGTACAGATGACGTTCATAATACAATCCTGTTAGTTAAGCGGCGTTACCGCCGCTGTAAAAGAGGTTATTGCAGATAGTTATTGATAATCTGTTGGATCAGATTTTCCTGTTGTGCGTTAAACGTGACAGCGTAACGACTTGCGCCAACCTCATGCCCCATGATTTGCAACGCTTTTTTGACTGCAGCGGGCGAGAAGGCAACTTTATAGAGATCGGTTCGCAAGCCCGTGACGCTTTCCTGTGCCTCATGCGATCCGGCAATATCACCGGCCTTGAATCGCGCCCAGATAGCATTAATTTCTTTTGGCGCCACGTTTGCCAGACCAGAAATACAGGCAGAACAACCGTCAACGAATCCCTGGTGAATCAGCGAATCCGGCCCATTCAACACATCAAAACCTTCAATATCTTTGACGGCGTCAAGGAATCCACCGAGGCTTTCATAGCTACCGGCGCTGTCTTTGATGCCAATGATGTTGGGATGCGCCGCCAGCACTCTTGCGGTTGCCGGTTCAATGGTGTTACCCGTACGTGCCGGGATGTTATAGAGAAATACCGGCACCGATAGCGCATCGGCAATCGCGGTATAGTGGGCGATCAGTTCCTGCTGCTTGAGCGGAACAAAATATGGGGTAATCACCGATACGGCATCGACGCCCAGTTTTTCTATTTGTTTACCCAGACGAATGGTTTCACGGGTTGAGATTTCACCAATATGCGCCACCACATTTGCCCGTCCAGCAACTTCCTCAACGCAGGTACGGGTCACCGCTTTTTTTTCTTCCTCGTTAAGTACAAAAAACTCGCCATTGGTGCCGCCGCAGAAAATACCGTTTCCAGCGTTTAGCTGGCGATTAACCTGGTTTTTGAGTTCGGTGAGGTTTAATGCCCCTTCGTTATCGAAAGGGGTGACGATTGCCGTCAGTACGCCACAGATTTTTTTACTCATGATTCACTCCTTTGGTAATCAGTTCTGGAAAAAGTGTTTGATAAATAGCCTTAACATCGTCATGGCTCACCTGACAGGGCGCGTTGTTCATAAGACGTTTTACGTTAAGCGCGGCATCGGCCAGCGCGGAAAGGTCAGTGGAGGGCACGCCAAGCGTTGCCAGGTTGTCGGGCAGGTTGAGCCGTTTCACGAGCGCGGAGAAGTACTCCACCAGCGCGAAAGATTTTTCTTCAGCGCTGAGTGTGCGATCGGCGTCAGGTAGCAGATCCCAGACCTGGGCAAATTTGTTGACCGCGTGAGGGCGAACCACCTTCATGCAGGGTGCTAACAGAATCGCGTTAGCGACACCATGTGGGAGATGGTATCGCCCCCCCAGCGGATAAGAGAGCGCATGAACCAGATGTGTACCGGCGTGATTAATCGCTACACCGCCATAGTATGACGCCCACAGCATTTCCAGTTTAGCCAGCAAATTGTTCGGTTCATTAACCGAGGTTTCGATGTTTTTCAATAATTTCTGTAAACCGATGAGCGCAGCGTTGTCGCTGATTGGGTTGGCGATAGTTGCTGTAAAGCACTCAATCAGATGACAGAGCGCGTCAATGCCGGTGGATGAGGCGATGTGCGCTGGCATGCTGGTGGTGAGTTCCGGTAGCAAGGCGACATAATCCGGCAGCAGCACCGGGGAGATGATACCCACCTTGGTGTTTTGTTCGGGGATGGCCAGTATCGCGTTTGGAGTGGCTTCTGAACCCGTGCCTGCTGTGGCGGGGATTAGCACGGAGGTCACACGTTGTTGCGGTTTTTCACCTGCCAGCATGGCGTCAAGCGTCGGGGACTCAGGGTGACATAAGACGGAGAGCAGTTTCGCCACATCCAGTACGCTACCGCCGCCAATGCCTATCACCATTTCCACATTGAGGTCAGCCACGCGTTTGACGAGTTTGCTGACGTCATGATGTCCCGGCTCGGCGGGTACGTTATCAATCAGTGTCACCTGACGGCCATCATTAGCCAGCAGGGTACGGATCTGCGCTACTGCATCCAGTCGAACAATATTTGCATCAGTTACCAGCAGTAACTGGCGTTTACCGCTCAGTAATGGCTCCAGAGCGGGGATGGCATGCGAACCGCTGATCACGGTGCTATTAATTGTTGCCACAACATTCTCCTGTTGTTTGAGTGATTGAATTCGCTCACTGTGATTCAGGAACGATGACATCATGGGCTAAATTTATAATTTATCTCGGAACTGAATAACTTGAGCTTGCTCACACTTAATCAATTGTGATTGAATATAATCATTAACAACACATAACGACCCGGAGCATGGATGAGTAAACAAGTAGCTAGACCGCAAATCCTGGTTATCGCCGATGACTTTACCGGGGGGAACGATGCGGGGGTCAGCCTTGCGCTGACGGGAATGACGGTGAATGTCGCCTTCACGTTACCCTCCACCGAGGAGACCGACGTACTGGTCGTTAACAGTGATAGTCGTGCGTTTGATGCACCGCAGGCATCTTCCCGCGTGAGAGCTTTAGCGCTTGCCTGTCATGCAGACTCGCGGGCGCTGTGGCTAAAGAAAATGGATTCCACATTACGTGGCAACCCAGGGGCCGAAGTTGAGGCGTTAATGCAGGTCACCGGTAAAAATCTGGCCATTGTTGCGCCAGCGTTTCCCCTGGCCGGTCGGACGACTGAAGAAGGTCTTTGCCTTATCAACGGTGTCCCGGTTACCCAAACCGAATTTGCCAGTGACCCGAAAACCCCGGTAGCTAGCGCTGATATTTGTGCGGTACTTCAGGCACAAACCACCATCACATGCCGGGCTATGTCACTGAGTGACTATTTGCAACGCCTGACAGAACCTGCCGCTGATATGCCGCAAATTTGGGTGGTTGATGCGCAGAGTAATGCCGATCTCGATGCCATTGTTGTTGAAGCAATGGAGCGAAATGATACGCCGCTTTTGGTGGGGTCAGCAGGAATCTGTGACGCACTGGCTCGCCATATCCAGACGGCATCTTCCCGGCGTTTACTGGCGATTGTGGGCTCAATGAGTGAAATTGCTCAACGCCAGATTGCTGTTGTGCGCAGAAACCCGCAGGTAGAGACGGTATTCATTGATATCGAAGATATGTTGAAGGGGGCTGTGACGGGGTACGTCGCCCGCATTATTGGCGTTCTGGCATCCGGTAAACACTGCATTGTTCACACTTGTCCTGATACTGATGCGCGGCACCATATTCCGCATCTTTGCGCCCGCTGGCAGGTAAGTCGCGCTCAGTTGGGCGAAAAAATCTGCCAGTTCCTTGGGCAACTTACCCGACAGGTTGCTGATGATATCTCACCCGCTGCGCTGTATCTCTCTGGCGGCGATGTTGCTATGGCGGTTGCTGAAGCGCTCGGAGCAACAGGATTTCGTATCAGCGACCGTGTGGCCCAGTGCGTGCCGTATGGTCATTTTGTTGGTGGATACTGGCAGCGCCCGGTTATGACAAAAGCAGGGGGATTTGGTGACGAAACGACCTTGCGTCAGGTTTTGAATTATGTTGAGGAGAAAATGAGTGAATAACACTATTGCGGTAACCATGGGCGATCCGGCGGGTATTGGACCGGAGATCATTCTTAAATCACTGGCGGAGGGAGAGCTTTCTGGCGCGCCGGTCATTGTTGTTGGATGCGTGCAGACGCTGCGACGGATCCAGTCATTGAATATAACACCACCAGCGGAACTTCGGGTGATTGAAAGTGTAGCCCAGGCGCAATTCGCCGCAGGTGTAATCAATGTCATTGATGAATCGCTTGCCGATCCAGATTCTCTCCAGCCCGGTGTAGTGCAAGCACAGGCCGGGGATCTGGCATATCGCTGTATCAAGCGTGCCACGATGTTGGCGCTGAATGGCGAAGTTAAAGCGATAGCCACTGCGCCTCTGAATAAAGAAGCATTACATCTGGCGGGTCATCATTATCCTGGGCATACCGAACTGCTGGCGCAACTGACCAACAGTAAAGATTATGCAATGGTGCTGTATACCGACCAGCTCAAAGTCATCCATGTCACCACCCATATTGCGCTACGAAAATTCCTGGATACGCTCAGCGAACAGCGGGTGAAAACTGTTATTCAGGTAGCACATGATTTCCTGCGTCGCGTTGGGTATGAAAATCCGCGTATTGCGGTGGCAGGGGTGAATCCACATGCTGGAGAAAATGGTCTTTTTGGCGATGAAGAAATCAAAATAGTTGGACCCGCAATCCAGACTATGCAGGCGCTGGGACTAAATGTCACCGGGCCGTGCCCACCGGATACGGTATTTATGCAGTGCCACGAAGGAATGTACGACATGGTGGTAGCGATGTATCACGATCAGGGGCATATTCCGCTAAAATTGCTTGGATTCTATGATGGGGTGAATATCACCGCCGGGTTACCGTTTATTCGCACCTCTGCAGACCACGGTACGGCGTTTGATATTGCCTGGACAGGTAAAGCCAAGTCTGAGAGCATGGCGGTGTCCATCCAGTTAGCAATGCAAATCACGCGGGATTAAAATGAAGGGATATAATCGGTTAGAACAGATTATGGATTATCTGAAAGGGCATAATCTGGCGACGGTAGAACAGTTGGTTGCCGTGACGGGCGCCTCTCCGGCGACTATTCGTCGCGATCTGATTAAACTCGATCAGGAAGGCGTGATCAGCCGTACCCATGGTGGTGTGACGCTTAACCGATTTATCCCATCGCAGCCTACTACGCATGAGAAAATGCAACGCAGCCTGCAAGAAAAACAAGCGATCGCCAGCGCGGCAGCAAGCCTGGTGAAGGCAGGGGATTCTATTGTTCTGGATGCAGGTACGACAATGATTGAACTGGCTCGTCAGCTCACCCATCTGCCGCTGCGGGTCATCACCAGCGATCTGCACATCGCACTTTTTTTCTCCGAGTTTAAACAAATTGAAGTGACGATCATTGGCGGGCGGATTGATGACTCCAGCCAGTCATGCATCGGCGAGCATGGGCGTAAACTGTTGCAGAGCGTCTGGCCGGATATCGCGTTTTTAAGCTGTAACGGTTGGGATCTGGCGCGTGGGATCACCGCGCCGACGGAAGAGAAGGCCGGGGTAAAACGTGACCTGATTGCCAACGCCAGTCGCCGGGTACTGCTGGCAGACAGTTCAAAATATGGCGCGTGGTCATTGTTTAATGTTACCCATTTGAATGCGCTGACGGATATTGTGACCGATGCCCGGCTCAATGAGGGCGTGCGCGAGCAACTAGAACAGTTACCCTGCCAACTGACGATTGCCAGTTAATCCCTATTCTGCGACAACTGGGGGTTCAAGACCTCAATAAACGCTTCCAGTTGCCTCGTCATTGCGCCTCTGCGCCAGACCAGCCACGTATTCAGCCAGCGCCAGTTTTCGCTTAGCGCCCAGGCGTTGACCTGATGATGCCCAGGCATGCTCTCCAGCATCGAGCGCGGGATCAGCGCGATACCCGCGCCGGCAATAACGCAGGCCAGCATTCCGTGATACGACTCCATTTCATGAATGGTGCCGGGCATTGCGCGATCGGCATGAAACCAGCTTTCAAAATGGCGGCGATAGGAACAGTTGGCGCGAAAGGCGTAAATACTACAACCGTTAACATCACTGGCCCGCTGGATGGGAGGGTGACCGTGCGGCGTGACAATCATCATCTCTTCACGGTAGACCGGCATTCCTTCAAGGCCAGGATGGGTAATCGGACCGTCAACAAAGGCGGCGTTCAGCGTCCCCTCGAGCACACCATCCAGCATCGTGCCCGAAGGGCCTGTCGCCAGCGCAAACTGAATTTTGGGGTAACGCTGGTTATATTCCGCCAGCGTGGCGGGGATTCGCACAGCGGCAGTACTTTCCAGCGAGCCAAGAGAGAACAACCCCTGAGGCTCATCCCCGGCAACGACCATTCTCGCTTCCTCAACCAGTGCGAGGATCCGCTGGCTATAGCGCAAAAAGTTGTGCCCGGATGGGGAAAGCCGCAGACGCTGGTTTTCACGAATAAACAGATCGACGCCAAGGTCGGCTTCAAGCTGGCGAATGCGGGTGGTGAGATTAGATGGCACGCGATGCACCTTTGCGGCCGCCTGCGTAATACTGCCGGTCTCTGCGACGGCATTGAACATTTCCAGTTGCGTCAGATCCATGTTGTTCTCTATTCGTGAATGGTATGGTTAATATTATTCATTTTTCAGAAAGAGTAAATATGCGCATGATATAACCATACCCTGCGATAAAGAGAGGCAACTATGACTATCACAGCAGCAACACATGCGATTTCTGTTAATCCTGCTAATGGAGAAAGGCTGGCAGCGATGCCATGGGCGAGCGCTGAAGAGATTGCACATGCGCTGAACCTTGCCGCGAAAGGCTACAGCGAATGGAAACATACTTCCGTTGAACGCCGTGCGCAAACGCTGCGTGATATCGGGCAGGCTCTGCGTCATCGTGCGGAAGCGATGGCGCAATGTATTTCCCGTGAAATGGGCAAACCCATCAAGCAGGCACGGGGTGAAGTTGCCAAATCGGCCGCATTGTGCGACTGGTACGCCGAACATGGCCCGGCGATGCTCAATCCGGAACCTACGCTGGTGGAAAACAATCAGGCGGTGATTGAGTATCGCCCCGTAGGAACCATTCTGGCGATCATGCCGTGGAACTTCCCACTCTGGCAGGTACTGCGTGGCGCTATTCCGATTCTGCTGGCCGGAAATGGCTACCTGTTAAAGCATGCACCGAATGTAACAGGCTGTGCTGCGATTATCGCCCAGGTTTTTGCTGATGCAGGCGTTCCCGCCGGGGTTTACGGTTGGGTGAATGCCGACAACGCTGGGGTAAGTCAGATGATCAATGACCCGCGTATTGCGGCGGTAACGGTGACGGGCAGTGTTCGTGCCGGTGCGGCGATTGGCGCTCAGGCAGGGGCGGCGTTGAAGAAATGTGTGCTTGAGCTGGGTGGTTCCGATCCGTTTATTGTCCTTAATGATGCTGATCTTGACCTGGCCGTTAAGGCGGCAGTTGCCGGGCGTTACCAGAACACTGGGCAGGTGTGTGCGGCAGCCAAGCGTTTCATTATTGAAGAAGGTATTGCGGCAGAATTTACGGCTCGTTTTGTCGCGGCCGCGAGCGCGCTCAAAATGGGCGATCCGCTGAACGAAGAAAACGATCTGGGTCCGATGGCGCGATTTGATCTGCGTGATGAGCTTCATCAGCAGGTTGAAGCCTCCCTTGCTGAAGGAGCGCGATTACTTCTCGGCGGGGAAAAAATTGCAGGCCACGGCAATTACTATGCTGTGACGGTACTGGGTGATGTCACTCCAGAGATGACGGCTTTTCGTCAGGAGCTGTTTGGTCCGGTTGCAGCGATTACCGTGGCAAAGAATGCGGAACATGCCTTAGCACTGGCGAATGACAGTGATTTCGGTTTATCCGCCACGGTGTTCACCGCAGATGAAGCGCTGGCGCAGAATATGGCGTCACGCCTGGAATGTGGAGGCGTATTCATCAATGGCTTCAGTGCCAGCGATGCTCGCGTTGCATTTGGCGGCGTGAAGAAAAGTGGTTTTGGCCGCGAGCTCTCTCACTTTGGCCTGCATGAGTTCTGTAACGTGCAGACCGTCTGGAAAAACCGCCTCTGATGGTGTGGGTGCCTCCATCGGGGGCACCTGTCTTATTTCTGCAATTTTTCTGTCATTTACTCTCCGTATATTCGCGTCTAACGCTTTGATACAGAAGAGTAATATGAACATAACGCAAATTTTTCAACGACTGATCCCCCGTCAGTTTGGTTTGTTAACCGGTATTTTCTGCATAATTGCACTGTTCTCTGTATTGCAGGTCGCGTCCTCTTTGATGCTCTCGGCCTCTGTCAGCGACGCGCAGCATAATGAAGGTCGTAATCAGCTCGCGCTAATACAGCAGGCGAAGATCGATGAAGCGCGGGTGGCATTATTGTCTGCCAGCGATCTGCTTAACCGGGCTGGAGTTTATTTTATGCAGGATGCCGCCACCGGCTCTGATGGAAGTTGGCGGCCATTAATGGAGGAGGCTCATCGGGCGCTGACACAGTCAAAAACCGCATGGGATGCATGGAGTCATTTAAAACCGCAGCCGGATCCAGAACTCACGGAGAGCTATCAGCGCTTTTATAGCGGCATTCAGGAACAGGCGGACGGGCTGATGCAGTCCGGTTCGATTGACGCTTTTTTTGCCGTGCCCGTACAGGCGTTTCAGTCAGATTTTAACGACAACTACGCCCGCTTTCAGCAGGAAAGTGGGCGACATGCGGAAGTTGGGCGTCAGCAATTGTTGACCAGTCTTGAGCGTTTACAGCATCTGTTTTTGTTTATTCCTCTGGTGCTGGTGGTTATCGCTGTGCTGGTCTGGCGCAGTATGTCTCGTTGGGTGATAACACCGCTGCGACGGCTGATCGATCATATCGATATTTTAGCGGCAGGCGATCTTTCCCGACCAGCTCCGCAGGTGAGTCAGTTCAATCGGGAAGTGATGCAATTAAGTTTGCGAATTGCTGCAATGCAGCAGGGACTCTGCGCGCTGGTACAGCAGGTGAATGACGCCACAACCGCAATGGTGGGGAACATCAGCGAACTTGCGCAAAATAATAAGCAGTTGTATCAGCAATCGGCGAAGCAAAGTGAAGAGTTGAGTACCGTGACTTCGCATATTGGTTTTCTTGAAACGCATGTTGAGGATAACAGTGGCTTTGCTCAACTGGCGAATCAGCGTGCTGTGCAGGCCCGTGATATTGCGGCGGGCGGAGACCGAATGATGGCGACGGTAAATGCGTCAATGCAGGCGATTGTGACGCGCTCGTCTGAAATGCGCGGAATTATAACGCTAATCGACAACATCGCGTTTCAGACAAACATCCTCGCACTGAACGCGGCAATCGAGGCTGCACATGCTGGGGAACAAGGGCGCGGGTTTGCAGTGGTCGCCAAAGAAGTTGGACTTCTGGCGCGAAAAAGCGGTCAGTCGACGCAGAATATTCAGGCGCTCATTCAACACTCTTTACAGGGCATTGAAGAGGGCTTTCATGCCGTAAACGGGCTGGATGAGAATCTACAGCAGGTTATTTCGCTGGTGGAAAACCTCGGCGCATTGCTGAACGATATTTCGGCGGCAACGTTAAATCAGGGGGACAGTATTCACCAGTTGACTCGTAAGCTTCATGTTCTGAACGGAGAGGCCCGGCAAACCAGCGATCTGGTGAATGCCGCATCCAATTCTTCCTTGCAGCTACATCATGAATCTCACCAGCTTATGCAGGCAGTGGCCAGATTCCGCCTTCCGGCCTGACGCTGCGTATTCAGCTCTGTTATACTCGCAGGCCTTTCATACCTGCGAGCAAGGAGCATGTTGTGGCCAGGGCCATGGACAATTCAATTTTAGAGACCATTGTGCAGCAGGTTCGTCCGCTGATTGGTCAAGGTAAAGTCGCTGATTACATTCCTGCATTAGCTTCCGTGGACGGTTCAAAACTGGGTATTGCCATTTGCACCGTCGATGGACAGCATTATCAGGCGGGGGATGCGCAAGAGCGCTTTTCTATTCAGTCAATTTCAAAGGTGCTCAGTCTGGTCGTGGCGATGCGTCATTATCAGGAGGATGAGATCTGGCAACGTGTCGGCAAAGATCCATCCGGTCATCCTTTTAATTCCCTGGTACAGCTGGAAATGGAACAGGGGATCCCGCGTAATCCCTTCATCAATGCCGGGGCGCTGGTGGTTTGCGACATGCTGCAAGGGCGACTGAGCGCACCGCGTCAACGGATGCTGGAAGTGGTTAGGGCGTTAAGCGGCGTATCGGATATCGCCTATGATTCGACAGTGGCGCGTTCTGAGTTTGAGCACTCGGCGCGTAACGCGGCTATCGCCTGGCTGATGAAATCATTTGGCAATTTCCATCATGATGTGACCACCGTTTTACAAAATTACTTTCACTATTGTGCGTTGAAAATGAGCTGTGTAGAACTGGCGCGTACGTTCGTCTTTCTGGCGAATCAGGGACACGCCTTTCATCTTGCGGAGCCCGTGGTTACGCCCATGCAGGCCAGGCAGATCAACGCGTTGATGGCTACCAGTGGCATGTATCAGAACGCAGGGGAATTTGCCTGGCGAGTAGGTTTACCGGCGAAATCTGGCGTTGGCGGCGGTATCGTGGCTATCGTTCCCCACGAGATGGCAATTGCCGTCTGGAGTCCGGAACTGGATCCTGCGGGAAATTCGCTGGCGGGTATCGCCGTGCTGGAGCAATTAACACAACAACTGGGGCGCTCGGTTTACTGATGAATACGCTCGATCCTCTTTTTGCCAGGCTGGCGAAATCAACGTTTCGCTCGCGGTTTCGTCTTGGTCAGAAAGAAAGACAGTATTGTCTGGATAAAGGTGCGCCGGTTATCGAGCAACACGCTGCGGATTTTATTGCCAAACGGCTGGCTCCGGCGTTACCGGTCAATGATGGTAAGCAGACGCCCATGCGTGGGCATCCGGTCTTTATCGCTCAACATGCTACGGCCACCTGTTGTCGGGGCTGTCTGGCGAAATGGCATGATATTCCTCAGGGTGTCGCGCTTAACGATGAGCAGCAACGTTACGTTGTCACGGTTATTTATCACTGGTTAGTGCTTCAAATGAATAAGCCATAGATAACATAATCCTATGATATGTCTCCTTGTGTTGTGCTTTTGTTAAAAGCAGTATAAAGAGGTCAATCTAAGGAGAAAAAATGGCTATCTGCAAACCCTGCTTTGTGATGAGTACGGCACAGATTCTGTCGAGAATCGACGAGCTCAGCGACATCCTTGAAACATGCGTCAATGACGGCGCCTCTGTTAGCTTTATGCTGCCTTTTACGAGTGAAAAGTCACGACCTTTCTGGATGAGCGTCGCGCAAAGTGTCGACCGTGGAGAAAGGATTGTTCTGGGGGCGCAGGACGCACAGGGGGTTCTTGTTGGTACCGTCCAGCTCATTATCGATCAACCCGAAAACCAACCCCATCGTGCAGATGTCGCCAAACTACTGGTTCACACCTCTGCGCGACGGGGCGGTGTGGCTCGGGAATTGATGAACGGACTCGAACGTTGCGCGCATCAACAAGGTAAGACGCTGCTGGTGCTTGATACGGCCACGGGCAGTTCCGCTGAGTTGTTCTACCACAATTGCGGATGGCAAAAAGTTGGGATGATACCCGACTATGCCAAAATGCCCGACGGGACGCTGACCGGGACCACACTTTTCTATAAAACGCTCTAATTTGTTATCGGGAATTGATCAAAACAGGGTTTCAATGTATTAAAGTTTGCTAACCTATTGGACCAATTCAATCAGGTTGTATGACTAATCATAAAGGGAACCCATTGTGCAAACACTTAATCGTCGCGATTTCCCCGGTGCTCAGTATCCTGAACGCATCATTCAGTTTGGTGAAGGAAACTTCCTGCGCGCCTTCGTTGACTGGCAGGTTGATCTGCTGAATGAGCATACCGATCTGAACGCAGGTGTGGTCATTGTTCGTCCTATCGAAAGTACCTTCCCACCATCGCTGAGTACACAGGATGGTCTCTACACCACCATTATTCGTGGCTTGAATGAGAAGGGCGATGCCGTAAGTGATGCTCGTTTAATTCGTTCAGTTAACCGCGAAATCAGCGTCTATAGCGAATACGATGAGTTCCTGAAGCTGGCGCATAATCCAGATATGCGTTTTGTTTTTTCTAACACCACTGAAGCAGGCATCAGTTACCACGCGGGCGATAAGTTTGAGGATGCACCGGCGGTGAGTTATCCCGCTAAACTGACCCGGCTGCTGTTCGAGCGGTTCAGCCATTTCAATGGTGCGTCGGATAAAGGCTGGATTATCATCCCTTGCGAACTGATTGATTACAATGGTGATGCGCTGCGTGAACTGGTCCTGCGCTACGCTCAGGAGTGGGCGCTACCGGAAGCATTTATTCAGTGGCTGGATCAAGCCAACGCATTTTGTTCCACGCTGGTGGACCGCATTGTTACCGGTTATCCGCGTGACGAAGTAGCGCAACTTGAAGCTGAGCTTGGCTATCATGATGCATTCCTGGATACGGCTGAACACTTCTATCTGTTTGTCATTCAGGGGCCAAAGTCATTAGCCGCCGAACTACGTCTGGATAAATATCCGCTCAATGTCCTGATAGTTGATGACATCAAACCGTACAAAGAACGGAAAGTGGCCATTCTCAACGGCGCGCACACCGCACTGGTTCCTGTTGCCTGGCAGGCAGGGCTCGATACTGTGGGTGAGGCGATGAATGACGCAGAGATTTGCGCCTTCGTTGAAAAAGCTATTTATGAAGAGATCATTCCGGTACTGGATTTACCTCGCGATGAGCTGGCATCTTTCGCCAGCGCGGTGACCGGTCGATTCTGCAATCCGTACATTAAGCATCAGCTGCTGTCGATTGCCCTGAACGGCATGACTAAATTCCGTACCCGTATATTGCCGCAGTTGCTGGCAGGGCAACAGGCCAGCGGCAAACTGCCGGCGCGCCTGACGTTTGCGCTTGCCGCGCTGATTGCCTTTTATCGTGGAGAGCGTAACGGTGAGTCATATCCGGTTCAGGATGATGCGCACTGGGTGGAGCGCTTTCAACAGCTTTGGTCCCAGCATCATGACCGCCAGATAAACACCGAAGATCTGGTTAAATCTGTACTGGGCGTTAAAGAGCACTGGGAGCAGGACCTGACTCAGGTTTCTGGGCTGGTGGAGCAGGTTTCTGCCGATCTGGATACCATTCTGGCAAAAGGCATGCGTGAAGCCGTTAAACCACTGTGCTAAGAAAACAGCCCGGCTCAGGCCGGGTTTTTTGCAAAACAATTATTAGTTACAACATACTATTGTATGTTAAATACTAAGCCATTCTGTAACTCAGGTGCGGGAATTGTCTGGCAGGAAAAAGATGTTTAGTTAATGTTGCGATTAACTTGCAACATTGATCACTATCGCGTCTAATGTGACGGGTTTCACATTTTTCCGAAGATAACCATGATCGTTCGCCCCCAACAACACTGGCTACGCCTGATTTTCGTCTGGCATGGTTCCGTATTATCAAAAATCTTTTCACGTCTGTTGCTGAACTTCCTGCTCTCCATCGCCGTTATTATCATGCTTCCGTGGTATACGATGCTGGGTATTAAATTTACGCTGGCGCCGTTCAGCATTCTCGGCGTGGCTATTGCTATCTTTTTAGGCTTTCGCAATAACGCCTGCTATTCACGTTACGTTGAGGCCCGCCACCTTTGGGGGCAGTTGATGATTGCTTCCCGATCGCTTTTACGAGAGGTAAAGACCACCTTACCGGATGACGTCGAACTGGGGCAGTTTGTTCGTCTGCAAATCGCGTTTGCCCACTGTTTACGCATGACTTTACGCCGAAAACCGCAGGCAGCGCCGTTGGCGAAGTACCTCAGCGAGAAAGATCTGCAGACGGTATTTGCCTCACAATCACCAGCAAACCGCATATTGTTGCTGATGGGGGAGTGGTTGGCCGTGCGCAGGCGTAATGGACAACTATCAGATATATTATTCCATAGTTTAAACAATAGGTTAAATGATATGTCTGCGGTGCTGGCAGGTTGTGAGCGGATTGCGAATACTCCGGTCCCGTTTGCGTATACTTTGATCCTTCATCGCACGGTGTACCTGTTTTGTATCATGTTGCCATTCGCCTTAGTGGTGGATCTGCACTACATGACACCTTTCATTTCAGTGCTTATTTCCTACACTTTTATTTCGCTCGACACGCTTGCAGAAGAACTGGAAGATCCGTTTGGCACAGAGAACAACGACCTGCCGCTGGATGCGATTTGCAATGCTATCGAAATCGATTTACTGCAAATGAACGATGAAACAAATGTGCCAGCAAAACACATGCCGGATAAACATTATCAACTCACTTAGCGACGTTCGTTTTGCCACCAGGCGGGTTGCATATCGGAAAACGAATGAAACTCTGGGGCCAGATCTTCATCGTTAGGATCGTCAAAAGCTCCGGCTAAAAGTGCAATTACCGGGGCGTCATCAATGGCGCCCACGGAACTCCCGCACTGAGGGCAAAAGGCCCGACTGGTCGTTTCAGATGAGCGCCAGGTTGTCGGTTTTCCGGCTTTTCCCGTCCATTCTACATTTTCTGCAGCAAACTCAATCCAGACGACGGTCGGCACGCCAGTATGTTTCCGGCATATATCGCAGGAACAGGTATGGGAATTATTAGGACTGCTGGCAGTGAAGCGGATCGAGCCACACAGACACCCACCAATGTAGACTTTAGACATAACAACTCCCGTCAGAAATACGTGGCAAGACACTAGCAGATGCACGCCATTGCCACTAGAACCTTATAATAAAAAGGCGAGGGCGCGCATAGACGATAGTTCATTCCTGTGATCTGTCTGATGATTAACGCTTAACTATTGCGTCTGGCAACCATAAACATTCGCGGAAACGCCAGTAAAATTTTGCCATTTTCCTGTAATGGATATTGCTCCTGCAGGAGTTCGTGGTAGCGCGCCAGGTACTGGCGTTGCTCTCTTTCGCTCAAATCCTGCAACCAGGGGCGCAGGCCTGTAGAACTTACCCAGTCGATAATCGCCTGATGAGAATCCATAATGTGATAATACGTTGTGCGCCAGATATCTACCTCACAACCTGCCTCGCTCAAAATATCATAGTAGGCGTGTACGCCTGGAAGTGGCGTCCGGCCCCGGTCGGGATAACCCTGTTCATAAGCTACTTCGCGCATCAGAACATGCGTGGGTTCCAGCCAGTTATCCGGCATTTGCACGGCCAAAACGCCGTTGCGACCAAGAAGCGATACCAGATTTGGCAACAGTTCATAGTGATTGGGTACCCACTGTAATGACGCATTGGCATAAAGCAGATCTACGGGATGCTCTACCTGGAACTTACTGATATCCGCTTCAATAAAACGGCATGTCGGTAATACGTTTCGCGCCTCATTAAGCATGGCGGGTGAGGAATCAACTCCGGTTATTACAGCCGAGGGCCAGCGCTGATATAGCAATGCCGTACTGTTTCCCGGACCACAGCCAAGATCGACGACTGAACGGACACTCTCTAACGCCACTCTGCTGAGTAATTCCGCAGCGGGTCTTGAACGTTCAGTTTCATATTGCAGATAAAGCGAAGGGTTCCAGTCGGCCATGAATGAATCTCCAGTATGAGAGAAAAAGGCGGAAAGGGTGCATAAATCCTTGCCGATGAGCCATTTCTTTTAGAAGATTATATGAAAATGAAAGATAAGGGCAGAAATATGCTGGAAACATCGAGACTGGTTTTACGACAGTGGGAAGCCAAAGACAGAGCCCCGTTTGCTGCGCTAAATGCCGATCCGGACGTGATGCGTTTCTTTCCGACTCCGCTGCAACGAACGGAAAGCGACAACCTGGCTGCAAGGTTCGAGGAAGGCATTACAGAGCGCGGTTGGGGATTCTGGGTCGTTGAACTTAAAGAAACACACCAGTTTGTGGGGTGTGTAGGTTTACATCCACAGCCTGATAAATTTCACTTTTCACCCTGTACCGAAATAGGCTGGCGTCTGGCTAAAGACCACTGGCACCAGGGGCTGGCATTGGAAGCCGCCGAGGCATGCCTGACGTTTGCTTTCGAGGAGCTGGGGTTAAGTGAGGTGGTTTCATTTACTTCCGTACTGAATAAACAGTCAGAGCGCCTGATGATACGGTTGGGCATGAATAAGACTGAAGAGTTCCTGCATCCCGCGTTGCCGACTGATCATCGGCTAGCACAACACGTCCTGTATCGTCTTTGCCGATAATTAGTCAGACTATTTTGAACCCTTCCTCATATCAGAAAAAATAACTAAGCCTATTCCAGCTAAAATAATAATGCTTGCAAGAAGGATCCTGGCGGTGAGCGTTTCACCCAAAAACACGATCCCGCCGAGCGTGGCGAGACAAGGAACGCTGAGCTGGATGGTACTGGCCGTCGTGGCTTTGAGCAACGGAAGAAGCGAGTACCAGAGCAGGTAAGCGCCTCCCGATGTTAGTGCGCCTGATAATACTCCCAGCATTATTCCGTTTATATCAATGTGAAGATGGGTATGAAAGATGAGGGGAATAATCAGTGCAACCGGGACCGTCAGGATGAAATTACCACTCGTTGAGGCTACGGCATGCGTGATTTTTTTCCCTGCGATACTGTACATAGCCCAGGCAACACCGGAAATAATCATCATGACTGAGGCATACAAGGAAGGCCGCTCAGCACCAGGAAGTAGCAATATCGCTATTCCAACCAATGCTCCCAGAATCCCTGTTATTTTTAATATTACGAGTTTTTCTTTCTGAACTAATCCCCATACCGTCATGACGAGCTGAACGGTACCAAAGAGCAGCAGGGCGCCGGTGCCGGTATTGAGCGAAACATAGGCAACGGAGAATGAGAAAACATAAATGCAAAGTAGCAGGGCGTTTAACCATCTAAACTCTATTTTTTTACTCTCAGATGCTATCGTGATGAATAAATAAAGGGCAATCGCACCACTGATTAACCTTAGACTGCTAAAAGAAATGGCATCGGCGTGCATACCCTTTAGCGCGATTCGGCAAAGCACTGAATTTCCTGCAAATGCGCTCATTGCGATAACGATTTTGATAAGCAAGTTAGCGTCCTCAATCTAATACAACAGTCAGTGCCGGTGCCGGTGCCGGTGTTCAGGTTTCAAAAACAGGTGTTTTGATCGATGTATTTACCCACATCTACGACGTTGTTCGTTTCAGGATCGACATTGAGAACCACAAAACGCGTTTGCGGACAAAATTGCTCAGCACTTTTCTTGCTGCATTCAGTTTGCAGCCATCGATGTTGACCATAATCGGTGACAACCGTATTGAGATTGCTATATTCGCTGCATACAAAACCTTTTTCAGTCGCTCTTTGTCTCGCGGCATCCAGACTCAAACCAATAACATTCAAACTGTCGACCTCTTTGGCATGTGCGCTGTCGGAAACACGGGTCAATACGCATCCCGTTAGCGTACAGGCAAAGAGCAGTAAGAGTGCCAGGCGTTGGATGGGTTGAGCATTTTTATTACGCATTGTCTGGATAGTGGTCAATTTTATTACCGTTTTTCTGAAAGTGAGCGATGCCTCATGGAGCAGTATATAACGATTACATGCATCTGCTTTAGAATCGCCGACATGCTGCTTTCCGTTTTTAAATGAAACATTTCAAGTTAGGTCGCGGCGCTTTAAACAACGGTTCGACATCATTATTGAGCAGCACAAGGACTACCATAAAACCTTAGATTCTTCCCCATTCCATCTTAGTGCGCATAATGTATATTATGTTAAATCATGTTGATTGCTAACTTACTTCATGAACCTCTCATTGATCGCTTGTCTTTACGTTCCGAATCCACGCAGTCATCTACGCTACAGGCTCTAAAATTTTTTTATGAGTACTTGTATCAAAAACATGATGTTACTTTCTGTTTGAGTTTCCATCTGTCTGGATACAATCCTTCGATTGCAACTAGTGAGCTTGAAGCATGGGCTTATTTGATCTTAAAGAGAGTCTATACTGATAAATATCAGTCTGTTATGAGAAGTTGCCGGCTTGCAGAAGTTGATTTCGCTATGCTTCGGCTCAACGCATATGGTTAAAAACCCACCAGGAAAATTGTCTCTCTGCTTCCATTCTTAGTTCTGGGTCAGTTTTCATCGATGCTGTACCAGGCATACCATCCGGACAAAAATCAGCAAGCTGACTTTGAATAAACTTTAGCTTTTCTTCTTTTTCCCCTGCGTTCTCAAACACCATGAATGGCAGCTCGATAATCGGCGGTTTGGTTTGGGTGGTTAACGGCATGGTTATGCCTGAATTACGGCCAGGCAGTGAGTGTAATTCTCTGATATGACTCAACAGATTGTAGGGTAAGGTGTTTTTTACGAAGTAAAAAACGTCTGCATAATAATCAGTTACGAATCCATCCCTTTTTCCTGGATAAGCCAGCGTATCCATCTCTGGAAAGGGAAACTGTAAACCCTCATTTCTGTAATGTACGATTGGCACTCGTTCAAGTACACGCCCACGGTATTTGAGGATGTATTCATAGTGACAAGGTTGCTCAATGCTAATCGTTGACCACCAGTGTTGTCCTCCTATATCTTTTTCTGTGTCGCCAATATGAATGGCATAATCCGGGTCCAACCGATAATAGGCCTCACTGTTACCGTCATATTCCCAATTGTCGTAATCCAGAAGCAGTCTGACTATGCGGTCAGCGGGTGCCAGGTCCAGGTTAAAGCGCTCTCTCCACATTGCCATGACATCTCCAGGGCTGGCACAGCTAGTTACGGGCGTATTGGCATCTTGTTGCCGGGTGTAAACGACACCGGCTCTGACAGTTTTTCCCTCTTTTATATAGTCCTGGGTCAGATAGTAGGGTTTAATTCTGACGTTACGAATTTGTAGAATAGCCAGCACCTTATGCTGGAGTGTGATGTGGTGCAGCTGAATATCCGGACAATGGTGCTCTGCAAAACTGACTTTTCTTAACAGATCGATTAAATTTGCCTGGTTAAGTTGCTTACCATCTTCCTGCACGCCGGTAATCACCCCTTCATCATTCACGCCAAAAATCAGATACCGGTCACCGTCATGCAGGACGTTTGCCATGCAGAGGATATCGTGAACAAGGGCTGCATTGTTTTGGTGGTAGGTTTGTTTAAAGTCCCACCATGGCCCTTCCTTGCCACTGGCAATCAGTTTTTCGATGGTTTCGTTCATAGTCCCCTCTATCAAAATATCCTCTGTTAGCAAAACGGCGATGTATAAGCTCTTCACCTGTTATGGACAGATAGGCGTTCAATGCCGAACGATGGATGAAAAGTCCGCGTTGTTTTACACCTTTTTGATGGAAGGCGATAAGTTTGCCAGAATGATCAACCCAACCGCTTTGACAATCCCATAAAAGTTCGAGTTTTTGAATGATTCCCAGGCATGGCGCAATGAGGTTATCTTGGCGCTCGGGCATGGTATATGAGTAGTCGTATTCCCATTCGTTTCCGCGCAGTAAACTGACTTCTGTAAAATTAAACGCTTCACTATCTTCATCACTATTAAGAAGTTGTTTGTATATCGGGCTGTCAGGATATTCAGCAAGATAACCGCGATAACAACTACTTCCCTGATTATATTGGAAAATATCGCGTGCTCTTTTCTGTTTAAAGGTCTGGATGCTTTCATTTATGAGTGCGCTTGAGTAGGAAGCACGCACTCCCAAGTACGGGGAATCCCAGCTATTTTCATTCGGCGCTTTATCGTCATCCCAACAGCTATGTGAAAGCGCTACCCACTGCTCTCCTTCCTCGTCAGTTCGAATAAGACAAGCTTCATAAGGTGGAAAATCATCGGTCCGAACCCAACCTTTGATATCTGAATTGTGGTCAGGGAATGCATAATTTGTTTCCTCCATCAGTACTGGATAGACACCTTCTGCGGTGATATCGCGTACATCGGTCAGGTCAACTTTACGGACGTCGACTGACCATAGATGATCACTTGTAGGTTCGTAGTCGGAATATGGGTCTTCCAGTGCGGGAACATTACTGGCCAGAATGCCCAGTAGTCGATGTAAGGCGATCCAGTAATATTTTTTACCGAGTCGGTCAGCATACCCTTTTCTACCCCGTCCCGAGCCATACTGACTCCCGATATGGCGATCATAATTGAGCGCGCAGTGGTTATAACCGGGATATCCTAAATTAAGTGCTTCTCGCATTAACCAACAGGCAATGTTTTCATGGCTGATATTGGCGCTCTCCAAGTCAAAGCCGGAAATCTTCGATTCCACCTGATAACGCCAGAAATCCGGGGACATGGATTCTCCCCAGAGCACCATGTTTGATGGTAAATGTTCCAGATCTAGGAGGGGTTTGACATCCGCCAGTACAGGCCATCGTGATGGTAATGATACGTTTGTCTGGTAATGCTGTAATTGGCTTGTTACGGCTGTGGGAAATTCTCCTGTTTTCAACAAGTTTACTAATAGCTGAACCGTATCCCGGAGCAGAATATTCTTGCTATCTGACGCAATGCTTAATAGACCAGGGAGCGCTGGCATAAACGCATTTCTGCGTTGGTGTGACAATAAGCATGCACTGTAGATAGCAAGGCTAATACGCTCTAATACGTAATCATCATCACAATATGCAAATTCACTGATTACTGTTTGGCAGTTCTCAGGGTAGTTTGCCAGGATTCTGCTTAGCCCTTTTGAGGATAAATCTCTGATTCGGCGGTCAGCACACGAAGTGAGCCAGGCAAGTGTTAGACTGGCCAGCCTCCGGCTTTCAGCAGGCCAATGGGTTATGTCAGCAAATAGTGCTGCATGGATGAGTGAATAGACAGCATTCTTGTTATCAAATGATCCCAGCGCAGCTAATGACAAGTAGGTGTCACGTTCAGCTAAGGATGACTGCCGTAAAAATGGCCCCAGCCAGTTAGTTGCGTTTAGACGATGGTCAGGAACCAGACTAAGTGAAAACAGCGCTTCATAAACCGACTCCCATAATCCAGGTGTATGCAGTGCTGCATGGATGTGTTCATCAATTTCTTCCACTACACTTTGTCGGGAGCGCCAAACCAATGACTGGATGAACAGCTTATGGGCTTGTTCGGATGGTAATCCTACTTCTTCAGCAGTAATTTCAAGAGCAGTTTTCTCTGGCAGCACGGCGGCAAGAGCTTCCAGCAATCCAGCATCTTCTTCTGTTAACGCTGCAATTTTCTCCGCTAGTTTTGCTGTATCCGAATCAAGAGCTTCCACAAGGCTGATAGCACGGAGTATGTCACCGTAGCGTTGATAACCCAGACGGATTAGGAAGGTATCCTCATCTACAACAGAAAGGATAATGAGGCCTTCATGTGCCAATGCATTTAAAAAGGATTCAGGTGTGGTCTCAGTTCCCACTATTTTGCTCAGTGCTTCGCAACAGGTTTCCCAGGTTCGGTTCTGCGGCAACTCATGTGTCAGGGTATTCGCGAGTGCCATCATTGCAGCCCTTACCAGATTGCGAGGGTTTGCGTAGTGGAGGCGTTCTCGAATTAAAACATCGCAATGTTTGAGATGTCCTTGAAACAGAGAGGTAAAACCCGGCAAAGAAAAATCCAGACTGTCACGGCCTTCGCCCTTTAGCGTTTTACAGGCCAAGTGTAAAAATAAAGGATTACTGAGTTCGGGTGAAAAAAGTGGTGTAATCTCTGCATCCAGCCCATAGTAGGCTGCGAAAGCTTGTACCGCTTCGAATTGATGTCCTGAAAAACCGATGTGTTCGAAAGCAAACCCTGGAAAGCGTGAATCGACCACAAGATTGCGATAGGTATCTCGGGTTGAAACACAGATTTTGATGTCTGGATAAGACTTGCATTGAGCGAGCAATTCGGGAAGCTTGTCCTTCCAGCGCACTTCTCGCGGGCTTTCGTTCAAGGCATCGATATAAATGACAAAAGGTAAGCCAGTATGTTCGGCGCAGGCCTGTATGCATTCAAATAATGTCGAACGATCGATGGCGGCACCCAGCCCTATTTTACTGCGTAGCACTTCCCAAGGTTCTGCTTTGCCAAAGTCGTCTCCAAAGACGACCAGGGAAAAACCACCATGTTCCAGTCGACGCAATGCTGCGCTGACAATCGCGTGGGTTTTGCCGATACCCGCTGGCCCAACCAGCAGTAAGGAATGTGCTGTTGCGGCACCAATGACCTGAGAAGTCAGCAAATTTTGCAGTTGCTGCGCCTGCTCTTCCCATTTTCTCGCCGCATCCATATCTCCGGCAGGAAATGCACACATATACTCTGCGTGGAACTGTCGGAACGATTCTGTATCACTATGCTTGCCATGCTTTTCATAAAATTTATCTTCTTGAGCATGGCGGGCATCAGCGAAAAGTGTCAATAGGGATGACAGAGCGAAGCAAAGATCTGTAACCGATGTGGCCGTGACATTGTTATCTCTCATGCTCTCACAGTAGGTAATTATTTCTTCAATCAATGCCGTGGCAGATGTAGCACGGGTTTCGCCGAGTATATCCAGCGATTTGCGTCCGTATCCATTCAGTGAATGGAACTCTCGAACGATTGGTGTTAATGATGTTTCGTACCACTCGCAAAAGTCACCAGTCCCACCAAAAAAATCTAGGCCGACATGAGCATTCGTCACCACATCCAGCATTGAAGTATATCTTGGCCCGGCAAAAGCAATGGCGTCATCCAGACATTGTTGAATTTGAGCTGTTGTCAGCAACGTGTCATCAAACCAATACCTGCGCATCCCTCCGTAAGGGTCTATCTCAAGTAATTGATTGCAGATAACAGCAGCGGTACAAAGGACAATAGAAAGTGACTTCCCTTCCGCTGACGCTTCCGATTCGACTTTACTTTTCCATTCTTCAAAGCGTTCCGCCTGGCTTTTTCCTCGCTTTCCCGCAGCAACACGCCCGGTCAGGTCAAACGGTATATAAATCCAGTATTCGGTTAGTGTGGGATGGTTGCTTAGCGCAGCTTTAAGGGAACTATCAATCTGTGTAAGCTCTGCGGAAGCAAGCTGGAAAAAGTATTTTGCCTGAACACCGAATACGGCACCGTCCGGTGAGCGGAAATATGCCTCAACGCCACCGTCTCCACCATCTCCACGCAGACTAATAAATGTTGAATTTGTCGGTACTCGACAGGTTTTCCTAAACAACTGTACGGCGAGTGCTTCAAAGCTATCGTTACGGCTTTTGGGGGCGCTGCGAATTAAACTGAAATCAATATTCATCACCAGTCCTTGTACCTGTCAATAATGCGGCAAAAGCAGTCACATATTATACCCATTAAAAATGTATTGGTATTGAAGCGAGGTAAGATGTTCGCTGTTATCAGGCTTGATAGCCCGTAGCCACTTGTAGAGGCTGTGCGCAGAAACGCCCAGACGGTCTGATACTTCGGCAACAGAATAACCGCGCTCCGTTATCTGGCGGACGGCTTCTTCCTTAAATTCAGGTGTAAATCGTGGTGTGTCCATACGCTCCTCCTATGCTCAAACTATAGGGCAGGATCGTCTACCGGGGTGGGGTCAGTCCATTACTCACTGACGGTTGTATTTAATACTGGGGGGCAGGTCACATGGTATTTTACCTGTTCAGAACGCTGAATGAAGTACGGGAAATTACGGAACACTCGCAGAATCTGAGTACAACAGCGAGCGTCCCTATGGTTCCCTTAAGAACCTGACGCCGAAGGAATACCGGCTGTTGGCTGATTAAACGGAACTCTCAAAAGTGAGTGAAGTAAACTAGGTTTGCTTACACTACTTGTCTTTGGCCTCAATATGTATGGACTCCTTTAGTGAGTTAGTATCGGGTAGAGCTTTAGTCCACATATGATGGGCTTCTGTAGCAAAACTAATCACTTTTGATATAAGTAACTTATCAGCACCTACATCGCTGGTTTCCTCGTAATCCTCTGTTTTGTATTTGTAATGAATTAGAGTAGTTTCGATTTTTCTCTGTGCTGTTCTGTAAACTGACCAAAGATTTTGAGGTTTTCTTAGCTGAAGCCATGCGGTAGAAAATGCGGCTATCGCCGATAGTACTGATGGAATAACCTTTGACAACCACACGCCTTCCCCGAGACTGACGAATAAAGGAGCAAGTAACGAACAAATCATTACTCCACGAAAGCACCAAATACTTTCAGCTTTGTTGTGATCTGCTTTCGATTGAAAATGCTTTGCTTGACCTAAAGCGTAACTCGCCGCTGATTCTGTGCCTAAATTGTTTAAATTAGACATACATTACCTCAATTTATAGTACTTGTTTGTTGTTTATTCTACAGTTTCTAGCTAATAGAAATTTAAGCGATAATCCTAACCAATAGAATAATTCAAAACTTTAAATAAGTTCTTTTATTAACCCATACACAGCCTTAGCAGATATCAAAGCGGCTACTCTATGATACTCATCTCCCTTATTAGTATTACCGTTATCTACGACAGACTTAGCACTGAAGTAGTTTGGTTTTAATGGAGAGCGTCGTGCAGCTTCATAAAGTGCGTAAGATTCCATTTCAAAGGCAGTCTTTTTTCTATGTTGTGAAGTAATGTAGTCCAACATCTTCTCGTCAGCAATTACACTACTACCACTAGATGTTGTTGCGGTATATATTTTCACATCTAAAGTTGATGACCCATCAACCATTTCAGATTCTGAAAGATGCACACCTTGCGCGACTGCATCAACAAACCCATCTTCTTTTACAATTCTATTGATAGCGATTTCGGTATCGTGAATCAGTGGAATTGAATAACTTTCTGGTACAAAACCTTTACTTGTCCATTTACCTGCATCATGCTGATCGCACTGCGAAGGAATGACTATGTCGTAAATGTTGGCATTCCCCTCTATACCAGCACAAATACCACTCATGCAGATAATTTTGGGTTCGAATAAATCAATAGCTCGCGCACTAACGATAGATGTATTAACCAATCCCATTCGTGGAGGGACAATTATAAGGCCTTTATGTCCTTCAATCATCATATCCTGACAAGAAAGTCCATGCTTGATTGAAGTCTTGGGCTTTGCGTAACCGGCCTCGATATAAGCAGCTGCTTCTTTCTCTAAAGCACAAACAATAATAAAATCATAAGTAGTCTTTGGGATGCATAACTCGATCTTCCTAAAAAAAGCCGATTTCCATTCGTCAGACCCCTGCTCATAAGTTATTACATTGATGTCATATTTATTGAGGTTTGAAAAATTACTTTCAGCTGAGTCTGAAAATTGAGTGATTGCAATAACTGGTGTCTTATAGTTTTTAGACTCATAATCTCTAATTAGCTCTATAATTTTCGAAGTAACATCTTGAGGCTCTTCCTCATCCTTACCAAATATAGGCAGAACCAAATCAGCAACTACTAAATCAAATTTTTCCTTGGTTATTTCTGTGTTGAATTTAAAAATAGAATCGCATTCTTTAATGTTTATCTCAAATCCAATCCCATTTAAGACACCCTTGATTTCCGATAACTTCTGCGGATTATCTTCTACAACTAAAACTTTCATAAATTATCCAATATGCTTTTCAAATGTTCTTGCCAAGACGATTCTTCCTCTTTGTACTCAATACAAGCCATGACATTACACCCTAACTGCGTCTTGAATTCAATTTTAGCTTGAGTTAAATCGTAAAACTTACCTGAGATATCTATATCAGGGTATTGAGTTACGACGATACATGGGTCATTCCTCTCTAAATAATTTAGTTCGAGCAGCACATCAATCCCTCCTGTTAGAAGAGATGTGGGAGAACCGCCGCCAATAACGGAAGGATGACTGGGCAGCGCCATATCCACTAAAATCAGATTAAAAATGTCACTATTCACAATGTTAATAGCTTCAGCTAAGCTTCCAGCTATCTTGATTTCTGGATCCGAATAGTAGCCAATCAAAAATTGGACTAAGCTGTCAGCCTTGAAACTATCGTCTTCGATAATCAATATATTTTTCATAGATGGCCCAACCTGTAAATCATATCGATGCAAACTTTTCGTTTAACACATTCTATGGTAATTATTTCAAAGTTCTCGTCATACTTGTCTAGGTGGTAAAGTTTTTTGATGCCACTCAAGTTTTCGACAGTTTGGGCTGTATCAATCTCAGCATCATCTAAATCGACTTTAAGTAATTGATTAATAGTAAATTCACTCGAAGAATCACAGATTTCTGAATCAAATTTCACACGGACAAGTGCACTTAATTCATCACGCTCAATTGTGAAATTTCTATAAACACTACCTGCATTTTTACCATGTTTTGCAGCATTGAAAACAATGACGTAGAGAGCATCATAGAGTACATGATAAGCACCTCCTATTAATTCGATGTCGTGGTCTTCATCAAAACTAGTGTCTGGTTGAAAATTTGGAAAGCTCTGCTTAACTTCAGTTACCACTACTTTATATAACAGGTTCAATGATGCTTTAGGTGATATACTTTGAGGTTTTTTGAACCAACTATACATATCAGTCAATTTGTCATTTACTAGGCGCTGAACTTCCCTATAAAAACTAGACACCCTCGATTCGTCCATTTTTGTTTGTAGCGCTTTTCTCTTAATTTCATTCAACAAATCTAAATCTACAAGATAATTTTTTCTACTTTTCAAAAAGCCATGAACAGATCTCATATCAATCTCAGCCAGCCTCCAACAATACTCATTAATTAATAAAATAGCGTTGTATGAGCTTTTACTTTTATCGAAATCAGAATAGATATTGTTAATGCAGCCGTTCAGAACTTCTATTTTGTTATGCCCTGTGATTTCTGGAGAAAGAAATCCTTCAAATGTACTGCCATTCTTTATATGAAGTTTATTTTTAACAATAGAGTCCACTTCATTTTTGTAACTTTCTTTAAAAGCTCCCCATAAAGGGAATATTAAAGGATCATCAATAATATCATCATAAGTTTGCTCTATATCATTAACTACGCTATGATACAAATGGCCTTTAAAAGTACCATGTCGAAGTCTTCTACCTAAATAAGATGCTATACCAAATAGGTTATTAGAGCAAAACTCTGAATAACACTTGGAAATTATTTGAATGATTTGTGGTTCATTTGTATTAATCACTTCCTTATCATGCAGTGAAAACGAAAGCACTGTCGTTAGGTCTTGCGCTATTTCATCTTGCATCCACTCCAAAAACTTAGAAGTATCTACATATATTCGATTGTCGTCTAGTTCACCTTTGACGAGGTTAATCTTGTGATCTATTCTTAGGTTTTTTGCTCTCACCTTATAGTTAGTATCACCAGTTAGATCCCCCATCCAATCATGAAGACTAGCTCTAGTTTCTGTAATTTTCTCAGTCGTACCTATGACATGACTAAGCTTAGATATAAAATCTTCCGTACATACCTCATATGTGAATTCAGCAACAGCTTGAGACTTTTTAGCGACACTATCTATAAAATTAACTAAGTTTGATTCATTATACTTAATTATATAGTTTTGTAGCTTTCTACGTAATTTATAATGGTCAGCTTCATTTTTGCTTCTCTTGTAAATCAACAATAACAACACAATCTCGGATAGCTCGCTTGGTGAAGACAGTATAAAATTTTTGATAAAACTGATATTTATTGTTCGTGCTAAATCTCGAGTGTTCTCCATTAATCGGAGCAATACATCTTCAGTGGTAATTATCATGCCTTCATTTATATGAATCATTAAATTTAGGAGCGCTGAATTTGAAATTGACGACTTATTTACGGACAACTTGCTCCCACCAAACTCCAATAAATTCTCACTGGTAAGAATTTCTTCAATACCTTCAACTCTTACATTTTTGATTATTCTCAATACTAATTCATCATTCATTTCAAAGTATGGAGATTCAGGAGAGTCATTAAAGTGGTCAATAAGCAATCTATACTCAACAACTTCATCATTCTCTAGCCAAGCACAACTACGTTGGAAAAAAACTCCTTCTGAATCTTCATATTGCTCTGTTAGATTTACAATTTCCTGAATAGGCTTTGAGTTATTGTTAATTAATTTAAAAACCCAATCGATATTGATGTATTTAGATTTATCAAAAAGATTACTATTCACTTTCGTAATAATGATGGCATCCACTAAACTTGACTGCAAACAACTTTGCGTCAATTGAATCAGGTCTGCAGTGTTTTTGGCATGTGGATGAAATCCAATCCGTAGTAAGTCTCTTGTAAATTGATTGAAAACTCCTCGGTCTTTCGTAGACATTACAGATTTTTTAACGCTTAAATAGTCTTGTTCTTCTTTAAAACAATAAAGCAAAGTGTTTACTACGTTACTTCTTACTCCATATGATGTAATAATCCTTGAAAGGCTATCAAATTTAGACATCTCATCACTGGATATAACAAATATTGCTTTCCTTAATAAAAGATGACTATGACCATGATTTTCTATAGCTTTGTTTATTAGTTTTTCTGCTAAAAAAAGATCATTTTGATATATGCTTTCGTTTATCTCAAATAAATCCTCAAGGAATTTTTCAACTTTTCTTTTATTTAACTTTATTGCGTTATCTATATACGAAAGATTTTTTTCCAAACCTAAATCATCTAGCCTTATGAAGTCATCTTTGAACTGAGGCTCTTTAGGAAATAAATCTGGAAGTAACTTGCGACCTATTGACAACGCCTTGACTGCATTTTCTGCTTGGTACAACTCAGTGACATTACATTTTTCTCTTAGATTATTCATCAAATCTATAGAGTCTGTATCACTTCCAGATGCAATCGCCCTAACTTTATTTCGTGTAGAGTTCTTTAACATTCTTAGAACGGCAGAAATATTACTTTTATTATCAAATGGAAAAATCATTATATACCTATTTTTTAATGCTTTTGGCAATTGAAGTGCCGTTACGTTAGAGACGATAAGCTATTTACAAATACCTAACCTATCAGCCGCAGGACGCTGAGCCTCATTGCGACAGGTCGACAGGGACAAACCACTACTTGCCCAAAAGCTCATGCACGCAATTGTGCATTGCCTGAACATTCCTAACAGAGATAGTGGGCAGCTTGCGCGCCTGAGCTGGGACAATCGGAGAGTCATCTAGATTGAAAAGCCATACCTTAATCTTGCCATATTCCTGCTGATTTATTGCCAGACTCATTTCGTCATAACACCACGGGCTCTGGGCATACTGACGGCTCCAAAGAACTGCACAAACATCGCTGCGAAGAACCGCTTGCTCAATGGTTGCTGTGATCATCTGATCTGACCTGATCTCATCGTCACCAACTAGGACCTCAATACCCTCTTTTACTAGTACGGCCCGTAGTGCATTGGCCATTTCGGCGTCCTGATGAGCAAAACTAACAAAAACCATTTTCGGTCTCTCTAAGAGACGGCTCGGCTGCATTCGATCTAACATGAGTCGATTAGCTATCTCAATCGTATGTTCAACACCATCGACGTCGCACAAAACGCTTGGGTCAAAACCTGGATTAAGTCTCGACCAATCTCGGCGCTCGTATGAGCGCTTCGCCACTCCACCGAGGAATGCAAACGGAATGATCGGAAGGCCCCTGGCCTCAGCAAGATGCAAAAGTGTACTAGCCGTTTGCGAAACCTTCCCTCCCAGAGCAACAACCACATCAGCTTTCTCCAGCGCCTGAATCTGGGCCAAAAACCAGGACTGGAACCATGCGTCTTCCTCATTGCCCTCTGGACCAGGGTAGTTCCAATCCTGGATTACGAGGCCAGGTCGTCCAAGCGTTTTGCGTAGAAGGCATCGCTTTTCCTCAACTGTTGGATGACTGGGACTATGGAACTGGATTAATCCACCACACTTAGAGTCCGCATAGCCCATTGCTGCGTAGTAGTCGACCGAATCAGTAAATGGGCTGCATATAAGTAGCTGTGCTCCCGCTTTCGCGAGAACATGCCCAAGGGTCAACGACGCCTTGTTCAAACGTGGGAGTTCAGCATCAACATCTGCGGTCTCACCGGTGTGACCACCTATGACGAATACAGATTTCACCCGAGAATCAAGCTGCAGATGTGGCGATGGCGATAATGCGACCTGCGCCAATTCTTCCTCAGCTCCGAACATCCCAGCTTGGACAGTGTGAATAAAAAACGAAACAGCGTTTCTAGCGGACAAATTTCGAAACTTACCTTTAGCTGTGTCTTCAATTTTTTCTTTTCGAGCGTCCGCGTAGTCAGAAATGCCGCGGATGGCCACGGTTCGTGGAGCCGTTGTGCGAACAGTCGCGGCATCGTATACACCTGCCGACTCCATTTCTAGGGCCGCAACCTTACGATCATGTTCACGGATGATCCAATCCACAAAACCCTTGCCTTTACCTACTGCTGGGCCGCTGGCCAACTTACGGTCGTCACCGGCAAAGAGCTTACAGCTACCTCGTAGGATCAGTTCATTACTAGCAAGGGCAAGCTGTACCTCTTCTGAAATGAGTTCAGCCTTGGCAATCTGAGTGTCTTGCTGCCAACGTTTGTAATAGTCGCCACTGGTGTGTGCGAAAAATTGAAACCTATTGAGTAGTCTCAAAGAGCTTTGAAATTGGTTACCTGAGGTAGTAAAACTCCAGTTTTTACCTTCCCCATGGGTCGCTGAATTTGCCATGTACTCATTCACAGTGTCCGGTATAAATACATCGCCAGGTTCCATGTCGTTTACCAGTGATCCTGCTATGCCTAGCACCACGATGTTGGCCGGATTCAGCTTCTCGATAAGTGCTGAAGTAAGACTAGCGGATCGGGTATTGCCCATTTTTCCTGCCGGGAACACAGCAACTTCGAAGCTTCTGTTAAGAACAGGCGAGTCGATATTGCCGAAGAAACCTGTCAGTGCAACACCTACCTGCTCTTGGGATTTAAAATCTGATCCTAGCATATCTATAACGACATCAAACTCCTCGCTTAGAGCCACGTAAAGCAAGATATCGATAGCCTTACCCATACTTATTACCTTCCTAAAGTTGATGTAGGCGGCTGGATCTGCGGCGCGCAGCAACCACTAAACTGAAACGTTCGTGTTGTTCTTAAAATCAATAGCTTGAATTTTATTGCACTTTATCAAATTCATTAAGCGGTAAGTGTGACGGACATAACCTACATCCGAACCCACGAAGGCTGGATGAATCTGGCCCTGGTGGTTGACCTGTTCTCCCGAAAAGTTATCGGCTGGTCAATGCAACCCCGCATGACAAAAGAGATTGTCTCGTATGTCGGAATTCTTTTTCTGAATGGATCAGGATATCGGGTCAGGGACAAAGGCCTCATGCAAATCCAATCAACCCTGACAATGCTACCGCCCTCAGAGAGCTGTTCTGATTAGATTTTGGTGTATCTAAATATTACTAAGATTCATAAATTATTCAAGAAGACAATCAGATACAACCTAAATCTTGATTTGCCGGGTTATACGATTAATTTGGGAAATGCTGTAACTAAGTAAGTTGCCGAGAAATGCACATTAGGCGCCCATTTCCTACTAGTTCATGAAGTTATCTGGAGGTAGACTCAACTATATATAGTGAATATACATTGAAATCATGTGGATAGCTAAATTTTGGTTTATGAACTAAATTCTCTTATAACATAAGTTAAATGCAAAATAATGGTCTCTCAGTTCATGGCCCTCAGCATATGGTGCTCACTCGCGTGCTTACCCTTCCCCAATCCGGCTTCGGTTAAAGCGAGTAAGTTTTCTATCCGTTCTGGTGCCGGAAACATGGCGTGAGTTTCTGTTCCACGAACTCATACATGCGGTTCTGGCCACCAACTGTCTGCCAGCAATCTTCACAGAATCCTTTAATGAAACTAACTTCAGCGTAAAATCGCTTCTGCTATTTGTTCCTGCTCATCAATGCGCTGAGCAACCCGTGTGTTTGCTTGCGGCTGCTGCGGTAAAGCTTCAGTCAGATCCTTAGTATCTCTGATGCGATATCCGCTGTTACGAATTAGCCCGACCCAGCTATCCTTTGGATACATTTTCAAGGGTTGGTAACGGTGATGATAAACGACAAGGTCAAAGCTATAGTCGCATTTGAACGTGGAGGCGGTTTTTGATTACCGGGAAAGGAACGCCCTGACTCATCCTGTGGGCAAACAGTGAACATGACTGTCTGCTTTGAGTGTAAAACAGACAGTCACCTGGATTTTCTACGTAAACTTTATCTATTTCTTATAATCAATGCATCTGGCTGGATGTTTTTATAACAAATTTGTAAGTTCAAAATCAGCCACAATGACACTTCCCTTTTAATTTACAATTAAAGGTTTGCAACGTTATGATATACTTTTTGAACATCATCGTCAGCCTCAAGAGCGTCAACGAGTCCTTCAAAGATTTCTAAATCTTCAGGTGAAAGTTCAATTTCTGATTGAGCAATCATTTCTAATTCTGTTGTTGAGAACTCAGTAATGCCAGCTTCTTTTAAAGCAGCAATTCCTTTGTGGAGATCTGTAGATTCAGTATAAACAACGATGTTCCCTTCTTCTTCGGTTACATCGCGGACATCTACTTCGGCATTAAGCAAAACTTCAAAAATATGGTCAGGGTCTGTTCCTTTAAATACAATCACCCCGGTATTGTCAAACATATAGCTGACTGCACCTGCTGCTCCAATATTCCCGCCTTTTTTATTGAAGATTGAGCGGACATTAGCAATTGTACGATTAACATTGGAAGTCAATGTTTCAGCGATAATCAGTGAACCACTTGGGCCAAAGCCTTCATAGCGCCCTTGCACGAACGTTTCATCACTGCCACCTTTGGCTTTATCGATTGCTTTATCAATAACGTGCTTAGGAACCTGGGCTTGTTTTGCACGCTCAATAACGAATTTTAAAGCTGAGTTTGATTCTGGGTCAGGCTCACCTTGCTTAGCGGCAGCATAGATTTCTACACCAAATTTTGCATATATATTAGACGTTGCACCGTCTTTAGCTGTTTTTTTAGCAACAATGTTTGCCCATTTACGTCCCACTGGAATGGTCTCCTCAGAAATTCATTTATACTACGGACAGGTTAATAACCTGCATATTTTTCCGCCGCATTATATCATGATACACAAACTCTCGTCCATGAAAACAAAAATATACAGATTATATGGTGTGTTACTTTAATTACATTAATTATTAACATTATGGATAAAATATTTCCACATTATATTTTAGATCTTTTATATTCTTAATAATTGAACCGCAGCAATAATAAAAAACCCGCCATTGCTGACGGGTTTTTACATGATTTCTATCTACAATTAAGGTGTCACAATGTTAAACCAGAAATCAAAACTGTCTAAATATCCGACGAACTCGTCAAGTTTGGCGTGATTGCCAGTGATCTGTACCTCACCCTTCTCTTCCGCTTGCTTCAGCGATTCTTCCTTCAGGATAATTTTGTTCAACGTCGCCCGATTCAGCGTAATGGAGGCATCAGCATGACTGGCCTGAGTATCAACACTATGGTTAAGAACACCGTTTTCCAGTTCCAACTTGTATTTACCACCGTCAGCGCCTAAATCAACGTTGAAGATCGCCTGCGCATTTGCCGCTTTTTCGCCATTAATATGTACAGCCAGATAATCGAAGAACATTTCCGGCGACATAGCTTTAACCGTATCCGGGCTGGCGGTATTGGGGGTTGCGCCTTTTACCACACCGTTGCGTAATTCTTGCGCACCAGTCAGATAAAAATTACGCCATGGGCCGGACTCTGCCTGGTAACCCATCTGCTCAAGAGCATCGGCTTCCAGATTACGAGCCTCTTTATTGCTCGGATCCGCAAAGACGATATTGTTAGTCACCTGCGCCACCCAACGGTAATTACCCTGGGCATAATCCGCTTTTGCTTTTTGCATGATGGCATCGGCCCCTCCCATATAATCGACATATTTCTTCGCGGCATCTACTGGCGGTAGTTCGTTCAGCGTTGCCGGGTTACCGTTGAACCAACCGAGGTAAAAGACATAAGTTGCTTTCACGTCATGGCTAACGGAACCATAGTATCCGCGGCTGGCCCATGATTTTTCCAGACCAGACGGCAGTTTGAAGTTAGCGGCGATTTCGTCACGAGTCAGACCCTGGTTAGCCATTCGTAATGTCTGATCGTTGATGTAACGGTACATATCGCGCTGGCTCTTCATTAACTTCACAACATTTTCATTACCCCAGGTTGGCCAGTGGTGCTGAGCAATAATAATGCTCGCCTTACCTCCCCAGCGGCCAATAACGTCATTGATATATTTTGACCATGCCAGCGGATCGCGGATCTTCGCGCCCCGCAGCGAATAGGTGTTATGCAGCGTGTGGGTTACATCTTCAGCGGCCTCAATCATTCCCTTCTCTTCTACATACCACAGCATTTCAGAGGGCGCTTCTGAACCCGGCGCCATCATGAAATCATAGGTTAGACCGTCGATAACTTCTTTCTGCCCGGTGCGGGTAATGTAATTAGTAGGTTCAATCAGCGTCACCGTACCCGCAGAGGTTGTCGTACCAAGGCCTGCACCTACCTGACCTTTTGCATCCGGTTTTAACAGATTGCCATACATATAACTGGCCCGGCGACTCATGGCGTTACCTGCCATAATATTTTCAGATACGGCCTCCTTCATAAAACCAGCCGGTGCATATACCTTCACTTTGCCGGATTTAACATCAGCTTCATCCACGACACCACGTACGCCGCCGTAGTGGTCAACATGGCTGTGCGTATAAATGACGGCAACAACGGGTTTTTTACCGCGATTTTTATAATAAAGATCCATTCCGACTTTTGCCGTTTCTGCCGATACCAGCGGATCAATGACCGTAATTCCCTCTTTCCCCTCCATTATGGTCATATTCGAGAGATCCAGATTACGGATTTGATATACACCATCGGTTACCTGGAACAGACCACCGATATTGATCAACTGCGACTGGCGCCACAGGCTTGGATTAACCGTAGCGGGAGCTTTTTCGCCTTCCTTGATAAAAGCATATTGCTGCGGATCCCAAACGATGTTCCCTTGCTTTCCTTTGATTAGTTCATCGGGAAGCGGAGCGATAAATCCCTTATGGGCATTTACGAAATCTGTTTTATCAGTGAATGGCAATTGCCCGTATAAGGCATCATTCGCGCTTTTGGTTTGAGCTGTAGCATCTTTTGCCCCTTCCTGTGCGATTGCAGGAAGTGACATTAACGATGTCGAACAGACACCGGCTAAAGCCAGATAGCTTACTCGTTTATTTAGTTTCATAAATTCTCTGCTAATAATAAATTTTCAAGCAGGATCAAAACTGCTTCATTGATTATTGACATGCATCTGCGATGCGATGTTTATCAGGACGGCGTGATTGAGTATTGAAAGGTTAACATAACCTTATAAGCCAGTATCATTAAAAAATATTTAATTATAAATTTTTATTTAAATAAATCATCCGTAGACAATGGATTGTTTAAAAAGATAATGACTGGCATCCATCTCCTTAGGTCAATAAATATGCGTGCACTTTATCTATTACTCATCATTGGAACCCTCTCTGGTTGTAGCTCTTCGCCACCGGAGAAAGTAATTAGAATTAATAAAATGATTATTCCTGTTATCCAGAATAACTCCGTGACTAAATCGAGCAGTAATTCGAGATCCTTGTCGTTATATCAAGAAAATAAACTGCAAATTGAAAACGTGGCAAACACGCTAAAAAGTGATTATCTTCATGATGTTAAGCGTAATGAGATGTTTGATGTTCATAGCCAGGCATACCAGGTGTATGCTTCATTATCTAAGCTTGAGCAAATGCAACAGATGAACAATTTTTATTATAAGGAGCATAATCAAACGGGTCTGTTGAGCATCAATCAGTCGGTTAATTCTCTTATTGAATAATAAAAGAGCCTCCTCATTGATGAATGAGGAGGCTCTTAAATATGGGCTGTTTGATTAACTAAGGTTAGTCATGCTGGCCAAAACGATATGACAGTCCCGCCGTAACAGAACTGACATCGCTGGTTGCTCCAATCTGGTTTTCGTTACCGACATTGCTGACCCATTGATACTCAAGGCGCCCTGCCCAATTATTATTAAAGGCATATTCAGTACCTACCGCAACTACCGGACGGACACCGGTATCAAAACGATTATTCCCTTTAATATCGGACTCTGCGCGATATCCCATGGCACCTGCCCGACCATATACATCCCAGGCGTCGTTCAGACCATAACTTGCTTTCAGTGTGAGTTGCAGTCCCTGGCTTTTCATTTGCGAACCTGATGCGCCATTTTTACCATTGAACTGCATATTACCTAAATAATCATAACCACCTTCAACGGCGAGCCATGGTGTAATTTGATAACCGGTGAATACACCGCCACCAACATTATCGCCATCGGTGCCAACATTACCAAATTTTTCACCGTGATTATTGCTCTGTTGAGTGGTGCTGGAGTCAAAATAGTGTGACCAACCAAATTTTCCGCCAGCATACCAGGTTCCGACATCCGCTGCAGCAAAAGCGGTTGTGGCTGTAAAAGCGTTAGCAATAATAAGTGTAATAAGCGTCTTTTTCATGATTTTCCTATCGAGGCTTTCAGTTACGATTGATACAAATAACGTGTGGCTACAATAGGGTATTTAAGTTGTGGTGATAATTGCTTTTTAATTTATTTTTGGATTTCCTCAAAATCGCTCAGGTAATTTATTGATGGTGGTAAGATATCCCCCGCGTTCAAAATCAATATAGCCTCCTTTTTTTAGGGCTGAAATGACATTTAAAACGCTGCTGCGTGATAAGTGGGTGCGATCCTGAATGTAATCCAAAATAGACATGCGTTTGCGGGTCTCTTCCGGTAACAAAATCATTTCCTCGAGATGGTTTCGTATCACCGAATAGGTACGTTGCTGTACCACTAAATCATCGCGATAAAAGAGATAACCCGTGTGATATGAAAGCACAGCCGCCGCATCTTCCCACAACCCTTGTTGATGGAAGAGCTCTCGCGCTTTATCGGCATCCACGCGTAATATTGTCGACTCGGCTTCTGCGCGTAATAAGTGACCATGGACCGGCTGGATCATCTCGGCAATACCGAACAGATGAGGTTCATAGACAGTCACAATTAACAGGCCATCAGACGAACGTAAAATGGAGAGTTCTCCTTGCAGGAAAAGATATAGCTGAGGCTTATTTTTGTATTTCCACATGATACGGCGTCGAGGTACAACCTTAAGCTTTTCTGCAATCGGCTCAAGCACTTGTATTAAACGTTGTATACTTTGTTCAGGGCGTACCGGTGGTGAAATTTGCATGTTCAAACCTGTATTCTTTTGATTGAGATAACGCTATGATTCTATGTATATTCCATGAAGAATAGTACAGCCTCATATTAAAACCATAGGTTGCGCAATACTAAAAGTACAAATTTATTTTTATTTAAATGATTTTTTTAGAAGGCCACCAGCAGACGGTCACTGAACATTAGTGCATGGATGCTTTGCTATGGTGATTATTGACAATACATAACATTTCGACTTGATAACAACGATGCTAAAACTGATAGCTGTAGTTAACGCTGGCAAACCAAAGCCACGGATTTTTATACTCACCGGCATAGATATCAGATTTAACGCTGGATGACTGCATATGCAAATACTCAACGGCTACCCCGATATTACTGGCTGGGGTAATCTGGTACTGAGCTCCGGTGGCAAATCGCCATTCATCCCCGGTCGGTAACGAAAGCGCGGCATTACTTTGTGTTTTGTACGGTGAACTGTCAAATGCGACCCCGGCATTAATTCGCCACTGCTCATCGGGATGATATTGCACACCCACCGCCGTATGCCATGTATCTTTCAGCCTATTATCACGATCGTCAGGTTGACCATTTATTGTAACCTGAGGGCTACCAAACTGACTCCAGTCCTGCCAGCCAAGATCCCCCATCACTGACCATCTTCGGTTAATATCGTGAACCACGCTAACCATTACCTGCTGTGGCGCGCGGACCTGGGCGGAAATCGGCAGGTCATAGCCAATATTAGGTAGATGTGGGAAACGCGCTTTGCCGTCAATATTGAAATGATAATCAGTCTTGCTGCTCCAGGTTATGCCCGCCCGTGTTTTGTCATTTAAATCCATCAATAAGCCAAGGCGGTAATTCATCGCCCAGTCATGATCGCTTTGTTTTTCATCGTGGCCGTCGACATTTCTTTTTAAAGACAGAAAACCGTAGTTCAAACCCGCAGCAGCACCAACCGACACCTTGTCACTCAGTTTCCATGCAACGCCTGGACTCAGCGTCATCGCAACCAGGGTGCTTTGTTTAATCAACCGATCCCCGGCCCAGTTGCCAAAATCGATACCCAACCCATAGTTGCCATATAATCCCAGCCCGGCTGAAACGGTATCGCTCAGGCGTTGCGCATAAAACATACTGGAATTGGGGAACAGCGTCATTACGTTCCCCGGACTTTGCCTTTCGTCAGCGCTATTGTTCAGCGTATAGGGAATATCTCCCCCCATCGCCTGCAACCCTCCGGTGACCATATGGTCAGACAGACGGGTCATTCCCGCTGGGTTCGTTAATAGCGTTGAGGCATCCTGAGCGCGAGCGGCCTGCCCTGCACCAGCGAGTGCTGTATCCTCCGTTCCGACTTCATAAAAATAGAGCGTACTGGCGTTACCGAACGCCGAAAAGAGCATTCCGGAAAGAAGAATTATATTTTTTTTCATTGTATTACCTGTCTGGATGGGAACTTAACAAAACGTAGGCCAGTTATCACACAGTATTGATTTACGCTAATAGCTTAATCAGGCCTCTGGAATGATGTCGCGTTAAGTTTCATCCAATATTAAATTTATAATCTGCCTCTGCTCTCTTAAATATCGCCTTAATGAGAATTCTTCTTAATAAGAAATTTGGCATTAATTCAAATGTAAAGAAATGAAAATTTAATGTTTTCATAAAAAAGTATGAGTGAAGTCGGCAACGGAAAAACCATAGTTATGATCATCACATAAATGTAATCTGAGTTTAAAAAAACCTACACATTCATTGCTTGAGAAGACCTCGTCTTCTCAAAACTTCGCGCCCCGAATATGCCTTTAATTTCAATAAGGCACGGTTAGCATCGGTCACTAAAACCCAATTCATAAGTGAGGTGAATATCTTATTGGTCTGGTTAAATATCTGGAGAATAACACCAACCCGGTCGTGGATATCGTTTGTGTTTTAAAATACGGAGCTTAATCATGTACTAACAATCAGATATCTGATGCGACTCATTCTTCTGTCAGCTTTTGTAAGCAGAAGAAAAGAGTGATGATAGCTAATACAGGTAAAGATAGGGGTAATGACTTATGGCCTCACAATATGACTTTACTGTCACTCTGCACGATCTGGCTTTTATTCTTAAGCAGATCAAAATATCCGAAGCGGCAACTAACGCGGATGGTAGCGTTAATGATGAAATGCTTCGAGAATTAGTCTCCAGTCCGCTATTACCTTATGGCCTTCGTACGGTGGATGGTTCATGGAATAACCTTTTACCGGGTCAAGAGTTATACGGCTCAGCCGACCAGACTATGCCAAGATTAACCGCATTAAACTGGCAAGACGCGGATGAAATGACCAGTTATATCCAAATTGGCGGGATGGTTATTGATGCTGACCCGCGAATTATCAGTAACTTAATTTCGGACCAGACGGCTTCAAACCCGGCGGCTCTGGAGGTATTCAACGCATTAAAAGATGCGCCTGGCGGCGGTACTATTACAGGAGAAGGCAGCTTATCTATTCCCAACCAGTCTCCGGATATTGGACTTTCCCCCGCTTTTAACGGCTGGATGACCTTCTTTGGTCAGTTTTTCGACCACGGTCTGGATTTGATACCGAAAGGTGGCAACGGTATTGTTTTCATTCCGCTACAGCCAGACGACCCTTTATATGTTGAGGGGTCGGATACAAACTTTATGCTATTAACCCGGGCGACGGTCAACGAAAACAGAGAGACGGTAAACCTGACAACCCCTTTCATTGATCAAAACCAGACCTACACCTCCCACCCTTCACATCAGATTTTCATCCGCGAATACGTAATTATTGACGGTAAACCCGAGCCAACGGGAAATCTGTTAGGCGGCGCTAACGGAGGACTGGCGACCTGGGCTGACGTTAAAAATCAGGCTGAAACTCTACTGGGTATAAAACTCACCGATCAGGATGTTTTTAATGTTCCTCTGCTGGCAACGGACCGCTACGGTAATTTGATTTTAAGTGAAAACGGGAAGGTACAGATTGTGACCACCAATGGCCTGGTTGAAGCCAATGGCGGCCTGTTACCTGCGGAGACGTTCCGCACCGGCCACGCGTTTCTGGATGATATTGCTCATACTGCCGCGCCAAAAGCGGGCCTGCTGGCGGATGATGACAGTGCTATCGGCGGCGAAGGAGCGCAACCTGCGGGAACCTATGATAACGAACTGCTCGATCGTCACTTTATCACCGGCGATGGGCGTGGTAATGAGAACATTGGCTTAACCGCTGTGCATGCCGTTTTTCACAGCGAACATAATCGCCTGGTTGAACAGTATAAAACCACACTGCTGGAAACCGGCGACATCGACCTCATTAACCAGTGGTTGATGCCGAATCACCAAATCACTGAGATGCCTGCCAATACCAGTACTCTGGTATGGAATGGCGAGTACTTATTCCAGGCCGGTCGCTTCTCCACGGAAATGCAGTACCAGCACCTCGTGTTTGAGGAGTTTGCGCGTACCGTACAACCCGCCGTTGATCCGTTTGTCTTCTCCAACACGGCGGATACTAACCCCCTTATCTTTGCCGAGTTTGCGCACGTGGTTTACCGTTTCGGACATTCAATGCTGACAGAAACCGTGGCGCGTACCGACATTGATATGCAAAGCGGCGATATTGGCCTGATAGCCGCGTTCCTGAATCCTGTGGCATTCAATGAAATCAACGGTGCCACCGTCACTGACGACCAGGCCATCGGCGCGATTGTGCGTGGTATGACGCGTCAGGTGGGCAATGAAATTGATGAGTTTATTACCGATGCTCTGCGTAATAATCTCATCGGCCTGCCCCTTGATTTAGGCGCGCTTAATATTGCCCGTGGCCGTGATACGGCAATGCCTTCGCTGAACCAGGCTCGCGAGCAGTTTTTTGCATTAAGCGGTGATAGCCAACTGAGGCCCTATACCAGCTGGGCTGACTTTACCACCTACCTGAAAAACCCGGCCTCTATCATTAACTTTATGGCTGCTTACGGTCAGCATGAGTTAATCCTCAATGCCACCAGCCTTGAAGGTAAACGCGCGGCGGTAAACTTCCTGCTGTTTGGCGATGCCAATAACGCCCCACCTGCGGATGCAATGGATTTCTTTAATAGCACCGGGGCGTGGGCAACGAAAGAAACCGGCCTGAATATGGTCGATTTCTGGATTGGCGGACTGGCTGAGCGCAAAAATGAATTTGGCGGCATGCTGGGTTCAACCTTCAACTTTGTCTTTGAAACGCAAATGGAAATGTTGCAGGACGGCGATCGTTTCTACTACCTGAGCCGCGTTCAGGGGTTGAACTTACTCAATGAACTGGAGGCCAACTCGTTTTCCGCGCTGGTAATGCGTAACAGCGATCTTGGTGAGGAGGGTTCCTCTCACCTGCCCGCCAACCTGTTCCAGACGCCGGACCATATTTTTGAAGTGAACCGCGTGCTGCAAACGGAAATCGACCCGAAATGGGGTAATCCGCTGAAAGATCTGCTCTCGCCGTTGTTGGTGCGTCGCGACCCTGGCGCGGATGTTGACGGCGATAGCTTTGCGGACGGTGGTTATCTGAAATATACCGGTGATGGGCATGTGGTGCTTGGCGGAACGGCGGGCAACGATACGTTAATCGGCGGTAAAGGGATCGACAGCCTGTGGGGCGATGGCGGAGATGACCGACTGGACGGCGGTGACGAAGCCGATGTGGTCCACGGCGGTGACGGTGATGACATTATTACCGATACCGGTACCCCCGTTGGCGATGCTGACTTCTTGCACGGCGATGCCGGACATGACGTTATTTTCTCCGGAAATGGCAATGATTTGGTCTTTGGCGGCAGCGGCAGCGACTTCGTGGTGGTCGGTGAAGATGCGCAGGAGGTCTTCTCGGGTCAGGATAACGACTTTGCGCTTGGCGGCTCGGGTGGTGATTTCCTGATGGGCAACGAAGGCGATGACTGGCTGGAAGGCGGCGACGGGTTTGACACGCTGGCGGGTGATAACTCTGAGCTGTTCTTCAACAGTACCATTATCGGTCACGATGTCCTTAACGGTCAGGGTAACGACACCGACTACGATGGCGAAGCCGGTGACGACATCATGGTTCAGGGCGCGGGGATCCAGCGTAATAATGGTATGGCTGGTTTCGACTGGGCTATCCATAAAGGTGACCCAAATGGCGCGAACTCTGATCTTGGGATCCCCATTTTCGTTAACCAGCAGGAATTTATTCTGCGCGATCGTTTTGACCTGGTTGAGGGGCTGTCGGGCTGGAAATACGACGATATCCTGACCGGGACGGAACAGCCGATAGGCACCGCCCCGGTTCAGGGTGTTCCCCTCTCTAACAACCTGACCCAGGAAGGTGCAGACCGGATCAACGGGCTTCAGGCCATTCTCGGCGTAGAACGTTCTGCTAACCCGGACGCGGTGCTACTGAACCCTGATGATGGTAGCGATATTTTACTCGGCGGCGGCGGTAGCGACCGCATTATGGGTAAAGCCGGTAACGATATTATTGATGGCGATGCGTGGCTCAACGTGCGTATTGCCGTTACCGGTATGGCAGGACTCACCAGCGCCGAAGGCATGGCCGAACTGAAGTCGTACATGCTTGCTGGCACGCTGAAACCGAATCAACTGTCGATTGTGCGCGAAATTCTGCATGAAGGTAACGGCACGGAAACCGACGTTGCGGTGTACCGTGATGTCAGCAGCAACTATGTCTTCACCCGTATGGCTGACGGTAGCCTGCGTGTCGATCACGCTACGCCCAATGCCGCGCTGAACCTGAATGATGGCATTGATCGTTTGTTGAACATCGAAAAACTGGAGTTTGGCGATGCTCAGCAGTTGTGGGTGACGGCGCAGCAAGCGACGGGCGATCTCACCATCAGCAATCCTAACCCTTCGGTGGGCGATCTGCTGCGCGTCAACGTGGCGAATTTGCTGGACGGTAATGGGCTGGCAGCGGATGTGGCCATCACGATGACCTGGCAGGCATTCGTCAACGGCCAATGGCGGGATCAGGCAATCGGTGCGGAGTTCAGAGTGCCTGGCGCTATTCAGGGCGCGCCGCTGCGTGTGGTAGCCAGTTTTAACGACCGTATGGGTGACGCAGAAACGCTGGTGTCGGCACAAACTCAGGCAATCCTGCCGAGAAATCAGGCCACCACCGGTGCGCCGATAATTAATGACCTCACTCCGACTGAAAGTCTGACGCTGACCGCGGTGGTTTCGGGCATTGCGGACGCAGACGGTCTGAGCGGCGGTAATTTCACCTATCAATGGAGAATGAGTTCGCCAACCGGATTCGTCAACATTAACGGCGCGACATCCGCGACCTATACGCCGGGCCAGGCCATGGTCGGTCGAACGCTGCAGGTGGTGGTTACCGTCGTCGACGATGAAGGCAACCCCCCTGTTGTTCTGACCTCGACCACCACACAGCCTGTGGGCGATCTGATTGTCGGTACCAACGGCGCGAACACGATCGTCGGTACTGCATGGAGCGATATTCTGCGCGGTGAAGGTGGGAATGACACTTTGTTGGGCGGCTCAGGTGACGATCTGCTCGTGGGCGGTGCGGGTAACGACAGTCTGTCTGGTCAGGCGGGGCAAGATATCCTGCAGGGGGATGCGGGTAATGACACGCTTGATGGTGGTCTTGGCGCCGACAGTATGACCGGCGGCGCGGGCGATGATACCTACATCGTTGATGATTTCGGTGATGTGGTTATTGAAGGTGTGAATGGCGGTACTGACATTGTGCGTACCGGCCTCAGCAGCTATGACCTCACTGACAACGTGGAAGAACTGGTCTTTACCGGCAGCGGCAGCTTTATCGGTACCGGGAATGCTATTGCTAACACCATTACGGGCGGTTCCGGCAATGACTATCTGTTTGGTATGGGAGGTAATGACCAGTTGTTTGGCGGTACCGGGAATGACTTCCTCGATGGCGGAGATGGCGCTGATAACCTGCAGGGCGGAAACGGCAACGACGTCATGATTGGCGGCGCGGGCACGGATACCCTCTCCGGCGGTAGCGGCGACGATATTCTCAATGGCCAGGGGGGCAACGACATTCTTGACGGAGGGGCCGGGAGCGATATCTTCGCCTTCGGTGCTAACTTTGGGCAGGACCGGATCACCGGTTTTGACAGTAACCCCAACGGCGGCCAGGACTTCCTCGATCTCGTCTTGTTAGGCATCAACGCGGGTAATTTTGCCAGCAGCGTGTCTATCACCGGAAACAATGGCAACACCATTGTGACTATCGGCACTGACACCATCACATTAGTGGGCGTCAATTCGACCACCGTGAATATTGGTGACTTTTATCTGGAAATGCCCACCACCCTTGCCAGCAACAATGGCAATAGTTCATTGATCGTATAAGGAGAAGACTATGTCGCGCCAGCATACGCCAACAGAACTGAATGATGCATTAAAAGGAACGAAACCCACTTTTCTGATGCTGCTGTTTTTTAGTTGTGTGATTAATATGCTTATGCTGGCGCCGGCAATTTATATGCTACAAGTATACGACCGCGTGCTGGTGAGTAAAAATACCACCACGCTGTTAATGCTAACCTTATTGATTGTCGGCTTGTACATCGTTATAGCCATGATTGAATCCGCCCGCGCGCAGGTCATGGTCAGGCTTGGCAACCGGCTGGATATAAAGCTAAGCCAGTTAGTCTTTAATGCGGCATTTAAAAGAAAGATGGTTACCGGTGATAATAACCCGGCGCAATCTTTAGCCGAACTGGATCAGCTCCGTCAGTTTCTTTCCGGGAATAGTCTGTTCGCCCTGCTGGATATTCCCTGGACGCCGATATATCTGTTCATCGCCTTTCTGGTCCATCCTCTGCTGGGCTATCTCTCCCTCGGTGGAATAACGTTATTATTCATTCTGACGCTGGTCTCGGAAATCGCTACCAAGCGCCCTATTCAACAAGCACACGCCTTAACGATTAACAATGCCAGTAAACTGAATAAACAGCTACAAAACTCCGATGCCATTGAGGCGATGGGAATGCTCTCAACCCTGAAGTCCAACTGGCAGGAACAGCATAACAAAGTGCTGGCGTTACAAACGCTGATTGCCGACAAAACGGCCGGGTTAAGCAGTCTCAGCCGCTTTGTGCGGGTGTTGCTGCAGTCGATTGCGCTGGGCGCCGGGGCTTTACTGGTGATCGGCGGCCATATTACCCCGGGCCTGATGATTGCCGCGTCGATTATTCTTGGCCGCGTCCTCAACCCGGTAGAACAGGTGATCGGCAGTTGGAAGCAGTTTGTGCAGTTTCGTAGCGCCTGGCACCAGCTCTCTGACCTGCTGAAAGAGTATCCGGCACCGAAAGAGGTGCTGACCCTGCCTCGTCCGAACGGCAACATCAGCGTTGAAGGTGTTTTTGCTGCGGCTCCCGGTCAGTCTTCCCCACTATTGCGTAATATCTCATTCCAGTTGGAACAAGGCGAAGTGCTGGGGATTATCGGTCCCTCTGCCTCAGGGAAGACATCGCTGGCCAAGGTTTTGGTTGGCGTCTGGAAGCCGTTATCAGGAAAGGTCAGATTAGACGGGGCGGATATTTGTCAGTGGGATAAAGCACTGCTGGGTCCGTCCATTGGCTATCTGCCGCAGGATGTTGAACTGTTTGACGGCACCATCGCGCAAAACATTGCCCGTTTCACCACAAATGACAGTGAGCTTATCGTCGCTGCCGCCCTGCTGGCCGGCGTACATGAGATGATTCTGCGTTTGCCGCAAGGATACGACACACCGCTTGGCGCAGGTGGGTACCAGCTCTCCGGCGGGCAGCGACAGCGTATCGGGCTGGCTCGCGCCGTTTACAACAACCCTGCGTTTATCGTGCTTGATGAACCGAATGCCAATCTTGACGACGCGGGGGAATTCGCACTCATTAAAGCCATCAATACCCTGCGCACGCAGGGACAAACTACCGTCATTATCTCGCACCGACCCACGCTGCTCGGCGTGGTCAATAAAGTTTTGCTGCTTAACGATGGCGCTATACAGGAGTTTGGCACCCGCGATCAGGTTTTTGCCCATTTGCGTCAGGCCAACGTACTGAAACCGGTGGCTACGCCTTCTCCATCCACTACTGAACAGCAACGTGAGGCCTGATGATGAAAAAGAATCCCCACAACGCGGCCTCCGCTGGCGTAGATACCAATATCTGGTCGCCGATTATTCGGGGCGTGATCGTCATTATGCTGGGTGTCGGCAGCTTTATCCTCTGGGCGGTACAAGCACCGTTAGATGCGGGCGTGGTCGCCGATGGCACGGTAACCGTATCGAGTAACCGCAAAACTATTCAGCACCTGAGTGGCGGTCGGGTAACGGATATCTTTATCAAAGAAGGCGACCTGGTGAAGAAAAACCAGGTTCTCGTCCGGCTGGATAAAATGCAGCTCGAAATGCGTTTCAGCGCCTTAAATGCCCAGTATATTTCTGCTAAAAGTATTGAAGACCGCCTGCTGGCAGAACGCGATGGTCTGGAAACAATCGGCTTTAATACGACGTTGACGCAGCAGTTCTCCGGCAATAAACGGCTGGCGGAAGTGAGAAATCTGCAAGCTAAACTTTTCGATACGCGCCGCAAGACCATTCAGGACGAACTGTCGATGATTCAGGAGACGCTCGATGGCCTGGTGGGACAAACGGATAATCTTTATAAAATAAAAGGCTATCGCGACCGCCAGTTCAATCTGATTAACAGGGAACTGGGTGCTATTCGCGCACTGAGTGAAAAGAACTATTACCCCAAAGCGCAGTTACTGGTGCTTGAGCGCGAAGCAGCAGAAATATCCAGCAGCGTTTCAGAAGATATACTTAATATTGCAAAACTGAAATCCCAGCAGAATGAATTAAAAATTAAAGCCTACCAGGTGCGTCATCAATATTTACGTGAAGTTGAGTCTGAACTGACCGAAAACCAAAAAGAGGTGGCAATGTTGGAGGATGAACTGGTATCCACGCGTCATGAACTGGATAACACCGAGATCCGCTCGCCGATTAACGGCATCGTGCTGGATGTTAAAGTCAGTACCGTTGGCGGCGTCATCCAGCCTGGAGAACATTTAATGGATATCGTTGCCGCCGGGCAACCGATGCAAATCGATGCCAAAATACCGGTGCACGCCATTGATAAACTGGTCCCCGGTTTAACCGTTGATGTGCTATTCCCTGCCCTTAACCACGCGCTGTTACCGTCGGTCCCGGCCCGGGTTCTCACCATCTCGGCGGATCGTTTAATTGATGAGGCCACACAGCAGCCTTACTACCTTGCTGAAGTACAGGTTTCAGCAGAGGGCGCGCGTTTGCTGGGTGATTACAAAATTAAAGCGGGAATGCCCGCCAGCGTGACGATCAAGACCGGTGAACGAACCCTGATGAGTTACCTGTTTAAACCGTTGATTGCCCGTCTGGAACTGGCCTTTAAAGAGTATTGATCCATCCATTGCCGGTTGGGTGCTCGTCTTGTGGCGCCATGCCGGTTTCTGCCATTGCTGGCAGCTTTGCTTTCTTGTAACCTTCTTCCCGTAAAATCTGGAACCACTGAACTGGACTTCATATGAATGCTCATATTTCTAAAGACCCATTACATGGCGTAACGCTTGAAATGCAGGTCAATGCCCTGGTTGATCGTTATGGTTGGGCTGAACTGGCGCAACGCATTAATATCAACTGCTTTAAAAATGAACCGAGCGTTAAATCCAGTCTGAAGTTTTTGCGCCGTACGCCGTGGGCGCGGGCAGAAGTCGAAGCGCTGTACCTTGATTCGCTGCATGACCAGGTCTCAAACACCCCCCCCGAACCGGCCTTCGACCCATGGGCTAACAGCCGCAACAAGAAGAATTAAGAGCAAAATCTGATGTCAGCATCCGGTTTTATTTCAGGAAATTATCAGAAAAAACTGGCGAATGTTCTCGCCCGTTCCCGCGCCAGGCTGCCGCTAACCAACATGAAGTGGTTCGCGCTGCTGGTAGGCAGTATGTTGCTACTGGGCAGTTGTTCATCGCAACCGCCCGGCTCCAGAGTTACGCCACAGCCTCCGGTGAGTAAACCACAGCAAAGCAAGGAGCCGGTGCGTGGTATCTGGCTGGCAACGGTTTCGCGTCTGGACTGGCCGCCGATTTCATCTGTCAACATCAGTTCGCCTGCCGCTCGCATCAGCCAGCAGCAAAAAGCGCTGACGGACAAGCTGGACAACCTGAAGCGGCTTGGTATTAACACCGTTTTTTTCCAGGTGAAACCTGATGCCACCGCGTTGTGGCAGTCTAAAATCTTGCCATGGTCAGATACCCTGACCGGTAGGATTGGTCAGGATCCGGGTTACGATCCGCTCCAGTTTATGCTCGATGAAGCGCATAAACGCGGCATGAAAGTCCATGCCTGGTTTAACCCCTACCGTGTGTCCGTGAACACCAGGCCTTCGACGGTCACCGAACTAAACAATACCCTGACGCAGACGCCCTCCAGCGTTTATGTCCTGCACCGGGACTGGATCCGCACCTCGGGTGAGCGTTTTGTGTTAGATCCCGGTATTCCCGAAGTGCGTGACTGGATAACCAGCATCGTGGCTGAAGTCGTTGAGAATTACCCGGTTGACGGCGTGCAGTTTGATGATTACTTCTATACCGAGTCTCCCGGATCTGCGCTCAACGACACTCAGACCTTCAGAAGATACGGCCAGGGATTCGCTTCCAAAGCGGACTGGCGGCGGGATAACACGCAACGTCTGATCGCTCAGGTTTCGCGAACCATCAAGAAACTCAAACCTGAAGTCGAGTTTGGCGTCAGTCCTGCGGGCGTGTGGCGCAACCGTTCGCACGATCCGGCAGGTTCCGACACGCGCGGTGCGGCAGCGTATGATGAATCGTATGCTGACACCCGTCGTTGGGTGCAACTAGGTCTGCTGGACTACATCGCTCCGCAGCTGTACTGGCCTTTTGCCCGCGACGCGGCGCGCTACGATGTACTGGCAAAATGGTGGGCTGATGTCGTCAAATCAACCAACACCCGCCTGTATATTGGGGTGGCGCTGTATAAAGTCGGCGAACCGTCGCGAAAAGAGCCGGACTGGACGGTCAAAGGCGGCGTACCGGAGCTGAAAAAACAGCTCGATCTGAACGAGTCTGAACCGCACATTAATGGCACAATTCTGTTTCGCGAAGATTACCTTAATCAGCCGCAAACGCAGGAAGCCGTGACCTACATTCGCAATCGTTGGGGGCGCTAATGGTTGTCCTGACCGCGAAGCCTGAGCCAGACGCTCACGTAGCGGCTAAATTTCCCCACAAAAACACCGGCGAAGATGCCGCCAGTAATGATAGCCATGGCACTCATTGCGGGCTGGCGTAAAACGTCGGGGGAAACGGCGTTAAGTACGCCAAGTACGTACTTAACGCTGAATGCCAGCAGCATAAACGGCAATGCGGAATAGTCCGCCGGACGGTGAATACTCCGCGGTGCGCTACCTCGACTCAAACGGCTGGGGTTAATCAACATGTAGCCAATTATCGCGCCACTGATAATACCTATTACCCACTGTATATAGGTAATGAGGGTCGGATCACGATAAGTGATTAAATCGTAGATATCCCAGAACAGAAAAATAGCGGGGATTAGCGCCAGTTTTTCCAGCGTGACGGTGGCGGGCGTTCTGGCTTTAATCCCCCGGTAAAGCAGAAAGACAAACAACAGATACACCCAAACTGGTGTGTGTTGCAGCATACCCAAGACAAATTCAGCCATAACATTGCCCCGCTCAGCTTTAATTCTCCGGTAAGTGTAGCGGCTATATCTGCGTCACCGGGACATTAACCGGCGGACATTATCATTAATTTGTTTCTGTATCGTATTCAGCGTGGATTGCGTTATCTGATCGGGATATTTATCCCTGGCGACAGCGCTCAATCCTGTGGCAGAGTGACAGACCTTTTCGATTATGCCGTTCACATGATCAGCAGATAACTCAGCTTCCTGAACGCCTAGCGACAGAAGGTGCTTTCTTTCGATATCCAGCGCCTCTCCCAGTACGTCCATTTGGTGATATCCACCAGGCCCTTCACACCAGGTGACGTCGTAGGCCGGAGCCAGAGTCCAGTTTCCATCGGCTGACATTAAATAGGCAAAATTCTTCGGATGATCGTCGCGATTGTTAAATGCCACGTTGAAAACCACGCGTTCGAACGCTTTTGCCTTTTCTCTGACATCATTGGTACAAATCTGCGTAGCGCGCAGAAAATCCCGGTAGTCTAAAGCGCCGGGTATCTGGTAATTTGCCCCGGTAAGTGCCGCCAGGCTCTGCATAGGAATACGTATCGACTGGTCACGGTCGAAACGGCGAGTGGCAAATGCAGCCTGTCCGCCGGGCAGATTAAAATACGCCGTGTCTGGCGTGGTGATCCCACATTGGCGCAAGCATTCAGCATAAACCGCTTCGATGGCACATACCTCAGCATGCTCATGCCTGGCGGGAAATTTAATCAGCCAGCTTTCGCTCCCGGGTAGCGGCGCCGTGGTGAATTTAGACGTGACAGTGTCACGATAAAGTAGCGCCTTAGGCCTTGCTCCCTGTGGCGAACCGCCCATCTGGAGTAGTTTTTGCAAGAATTCCCCGCCTTCCCCGCTCAGGACTTCCTGAACCTCCGCGGCCAGTTGTGCGAGAGGAACATCCTCTTTTGACAGCGTCTCGACATCTGACTGAACGGGCTGGAATGTCATGGCGCCCATCGCGTTGTTGCCGACCCAGGTTAAGCGCTCCAATGGACCGATGCGTGCTGCGTTGAGCCCGCGGCGTTTAAATAGTCGGTCCATCAGCAGCATACCCCAGCCATCAGGTAGCGAATCATAGACCGGCCCAGGTAATCCCAACTGATGAGCCGGGAAATCCCTGCGTAAACGGGGACCGTTTAGCGGTAACATCAGTCGGGACAGTTCCAGCCCCTTACGTAAGGCCTCTTCACTGTATTCAAAGGCGATCAACGGACGTCCGGTCAGGGCTGTGGAAGACACCAGTTTGCCCCACAGCCATTTCTCACCCCAGCCTTCATAGAAGACATCAACTTGCTCAGGCATCAGAATTTTTCCTTTTGATCCGCTGACGTGCCGCGCTCTTTTCGTAACGCAAAATATCATCGAGACTATCAATCCTGGGTTTGAATAACCCCTCCAGCGCATCGCCATAGCCTAACACCATCGCGACTTTGACCAGATTCTCAAATCCTACATTTTTCCCCGCTTCCAGATTTGAAACGGTATTCACACCGACCCCTGAACGCGCGGCAACATCAGCTTGCGTCATTTGCCGGGCGAGTCGTTCTTTACGCAACCTGTCGCAAAGTAGTTTGACGATATCGGCTGCAGTATTTAGCGTTAAATCCATAATATTGGCTCTTATTGGGATAAAAACGACTTTACACCCAATATTATAGAGTTAAGCGGGGAATGATTCAAAGCCTTATAAGGCACAATAAAAGGGAGTTAAACCGGAAAATCTTGCTTAAGGGCCATTATACTGGAGTTATCCGGGTACATTGCCTGTACCCGGATAGGGTGTGGTTATCCGGCAACGCCAGGCTCAGGTAATCTGAAGGATGAGACCAGCAGTGCCAACTGTTCCGCCTCCTCTTTCAGCGCCTGCGTCCGTGCTGCGGCATCATCAATTAATGAGGCGTTTTGCTGAACGGTGCTGTCCATTTCGGTAACGGCCAGTGTAACTTCGGAAACGCCCTTACGTTGTTCTTCACCCGCAACGCGTATTTCCCCCATCAACTGGCGCACCTGACGCACATTGCTCACCAGTTCTCCCAGACGTTCGCCGGCAGTGTGGATTTGCTGACTTCCGCTACCTACATGAGAAACGGATTCATCAATCAACGCTTTAATTTCCTGGGCAGCAGTGGCACTGCGCTGAGCCAGCGTGCGCACTTCTGAGGCCACGACGGCAAACCCTCTGCCAGCATCACCCGCTCTGGCGGCTTCAACCGCGGCATTCAGGGCGAGAATATTGGTCTGGAACGCAATGCTGTCGATGACCGCGACAATTTCCACCATTCTGCCGGATGAGGCGCTGACGTTATCCATCGTAGAGATCACGCCCTGCATCACATCGCCGCAACGGTTTGCCGTTTGCGCGGTACTGTCGGATAGCTCATCCGCCAGTTGTGTGTTACTGGCATTTTGATGAACGGTCGCATTTAACTGCTCCATAGCCGCCGAACTCTCTTCCAGAGCAGCAGCCTGCTGCGTTACGCGAGATGAAAGCTCCATATTACTGTCAGCCAGGCTAACGGCGTTATTCGCCACCACTGTGCTACTGCTTCTGACGGTGATCAGAATGGCTGAGATTTTATCGACGAACAGGTTAAACGCCTCGGCAATAGCAGAGATCTCATCTTTGCCGCGAACATCCAGACGACGGGTAAGATCGCCTTCGCCCTGCGCGATGTCATCAAGAGCCTGACGGGTATCATCGAGACGTGAAATCAGTCGGCGAACCACCAGCCAGGATCCCACCAGCAACAACGTCATTATCGGGATTAATACTTCCAGGACGTCCTGCATCATTACTTTGGCAAGGCCGACGATACGCGACTCAGGTGTCACCAGACCGACAACCCAACCGGTATCCGCCATCGGGAACAGCATTACCCGTGACGCCGTATTCAGAACGTTGTCGTTTGCAAGCGTAATCGTCTTCACCCCATCGGCCGGGCGCAGAGATTTCAGCCCCTTTTCCACCGGGATAAGCCATTGCGCGCTTTGCGCCAGATCGTTAATGGTTTTATATTTTGCCAGGTCGGCCTGCGGGAAATAGAGAATTTGTCCCTGCTTGTCTACCACAAACGCGTAGCCGCCGGTGCTGTTGCCCTGCTGCTGCATGAAAGTAGCGACATTATCCAGGCGAATGTCGGTGGTGGCGACCCCGGCAAACTTGCCCGCCAGTTGATAAGGCACGCTGCATGTCACCATGTTGACGCCAGAACTGGCATCCTGGTAAACATCAGACCATAGGCAGTTGTTTTGTGATTGCCCTTTGGCGTGCTGATACCAGCTTTCATTGTGGTATCCGCTTGATCCTTCGACATTGTAGTCGTTGGAATACACCAGTTTTCCTTCAGCATTACGCGCCCAGAAAAAGCTTCTTTTCTCTACACCAGCGGTGAATGCATCAGGTTCTGGCCAGATGCCGCCGCCGGTGATAATCGAGTCTTTACCTTCACCAATCAGATGTGGAACGACGTTTTGGTACAGAGATTCATCATTTGGCAGCACCTCAGCCAGCCGTGACAGGCTGACGGTCTCGCCTTCAATTCTGGACAATACGGTACTCAATTGACGGGTTAAACCTTGCCCTGTTTCTTCGATCAGGGCGGTGTTGATTTCAACGACGCGCGGCTGACCACGCCAGAGCATAATCACCACTATCACAAGGCTCGTGACTACAAGCAGCAGAATGCCGCCGATGGTTAAACGCGTTGAAATACGAGTAGGATACCAGGCCATACAAACTCCTTCTGCAAAAGGCTAACTTTTATCCAGTATCGGCACAGGAGTTTATATCTTTATAAAGTTTTCTTAAGTATTACAAAACAAATAAGTGACGTTGTCACGAATAGCAAAACCCAGCACTCTGGCTGGGTTTTAATAACAACTTAATCTTATTTGGATAATTCTTTTTTGATTTCGTCTTTTATTTTGCTTAATTCACTCTGAGGATGTTTTTTACAAAGTTCAACGGTCAGGGGAACAGCAGTCGTCACGGTTTCGTTATAGTCTACGTAATCGCCACCTTTGAAGTCTTCGTCTTCATTGAGCACCCAGAAAGCCACCGGAGCCATAGTTTGCGGGTTCAAATCAATAAACTCCTGGCAGCTCATGCCTTTCGGAGTCACTTCAGTTTTAGCGTTATCAGTTGCTGCATTGACGCTGACACTGGTTAACAGCGCTGCGACCAGAATACCAGCTGTAGAAAGAGAAAATTTATTCATTGTAGAACTCCATTTATAATATAAATAATATCTACACTTGCGCTTCAAACCGTTAATGTAGTTCGCAAAAATAATACCCCTACCATCATGAGAATAAAGATTGCCGCCATGGATATAGCTGAAATTTATATTTCACATTACTGATTCTGATGTTTGGGCGTAAAACGTGGCCACAATGTGATCGTTCCGACGAAATCAACAGAATCCTGCCCCGCTCCCCCTGCCGTTGCACCAAAACTGAACTACGCTGCACAAATGTTGATCATTAGTTAACGAATATGAGTTTGTTTTAACAAAAACAGCCAGTGTGCCGCTGTTACCGACCTGGCACGCGTCCTGCATTGTTAATTTGCTAACAGTGAACCGTAATCTGACAGACAACTAACAGCGAGAAGGTAATGACAGCGAAACCTGAGTTATTTACCCGCATAGAGCAGACCTTTAGCCAGCTGACGCCCAGCGAAAAGCGCGTGGCCGGGTGGCTGTTAGCCCATGCTGTACAGATCCCTTTTGAAACCGCGGATGGTATCGCTAAAGCAACCGGAACCAGCGGTATTACCGTTGGACGCTATCTGCGTAAACTGGGGTTTCGCAATCTGGAAGATGCAAAAGCCAGTCTGCGAGAGCTACCCGTTGTCCCGTATCAGCCCTGGGGAATGAACGAGCGGCTGGACTCCTGGCACCAACAGCAAAGCCTGCCGGATCGCGCGCAGCAGTCGCTGTTACTGGAAATCGACGCCATTACCCACGTCTATCAACTTGCACAAGGCGAAACGTTTTTACGCATTGCGCAGCAGCTGGCGCATGCGGAAGCCGTGTATATTCTCGGGATCCAGTCCACCCGTGGGATCGCCAACGCCTTTTTTAGTCACCTGGAATACCTGCGACCTAAAGTTAGCTACTCCGAAGGGCTTTCCGGCAGTTGGGTGGAGTCGCTGAATTCGGGATTCAGCCAGCCTTACGTGGTGATCACCGATATGCGCGCCTATTCCGCTATCTCGCGACAATATTGCCGTGTCGCCACGGAACGTTGCATTCCGCTGGCGCTAATCACCGATGTGTGGTGTCCATGGGCCAGAGACTATTCTATTGATTTACTTCAGGTAAAAACCGACACCGGACATTTCTGGGACTCACTGGCGCCGGTGAGTTGTTTGTTCAATTTATTACTCTCTGCGGTGGTGGCCCAACTGGGTGACTCCCTCGCAGGACGCCTGCAAACCAATCGCCAGTTACAACAACAATTTGGTCAATTCGAACAATGAACAGGAAACGTGCTATGTCAGAAACCCCAGAACTGGTCGATCTGTCGGTGATATTTCCGTCGCTGCATATCGATCTTAAATACGCCACTGCCGACAACATTACCGGTGCACCTATCTATCGGGAAGCGCGCTGCCTGTTGCACGCCGAGGCGGTAACCGCGCTGGCTAAAAGCATTAGTATTGCGCAACTGGCGGGATTGTCGCTGGTGGTGTACGACGCGTATCGCCCTCAGCAGGCGCAGGCAGTACTGTGGAATGCCTGTCCTGATCCCCAGTACGTTGTTGATGTGGCGATAGGATCCAATCACAGTCGCGGAACGGCCATTGACGTTACGTTAATGGACGATCGTGGCGTTCTACTCGATATGGGGGCCGGTTTTGATGAAATGCACGACCGTTCCCATGCCTGGCACCCTTCTGTTCCTCCGGCTGCGCAGCGCAATCGGCTGCTGCTCAATGCCATTATGTTCGGGGGCGGTTTTGTCGGTATCAACAGCGAGTGGTGGCATTTTGAATTACCTGATGCCGCTCGTTATCCGCTGCTTGACGACCAGATAGCCTGTTTCCCTGCTTCACCCATAACAACACAACATCCCCTTTAATTCTGGAGCCTGGTTATGAAGACTACACCTGCGTTAAACGCGTTTTTTCGCCCCGCTCTGATAGCCGTTGCGTTGGCGTTTGCCCTGCCCGCCGCGCAGGCCGCCGTGCCTAAAGACATGCTGGTGATTGGCAAAGCCGCCGATCCTCAGACGCTCGATCCCGCCGTGACCATCGATAACAACGACTGGACGGTCACCTATCCCTCTTATCAGCGGTTGGTTCAGTACAAAACCGATGGTGGCAAAGGTTCCACGGAAGTTGAAGGCGATTTAGCCAGCGGTTGGAAAGCCTCGGACGACCAGAAAGAGTGGACGTTTACTCTGAAAAACGATGCCAAATTCGCCGACGGAACGCCGGTGACGGCTGATGCGGTAAAGCAATCCTTCGAACGTTTGCTCAAAATTGGTCAGGGTCCCGCAGAAGCGTTCCCGAAAGACCTGAAGGTTGAGGCGATCGATAACACCACGGTGAAATTTACCCTGAGCCAGCCGTTTGCTCCGTTTCTGTATACGCTGGCAAATGACGGGGCTTCAATTATTAACCCGGCTATCTTAAAAGAGCATGCCGCAGACGATGCCCGCGGATTCCTCGCGCAGAACACGGCGGGTTCCGGGCCATTCATGCTTAAAAGCTGGCAAAAAGGACAACAGCTGGTGCTGGTGCCTAACCCGCATTATGCCGGCACTAAACCGACGTTTAAGCGGGTTTCGGTAAAAATCATCGGTGAAAGCGCCTCCCGCCGCCTGCAATTATCGCGTGGCGATATCGACATTGCCGATGCGCTTCCTGTTGACCAACTGGCTGCCTTAAAACAAGAAGGCAAAGTGAACGTGGCGGATTACCCCTCATTGCGCGTGACCTATCTGTATCTCAACAACAGTAAGGCCCCGCTCAATCAGGTGGATTTACGCCGCGCCATCTCGTGGGCCACCGATTATAAAGGCATGGTCAACGGGATCCTGAGCGGCAATGGGAAGCAAATGCGTGGCCCGATCCCTGAAGGCATGTGGGGTTTTGACGACAAGGCCATGCAGTACAGCTTCGATGAAGCCAAAGCGAAAGCGGCCCTGGACAAAGTTGCCACCAAACCTGAAAGCCTGAGCTTCCTGTACTCTGATAATGACCCTAACTGGGAACCTATCGCGCTCGCGACCCAGGCAAGCCTTGGCAAACTGGGCATTAAGGTGAAGCTGGAAAAACTGGCGAACGCCACCATGCGTGACCGCGTGGGTAAAGGCGATTACGACATTGCCATTGGCAACTGGAGCCCGGACTTCGCCGACCCGTACATGTTTATGAACTACTGGTTTGAGTCAGACAAGAAAGGCTTGCCGGGTAACCGTTCGTTCTATGAAAACGCTGAGGTCGATAAACTCCTGCGTAGCGCGCTGGCCACGACCGATCAGGTTGCCAGAACCAATGACTACCAGCAGGCGCAAACCATCGTGATTGATGAAGCAGCCTACGTCTATCTATTCCAGAAAAACTATCAGCTGGCGATGAACAAAGACGTCAAAGGATTTGTATTCAATCCGATGCTGGAACAGGTCTTCAATATCTCCACCATGAGTAAATAAGCCACGTTGATGCGGAGCCGCTCTGGCTCCGCAAGGGGAAGCTAATGACGTTCTGGAGTATTTTACGCCAGCGATGCTGGGGACTTGTTCTGGTGGTTATCGGTGTTTGCGTAATCACCTTTATTATTTCACACCTGATACCAGGCGACCCCGCGCGGCTGCTGGCGGGCGATCGCGCCAGCGATGAAATTGTCGAAAATATTCGCCAACAGCTGGGGCTGAATCAGCCGCTGTATGTGCAGTTTTTTCGCTATGTCAGCGACATTTTTCATGGCGATTTAGGCATCTCTATTCGCACCGGACGTCCGGTACTGGATGAGCTACGCATTTTCTTCCCCGCTACCCTTGAGCTGGCTTTCTGCTCCTTGTTGCTGGCGCTGATTATTGGGATTCCGTTAGGTATTTTATCTGCAGTATGGCGCAACCGCTGGCTTGATCACCTCGTTCGCCTGATGGCGATCACCGGCATCTCCACGCCTGCATTCTGGCTGGGGCTGGGGGTTATCGTGCTGTTTTATGGGCATCTGCAAATTTTACCTGGCGGAGGGCGTTTAGACGACTGGCTGGATCCGCCTGCTCACGTTACCGGGTTCTATCTGATAGATGCACTGCTGGAAGGCAATGGCGAAGTCTTTTTCAATGCGCTTCAGCACCTGATCCTGCCATCACTGACGCTGGCATTTGTGCACCTGGGGATTGTCGCTCGCCAGATTCGCTCCGCCATGCTTGAGCAACTGAGTGAAGATTACATTCGTACCGCTCGCGCCAGCGGGCTGCCGGGCTGGTACATCGTATTGTGTTACGCATTGCCCAATGCGCTTATCCCCTCGATAACCGTTCTCGGCCTGGCATTAGGCGATCTGCTCTACGGCGCGGTGCTGACTGAAACGGTCTTCGCCTGGCCAGGCATGGGCGCGTGGGTGGTGACGTCGATTCAGGCGCTCGACTTCCCGGCGGTAATGGGATTTGCCGTAGTGGTCTCTTTCGCCTATGTGCTGGTTAACCTGGTGGTGGATTTGCTCTATTTGTGGATAGACCCACGAATTGGACGTGGAGGCGCACAATGATGCTCACACAAGAAACGCCGACCGCCCCTCAGACAACACGCCGCCGCACGGACTGGGCTAAACTGTTCTGGATGATGAAAAGCAGCCCACTGACGATGGTTGGCGGGGTCATCATTGTACTGATACTACTTCTAATGGTGCTGTCGCCGTGGCTAACCCCTTACGATCCCAATGCTATCAATTTGAGTGCACGTCTGCTGCCCCCGTCAGCCGCGCACTGGTTTGGTACCGATGAAGTTGGCCGCGATCTGTTCAGTCGCGTTCTGGTGGGAAGTCAGCAGTCGGTCGTTGCGGGGCTGGTGGTGGTGGGTATTGCCGGAGGATTGGGTTCGCTGCTGGGGTGTCTGTCTGGCGTCATGGGCGGACGTGCCGATGCGATTATTATGCGGATAATGGACATTATGCTGTCTATTCCCTCGCTGGTGCTGACGATGGCGCTGGCCGCCGCGCTGGGTCCAAGCCTGTTTAACGCCATGCTGGCGATTGCCATCGTACGTATTCCGTTTTATGTGCGCCTCGCCCGCGGTCAAACGTTAGTGGTGCGCCAGTTTACCTATGTGCAGGCCGCACGAACCTACGGGGCTTCACGCTGGCATTTGATTAGCTGGCACATTTTACGTAACTCTCTGCCGCCGCTCATTGTGCAGGCGTCGCTGGACATCGGCAGCGCGATCCTGATGGCCGCCACGCTCGGGTTTATTGGTCTGGGCGCACAGCAGCCCAGTGCTGAATGGGGGGCGATGGTCGCAATTGGCCGCAACTACGTGCTTGATCAGTGGTGGTATTGCGCTTTTCCTGGCGCCGCCATTCTGATTACCGCCGTGGGTTTTAATCTCTTTGGCGATGGTATTCGCGATCTGCTGGATCCGAAAGCCGGAGGAAAACAGTCATGACACAACCTGTGCTGGAAATTGAAGATTTGCATCTGAGTTTCCCCGGCTATAAAGCTGACGTGCATGCGCTGAACCATGTATCGCTGCATATCAACCGCGGAGAAATCGTTGGCGTGGTGGGTGAATCCGGTTCCGGTAAGTCCGTGACGGCTATGCTCACCATGCGTTTGCTGCCGGAGGGAAGCTATCATATTCACCAGGGGCGCGTTTCGCTGCTGGGTGAAGATGTGCTCAACGCCAGCGAGAAGCAATTGCGCCAATGGCGCGGCGCACGTGTGGCGATGATCTTTCAGGAACCCATGACGGCGCTGAATCCGACCCGACGTATAGGTCAGCAAATGGTGGAAGTTATTCGCCATCATCAGGCGTTAAGCCGCACGGATGCTCGTCAGAAAGCCATCGCTTTACTCGACGAAATGCAAATCCCGGACGCGTCGGAAGTCATGAAACGTTTCCCGTTTGAGCTTTCCGGCGGGATGCGTCAGCGGGTAATGATTGCCCTGGCCTTTTCGTGCGAGCCGGAGCTTATCATTGCCGATGAACCGACCACCGCGCTGGACGTCACGGTACAACTGCAGGTGCTGCGTTTGCTGAAGTTAAAAGCGCGCGCCAGCGGGACAGCCGTATTATTTATCAGTCATGATATGGCGGTGGTTTCACAGTTATGCGATCGGTTATACGTCATGTATGCCGGGAGTGTGATTGAGAGTGGCCCGACGCAAACTGTTATTCAACGCCCAACGCATCCCTATTCCATTGGTCTACTGAAATGCGCGCCGGAACACGGTGAGCCACGCGCATTACTGCCCGCAATTCCCGGTACCGTGCCGAACTTAACCTGTTTACCGGCCGGATGCGCATTTCGCGAGCGCTGCTTTGCCGCTGGCCCACGTTGTGAAGAAACGCCTGCGTTAAGCAGTCAGGGAGGCGCGGATCAACAATCTGCCTGCTGGTATCCGCAACTGGAGACAACACATGTCTGATTTTTTACTGGCGCTGCAGGATGTTCATGTCAACTTCCCTGCGCGTAAAAACTGGCTCGGCAAAGTAACGGAACGGGTGCATGCGCTCAACGGCCTGGATTTACAGATCCGTCAGGGAGAAACGCTGGGGATTGTCGGTGAGTCCGGCTGCGGAAAAAGTACACTGGCGCAACTGCTGATGGGGATGCTGAAACCCAGTCAGGGTAACTATGCTTGCCGGGGGGACACGCAGCACAACGGTATGCAGATGGTCTTTCAGGATCCCCTTTCATCGCTGGATCCGCGCTTACCGGTGTGGCGGATAATGACCGAGCCGGTGTGGATCCAAAAGCGGAGTCCGGAGCGTGAGCGACGCATGCTTGCCGAGGATTTGGCGCGCCAGGTGGGGATTCGCCCGGAATACCTCGATCGCCTGCCGCATGCGTTTTCTGGCGGACAGCGTCAGCGTATTGCCATCGCCCGGGCGCTATCATCAGAGCCCAATGTGATTGTTCTCGATGAACCTACCTCGGCGCTGGATATCTCCGTGCAGGCGCAAATTCTCAACCTGCTGGTGTCATTGCAGGCGCGCAGGAATCTGACTTACGTGCTGATATCGCACAACGTGTCGGTGGTCCGCCATATGAGCGACCGGGTGGCGGTAATGTACCTCGGGCAAATTGTCGAGCTGGGCGATGCGCAGCAGGTACTCACTCAGCCCGCTCATCCCTACACGCGATTATTACTGGACTCGGTCCCCAAAACGGGCGCACCGCTGGCGGAAGATTTGGTGTTGCGCAAAACCGAACTCCCGGGGAACCGTACGCTGCCTCAGGGCTGCTTTTTCCGTGACAGATGTCCGCTGGCAACCCGCGGTTGTGAGCAGAAACAGCCATTGCTGAAAAGTGACACCGGATGTGAGGTTCGCTGCTGGCGGGCGGTGGCATAACCTTAACGGCTGGCGTAATGCGTGAGAGCATCAGGCGCAATAGGCCTTTTTCAGTGAATCCACCAACACTTCTGAGGCGGTGGACAACTTATGATGCGCCGAACGCAAAACGCCGATCCGCCGCTGGATCACCGGCGTATCCAGATCGATACAGGTTGCGCCCAGCTCGGTCATTTGCGTGCGGCACAGGGCGGGTACGGCACTGCCGCCCAGTCCGTTGGCTACCAGCCGGCCAATGGTCACCAGTTGATGGCTCTCCAGCGCCACCTCCAGCGTATGTCCACTTTGCACCAGTTGTTCTTCCAGCATCAGGCGCACGGCAGAAGGACGTTGCAGTGTGATGAAATCCAGCGTTAACAGTTCGCGCCACGCAATACGATCCCTGCCCGCCAGCCGACAGGTTGGCGGCACAATGGCGATAAAACGATCCACACCGAGCGGCGTGAAATGCAGATGACCTGAATAGTCCGGCTCAAAGGCAATCCCCATCTCTACCCGCCCTTCACTGACCATTTCAATTACGTGTTCGTTAATCACATCGTGAACCGTTACGTTGATACCGGAGTAGGAGTCCCGAAACGTTTTTAGTACCGATGGCAGGACGTTAGCAGCGAATGAGGGCATGGCGGCAATAGAGATTTTCCCGCGCTGTAGCGTAAAGCGCTGGCGCATTGCCTCTTCCGTATTTTCCCAGTCCGCCAGCAGTTGTCGCCCCATGTTCAGCAGCGTTTCGCCCTCTTGCGTCAGGGTCACTTTGCGTGTGGTTCTCAACAGTAACGCCCCGCCCAGCGAATCCTCCAGTCCTTTAATCGCCAGACTTAGTGCGGGTTGCGACATATTCAGTCGTTCACTGGCATGAGCAAAATTCAGAGTGTGAGCTACCGCTAAAAACGCGCGTAACTGTTTGATGCTCATTCCCATTTCGCATTTCCTTAACTTGTTGAATACCTTTAATTAACATTAAATTGATAAAAAAACCCAATGAGTGAGTCACAAATTTAAAATTAACAAATCATTTTTCACCCCCAATGATGTCAGCAAGGACAACAGAAGGGGCAAGTGTATGGCTGGACTGGATAAACGGGTTGCCACTTATCAAGAGGCGCTGGAAGGACTAACCGATAACATGACGTTGCTGGCTGGCGGTTTTGGCTTATGTGGGATCCCTGAGAACCTGATTGCCGAAGTACGTCGTCGGGAGGTTCAAGGGCTTACGGTTGTGTCAAACAACTGCGGCGTGGATGGTTTTGGCCTTGGTGTACTGCTGGAAACGCGCCAGGTACGCAAGGTTGTCGCATCTTATGTGGGTGAAAACGCCCTCTTTGAGCAACAGGTACTTAATGGTGAACTGGAAGCTATCCTGACGCCGCAGGGCACGCTGGCAGAGCAACTGCGTGCGGGCGGTGCGGGGATCCCGGCATTCTATACCGCAACCGGATACGGGACCCCGGTTGCGCAAGGCAAAGAAGTTCGCGAGTTTGCCGGACGCCCTTACATCTTAGAACAGGCGATAACCGGTGATTTTGCGTTGGTTAAAGGCTGGAAAGCCGACTGGTACGGCAACGTTATTTATCGCCACACCGCGCAGAATTTTAATCCGCTGATGGCCGCCGCCGGGCGTATTACCGTTGTGGAAGTCGAAGAAATTGTCCCTCCCGGAGAGCTGGATCCCGCCGCAATTCACACCCCAGGAATTTTCGTTAACCGCCTGATTCAAGGGCAGTTTGAAAAACGTATTGAACAACGCACCCTGCGCCAGAAAGGAGCCTGACCATGTTAACGCGTGAACAAATGGCGATGCGTGTTGCCCGCGAACTGCGCGACGGTTATTACGTCAACCTTGGGATTGGTATCCCCACTCTGGTGGCGAACTATATTCCCGATGGCATGGACGTAATGCTGCAATCGGAAAATGGTTTGCTGGGTATGGGCCCGTTTCCTACGGAAGATGAAATTGATGCTGACATGATCAACGCCGGGAAACAGACCGTGACGGCGCGCAAAGGTGCGGCGATCTTCGATTCGGCGCAATCTTTCGCCATGATCCGCGGCGGCCACGTTGATCTTACGGTGCTTGGCGCATTTGAAGTGGATGTTAACGGCAATATCGCCTCATGGATGATCCCCGGAAAAATGGTGAAAGGCATGGGCGGCGCGATGGACCTGGTTGCCGGAGCCGACAACATCATCGTGGTGATGACGCATGCCTCCAAAAGCGGAGAGTCGAAACTGCTCCCAGCCTGCACCCTGCCGCTGACCGGCGTAGCCTGCATTAAACGCGTGCTTACCGATCTGGCGCTACTGGAAATTGCCGACGGCGCGTTCATTCTGCGTGAGCGTGCGCCGGGCATCAGTGTGGATGAGATTGTCGCCAGAACCGCCGGCAAGCTGATCGTTCCCGAAAATGTCCCCGAAATGCACTTTAGCTGAGGAGCTGACCATGCAGGATGTTGTTATTGTCGCGGCAACGCGCACCCCGATTGGCAGTTTTCATGGCGCACTGGCGCCGCTTTCGGCGGTTGAACTGGGTTCGGTGGTGATCCGTTCGTTGCTGGAAAAAACAGCCGTGACCCCTGAGCAAATTGATGAAGTGATTTTAGGTCAGGTCCTGACGGCGGGCTGCGGCCAGAATCCGGCCAGACAAACGGCATTACGCGCAGGCCTGCCGGTAACTACGCCGGCGTTAACCATTAATCTGGTGTGCGGCTCGGGCCTTAAAGCGGTGCATCAGGCGGTACAGGCTATTCGCTGCGGCGATGCGCAAATCGTGATCGGTGGGCAAGAGAGCATGAGCAATGCGCCCTATTTTCTCGATGGCGCTCGGGCGGGCCTGCGACTGGGTCATGCCAGCATGAAAGACAGCGTGGTGCATGACGGTCTGTGGGATGCGTTCAACGACTATCACATGGGCATTACCGCCGAAAATCTGGCGGATAAGTTTGCCATTAGTCGTGAGCAGCAGGACGCTTTTGCCCTTCACTCCCAGCAAAAAGCCGCCGCCGCCATTGAAGGTGGTCGTTTTAACGCGGAAATCACGCCGGTCAACGTCCCACAGGGCAAAAAACCGCCGCGTGTAGTGGATCATGACGAACAGCCACGTCCGGATACTCAGGCCGATAAACTGGCGCAGCTCAAGCCAGCATTTCGCCCAGGTAACGGCACGGTGACCGCCGGGAATGCCTCGTCAATCAATGATGGCGCCGCCGCGGTAATGTTGATGAGCGCCGCCAAAGCGGCAGAACTCAACCTGCCGGTTATGTGCCGGGTGGCGGGCTACGCCGTCTCCGGCGTCGACCCTGCGATTATGGGCATTGGGCCAGTAGAAGCGTCACTCCAGTGCCTGAAGCGAGCGGGCTGGACGTTAAATGATGTCGATCTCATTGAAGCCAACGAAGCCTTTGCCGCACAAGCGCTGGCGGTTGGCGAATCCCTGAACTGGGACGGTAATCGGGTGAACGTGAACGGCGGAGCGATTGCGCTGGGCCATCCCATTGGTGCCTCAGGTTGTCGAATTCTGGTGACACTGCTGCATGAAATGTCCCGCAGCAATGCCGTCAAAGGGCTGGCTACGCTGTGCGTAGGCGGCGGTCAGGGCGTAGCACTGGCGGTGGAACGTTCGCAGGAGGCATCTCATGCAAAGTAAACCTATCTGCGTACTGGGTGCGGGTTTGATGGGCGTCGGTATTGCCACTCACTTCGCCCGGTATGGTCACGATGTCTGGCTGTATGACACCGACAGCAGCCGCATTGCGGACATTGGCGCCGTTGCCAGCGGCATTGTGGATGAACTGATTGCTACCGAACAGTTTGCCGCAGACGAAAAAACACAGGTTGTGAGCCGTCTGCATGGCACTACCTCGCTAAAAGATATTGCCGCGTGTGGGTTGCTGATTGAAGCCATCCCGGAGCGACTCGAACTCAAGCACGCGTTGTATGCGCAACTGGAAGAGCTGATCGCGCCGGAGGCCGTGATTGCCAGTAATACCAGCGGCCTGCCGCCGGATGCGCTGGCAGAAAAGCTCGCCCATCCCGAACGCTTGCTGATCGCCCATTTCTGGCACCCGCCGCATTTTATTCCGTTGGTCGAAATTGTCCCCGGCACGGCCACGAAGCCAGAATACCTGCATGCGCTGCAACAGCGACTGCTTTCAATGCAACTGGAAGCCGTGGTGCTCGATCGCGCCGCACCGGGGTTTGTTGGTAATCGCCTGCAGTTTGCCCTGCTGCGCGAAGCGTTGCATATCGTCAAAAGCGGTATCGCCAGCGCAGAGGTGGTGGACCAGGTCATGCGCGCCTCGCTTGGTCGTCGCTATGCGATGGTTGGTCCGCTGGAGGCGGCAGATATGACCGGACTTTCTACGGTGCAGGATATTTGTCGGCATCTGCTACCGGAACTGGCAACCGGTAGCGACATGATGTCGCTGGTCGCTGACAAAGTTGCCAACGGTGATACCGGTTTACGCAGCGGTCAGGGATTTTATCGTTGGGATGATTCGCGCAAGGAATATATCCAGCAACGCAGAGAGCATCAGCTGCGCTTTGCCCTGAAACCGTAACTTCTCTTTCTGTACCCCACTATAACAATGATATTGAGGAGTCATGATGAGTGTATTAATCGCCCTGGCAGCGCTGGGCCTGCTGATGCTGGCAGCCTATCGCGGATATAGCGTCATACTTTTTGCCCCCATCGCGGCATTAGGTGCTGTATTGCTTACCGAACCCAGCGCCGTCGGACCTGCTTTTACCGGCCTGTTTATGGAAAAAATGGTCGGTTTTGTGAAGCTTTACTTCCCGGTGTTCTTGCTGGGAGCGGTGTTTGGCAAGTTAATCGAGTTATCTGGTTTTTCCCGCTCTATTGTTGCCGCCGCCATCAATATCCTCGGGCGGCGTCACGCCATCCCGGTAATTGTGCTGGTGTGCGCGCTGTTAACCTACGGCGGGGTTTCGCTGTTTGTAGTGGCGTTTGCGGTGTATCCATTTGCGGCGGAGCTGTTCCGCCAGAGTAATATTCCTAAGCGCCTGATCCCGGCCACCGTCGCGCTGGGCGCGTTCTCCTTCACGATGGACGCCTTACCTGGCACGCCGCAGATCCAGAACATTATTCCGACCAGCTTCTATGGCACTAACGCCTGGGCCGCGCCGTGGCTGGGTTTGATAGGTTCCGTGTTTATTATCGTTGTCGGTCTGGTTTATCTCGAGCGCCAGCGTCGTAAAGCCCAGACGAAGAATGAAGGATATGGCACTGAACTGTTAAACGAGCCCGAAACGCCAGATAACATTAATCTGCCGAACCCGATAATTGCTATCTCTCCGCTGATCCTGGTTGGCGTATTTAACCTGCTGTTCACCCGCTGGATCCCCCAATGGTATGGCGCCACGCATCAGTTGGAGCTTCCGGGTCTTGCCAAACCGATTACCACCGAAGTCGGTAAAATCACTGCTATCTGGGCGGTAGAAGCGGCGCTGATTTCTGGAATTTTACTGGTGGTACTCTTCGGCTATCGCAACATTAAAGGTCGCCTGGCGGAAGGGAGCAGAACGGCGGTTGGCGGTGCGATCCTCGCAGCGATGAATACCGCATCAGAGTACGGCTTTGGCGCAGTGATCGCCGCCCTGCCGGGTTTCCTTGTGCTGTCCAAAGCGCTGGCGGCCATTCCCGATCCACTGCTCAATGAGGCTATCAGCATCACCACGCTTGCCGGGATCACCGGTTCGGCGTCTGGCGGGATGAGTATTGCCCTCGCCGCCATGTCTGACACTTTTATTGCCGCTGCCCATGCCGCCAATATCCCACTTGAAGTCTTCCACCGCGTGGCGTCAATGGCCAGCGGTGGTATGGACACCCTGCCACACAACGGCGCGGTCATTACCCTGCTGGCCATTACCGGTCTCAGCCATCGTCAGGCGTACGGTGGGATTTTCGCCATTACCGTCATTAAAAGTCTGGCCGTGCTGTTTGTTATCGGCGTCTTCTACACCACCGGAATTGTTTAAGGAGAATCATCATGAACTTAACGGGAAAAACTGCCCTTGTAACCGGTTCAACCAGCGGTATCGGATTAGGCATCGCACAGGTGCTGGCGCAAGCGGGAGCAACCCTGATCCTTAACGGGTTTGGCGATGTTGAAGCCGCCAAAGACGCCGTGGCGCAGTATGGCAAAACGCCGGGCTATCATGGCGCAGACCTGAGCGATGAAGCGCAAATTGCTGACATGATGCGCTATGCTGCAAGCGAATTTGGCGGTGTGGATATCCTGGTCAACAACGCCGGGATCCAGCACGTTTCACCGGTGGAAACCTTCCCGGTTGATAAATGGAACGCGATTATCGCCATTAATCTCTCTTCTGTCTTTCACACCACACGCCTGGCGCTTCCCGGCATGCGTAAACGTAACTGGGGGCGCATTATTAATATCGCTTCTGTTCACGGGCTGGTGGCCTCAAAAGAGAAGTCCGCCTATGTGGCTGCGAAGCATGGCGTGGTGGGACTAACCAAGACCATTGCGCTGGAAACCGCGCAAACGGGCATCACCTGCAATGCGCTGTGCCCCGGTTGGGTGCTCACACCGCTGGTCCAGCAGCAGATTGATAAACGAATTGCCGAAGGCGCTGAGCCTGAAGCCGCGCGTGACGCCCTGCTGGCGGAAAAGCAGCCGTCGCGCGAATTCGTCACGCCGGAACAGTTGGGTGAGCTGGCGCTATTTTTGTGCTCAGACGGCGCGGCGCAGGTGCGAGGCGTTGCGTGGAATATGGATGGCGGTTGGGTAGCGCAATAACATCATCTGGTGCCGGATAAGACGCTGTCGCATCCGGCACGCCACGATTAAGACTTCAGTTGATAATCCAGCGTAATTTCCGCGTTCAGCACCTGCGATACCGGGCAGCCCGCTTTCGCTTTCTGGATAATGCCGTCAAACGTGGCGGCATCGATCCCCGGGACGCTCACCTCGCTGTGCAGCGCGACTTTGGTGATAGCAAACCCGGCATCCACTTTATCCAGAGAAACATCGGCAGTGGTATCAATGGCATCTGGCGTAAAACCCGCTTCGCCCAACATCAGAGAAAGCGCCATTGAGAAGCAGGCCGCATGGGCCGCGCCAATCAACTCCTCTGGATTGGTGCCTTTCACCCCTTCGAATCGGGTATTAAACCCATACGGTTGCTGATTCAACACGCCACTTTCGGTCGATACGGTACCTTTACCGCGCTTAATGTCGCCTTCCCAGTGTGCCTGACCTTTCTTATGGATAGTCATTACCGTTCTCCTGTGTTGTCGTTGGAGTTACAAGTATAGGACGGCTGAGAAAAAGCATGGCACATACGGGAAAGTTCTCATTTGCCGCTTAAGCATTGACCTTTCAGATAAAATGACCGACCATCCAGAAAGCCGTTATTTTGAACATCGGCTTTCTATCAGGTTGTATTTCGTCCGTTGTCATACGGGCTCGCCCTTGAAACCAGTAACAGGATTAAGGAGTTAGAATGAAATCGAACCGTCAGGCCCGTCATATTCTCGGACTGGACCACAAAATCTCAAATCAACGTAAATCCGTGACCGAAGGTGACAAAACCAGCGTGGTCAATAATCCTACCGGAAGAAAGCGCCGCGCTGACGGCAAGTAGACCTTTCGCACGTCTGACTGAATAACGAGATAAACACCATTGCAACCGCAGTGGTGTTTTTGCTTATAAAACCCCTTTACCCATTCACAATGCTTTATACTTCGCCCGTTTCCCTGGCGAACAGGCCACATACGATCATAAAGAGTGCCAGGGACGGTTATTCAAAAAAGAGTGAGTGACATGGAAAACGAAACTAAAAAACTGCGTTCCCTTTACATCCCTTACGCTGGCCCGGTACTGCTGGAATTCCCCTTACTGAATAAAGGGAGCGCTTTCAGTGTGGAAGAACGCCGTAACTTCAACCTGCTGGGGTTACTGCCGGAAGTGGTCGAGACGATTGAAGAACAGGCCGAACGCGCCTGGATCCAATATCAGGGATTCAAAACTGAAATTGATAAACACATTTATCTGCGTAACATCCAGGACACCAACGAAACCCTGTTTTACCGACTCGTGCATAATCACCTCGATGAGATGATGCCGGTTATCTACACCCCAACGGTCGGCGCGGCCTGTGAGCGTTTCTCTGAGATCTATCGTCGCGCGCGCGGCGTATTTATCTCTTATCAGAACCGCCACAATATGGACGACATCCTGCAAAACGTTCCTAACCACAATATCAAGGTTATCGTCGTTACCGATGGCGAACGTATTTTGGGTCTTGGCGATCAGGGCATCGGCGGAATGGGGATTCCAATCGGTAAACTGTCGCTGTATACCGCGTGTGGCGGAATTAGCCCGGCCTACACCCTGCCAGTGGTACTTGACGTCGGGACCAACAATCAGCAACTGCTCAACGATCCGCTGTATATGGGCTGGCGTAATCCGCGCATCACTGATGATGAGTACTACGAATTTGTCGATGAATTCATCCAGGCCGTGAAGCATCGCTGGCCGGACGTACTGTTGCAGTTTGAAGACTTCGCGCAGAAAAACGCCATGCCTCTCCTGACCCGTTATCGCGATGAAATCTGCTCGTTTAACGACGATATTCAGGGTACCGCGGCGGTAACCGTTGGCACGCTGATTGCTGCCAGCCGCGCGGCCGGTAGCCAGTTGAGCGAACAAAATATCGTCTTCCTCGGGGCGGGTTCCGCCGGTTGCGGGATTGCCGAGCAGATCATCGCGCAAATTCAGCGTGAAGGCTTAAGCGAAGAAGCGGCACGTCAACGCGTATTCATGGTCGATCGCTTTGGCCTGTTAACCGATAAGATGCCGAACCTGCTCTCTTTCCAGACCAAACTGGTGCAAAAACGAGAAAACCTCCAGCACTGGGATACGCAAGAAGATGTGCTGTCGCTACTCGACGTGGTACGCAACGTTAAGCCGGATATCCTGATTGGTGTTTCCGGACAGACCGGCCTGTTTACAGAAGAAATCATTCGCGAAATGCATAAACATTGTCCGCGTCCGATCGTCATGCCGCTGTCTAACCCGACTTCCCGCGTAGAAGCCACGCCACAGGATATTATCGCCTGGACAGAAGGTAATGCGCTGGTTGCGACCGGTAGCCCGTTCGCACCGGTACTGTGGAAAGAGAAAATTTATCCGATCGCCCAATGTAACAACGCCTATATCTTCCCGGGTATTGGTCTGGGGGTTATTGCTTCTGGCGCGTCGCGCATCACTGATGAAATGCTGATGTCGGCAAGCGAAACGCTGGCGCAGTATTCACCGCTGGTGCTCAACGGCGAAGGACTGGTGTTACCGGAGCTGAAAGACATTCAGACGGTGTCGCGCGCCATCGCTTTTGCCGTGGGGAAAATGGCCCAGCAGCAAGGCGTGGCGGTTAAAACGTCCGCCGAAGCGCTACAACAGGCGATTGACGATAATTTCTGGCAGGCGGAATATCGCGACTACCGTCGTACTTCTATCTGACGCTTTGCCCGGCGGCAAACTGCTGCCGGGCAATGTTAAGCGTTTGATGAACAAAAGGCTGTATGTGGATTACTGCTCTGAAAGTTCAAGCTCAGCAATAACCGGCAGGTGATCGCTCGCCGTAGACCACGTAAATTCGGATGAATTATGTGGGATCTGCAGATTTTTGACGTTCCACTTTTGCCCTTTAAATGTGAAAATATGGTCTATATCAATCGCTGGGTTAACGGCTGGCCAACTGCGCGTATCAATTCCCTCTTTCGTCACTTCATTGAAAAAGTAACGTATTTCTTTTAGGGGTTGTTCATCCCGGGTTGAATTGAAATCGCCCGCCAGGATTTTAATTGAAGATGCGATATCCGGGAAATCTGTTGTTGCGTCACCAATGCTAATATCTAACAGGTAACGCGCCTGCTCAGTTCGCATGGTTGGATCTTTTTGCCAGTCGAGGTGAGTTACCATGATGATCGGTGCGGAATCAAAGCCGGGAACATCAATCTGCGCCAGTAATGCCACACGTTGTTCTGCATCACCCGACGGTAATTTCACGACCTGCGAATGCAGTATTTTATATTTGGAAAGAAGACCTAAGCCGTATTCACCGCCGTCAAAGTCGATAGCTTTTCCAAAGACATAATGCAGTTTATTGGCATCAGCGATTTTTTTGAGTTGATCAATTTTTTGGCTACGACCTGTTTTATTATCAACCTCCGGAACCGCAATAATATCGGCATTTATTCTTTCAATCGCCGAATTAAGTGCAGTAAAATCCGCTACATCAGCAGAGGCTTCATTTTTACCAATGTTATAGGTGGCAATCTTTAAATGAGGTTTTTGTTGCGTGTAAATTTTGTCGGGAACCCCACCTTTTTGAACTTTAAGTATCTCATTACCCGCAAGTTTTTCACTTGCCTGTGCATTTGCAAATAAACATCCCAGCGCAATCATCGTTAATGTAATTGTTTTTTTCATGTTATCTATTCTCCAAATAATAAAATAGTGTGCAGAGGATACTGGAGAATGTAGATCGTTGTTGTGATCCTTAACTCATACTTTTGACGCGATGAAAATTAACTTTCGCATGAATAATCTGCGTTCATTTCTTCTGAATCAAGGTAACTGTTCCTGTATCAGTGTTTACGGTTCCAATGCTGTCGCGTGCAAAGCTTGCGCGACTGCGTAACTTGCGATTACACTTTCGCTACCGATCAACATTCTGAAAAACAAAAGGAGGATACTTATGCTGTACTGTGAACGTTTTATCGTTTCACATGCTTTTGGCGATCGCCAGTGCTCAAGCGTTATCGGTATCGTGCTGCGATAACTTCTGCTTGAGCGAAGCTAACTTCTAAATCCCCTTCTCTCGGGCTTACCGGGTTATCGTCAGCGATGTTTGACGAGGCGTTTTCACGCCTGTAACTCTTGAGTAAGCAACAATGAGCACATTACTAACCGCACAATCCTTACACGTTGATACGGCATTCGGCACGCTATTCGACGATCTTTCCTTTACCCTGAAAAAAGGCGACCGCATCGGGCTTATCGGTTACAACGGCTGCGGCAAAAGCACGCTGTTAAAACTGCTCGACGGCACGATCTCGCCCACCAGTGGGGCAATCGCGCAGGCGAATCACTGTCATCTCGCTCGTGTGGAACAACATCTACCTGACGATATACTGCCGCTTACGCTGCAGGAAGCCGTTCTCGCTCAACTTCCCGAGCATGAACGCGCAGCTCAGCAGTGGCGGGTTGAAGCACTGCTTGCCGAAATGGGGTTCACGCCGGAGAATTTATCCCTGACAGCACAAACGCTGAGCGGCGGCCAACATACGCGTCTGCTATTAGCGCGGGCGCTGATGCGAAATCCTGACTTACTGCTGCTGGATGAGCCGGGTAACCACCTGGATTTGCCCACATTACTGTGGCTGGAACAGTTCTTACAGAACTGGTCTGGCAGTTTTGTGGTGGTTTCTCACGACCCGCAGCTGCTGGACGCGGTGACTCACGGAACGTGGATCTTGCGCGATCGCACTCTCCATGCTTTTGATCTGCCCTGTAGCGCGGCGCGTCAGGCGCTGGTAGAAAGAGACGTCAGCGATGCTTTGCGCCATAAGGCTGAACAAAAGGAGATCGACCGTGTGGCCGCCAGCGCCAGGCGGCTGGCTACCTGGGGGCGGGTCTACGACAACGAAGATCTCTCCCGCAAGGCCAAACAGATGGAAAAACAGGTACAACGCCTGAAAGAGGTACAGACGGAAGTGACGTCAGGGAGTCAGTGGACGCTAACATTGCAGGGGGATGCTCTGCGTGCGGATCGTTTGCTGGAGATGACAAATCTGTCCGTAGCCCCCGCTCCCGGCGCTGATACGCTATTTTCCATTGCCGGTATCCGGTTAAAAAGTGGCGATCGCGTGGCGATTGTCGGGCGTAACGGTTGCGGGAAATCGTCGCTGTTAAGGCTTATCTGGCAACAGTTTCAGTCACAGATGGCATCACCTTCACTGGTGTTACACCCGCGCGTTACGCTGGGGTATTACGACCAGACGCTGCATCAGCTCGCAGACAACGATTCGTTATTTGACGCGCTGGAAGCGTTTGCCCCGCAGCCGGAGATTCGCAAGATGGCGCTGATTAGCGCGGGTTTTCCGTGGGTCCGACATGCGCAGCGAGTCAGTACATTAAGCGGCGGTGAACGATCCCGGCTGCTGTTTGTGGGTCTGACGCTTGCGCGCTACAGCCTGCTGATGCTCGATGAACCCACCAACCATCTGGATATGGAAGGTAAAGAGGCGCTGGCAGAAACGCTGCAAAGTTATAACGGCGGCGTGTTGCTGGTCAGTCACGACCGTCAGCTTATCAGCCAAAGCTGTAACCGGTTTTGGTTAATCGACAATGGCGAACTGAGCGAATGGCACGATCTGGACGCGGTCAATGCGCGTATTCGGGAAACATCCTCTGAGATAACTGTTCCCAAAACGGTGGTCGAAGCGAGGGCCGAAATCAGCGTTGACAGCGATGGATTGCTGGAACAACTCCTCGAGCTGGAGCAACGTCTGGCCGACGATCTTGCGCGCAAGCCAAAACATCAAAAGCCGTTGTTACAGGCACAATGGCGAAAGGAGATTGAGCGTCTGAACTCACAACTGGAGTAAACTCTGGTGCCGGATGGCGAACGCTTATCCGGCCTACATCAGCAAAATGCGCGTGTAGGCCAGCCATCCGGCAATTCTTGCGTGACGCTTTCCAGATATTCCCCTTCTCCCTTTTTCTTTTTGCACATTCGCCGCAAAATTTAAAACATCGCAATCCTGGTGTTGCGCTTAAAGGAACATTAATGGTAATGTTCCTCTTGAAGGAACAAGGAAGATATGGATGATCATGAACTTCAGACACAAAGGATTGCGCGATTTGTTTCTTCATGGGCGAACATCAGGCGTTATGGCGAAACATGTCCGACGATTACGACACAGGCTTGCCGTTATTGATGCGGCTAGTAAGGTTACAGATATCAATATGCCCGGTTATAAGCTGCATCCTCTGGTGGGTGAGCGTGACGGCATATGGGCAATTTCTGTTTCAGGTAACTGGCGTATTACGTTTGAATTCGTCAATGGCGATGCGTACATACTGGACTACGAGGACTATCATTGATGAAGATGGCAAATCATCCCCGTCCTGGGGATATCATTCAGGAAGCGCTGGACGAACTCAATGTCAGCCTGCGCGAGTTTGCCAGGGCTATGGAAATTGCACCTTCAACGGCAAGTCGACTATTAACCGGGAAAGCGGCCCTGACGCCTGAGATGGCGATTAAACTCTCTGTGGTGATTGGCAGTTCACCCGAAATGTGGTTAAACCTGCAAAATACCTGGAGTCTGGCAGAGGCCCAAAAAAGCGTGGATATTTCACGCCTGCGTAAGCTGGCAGTACAATGATAAAAGTAAATGCCGGATCAACTTTTGCCATCCGGCATGCTAATTATTGCTGCGGTTTTTTCTCTTTCCAGGCCTCCCAGGCCTGTTTGATCTCTTGCTTCGCCGTAACGGCATCGTTGAAACCGTTTAATTCGACCTTCTTGCGCCCTTCCGGCAGATCTTTGTACACGCGGAAGAAAGATTCCAGACGTTGAACTTCAATCTTTGGCAGATCGCTCAGCTCTTTGATGTTGTCATAAGTAGGGTCAATTTTACTGGCCGGTACGGCAACAATTTTGTCGTCCTTTTCACCGCCGTCGATCATCTTCAGTACGCCAATAGCGCGCAGCTTAATCAACGTTCCCGGAGCCAGCGGCGCGCGGGTATAAAAGATAACATCCAGCGGGTCGCCGTCACCGGCTAAAGACTGGGTCAGAGAACCGTAGTTGGCGGGATAGGCAACCGGCATGGACTGGAAGCGATCGGCAATGATAAAACCGGTTTTGGCGTCAGTTTCATATTTGATTATTCCACCTGCCGGGATTTCGGTCACGGCATAAAACTCTTCCGGGTTATTCTCCGGCTGCGGAAATTCGAGGACATTCTGCGCCTGAGCGGATGCACAAAGAAATAGGCTGACTGCGAGTAATTTTTTCACCAGATGCATTGTCTTTTAACTCTTCTATTATTGGAAAGACAACACCTTACGTTCAGCAGATGACAGAAACATGACGTTTTTTTGGCAAAAAAATGGCGCTACATCGGTAGCGCCATTACGTACAGGGAACGTCAGGAGTTAGTTAACCCCTTCCTCGCTCTCTTTTTTCGCTTCTTGTCTTTCAACTTCGCGATACCAGCGTGGGTGATGTTTCTTCGCCCAGCGACGGCTCACTTTCCCTTCAACCATGCCTTTAATCGATCCTTTCACCCAGAATGCCATATACATATGGATGAGGATGGCGTGCATCAGGATAATCCCCGCCGCCGCATGGATCAGCAGGCTATAGCGCACAACCTGCATCGGGAAGAACTGCGCAAAGTACGGACGCCAGATAATGATACCAGTAATCAACAGCACGAAAATCATGCTCATGATTGACCAGAACATCATTTTCTGCCCGGCGTTGTACTTGCCCACATCCGCCACTTTATGTTCATTGCCTTTCAGCACTTCCACAATGTTTTTCAGCCACGGGATATCTTTTTTATCCGGGATGTTATGGTGAACAAAGCGTACAAACATGAACATCAGCGCCACGAAGATCAGTATGCCGAAGAACGGGTGCAAAATGCGTCCCATCTGCGGCGTACCGAAGGTCTGCGTCAGCCATTGCAGAGTCGGGAAGAAAAAAGAAATCCCCGACAACGCCACCAGGAAGAAGCAGATCACCACCGTCCAGTGACAGGCGCGGTCGATAAACTTCGTGCGCACAATCATTTTCGACTTACTCATGATGATCCTCCTCGTCGTCGTCCACTTCCTTATTCGGGCCGATACCAATGTAGTGGTAAATCAGCCCGGCGAAGGTGGCGATAAATCCGGCAGCGGCCAGCGGTTTCAACGCCCCTTTCCACAGATTGATAGAGGTATCGATCTGCGGATCTTTCGGCAGGCCATGATACAGCTCCGGTTGGTTGGCATGATGCAGAACGTACATAACGTGCGTACCACCCACACCTTCCGGATTGTAGAGACCGGCGTGTTCGAAACCGCGTGCCTTCAGTTTTGCCACGCGCTGTTCGCCCATTTCCAGCATTTCCTGCTTAGTGCCGAAATGTATTGCTCCGGTCGGACAAGTCTTCACGCAGGCAGGTTCCTGCCCGACGCTGACCCGGTCCACACACAGCGTACATTTATACACGCGGTTATCCTCTTTATTGAGGCGCGGAATATTAAATGGACACCCGGCAATACAGTAGCCGCAGCCAATACAGTGTTCTGACTGGAAATCGACAATCCCGTTGGCGTACTGGATGATAGCTCCGGCAGACGGGCATGCCTTCAGGCAGCCCGGATCTTCACAGTGCATACAGCCGTCTTTACGAATCAACCACTCCAGCTTGCCGTTCTGTTCGGTTTCGGTAAACCGCATCACCGTCCAGGACTTGGCGCTGAGATCGGCGGGGTTGTCATACACCCCGACGCAGTGGCCGACTTCATCGCGGATATCGTTCCACTCTGAGCATGCCACCTGACAAGCTTTACAGCCTATACAGGTGGAAACGTCTATCAGCTTCGCGACCTCCGCTTTATAATCACGGGCCTGAGGCGGCGGCGTGATGGAGTTTGTTGCGGACCTTTTGATGATGTCCTGCGTTTCCATAGACATATGTTCGCCTCCCTTACGCCTTCTCGATGTTAACTAAAAACGCTTTGTATTCCGGCGTTTGCGAGTTTGCATCACCGACATTCGGCGTCAGGGTGTTGGCGATATAGCCTTTACGCACGACTCCTTCAAAGCCCCAGTGGATTGGGATCCCAACCGTTTCAACCTGCTGACCGTTGACGTTCAAAGTACGCAGACGACGGGTCACCACGGCAACTGCGCGAATAAATCCACGCTTGCTGCTGACTTTCACGTGATCGCCGTTGTTGATACCTTTCGCTGCCGCCAGCGTTTCGCTGATTTCCACAAACTGCTCTGGCTGGGCAATCGCATTCAGCAATGCGTGCTTGGTCCAGGTATGGAAATGTTCGGTCAGACGATAGGTCGTCCCGACGTACGGGAAGTCCTGTTTCGTACCCATGCGGAGCTTATCCGCTTCGTACAGACGCGCTGCCGGGTTGGAGATCACGTTCGGGTGCAGCGGGTTAGTACCCAGCGGAGTTTCCATCGGCTCGTAGTGTTCCGGGAACGGACCTTCCGCCATCTTATCGATAGCAAACAAACGCCCCAGCCCTTCCGGCTGCATGATAAACGGATTGGTACCGCTGCCTGGTGCCGCAGTATTGAAGTCCGGGATATCGTTCCCCGTCCACTTCGTACCGTTCCACTGGATAAGCATGCGTTTTGGATCCCACGGTTTACCCTGTGGATCCGCCGAAGCGCGGTTATACAGCACGCGACGGTTCAACGGCCATGCCCAAGCCCAGCCCAGCGTATTACCGAGACCTGACGGGTCGGCATTATCGCGATTGGCCATCTGGTTGCCCTGCTCGGTCCAGCTACCGGTATAAATCCAGCAGGATGATGAGGTAGAACCATCATCACGCAGCAACGCAAAGCTGTTGAGCAACTGACCTTTTTTCGCAACCAGCACGCCGTTAGCATCATAGAGGTCTTCCAGCGCATAGCCGTTGTTCTCTTTTGCCACTTCCTCTGAGTGCGGTTCGTCCGGCTGCTTATAGTTCCAGCTCATTTTCAGAACGGGTTCTACCGCTTTACCGCCTTCAGTGCGATACATGTCGCGCAGACGATGGTAAATACCGGCCAGAATTTCGCCGTCGTTGCGGGCTTCACCCGGTGCGTCCTGACCTTTCCAGTGCCACTGCAGCCAGCGGCCGGAGTTGGCGATGGAGCCGTCCTCTTCCGCAAAGCAGGTCGATGGCAAACGGAAGACTTCGGTCTGAATAGATGCCGGATCGACGTCGTTTGATTCACCGTGGTTCTGCCAGAACGTTGAGGTTTCGGTCACCAGCGGATCGATAACCACCAGATACTTCAGTTTGCTCAGGCACTGCACCACTTTGTTTTTGTCCGGGAAGGACGCAACGGGGTTAAAGCCCTGACAGATGTAGCCGGTGACTTTTCCGCTATCCATCATGTTGAAGTATTTGATGACGTCGTAGGACTGATCCCACTTCGGCAGCCACTCAAAGCCCCAGTCGTTCTCTTTCTGCGCCGCATTGCCGTAGAAAGATTTCATTAGACTGACGAAGAACTTCGGATAGTTACCCCAGTAGTTAACCTGGTCGGCCAACGTCGCTTTTGGCGTATTAGCAGCCAGATAGGTTTGCAGATCCGTCTGTTTCTCTGACGGCAGCGTCAGGTAACCTGGCAGACTGGTAGAGAGCAGACCTAAGTCGGTTAATCCCTGAATGTTGGAGTGACCACGTAAGGCGTTAACCCCGCCACCTGCCATCCCCATGTTGCCGAGCAGCAACTGGATCATCGCCATGGTACGGATGTTCTGCGCCCCTACGGTATGCTGTGTCCAGCCCAGCGCATACAGGAACGTAGTGGTGCGATCCGCCGCGCTGGTGGAAGCCAGTACTTCGCAGACTTTCAGGAAGTCTTCTTTCGGTGTACCGCAGATGTTTTCCACCACATCTGGCGTGTAGCGGGAAACGTGCTGTTTTAGCAGATTCCACACGCAGCGAGGATGGCTTAACGTTTCATCGCGTTTCGCGTAGCCGTTTTCATCGAACTGGTAGTTCCAGGACGATTTATCGTATTGGCGTTTTTCCGCGTCATAGCCGCTGAACAGACCGTCTTCAAAAGCAAAGTCATCCCGCACCAGCAGGCTGGCGTTGGTGTAATGCCTCACGTATTCAGCGTTAATTTTGTTGTTTTCAATCAGGTACAGCAAGACACCGGACAGGAACGTAATGTCCGTGCCGGAACGAATTGGCGCATAGATATCCGCCACCGAGGCTGTACGAGTAAAACGAGGGTCAACAACAATCAGCGTGGCATCATTGTTGTTTTTGGCTTCCATCGCCCAGCGGAATCCCACCGGATGTGCTTCAGCGGCATTACCGCCCATCACCATCACGACGTTAGCGTTTTTAATATCAACCCAGTGGTTGGTCATCGCACCGCGACCAAATGTTGGAGCAAGACTTGCTACCGTTGGTCCGTGTCAGACGCGCGCCTGGTTGTCTACTGCCAGCATGCCGAGTGAGCGCACAAATTTTTGCGTCAGCATGCCAGTTTCATTACTTGCCGCAGATGCGCATAGCATCCCGGTTGAAAGCCAGCGGTTTACCGTTACGCCCTGCTCATTCTTCTCAATAAAGTTGGCGTCACGGTCAGTTTTCATCAGCTTCGCGATGCGGGTGAATGCTTCATCCCAGCTGATACGCTGCCATTTGTCGGAACCAGGAGCGCGATATTCCGGGTAACGCAGACGGTTTTCACTGTGCACGTAATCCAGTAATCCTGCGCCCTTAGGACATAATGCCCCGCGGCTCACCGGATGATCCGGATCCCCTTCAATATGGTAAATCGACTCTTTGGCGTTTTTTGCTCCATCTCCCAGGCTATACATTAATAGCCCGCAACCTACGGAACAGTATGTGCAGGTGTTTCGGATCTCTTTGGCGCGTAACAGCTTATAGTTTCGCGCCTGAGCCAGTGCCATTTTGGGTGCAAAACCCAGAGCGGCTACTGTTGTTCCCGCCATACCGCCCGCGCAGATTTTAAAAAATTGTCTGCGGCTGACGTCCATTGCTTTCCTCTTTTTTGCAGGGGTTCGTACAGGAAATCTCTCAAATTGCGCGAGCGCGGCAGTCTGAAAGATGCCATGTACAACTTCGCGACGAAACTATCAGCTATATCCATATTTTTTTTGCGTCAAATCAATAACGAAACGGTTCCGCTACTAAATAGTGCACTTTGTTTAACCTTTGTACCCATAAGGGAGTATGGGAAAGGCAATTGATTAGCGCGCTACGGTATAAAAGTGCTATAAATTTCAGCTTAATTTTTTGCCAGCACCATGGACAGACAATCAGAATGACAAAACAAAAAGCAACGTTAATTGGGCTCATTGCCATAGTGCTCTGGAGCACTATGGTCGGACTCATGCGTGGAGTAAGTGAAGGGCTGGGTCCTGCGGGCGGCGCGGCAATGATTTTTTCGTTAAGCGGCCTGTTACTGATTTTTACCGTCGGCTTTCCGAATATCAGGAAAATACCTGTTCGCTATTTAATCGCCGGTAGCGTGCTTTTTGTTAGCTATGAAATCTGTTTAGCGCTGGCTCTCGGTTATGCGGCTACTCGTCACCAGGCTATTGAAGTCGGTATGGTTAATTATCTCTGGCCAAGTCTGACGATATTGTTTGCTATTTTATTTAATGGTCAGAAAACAACCTGGCTGGTAATCCCTGGATTAATTATCGCATTGACCGGGGTGTGTTGGGTATTGGGTGGCGAAAATGGCCTTAATCTTGATGAAATTATCAGCAATGTTGCCAGCAGTCCGCTCAGCTATTTTCTCGCCTTTCTCGGCGCTTTTATCTGGGCAACGTATTGTACGGTGACCAATAAATATGCAAAAGGCTTTAACGGCATCACCGTATTCGTTTTACTGACGGCAGCAACTTTGTGGGTTTACTATTTTATTACCCCTCAACCGGAAATGGTTTTCAGTACTTCGGTGACGATTAAAATGTTCACTGCAGCATTAACGTTAGGATTTGCCTATGCTGCGTGGAATATTGGCATTTTGCACGGCAACGTGACCGTCATGGCTGTTGGGTCTTATTTTACCCCGGTGCTCTCCTCCGCGCTGGCCGCTGTGTTGCTCAGCGCCCCGCTGTCGCTTTCGTTCTGGCAAGGTGCGCTGATGGTCTGCGCAGGCTCTCTGCTTTGCTGGCTGGCAACGCGACGCGCCTGATAAAAAGTCGGGTTTTATCACAAACAAATAAAACCCGGCTATACTTTAGGCAAATTGATGAATAATATTTGTCCATTCCACCTGCGATTATGTTTATATTTGTTTAATTAAATGTTAAATATATGGTAACTAATTAACATTCGAAAGTATTACCTGGTTATTTATATCTCTTCACTTGTATATATTACACCTGCGAAATTAACACCATTTAAACCATAGCCTGCACAATAGTCCCGTATGTAAATATACCCATTCAGATCTGTCACATATTATGATTAATACAATCAGCTATATTATGTAGATCTGGATCACACAACTCCAAATATTTCGCAATAATATGAAACTTATTATTGAACTTATACCACTGCGTCATTTAAAAATAGTTTGCCATTGACGAACCCCTTCGTTTAGCAATGGTTTAGGAAACACACCAAGAAAAAATTATAAGGATTATTTAGAATGAAACTTAAATTAGTTGCAGTGGCAGTGACTAGCCTGTTGGCGGCAGGTGCGGTAAACGCAGCTGAGGTATATAACAAAGACGCAAACAAACTGGATATCTACGGTAAAGTTCACGCTCAGCATTACTTCTCTGACGACAACGGCAGCGATGGCGACAAAACCTACGCGCGTCTGGGCTTCAAGGGCGAAACCCAGATCAACGACCAACTGGTTGGTTTCGGTCAGTGGGAATATGAATTCAAGGGCAACCGTTCTGAAGATCAGGGTTCCGAAGCAGACAAAACTCGTCTGGCATTCGCTGGCCTGAAATTCGCTGAATACGGTTCTTTCGACTACGGTCGTAACTACGGCGTAGCATACGACATCGGCGCATGGACCGACGTTTTGCCAGAGTTCGGTGGCGATACCTGGACCCAGACTGACGTCTTCATGACCCAGCGTGCTACTGGCGTTGCAACCTATCGTAACACCGACTTCTTCGGTCTGGTTGAAGGTCTGAATTTTGCCCTGCAGTACCAGGGTAAAAACGCCCGTAGCAACGACAAAGAAGCTAACGGTGACGGCTTCGGTCTGTCTACGACTTATGAGTACGAAGGCTTCGGTGTAGGTGCAACCTATGCGAAATCTGACCGTACTGATTCTCAGAACAACCACAATGGTCTGTTCAAAGCTGACGGTAAGAACGCTGAAGTTTGGGCTGCTGGCCTGAAATATGATGCGAACAATATCTACCTGGCAACTACCTACTCTGAAACCCGTAACATGACTACCTTTGGTGGTACTGTTAACGGTAGTAAGATCAACGGTATTGCAAATCAAGCACAGAACTTTGAAGCTGTTGCTCAGTACCAGTTCGACTTCGGTCTGCGTCCGTCCATCGCTTACCTGAAATCCAAAGGTAAAGACATTGCATTCTTCGGCGACCAGGATCTGGTTGAATACGTAGACCTGGGTGCTACCTACTACTTCAACAAAAACATGTCTACCTTCGTTGATTACAAAATCAATCTGCTGGACGACAACAACTTCACCCGCGCTGCCGGTGTAAGCACTGACAACATCGTGGCTGTTGGTCTGAACTACCAGTTCTAATTTTGTTGTAGCCTGAATAAAAAGCCAGTCCTTCCAGGGCTGGCTTTTTCTCTTAATGTAGACTCGGTCATAAGGAGTATGCCGTGCAGACATTCACTGGTCGTTGTCTTTGCGGACAGAGTCATTTTACCGTCGACGTCGAAATGCTGGATGTCTATGCCTGCCATTGCACCCTGTGCCAGAAGTGGTCGGGCGGCATCGCTATGTATCTGGAAGCCAGCAGTCATCCGCTGATGTCGCCAGATTCAGCAGAACCTGCGCACTTTCCTTCTTCAAATCGTGGTGAACGTTTCTTTTGTTCTGGTTGCGGGTGCCCGCTGTGGTTTACCCTGACGGGCAGCGATCGCTATTTTGTGCCGTGGACGCTGCTGGAGCTTAATGAGGTAGATCGCCGCCGCCTGGTGTTAGCGGCAGAGATCTATACGGAAACGCAGCCCGCATTCTGGAGACTGACGGGGCAATACGCTCGACTCAGTGGGAAAGAAGTTGAAGAGATGGATTACCCCTGTCATTTAGCTCATTAGTTATTGACGCTGTACCTTTGCCAGACTGAACCACATTCCTACCGCTAATACGATAAGCATGCTGCCGGCGCTGCTTAAGGCTACGCTGTGCGACCAGGTAAAGGCTTCTTTAGCAGCCGACAGCAACGCCTCACTCAGCGACGATGGGAGCGAATGCGCCAACTGCACCGCCTCCCCCATTGACGATGAGGCTCGTTCTATCTCCTGCGGATTAAGGCCAACTGGCGGCAGAATCGAGGCTGAAAAGCTGCGGCTTAACAGCAAACCAAAGATAGCGATCCCAAGCCCGGCGCCCAGTTCATAAGCCATCGTCTCAATGGCGCCCGCGGCTGCGGCTTTTTCTGCCGGAGCTGCCGCCATGATAGCCGCCGTTGAGGCCAGGAGCGCACTCGCCGCGCTAAAACCGAGCAACGCCATTAATATCCAGGCTTGAATCTGCTGAGTGCTGAAATCCGTCATCGCCAGACCGTAAAAGCTCACAGCGCTCAGCGCCATACCCGCCGTGGCCACACACCGTAATCCCAGACGTGACACCAGCATGCCGGCAATCGGTCCGCTGAAGCCGCTTGCCAGCATCACCGGCAGCATAAAAAGGCCCGCCTGATAAGGCGTTAAACCATGAACAAACTGTAGCTCCTGAGCCATCAGTAACTCGAACCCTACCAGAGTTATCATCGCGGTCATCGCCATCACTACGCCGCTTAAGATAATGCGATGCGTGAACAACCGCATATCAATCATCGGGCGGGAAGCAGCTAGCTGGATACGGACAAACTGCCACAACAATAAAGCGCCGGTTAACAACGTCAGCGCGATCGCAACGGTCGCCGTATGCCCTTTCAGGGCGGTTTTAGCGCTGTAGACCAGCAGCAGAATGGCGACAATCAGCATTATCGCATGACCAAAATTTAACGATTGATCGCGACGTCCGGCCTGACGCGGCACTAAGCGCGCAGTTAAGGCCATTACCACCAGGACAATCGGCACATTAATTAAGAACACGGATCCCCAGTAGAAGTGCTCCAGCAGCATCCCGCCAACGAGTGGGCCAAATGCCGCACCGCCAGAACCGACCGCGGCCCAGACGCCGAGCGCCATATTACGATGCCGTTGCTCTGCGAACGTGGCGCGAATCCCCGCAAGCGTTGCCGGCACAATCATCGCCGCGCCAATCGCCAATACCGCCCGGGTGGCTATCAGCCAGCTTGCGCTGTGGGCAAAAGCGGCCGCCAGCGATGCGAGACCAAACAGTCCAGCGCCTAATAGCAGCAGGCGTTTAAAGCCGATGCGATCGCCCAGCGCGCCCATTGGCAATACCATACCGGCCATTACCAGGGAATAAATATCAATAATCCACAGCAGCTCGTTACCACTGGCACCCAGCGTCATACTCAGCGTGGGCGCGGCAACGTGCAGCACCGTTGCATCAATCGCAACAGGGATGTAGACCAGCACAATAATGACTAACGTTAACCACTGACGAAACATAAAACTCCCTAACGAAACTTAAACTGGACACATGTCCAACTTGAGCGATCCTACGGAAAATTGAACATATGTCCAACTTTTTGTTAGACTGCGTGATACACGAGTACAGGAGGAAAGATGAGCTATCTGAATCGGGATGAACGTCGGGAAGTTATTCTGCAGGCGGCCATGCGTGTCGCGCTTGAGGAAGGGTTTACCGCGATGACGGTGCGACGCATTGCAGCTGAAGCACATGTGGCAACGGGCCAACTACACCACCACTTTGCCTCTGCCGGCGAACTTAAATCCCAGGCATTTGTACGTCTGATCCGTACCCTGCTCGATGCGGAACTGGTCAGTGAAAATGCCAGTTTTCGTGAGCGACTGCATGCCATGCTGGGCAGCGAAGATGGCGGATTCGAACCCTATATTAAGCTATGGCGTGAAGCGCAGGTTGTGGCGGGTAAAGATCCAGAAATCAAAAGCGCCTACCTGTTGACCATGCGGATGTGGCACGAAGAAACCGCCAACATCATCACTCAGGGACAGAAAGCCGGTGAGTTTTCCTCCACCCCAGATGCTGCCGACGTCGCCTGGCGCTTAATCGCATTGGTCTGCGGTCTGGATGGTATGTACATATTAGGCATTGAGGAAATGGCCGATCCTGCATTCGATCGCCATCTTGACCGTATGATTACGCTGGAGTTATTTATTTGACGCAATAGATGAATTAACAATACATCTTTTATGTTTACAATTGGTAACACTTAAGCAACGTGTAATTCTCCCATCACGCCGCGTTATTGCGCTTTTTTATCTATTCTTTCAGTCAATATTCCTAAAACTTTTCAATAGTTTCTAAAAAGAAGCCGCGCGGCGCTGCATGCGTTTATTTCTTTTTCATGAACGGCATGTGCATGGAGAATAATATGTCATCATCAAATGAGAAAAATAATCGTTATCTTTTAACTGACTGGAAACCAGAGAACCCCGGCTTTTGGGAAAACAAAGGCAAGCACATTGCACGCAGAAACCTATGGATATCAGTGAGTTGTTTGCTGCTTGCTTTCTGCGTCTGGATGTTGTTCAGCGCCGTTGCCGTCAATCTGAATAAAATTGGCTTTAATTTCACCACCGACCAACTGTTTTTATTAACGGCATTGCCCTCTCTTTCTGGTGCAATATTGCGCGTTCCCTACTCCTTTATGGTACCTATATTTGGTGGGCGCCGTTGGACCATTTTTAGTACGATCATTCTGATTATTCCCTGCGTCTGGCTCGGATTTGCCGTGCAAAATACCGCTACTCCGTTTGGCGTATTTATTATTATTGCGCTGATGTGTGGTTTTGCTGGCGCTAACTTTGCCTCCAGCATGGGCAATATCAGCTTTTTCTTCCCCAAAGCGAAGCAAGGCAGTGCGTTAGGCGTAAACGGCGGTCTCGGCAACCTCGGCGTCAGCGTAATGCAGTTGATTGCGCCTTTGGTTATCTTTCTGCCCATCTTTACCTTTTTGGGCGTTCAGGGCGTACCGCAAGCTGACGGCTCGTTATTGTCGCTAGCCAATGCCGCATGGATTTGGGTGCCGTTACTGCTGATAGCCACCGTGGCGGCAGGTATGGGAATGAACGACATTGCCAGTTCGAAGGCTTCGATCGCTTCCCAATTACCGGTCCTCAAGCGTTTTCATCTGTGGTTATTAAGCCTGTTGTATCTTGCCACCTTCGGTTCATTTATCGGTTTTTCTGCAGGTTTTGCCATGCTGGCGAAAACCCAGTTCCCTGACGTGAATATCCTGCAACTGGCGTTCTTCGGCCCTTTCATCGGCGCGCTTGCGCGATCGGCGGGCGGCGTTATCTCTGACAAGTTCGGCGGTGTACGCGTCACGTTAATTAACTTCATCTTTATGGCGCTGTTTAGCGCCCTGCTGTTTCTCACCCTGCCAGGATCAGGCGAAGGGAACTTTGTCGCTTTCTACCTGGTGTTTATGGGCTTGTTCCTGACCGCGGGTCTGGGAAGCGGGTCGACCTTCCAGATGATTGCGGTGATCTTTCGCAAAATCACGATTTACCGGGTGAAGCTGCATGGTGGTACCGAAGAGCAGGCTCAACGTGAAGCGGTAACCGATACCGCCGCCGCCCTGGGATTCATCTCAGCCATTGGCGCTGTAGGGGGCTTCTTCATCCCTAAAGCGTTTGGCTCATCACTGGCGTTGACCGGCTCTCCGGTGGGTGCCATGAAAATATTCCTCGTGTTTTACATCGTCTGCGTGCTGGTGACCTGGCTGGTCTATGGCCGTAAATCACAAAAAAAATAACGAAATGGATACCGCAGGATCGGACATTCGGCCAGGCCGGGAGTTCGATTCACCGTCGGCAATATTATCGAAGCAGGAGTTATGTCATGAGTAAACTGTTAGACCGCTTTCGCTACTTTAAACAAAAGGGCGATACGTTTGCCGAGGGGCACGGGCAAGTGATGCACACCAACCGGGACTGGGAAGACAGTTATCGTCAGCGCTGGCAGTTCGACAAAATTGTGCGTTCTACCCACGGTGTTAACTGTACCGGCTCATGCAGCTGGAAAATCTACGTCAAAAATGGACTGGTAACCTGGGAAACGCAGCAAACCGACTACCCACGAACCCGCCCTGACTTGCCAAATCATGAACCCCGCGGCTGCCCGCGCGGCGCCAGCTATTCCTGGTATCTTTACAGCGCCAACCGCCTGAAGTATCCGCTGGTGCGTAAACGTCTGATAGAACTGTGGCGCGATGCCCTGTCCCGCCAGCCCGATCCGGTGCTGGCCTGGGAATCCATTATGAACGACCCGCAAAAATGCCAGAGCTACAAGCAGGTACGCGGGCGCGGAGGTTTTATCCGCTCCAACTGGAAAGAGCTTAATCAGTTGATTGCCGCCGCTAACGTCTGGACAGTGAAAACCTATGGCCCGGACCGCGTGGCTGGATTCTCCCCGATCCCTGCGATGTCGATGGTCTCCTATGCTGCAGGTACACGCTATCTCTCGCTACTGGGCGGAACCTGCCTGAGTTTCTATGACTGGTACTGCGACTTACCGCCCGCCTCACCAATGACCTGGGGTGAGCAAACCGATGTGCCAGAATCCGCCGACTGGTATAACTCCAGTTATATCATCGCCTGGGGCTCTAACGTGCCGCAGACCCGTACCCCGGATGCGCACTTTTTCACCGAAGTACGCTACAAGGGCACCAAGACGATTGCCATTACGCCGGATTACTCGGAAGTCGCTAAACTGTGCGACCAGTGGCTGGCACCTAAGCAAGGCACCGACAGTGCGCTGGCGATGGCAATGGGCCACGTCATCCTGAAAGAGTTCCACCTCGACAATCCCAGCGATTATTTCCTCAATTACTGTCGTCGCTATACCGATATGCCGATGCTGGTTTTACTGGATGCCCGGGAAGATGGCAGCTATGTGCCTGGACGCATGATGCGCGCCTCAGACCTTGTCGATGGTCTGGGTGAAAGCAACAATCCGGAGTGGAAAACGGTAGCCTTTAACAGTGCTGGCGAACTGGTTGTCCCGAACGGATCTATCGGTTTTCGCTGGGGTGAGCAAGGCAAATGGAACCTGGAACCCCTGGCGGCTGGCGCGGAAACTGAGCTTACTCTCTCGCTGCTCGGTCAGCATGATGAAGTGACCGGTGTGGCATTCCCCTATTTTGGCGGAAATGAAAACCCGCATTTTCGCAGCGTAAAACAAGAACCGGTGCTGATCCGTCAACTGCCGGTAAAACATCTTACTCTCGCCGATGGCAGCCGTTGCCCGGTGGTGAGCGTCTATGATCTGGTATTGGCGAATTACGGCCTCGACCGTGGTCTGGATGACGTTCTTAGCGCGCAAGATTACAGCGAAGTGAAAGCATATACCCCTGCCTGGGGCGAGCAAATTACCGGCGTGCCACGCCGTCATATCGAACAAATCGCCCGCGAGTTTGCCGATACGGCGCATAAAACGCATGGCCGTTCGATGATCATTCTCGGGGCTGGCGTCAACCACTGGTATCACATGGATATGAACTACCGTGGCATGATTAACATCCTCGTGTTCTGTGGATGCGTGGGGCAAAGCGGCGGCGGCTGGGCGCACTATGTGGGCCAAGAGAAACTGCGACCGCAAACAGGTTGGTTACCGCTGGCCTTTGCGCTCGACTGGAACCGACCACCCCGTCAGATGAACAGCACTTCGTTTTTCTACAACCACTCCAGCCAGTGGCGTTATGAAAAACTCACCGCGCAAGAACTCCTCTCTCCGCTGGCCGATGCGTCGAAGTTTACCGGACATTTGATTGACTTTAACGTGCGTGCAGAAAGGATGGGCTGGCTGCCGTCCGCGCCGCAGCTTAACCTCAACCCACTGACCGTTAAAGCAAAAGCCGAACAGGCGGGGCTGTCTCCTGCGCAATACACCGCCCAGGCGCTGAAATCGGGGGATATTCGTTTTGCCTGCGAGCAGCCGGATAGCGGTAGCAACCATCCGCGCAACCTCTTCGTCTGGCGCTCTAACCTGCTCGGCTCCTCCGGTAAAGGGCATGAATACATGCTCAAGTATTTACTGGGTACCGAAAGCGGGATCCAGGGGGAAGCGCTTGGCTCAAGCGAGGGTATCAAACCTGAAGAGGTTGAATGGCAGTCGGCGGCGATAGAGGGCAAACTTGATCTGCTGGTCACGCTCGATTTCCGTATGTCGAGCACCTGCCTGTTCTCCGATATCGTTTTGCCAACCGCTACCTGGTATGAAAAAGACGATATGAACACCTCGGATATGCATCCGTTTATTCATCCGCTGTCGGCAGCGGTCGATCCCGCGTGGGAATCGAAGAGCGACTGGGAAATTTATAAAGGCATCGCCAAAGTATTCTCTGAAGTTTGCGTAGGACATCTTGGACAAGAAACGGATGTGGTATTGCAACCGCTGCAACACGACTCCCCGGCAGAGCTGTCACAGCCGTTTGACATTCTGGACTGGCGCAAAGGCGAATGCGATCTTCTCCCGGGGAAAACGGCGCCGAATATCGCCGTTGTGGAACGCGATTACCCTGCTACCTACGAACGCTTTACTTCACTTGGTCCACTCATGGACAAGCTCGGCAACGGTGGGAAAGGCATAGCGTGGAATACCCAGGCGGAAGTCGATTTCCTCGGCAAGCTTAACTACACCAAGCGCGAAGGTCCGGCGAAAGGAAGACCGCTAATTGACACCGCGCTGGATGCCTCTGAGGTGATCCTTGCCCTGGCGCCGGAAACGAACGGTCAGGTGGCGGTGAAAGCCTGGGAAGCGCTGGGGGCGATGACCGGACGCGACCATACGCATCTGGCGTTGAACAAAGAAGACGAGAAGATCCGTTTTCGCGATATTCAGGCCCAGCCGCGCAAAATCATCTCCAGCCCTACCTGGTCTGGGCTGGAAAGTGAACATGTCTCTTATAACGCTGGCTATACCAACGTCCATGAGCTGATCCCCTGGCGTACCCTGTCCGGTCGCCAGCAGCTGTATCAGGATCACGCGTGGATGCGTGCGTTCGGTGAAAGTCTGGTGGCGTATCGCCCGCCTATTGATACCCGCAGCGTCAGCGAAATGCGCGAAGTTCCGCCTAACGGCTTCCCGGAAAAAGCGCTCAACTTCCTGACCCCACACCAGAAATGGGGGATCCACTCTACCTACAGCGAAAACCTGCTGATGCTGACGCTGTCACGTGGCGGACCCATTGTCTGGATCAGCGAGACCGATGCCAAAGAGTTGGGCATTGAGGATAACGACTGGATTGAAGCCTTCAACGCCAACGGCGCGCTTACCGCGCGTGCAGTGGTGAGTCAACGCGTGCCGCCGGGAATGACCATGATGTATCACGCTCAGGAGCGAATCATGAATATCCCCGGCTCGGAAGTCACCGGAATGCGTGGCGGGATCCATAACTCGGTCACCCGCGTCTGCCCGAAACCCACGCATATGATTGGCGGCTATGCGCAACTGGCATACAGCTTCAACTATTACGGTACGGTCGGCTCTAACCGCGATGAGTTCATCATGATTAGAAAAATGAAAAATATTAACTGGCTGGATGATGAAGGTCGCGATCAGGTACAGGAGGCGAAAAAATGAAAATACGCTCACAGGTAGGCATGGTTCTTAATCTGGATAAGTGCATCGGCTGCCACACCTGCTCCGTTACCTGCAAAAACGTCTGGACCGGACGTGAAGGGATGGAATACGCGTGGTTTAACAACGTCGAGACCAAACCGGGTATAGGTTATCCGAAGAACTGGGAAGATCAGGAAGAGTGGCAAGGCGGCTGGGTTCGCGATGTTAACGGCAAAATAAGACCGCGTCTGGGCGGCAAGATGGGCGTAATCACCAAAATTTTCGCCAACCCGGTGATCCCGCAAATTGACGACTACTATGAACCGTTTACCTACGATTATCAGCATCTGCATAGCGCGCCGGAAAGCAAGAATCAGCCCACCGCACGCCCACGTTCGCTGATTGATGGTAAACGGATGGACAAGATTATCTGGGGGCCCAACTGGGAAGAGCTGCTGGGTGGCGAGTTCTCAAAACGCGCCCGCGACCGTAACTTTGAGAAAATGCAAAAGGAGATGTACGGCCAGTTCGAAAACACCTTCATGATGTATCTGCCGCGTTTGTGTGAGCATTGCCTGAACCCAAGTTGCGTCGCCACTTGCCCGAGTGGTGCTATCTATAAGCGTGAAGAAGATGGCATCGTGCTGATCGATCAGGACAAATGTCGCGGCTGGCGCTTGTGTATCAGCGGTTGTCCGTACAAAAAAATCTACTTTAACTGGAAGAGCGGTAAGTCTGAGAAGTGCATTTTCTGCTACCCGCGTATTGAGTCTGGCCAGCCGACGGTATGTTCGGAAACCTGCGTTGGACGTATTCGTTATCTCGGCGTATTGCTGTACGACGCCGACCGTATTGAAGAAGCGGCCAGCACCGAGCATGAGACCGATCTCTATGAGCGTCAGTGCGATGTGTTCCTTAATCCGCACGACCCGGCGGTCATTGAAGAAGCGTTAAAACAAGGTATTCCGCACAACGTCATCGAAGCGGCCCAACGTTCGCCAGTTTACAAAATGGCGATGGACTGGAAGCTGGCGCTGCCGCTGCACCCGGAATATCGCACCCTGCCGATGGTCTGGTATGTTCCGCCGTTGTCACCGATTCAGTCGGTCGCTGACGCGGGCGGACTGCCGCACAATGGCAACATTCTTCCTGCGGTTGAATCACTGCGAATTCCGGTTCAGTACCTCGCCAACATGCTAAGCGCAGGCGATACCGGTCCGGTGCTACGCGCGCTCAAACGGATGATGGCCATGCGCCACTATATGCGCGCGCAAACCGTCGAAGGCGTGACGGACACCCGGGCGATTGAGGAAGTGGGTCTGACCGTTGAGCAGGTTGAGGAGATGTACCGCTATCTGGCCATCGCCAACTATGAAGACCGCTTCGTGATCCCAACCAGTCACCGTGAAATGGCGCGTGACGCCTTCCCGGAGAAAAATGGTTGCGGGTTTACCTTTGGTGACGGCTGCCATGGTTCAGATACCAAATTCAACCTGTTTAACAGCAGTCGTATTGATGCCATCGACATCACCGAAGTGCGCGATAAAGCGGAGGGGGAATAATGCAAATCCTGAAGGTTATCGGCCTGCTGATGGAATATCCCGACGAGCTGCTGTGGGAGTGTAAAGACGAGGCGCTGGCGCTTGTGGCCAGCGATGCCCCTATGCTTACCGAATTTAGCCAGGGGTTGCTCAATGCCCCACTGCTGGATAAACAAGCCGAATGGTGCGAAATATTCGACCGGGGCCGGGCCACCTCTCTGCTGTTGTTTGAACACGTCCACGCCGAGTCCCGTGATCGGGGCCAGGCGATGGTTGATCTGCTGGCACAGTACGAAAAGGTCGGGCTACAGCTTGACTGCCGCGAACTGCCGGATCATTTGCCGTTGTATCTGGAGTATCTGAGCGTGCTGCCGGAGGCCGAGGCCAAAGAAGGACTGCAGAACGTCGCACCGATTCTGGCGTTACTGGGTGGGCGCTTAAAACAGCGCGATACACCGTGGTATCAACTGTTCGACGCCCTGCTGCTGTTTGCCGGAAGCCCTCTTTCAAGTGACAGTGTCACCAAACAGGTTGGCGCGGAAACCCGCGATGATACCCGTCAGGCGCTGGATGCAGTCTGGGAAGAGGAACAGGTGAAGTTTATCGAAGATAACGCCACCGCCTGCGACAGTTCACCGTTACAAAACTATCAACGACGCTTTAGCCAGGACGTGGCGCCGCAGTATGTCGACGTCAGCGCGGGAGGCCCGAAATGATACAGTACCTGAACGTCTTTTTTTACGATATCTACCCGTATCTGTGTGGGACGGTGTTTATCCTCGGCAGTTGGCTACGCTATGACTACGGGCAATACACCTGGCGCGCCTCTTCCAGCCAGATGCTGGACAAACGCGGTATGGTGTTATGGTCCAACCTGTTCCACATCGGCATTCTGGGGATCTTTTTCGGACACCTGTTCGGCATGTTAACGCCGCACTGGATGTATGCCTGGTTCCTGCCGATTGCGGTAAAGCAACAGATGGCAATGATTGCCGGTGGGCTATGCGGCGTGCTAACGCTGGTTGGTGGCGCAGGTTTGCTGGTGCGCCGTCTGACCAACCCGCGTATTCGTGCGACATCTTCTACCGCCGATATTCTGATCCTCTGCGTTCTGTTGATTCAGTGTATCCTCGGCTTAACCACCATCCCGTTCTCTGCGCAACATCCAGACGGCAGTGAAATGCTGAAACTGGTCGGTTGGGCCCAGTCAGTGGTGACCTTCCAGGGCGGCGCGTCTGCGCATCTGGATGGCGTGGCGTTGATTTTCCGTGTGCATCTGGTTCTTGGGATGACAATCTTCCTGCTGTTCCCGTTCACTCGCCTGGTCCACGTCTGGAGTGCGCCGTTTGAATACTTTACCCGTCGCTACCAAATAGTGCGTTCCCGCCGATAATTTCCTCTGCTACCCGGTAGCGCTTGCGCTTACCGGGCCTGGATAGCGCATGATGGGGAAACGTTACGTGTATAGGGACATCAGGGCCGCGCGCTCGGGCGCGACGGGATTGTTGATGTAACGGTGACTATCCGTGAAAACCTGCCGGAAAAAGTCACCATTACCGGTTCGGCGGTGATCTTGTTTCACGCAGAATGGGCAATAGATTTTTAATCATTTCCGTAAGCCGGATAAGGCGATGACGCCGCATCCGGCATGACTTCCGATGCCCCTATTTTCCCGCCTCCGGATGCGTATCAAACGCCGCCATAACCGTCGCCAGCTCACCGAGTGTAAACCCATGCTTCACATCATCCACGCCTAGTCCAAAACGTTCTTGCAACAAAGCATACAGGCTGGCGACGTCCGGCAGATTAATCTGCTCCACCGCGTGTCCATCCTGATAATGGGTAAAATGAAAATTGGTTAATGTTAATTTCCCGCCGTCAGGCAGATGACGACACATCAGCAGATGATGGCGAAAATGCGATTGTGGCCAGTGAGCAGACCAAAAGTTGCCCATCAGATAATCGCTCTGGTGCTGTACCACCAGGTCGAAATGGTACATCGATTGCCAGTGTTCATGATGACGGAACTGCAGGATCCAGTCTTCACCCTCCTGAATCAGCCGATACTCGCCGTGTGGCGTCTTCTGCTCAATGTTAGCCTGCAGACGAATCGGCGCCGTCAGCGTTTGCCCGCCGAAGCCAACGTCGGCAATCCACTGTTCCCCCTGTAACTCGACCAGCAACAAACGATGCGTGCGCGGCGGCAGGCTTGACGGATTTGCCAGTACCACACGCCCGAGCAGACTGCGTACGTTAAAACCGATCTCACGTAGCGCTCGTTCAAACACTCCGTTCTGTTCAAAGCAATAACCGCCGCGACGCGCCGTTACCAGCTTCTCTTCCAGCGACAAATCGTCAAGCTGCATTTCACGGGGCAGCAATACATCCAGGTTTTCAAAAGGTATGGCGGCGTTGTGCAATAAATGCAGCGCTCGTAAGGTTTCAATGTCGACCCTGGCCAAATCTGACCAACCAATACGGGCAAAATAAGCGGTTAAAAAAGGCGTCATACGGAGTTCCTGTTCGGTTAATGCAGTACTTATAACGCATTTTTAAATTTACGCCGTCGATTTTGTGCGTTGTTCCTCCTGGTGAGGCGACAAAATCGCTAATACCGTTAATATCTATGTTTATTGTGGTGTGTTATCTCTCAGCCAAGGAGCATCCATGAGCCATTTTCGTCCGATCGAATTAAAACACGCCAGTCGGCTACTCAATCACGGTCCTACGATATTGATAACCAGCCGGGATGAGCATACCGAGCGGCGAAATGTGATGGCAGCAGCATGGTCAATGCCCGTGGAGTTTGAACCACCGCGGGTAGCAATTGTTGTTGATAAGACCGCCTGGTCGCGTGAACTAATCGAACGTAGCGGTAAATTCGGCATCGTTATTCCGGGCGTTGCCGCCATCAACTGGACCTGGGCCGTAGGCAGCGTTTCCGGTCGCGTGGAAGATAAATTCAACTGCTACGGCATTCCCGTAGTGCAAGGACCGGTCCTGGGTTTACCGCTGATAGAAGCGAAATGCCTGGCCTGGATGGAGTGTCGCCTGTTGCCAGCCACTGCGGCACAGGAAAAATATGACACGCTGTTTGGGGAAGTCGTCTCGGCTGCCGCTGATGAGAGAGCCTTCGTCGAAGGACGCTGGCAGTTTGATGATGGCAAGCTCAATACGTTGCATCACCTTGGGGCCGGAACGTTTGTCTCCAGCGGGAAGCGCATTATCGCTGGTGAATGATACTCTGCCAACGGATGGCAGTTCTCCGCTGTCATCCGCAACTGTTTTCTTAAAACTGCTGAAAAACCAATCAGATAAATTCTCCCTCCTTCCTTGCTGAATCATTCGCGTGAATTATAGTTAATCTTGCACTAACGCAAATATCTAATCAAAACACTATCCGTGAAAGCAGCATCCCCCAACTGTACTTATGAAGTGTCAGAGAGGTTTTACGATGCAACTTAATAGAATCGCACAGAGTTTTATACTGGCTGGGTTACTCACATCGTTATCTGTTCCCGTTATGGCCGCTGAAGCTCCCAAAGACGCCACCGCCTCCACGCAACAAGCCAACAACGCGCTATACAACCAACTGCCATTCTCCGATAACACCGACTTTACCGACGCCCACAAAGGCTTTATCGCTCCACTCCCGCAGGAAGTGATCAAAGGTGAAGAGGGAAATGTTATCTGGAATCCGCAGCAATACGCGTTCATCAAAGAAGGCGATAAAGCGCCGGATACGGTAAACCCGAGCCTGTGGCGCCAGTCCCAGTTGATCAACATCAGCGGGCTATTTGAAGTAACGGATGGCGTTTACCAGATTCGTAACCTCGATCTGTCGAACATGACCATTATTGAAGGTAAAGAAGGCGTTACCGTCGTTGACCCGCTGGTTTCTGCAGAAACGGCTAAGGTCGGGATGGATCTTTACTTTAAAAACCGCGGTCAAAAACCGGTTGTCGCGGTGATTTATACCCACAGCCACGTTGACCATTACGGCGGCGTACGCGGCGTTGTTGATGAAGCCGACGTTAAAGCGGGCAAAGTGAAAATTTATGCGCCTGCCGGATTTATGGAAGCTGCGGTCGCTGAGAATATCATGGCAGGTAACGTCATGAGCCGCCGCGCGAGCTACATGTACGGCAACCTGCTAAAACCTGATGCCAAAGGTCAGGTCGGCGCGGGACTGGGAACCACAACTTCTGCGGGAACCGTTACCCTGATTGCGCCAACGAATATCATTGAGAAAGATGGACAAAAAGAGGTCATTGACGGCCTGACCTATGATTTCATGCTGGCTCCGGGTTCTGAAGCGCCTTCGGAGATGCTGTGGTACATCGAAGAGAAGAAACTGATTGAATCTGCTGAAGATGTCACCCACACCCTGCACAATACCTACTCTCTGCGCGGAGCCAAAATCCGTGAACCGCTGCCGTGGTCCAAATACATCAACGAAGCGATTGTCCGCTGGGGTGATAAAGCAGAAGTGATGATGGCGCAGCACCACTGGCCTACCTGGGGTAATGACAAGGTTGTAAGCCTGCTGAAAAGCCAGCGCGATTTGTACCGTTACATCAACGACCAGACGTTGCGCATGGCTAACGAAGGTCTGACCCGCGATGAGATCGCCGCAAACTTTAAGCTGCCGGACTCACTGGCCCACACCTGGGCTAACCGCGGTTACTATGGCTCCGTGAGCCATGATGTAAAAGCAACCTATGTGCTCTATCTTGGATGGTTTGACGGCAACCCGGCAACGCTGGATGAACTGCCGCCGGAAGAATCTGCGAAGAAATTTGTCGACTATATGGGCGGCGCTGACGCTATTTTGCAGAAAGCAAAAGCCGACTATGACCAGGGTAACTACCGTTGGGTAGCTCAGGTGGTGAGCAAAGTGGTGTTTGCCGATCCGAATAACCAGGCCGCGCGTAATCTGGAAGCGGATGCGCTGGAGCAATTGGGGTATCAGGCTGAATCCGGCCCGTGGCGTAACTTCTATCTTACCGGGGCGCAAGAGCTGCGTAACGGCGTAGTCAAAGGCCCAACCCCGAATACCGCCAGCCCGGATACCGTTCGCGCCATGACGCCGGAAATGTTCTTCGATTATCTGGCGGTGCATATCAACGGACAAAAAGCGGGCGATGCGAAGTCGGTGTTTAACATCGACCTTGGCAGCGACGGTGGTAAATATAAACTTGAGCTGGAGAATGGCGTACTGAACCATACCGCCAATGCCGAAGCAAAAGACGCCGACGCCACCGTCACGCTGAATCGCGACACGCTGAACAAAATCATCCTCAAGGAAGTGACGCTAAAACAGGCGCAAGACAGCGGTGACGTGAAGATAACCGGTGACGGCACCAAGCTTGATGCCATGCTCGGCTATATGGATAAGTTCGAATTCTGGTTCAACATCGTTACGCCGTAATCACAACGAAAATGGGCGGATTATCCGCCCGTTTTTTCTTACATACTGTAGCCGGGTTTTTTAATCAACTTTGCCATCTGCGGCGCTATTTCCGCATCCCACACGCCCTGCCACGCCTCGGGCTCAATTTCATTGAGCGCCACGCTCACGGAACTGTCTTTGCTTTGCAAATGACGAATAATGACCTCGGTAATATCCGCCGCCAGCGCATTTTTTTGTTCGTCGGTAAGGGAGCGGGGAAAACATTTAATATCAACGTGCGGCATAGCAGATTCCTTAATGTTTTGGGATGCAGGTAACTTATGCGGACTCTCGTTCAACCAGGTGAAATCCGACATCAATAATATCGTCTTCACGCGGAATTTGTTCGATACGATCGGCAAGCAGAGAGGCGGCACGTTGTCCAATGGCCCGTCGGTCGACGCTGACGGTGGTGATGGCTGGTCGGTTACTGGCAGCAAAATCGAGATCGCCAAAACCGATAACCGCTAACTCCTGCGGCACGCGCAGACCACGACTTTCGGCTTCCATGATCGCCCCCTGGGCTAGCGTATCTGAGCTACAGACAATGACATCAAAAGCGCCTTCAGCCAATAGTTGAGCTAATCCGCTGCGCCCCAATGCCAGAGAGGCCGGTAGCGGGACATCCACCTGAGCCTCAGCGGCAATACCATGACGACTCAGCGCATCGCACAGTCCTTGTTTACGCTGGCCTGCCCGACGATCGGCTGTCCATAGCAAGCCAGGACGGCGATAGCCTTTTTCCAGCAAATAATCTGCCACCGCCATCCCGACTTTTTCATGCGAAAATCCGACCAGCATATCAATAGGTGTTGGCGTTAAATCCCAGATCTCCACGACCGGAATGGCTGCATTAAGAATCACCTTTTTCAGTTCGGCGGTATGATGAATGCCGGTGAGCAGTACGCCATCCGGGCGGCGAGAAAGCAGTGTCGCCACCAGCTCAGCCTCTGTTTGCGGCGTATAACCCGACACGCAGAGTAAGATGTGGTATCCGCGTTCAGCCAGTTCATCGCTCAATGACTGGATGGTATCGACAAACATATTGTTGTTAATTTGCGGGACCACCACGGCGATAAGCTTACTGCGTCGTGACGCCAGTCCGCCGGCCAGCGCGTTGGGAATATAGCCGGTGGCGCGTACCGCTTGCATTACTTTTTCCACCGTTTTCGGGCGCACCAGCTGCGGGGTATTCAACGCCCTGCTCACCGTCATGGGTGACAATCCCGCGGTACGGGCAACATCTTCCAGCGTGGGGGCGCGCGGAGGTCTGGAGTTTTTCACTGTCGATGCCCTTGTCAAAAATCGCCGATGTATCCTGGCATTATTCATCATGATTTGGGCTATTGCCAGCGTCGCTCGGTGATAATGCAGGGAAAACAGCAGCTTAGTTAATTATCGCAGCTCAAAATGATAGCGCAATCACAACGATTTGTGCATTTCTCCATAAAGTATTGGAATGTGACGTCGTTTATAATTTACCACCCTTTTCTCTCAGTATTTGTGAGCGATTGTTCAAATCGCAGTCAATTCACTGGCGCAGTGATTGCGCTAACATTAAAAATGATAGCGCAATCATTTGTTATAACCAGGAGAGAACATTATGTCTTTAAGTGCCAATTCTGATGCCGTGACCTATGCCAAATCGGCCAATGCAAAAACCGCGGCAGAAACCGGCGATCGGATCGAATGGGTTAAGCTATCCCTCGCTTTCCTTCCCCTGGCAACACCAGTAAGCGATGCCAAAGTGCTGACCGGTCGTCAGAAACCTCTAACCGAAGTCGCCATTATCATCGCCGAGATCCGCAGCCGTGACGGGTTTGAAGGCGTTGGATTCAGTTACTCAAAGCGGGCTGGCGGTCAGGGGATCTATGCGCATGCCAAAGAAATTGCCGATAACCTGTTAGGCGAAGACCCAAACGATATCGACAAGATCTACACCAAGCTGTTGTGGGCTGGCGCCTCCGTGGGACGTAGCGGCATGGCGGTTCAGGCAATCTCCCCTATCGATATCGCCTTGTGGGATATGAAGGCCAAGCGTGCAGGGTTGCCGCTGGCAAAACTGCTGGGTTCGCATCGGGACTCCGTGCAGTGCTACAACACCTCCGGTGGATTCCTGCATACCCCGCTGGATCAGGTGCTTAAAAACGTGGTTATTTCCCGTGAAAACGGCATTGGCGGTATCAAGCTCAAGGTTGGTCAACCAAACTGCGCTGAGGATATTCGTCGCTTAACCGCGGTGCGTGAAGCGCTGGGTGATGACTTCCCGCTGATGGTCGATGCCAATCAGCAGTGGGACCGGGAAACCGCCATCCGTATGGGACGTAAAATGGAGCAGTTCAATCTGATCTGGATTGAAGAGCCTCTGGACGCCTACGACGTTGAAGGTCACGCCCAACTGGCCGCCGCGCTTGATACCCCGATTGCCACCGGTGAAATGTTGACCAGCTTCCGCGAACATGAACAGTTGATCCTCGGAAATGCCAGCGATTATGTGCAGCCCGATGCTCCGCGTGTGGGGGGAATTTCACCGTTCCTGAAAATTATGGACCTGGCGGCGAAACACGGACGCAAACTGGCTCCGCACTTCGCCATGGAAGTTCACCTGCATCTGTCCGCAGCGTATCCCCTTGAGCCATGGTTGGAACATTTTGAATGGCTGAACCCGTTATTTAATGAACAGCTTGAGTTGCGTGATGGCCGGATGTGGGTTTCCGACCGTCACGGCCTGGGGTTTAGCATCAGCGAGCAGACGCGCCGCTGGACACAATTGACCTGCGAGTTTGGTAAACGTCCTTAATTTATTTGGCGGGTAAGTAATACCCGCCCTCTTCCCTACAGAAACGCTCTCAACCTTATGAAAGGAGTGGGTGATGAACACAATAATAAAGCGTACAAAAGTGCGTTACGGCATTCTGATATTTCTGTTTCTTGCTACCGTATTTAATTACGCCGATCGCGCGACATTATCCGTCGTGGCTCCGATTATGAGCAAAGAATTAGGTTTTGATCCTGAAGCAATGGGGCTGGCCTTTTCTGCCTTCGGTATTTCTTATGTCATTATGCAACTGCCCGGCGGCTGGCTCCTGGATCGCTATGGTTCTCGTCTGGTATACGGCTGCGCATTGATTGGCTGGTCGCTGGTAACGATGTTTCAGGGCACCATGTATCTGTACGCCAGCCCACTTGTCGTATTGATTATCTTACGACTACTGATGGGGGCGATTGAAGCTCCAGCCTTTCCAGCCAACAGCCGATTAAGCGTGCAGTGGTTTCCTAATAACGAACGGGGCTTTGTTACCTCTGTCTATCAGGCCGCACAATATATCTCGTTAGGGATTATTACGCCGTTAATGACGATTATTTTGCATAATCTAAGTTGGCACTTTGTTTTTTATTACATTGGGGCGATTGGCGTTATTCTTGGCATTTTCTGGCTGGTGAAGGTCAGAGACCCTATGCATCACCCGAAGGTAAACCAGCAGGAAATTGACTATATCAGGGAAGGCGGTGGCGAACCGTCGCTGGGTAATAAAAAAGAGCCACAGAAAATTACCTTTGCGCAAATTAAAAGCGTCTGCGTCAACCGCATGATGATTGGCGTTTATATTGGACAGTTCTGCGTGACGTCAATCACCTGGTTTTTCCTGACCTGGTTTCCTACCTATCTGTATCAGGCTAAAGGCATGTCGATCCTTAAAGTAGGATTTGTCGCCAGTATCCCTGCCATTGCCGGTTTTATCGGTGGATTGTTGGGCGGCGTTTTCTCCGACTGGCTTTTAAAACGCGGCTACAGCCTGACAATTGCCCGTAAGCTGCCGGTTATCTGTGGGATGTTGCTTTCCTGCGTCATCGTTATCGCGAATTACACATCGTCAGAATTTGTGGTTATCGCCGCGATGAGTCTGGCGTTCTTCGCCAAAGGCTTTGGCAATCTGGGATGGTGCGTTCTCAGCGATACCTCACCAAAAGAAGTGCTTGGCATTGCAGGAGGCGTATTCAATATGTGCGGCAATATGGCCAGTATCATCACACCACTGGTGATCGGCGTCATTCTGGCGAATACCCAGTCCTTTGATTACGCCATCCTGTATGTCGGCTCGATGGGGCTGATCGGCCTGGTTTCCTATCTGTTTATCGTGGGTCCGTTGGATCGTATTACGCTCACCCCTTCTGTTGCGTAATTTAAACTTATGGCGATAGTCCGCCCGCTGTTCCGGGAATTGCACTCCTGCGGAACAGCGTTTTTTTTAATCAAATAATCTTATTGTTTTTCAGTACAGTACGCAGCCGTGGGTGCTGACAAACCGCATCGGCGATAGCGCTAATATTCGGCGTGTTGTCCTGAAACCAGTCATGACCCGGTCCCCAGGTGCGCATAACGGCAATATAAACGTCCAGCAGCGTTAACTGCTCCCCGAACGCGTACGGCTCGGCGCTTAGCTGGTCGTTCAGCCATATATAAAGCGATTTACGGTACTCAATACAGTTCTTTTTCAACTGCGCCGGGGCGTCCGGTGCCCAGCGTTGTGGGTAATCGGCATAGGTAAACGTGGGATAGACATTTGCCACCAGCCATATCAACAGACGCTGAAACTGCTGGCGTTCGGCGTGCCCAACGGGTGGTGAAAGTGCTGGACAACGATCGAGGATCATCAGCGCGATCGCCGCCGTTTCCGTCATCACGCTGCCATTTTCCAGTATCAGTGTGGGCACCTGGCATAGCGGATTCATTGTTTTTAGCAACTCCCGCGAAGGACCATCGCTGTCAAAACCGTCCACATCAATAAAGCGGTAAGGGATATCCGCCAGTGTGAGTATCACTTCACTGATGGCCGATCCCCAGCCCGGTACCCCATAGACCTTAATCATGCTGCACCCCACAAAGTTAAAACCCTAAGTGTAGAGCAGCATTCGACATCCTATGCAGACATGCCCATCTTTCCCTGAAACTCACAGCACTTTCGACAAGAACTGCTGGGTACGTGTGTGGCGTGGATGATTCAACACCTGCTCGCTGCTGCCCTGCTCGACGATTTTGCCATCGACCATAAACACCACCTGATCCGCGACTTCCCGGGCGAAGCCAATCTCGTGCGTCACCACAACCAACGTGGTTCCCGACTGTGCCAGTGCTTTAATGACATCCAGCACTTCACCGACCAGTTCAGGATCCAGCGCAGATGTCGGTTCATCAAACAGCATAACGCGCGGATTTAGCGCCAGCGCACGGGCAATAGCGATCCGCTGCTGCTGACCGCCGGACAGATGCCGCGACCAGGCATCGGCTTTATTCCGCAGCCCTACCGCATCAAGCAGAGTTAATGCTCGCTCGGTGGCGGCTTTTCGCGATGCCAGACCGTGCGCAATGGGCGCTTCAATCAAATTCTCCAGCACGGTTAAGTGCGGGAACAGATTAAAATTCTGGAACACATAGCCGACGTTAACGCGCTGGCGCAAAATTTCCGCCTCTTTCAGCTCATACAGCGTGTCTCCCTGCCGACGATAGCCAATGTAATCACCATCGATTTGAATAAATCCCTCATCGACGCGTTCCAGATGGTTGATGGTCCGCAGGAGTGTGGATTTCCCTGACCCGGACGGCCCGAGAATGACCGTTACCGTACCAGGAGGGATCTCCAGCGACACATTATCCAATGCTTTGTGGCGGCCAAAGTATTTGCTGACGCCGGTAATGGAAATATGGCCTTCAGGCAAGTGGGACATGGACGGCCTCCTGCTGTGGATGTTGACGACTGCGTTTTTCTGCACGACTCACCCGGGCAGTATTGATGGCTGAACGTCGTTCGCTGCGCGCCAGCGCGCGTTCGACCAGGTGCTGAATTAGCGACAAAACGCTGGTGATCACCAGATACCATACCGCGCCCACCATCAGCAGCGGGATCACTTCCTGCGTGCGGTTGTAGATCATCTGGATGGTATAGAACAGCTCCGGCATTGCCAGCACGTATACCATCGCTGTCCCTTTTGCCAGACTGATGATTTCATTGAATCCAGCAGGCAAAATGGTGCGCAGCGCCTGCGGCAGAATAATCCGCAGCGTACGTCGCCATGCCGGTAAACCCAGCGCTGCCGCTGCCTCATACTGACCGTGATCGACCCCTAAAAATCCACCCCGAATAATTTCAGCGGTATAGGCGCTTTGCACCAGTGTCAGGCCAATCACCGCAGTGGAAAACTGGCCGAGCACATTGATGGTCTCAAAACTTCCCCACTGAATGGGCGTAAACGGAATACCAATCGCCAGCGTGTCGTACAGATAGGAGAAGTTGTATAAAACGATCAGCACCACAATCAGCGGTAACGAACGAAACAGCCAGATGTATCCCCATGCCAGAAAGTTCAACAGCCAGGAAGATGAAAGCCGTGCCAGCGCCAACAGACCGCCGATAAGAATACTCAACAGCGTCCCGATAAGCGTCAGTAACAGCGTTTGCCCGAGGCCGGACAAGATAACCGGATCAAAGAACCAGCGGGCAAACACGCCCCATTCCCAGCGCGGATTAAACGCCACAGACTGGATAATCACCGCCAGAACAAACAAAGCAATGACCGCGCCAACGGTGCGCATGGGATAACGCGCCGGTACGACTTTAATGCTATCCGTCGTTTTCATCTTCTCTCCTCAGGCGATTCTGGCCTGACCGGCGATAGTTAACAGTTTGGTAAAGCGCAGCCGGCCATCAAACGGCGGCAGGCTGTACTCTTCGGGATCGCGCGTCGTATCAAATTGCGGATCGTAGCCCTGACTTAAGTAAAGCCGGACGGCTTCCGGCTGGCGAAATCCCGTGGTCAGATAAATCCGGCTGTAGCCCGCGAGCAGCGCCCGGCGTTCCAGCTCCTGCACCACACGCGCCGCCAACCCTTGCTGACGCAGGCTGCTTTTCGTCCAGATGCGCTTAATCTCAGCGGTGTCCTTGTCGTAAGGTTTGTAAGCTCCGGTGGCGATAATCTCACCGCGGCGCTCCAGTACCACGAAAAGTCCCTGAGGCGCCAGATACCATTCCTTCAGTTCTACTTCAGCGTCGCGAGAAAAATAATCGCCATAGCGGGCGGCATATTCACCGAACAGACCGTTCAAAATGGGCTGCAGTTCGCTGGCTTCAGGTGAGACCACGCGAAATTTATCGCTCACGATGACCTCCTTAGTCGCCTAAACCGGCCGGATTTATTTCAGATTGCGGAATACGTTCCACCCCTTCACCCCAGCGATTCAGCACCTTGTCATAGTCGCCGTTGCCAATGACCCCGTTGAGGGCAGTTTGTACTGGCAAAACCAGACCGCTGTCCTTTTTCAGCGTCACGGCAATATGCGCCGCTTTTGGCCAACCGCCATCAACGCTACCCACTAATTGTGTTTTACCGTTGAGCGCGGCTTTCCACGCGCCAATAACGTTAGGCCCGAAGTAGGCATCGGCACGGCCCGACTGCAGTGCCAGGGTTTGCGCGGCATCGTCTTTGGTATACACCGGCGTAAACGGCTGCAACCCTTTCTTCACGTTCTCATCGTTCCAGGCGAGCAGGATGGCTTCCTGGTTCGTCCCCGAACCGACGATGATGCGCAGACCGGCAATATCTTCCGCCTGATCGATTTTCTTCAGCTTGCTGCCGGTTTTGACATAAAAGCCAAGAGAGTCTTTCCGGTACGTCGCGAAATCGAATTTCTCTTTGCGCGCTTTGGTAACGGTAATATTGCTGATCGCGGCATCGTATTTGCCGGAAGTGACGCCCAACGGCCAGTCTTCCCATGACGTGGGTACAACGTTGAGCTCCAGCCCCAGACTGTCAGCCACCAGACGCGCGATGTCCGCCTCGCTGCCGATCAGCGTTTTATTGTCATCGGCAAAGACGGTCAGCGGCGGCTGGCTGAGCCCGGCAATCGCCACGGTGAATTTGCCCGGTACGGCCAGGTGCAGGTTTGCTGGCAACTGTGCAATCGCCTGCGGATTTTTTACCGTATTAATCGGCGCTTTATTCGCTTCCAGGCTTACGCCCGTGCCATTAATCGTCACCTCATTTGCCCAGACGGTAGCGCTGAAAGCCAGTGACAGCGCGAGGAATAGTGATTTTTTCTGCATAGCGTTTTTCTCTTATTGTGTGAATTGATTTGCAGGTGTCGCTAATCCCAGGCTTGCGCGCAGGGTCGTACCGGGATATTCATGGCGGAACAGGCCGCGCGCCTGAAGCACGGGGACAACCTGTTCGACAAACCGCGGGAAGGTATCCGGCGTTCCGCCCTGGATGATAAAACCGTCAGCGGCTTTTTCGTCGAACCACTGCTGAAGGCCGTCGGCAACCTGTTGCGGCGTGCCGCTGAAGCGCGGACGTGGGCTGGCCGCCTCCAGTGCAACCTGGCGGAGAGTTAAGCCACGCTCACGCGCAGTGCGTTTGATCTCATCAGTCGTACTGCGAAAGCTGTTTTGCCCGAGAGAGCCCAGATCCGGAAACGGTGCATCCAGCGGATATTGGGCAAAATCATGATGTTCAAAGTAGCGACCAAGGTAGTTCAGTGCGTCGGTAATAGAGACCAGCGCAGCGGTAGTCTGATACTGCTGCTCAACGTCTTCCGCGCTGTCGCCAACAATAACGCTAACGCCCTGGAATATATGCAGTTGATCGGGATGTCGTCCGGCGTTTTCCAGCTGGCTTTTTACATCCTGATAGAACGCTTTCGCCTCTGCCAGCGACTCCTGATGGGTAAAAATGGCATCAGCATGCTCCGCCGCTAATTTCTTGCCATCTGCTGAAGCGCCCGCCTGAAATATAATCGGGCGGCCTTGTGGCGTACGCCCAATATTTAATGGTCCGGCGACCTGGAAATAATCTCCATGATGGTTAAGTGTGTGCAGTTTTTGCGGATTAAAAAATTCCCCGCTTGTTTTATTACGGGTAAAAGCATCGTCTTCCCAGGAATCCCACAATCCTTTCACTACCTGTAAATATTCATCGGCAATACGATAACGCTGAGCATGCTCTGGATGCTGAGCGCGGGAATAGTTTTTTGCCGATCCTTCCAGAGGCGACGTAACCACGTTCCATCCTGCGCGCCCCTGACTGAGGTGGTCCAGACTGGCGAACTGCCGTGCGGTCGTAAACGGCTCGCTGTATGAGGTGGACACCGTGCCAACCAGCCCCAGATTCTGGGTGATGCTGGCCAAAGCGGATAATACCGTTAACGGCTCAAAACGATTTAAAAAGTGCGGGATTGATTTTTCATTAATATACAGACCATCGGCGACAAAAATAAAATCCAGCTTCCCTTTTTCCGCAATAAGCGCTGTCTCTTTGACAAAATCAAAATTAATACTGGCATCGGCCTGAGCCGCTGGATGACGCCATGCGGACATATTTCCCGATGCGCCATGCAGAATAGTGCCGAGCCGTAGTTGCCGATTTTCAGCCATAATAACCCCTACCCAACAGGTAAACTTAAAGATGTGCGAATGCCGTTTTTGCTAACTGCGCAAAATAATGCGCGGCAGGTTCAATTAAACGCTCGTCCGGTTTGAATCCCGGGTGATGTAATCCGTATTCACTGGCGCTGCCAATACTGACGAATGCGCCTGGCGTATTTTGCAGGTAGACGGCAAAATCCTCTCCGCCCATATGCAGATCGGCATGGTGGGTGGTATAACCTGACTGTTTCGCCACCGCGGTGGCAATACCGGCCCAACGATCATCATTTACCAACGCGGTCGGTCCCGCATGCCAGATTACGTCGATTTGTGCGCCAAAGGCGTGAGCAAATCCGGCAGCGATGTCATTAACCCGGGCCTTAACCTGCTGCTGTACCTGGGTTCTGTGCGTTCTGAGCGTCCCTTCCAGCTCAACGGACTCTGGTAATACGTTCCATGTATTTCCTCCCTGAATACGGGTTACGCTTAGTACGACTGAATCCAGCGTGTTAACGTCGCGACTGGCAACGCTTTGCAACACCGTTACCAGTTGACTGGCGAGCAGGATGGCATCTTTGCCTTCATGCGGACGCGCCGCATGTGCGCCTTTGCCATTAATGCGCAGTACGAAGCGGTCGACATTGGCATAAAATGCGCCGCCGCGTGTGGCAAATTCGCCCACCGGTAAACCCGGCTCATTGTGCATACCAAAAATAGCCGCTACGTTTTGTAGCGCGCCGGCGCGGATCAGCGTTTTTGCGCCACCGAAACTCTCTTCAGCTGGCTGAAATAAAATACGTACTCGCCCCGGTAGGTATGTTTCCTGCTGTTTAAGCAGCAGCGCAGCGCCAAGCATGACGCTGGTGTGAACATCGTGCCCGCAGGCATGCATCACACCCGGCGTGAGGGAGCGAAACGGAACATCGGCGCTTTCTTCTATTGGTAGCGCATCGATATCCGCGCGCAGCGCGATGATATCTTCTCCCTGGCCGATTTCCGCGACCAGACCGGTTTTCAACTCAAGCGGCAAAATGTCGACGTCCGCTGCGCGCAACCAGGCGTGAATGCGCGCCGTGGTTGCTTCCTCCTGCAGGGAAAGCTCTGGATGCTGATGTAATTCACGACGCCAGTCGATAAGCGTTGAGCCGAGGGTCATCAGAGCACCTCCACGGCGTTATGGGCTTGCGCCAACAAACGCAGCGATGTCAGACGCGCGTGCCCTTCCGCCACTGGCGTGTCGATAATGAACTCGTCAATACCAAATTGCGTATGCAGAGCATTCAACTTTGCCATCACTTCCTGAGCGGTGCCGTGTAACAACGCCAGCTCACGACGCGCTATTTTGCGTGGGGGACTGCCAGCCTGTGCGGCAAATGCCAGCGCCTGTTCTTCGCTGGCTACTGTGACACGTTGACCATCTTCCAGCTCTACGCCCCAGATTTGTACGTTTTCCGCCAGTTGCGCAGCGGTGTCGTGACTGTCCGCCACAATCACCTGGACGGCGACTATCGTCGGGCGTGTGCTGTGGGCCTGCCAGAAAGACAAAACGTCATGCAATAACGCTCTGTCACCGTTAAGGTGCGCAGCGAAGATAAAATTCCAGTCGGATTGCGCTGCTAATTGAGCGCTTTGCACACTGGCTCCCAGCACAAATCCTTCCGGCGGTAACGGTGGAATTGGCGTTGGGAATACCGTCACCCCACTTTCCGTTCCACGAAGCACCAGCCAGTCGTTAAGCTGGGAAAGCTGGTCAGCAAAACTGCCTTTTTCATCCTGATGTAGTCCCTGCTGTAACGCCTGGGTCGAAAGCGGTAAGCCGCCAGGGGCTTTCCCTACGCCGAGATCGACACGTCCAGGGGCCAGTGATGCCAGAAGATTGAAGTTTTCCGCCACTTTGTACGGGCTGTAATGTTGCAACATCACGCCGCCGGAACCTACGCGGATACGCTGGGTTTGCCCGAGGATCCAGGCGATCACCAACTCCGGCGATGGACTGGCCAGCTGTGGCGTATTATGGTGTTCCGCGATCCAGAAACGATGGTATCCCCACTCTTCTGCCAGTTGCGCCAGACGTAACGTCCGGGCAAGCGCCATCGCGGCGGTTTCACCTTCCCCGATGGGGCTTTTATCCAGAATACTCAGGCGATATGACATGTTACGGGCCTATGCTTGTTAACATGTCTTTATTATTAATTTATTGAATAACCATACAGAAACATTTAATTCACATTTGTTCAGCTAAAAAGTAGATAACCAACCCTGTTGCCATCAGGGATAATACCAGGGGCTTGCTTTACTGGTCGGAACACTCAGCGGAACACATCCGGACTTTATGGCCTACAAAATATAATAGGGTTGCTGGTTTCACAGAAATAGCATCAAAATAATTTCATACCAGTTTTCTTTTTACGAAAACGTTTTTTAGCGCGATTTACGTTAAGTCAGGTTAAACGACTTGCAACGTTATGCGGTTGTATTAAATGTTTCACTTTTATGACGCTGAATGAATAGTTCACCTGGTTTTTTTAAATTTAAATACTTCCACAGCAATGATGATTAGTAGAGAATGCAGCGTTTCTTATTAAAACGGTTTAAAACAGCTTTTTAATATCCCCCGATTTTATTGCGGGGATTTTTGTATGGATTATACATACCATCATGGGGCCTCTATGAAAAGTAACATGCCCGTTACACAAATTGAGCACACACTTAACGGCAAAGCGACGCTGCTTTCAACGACGGATAAAGAAAGTCATATTACCTACGCCAACTCTGCTTTTATTGATGCCAGTGGATTTGACGAACATCAGTTAATGGGCGAACCGCATAATATTATTCGCCATCCCGACATGCCTCCGGCTGCTTTCGCCGATATGTGGTACACGCTACAGCAGGGAGACAGCTGGACAGGGATGGTGAAAAATCGCCGGCAGAATGGCGACCATTACTGGGTTCGCGCCAACGTTACGCCGGTCTGGCACAATGAAAAGCTCACTGGCTACATCTCGGTGCGTACCGTTCCTTCGCGCGATGAAATAACTCAAAGCGAAAGCTTATATCAAAAAATTAATAATCAGCAGCTTAAAGGATTTCAACTTTTTAAGGGCATTATGATTCGTCGCGGCATATTGTCATGGGCATCAATGTTTAAATGGTTGAGTATTAGTCAGCGCGTCAATTATTCTTTAGGGGTAATCTCCCTGTTCTCTTTGTTATTTATCTTCGCCCCTGTCAATCCATTTATTCAGGCGGGTGGATTGTTGTTCTTATTTCTAATGCTTGCTATTTACCTTAAGTATCAAATTTGTCAGCCAGTTAATACGCTACTGACGCAAATGAAGAAAGTGGTATCGGGGCGAAAACCTGATAACTGTCATTTAAATCGGGTGGATGAGATCGGAATGCTGATGCGTCTGGTTAATCAATCCGGGCTTAATCTGAATTCTCTGGTCGATGACGTCAGTAAGCAAATAACCGGTATTCGCGCTATCAGTCAGCGGGTATCAAAAGAAGGTACAGCGCTGCATAAGCGTTCAGAAGAAACCTCTGCCGACCTGCAACAAACGGCTGCAGCCATCGAAGAAATTGGCAGTGCGGTACAGCAAACCGCTGAAACCGCGGCACATACTATGACTATGGCCGATAAAACCAGCGCCAACGCAGCAGAAGGTGGCGATATCATGAAACAAACTATCGCCATGATGCAGGCGATATCGCGTGACAATGGACAGATCGTCGACATCATTGGCGTTATCGACAGCATCGCCTTTCAGACCAATATTCTGGCGCTCAATGCCGCGGTTGAGGCCGCACGAGCCGGGGAATCAGGGCGCGGCTTCGCCGTTGTCGCGGCAGAAGTTCGCAATCTGGCGCAGCACTCGGCGTCGGCGGCAAAAGAGATTAAACAGCTTATTGAGAAGAATGTCGCTAACGTTAACAGCGGCGTCAAAATGGTGGAGCAAACGGAAACGCATCTCACCGGGATGATTGGCGATGTAATGCAGATGTCGATGATGATCAAAGACATTAGTCTGGCCACGCGCGAGCAAACCCAGGCGCTGGATCTGATTAACGATTCGATTTCACGCGTTGGCACCATGACACACAATAATGCCGAGATGGTGGAGCGCGTTACCGATGCTACCGCCGATCTGACCCAGCGTTCATCGCGCTTACAGCAGGCCGTTCAGGTCTTTGGCGTATCAGCATAACGTTGTAGCGCTTATCGGGTAAATGTCTCGATAAGCGCACGCCTCTCCATGTATTAATACCCTTCTCTTTTATTGGCTGAATCGAGGCCACACCGCACCAGCTGTGGCTGCATAAAAATGCTGAATTCTTGTTATCGGGGCTTTGCGGAACCGATCAATTGAATGTAGGATGCTCGGCCGGCCGTTTTACTCCGTAACACCATGAAGGGTAAGGCTGTTTTCGCCGCAACTGGTGCGGCAAAAAGGATTTTGTATTTTTGTCAGGTCAACAGGAATCGTAATGAACACAAACAACACGCAAGCCGCGGAGCAACATGCGGCGAAACGACGCTGGTTGAATGCCCACGAAGAGGGGTATCACAAAGCGATGGGCAATCGACAGGTACAAATGATCGCCATTGGCGGCGCAATTGGTACCGGGCTGTTTTTAGGCGCTGGCGCACGCTTGCAGATGGCCGGCCCCGCTCTGGCGCTGGTCTATCTGGTGTGTGGTATTTTTTCGTTCTTTATACTGCGCGCGCTCGGCGAGCTGGTTTTACATCGCCCTTCCAGCGGCAGTTTTGTCTCTTACGCCCGCGAGTTTCTCGGCGAAAAGGCCGCCTACGTGGCGGGCTGGATGTACTTCATCAACTGGGCAATGACCGGTATTGTCGATATCACCGCGGTGGCGTTGTATATGCACTACTGGGGCGCCTTTGGTGATGTACCGCAATGGGTGTTCGCTCTCGGCGCGCTGGCCATTGTCGGCACCATGAACATGATCGGCGTGAAATGGTTCGCAGAGATGGAGTTTTGGTTTGCGTTGGTGAAAGTACTGGCAATTGTCATTTTCCTTGTAGTGGGTACCGTCTTTTTAGGCACCGGAAAACCGCTGGACGGTAACGCCACGGGTTTTCATCTGATTACCGACAACGGCGGATTCTTCCCGCATGGCCTGCTGCCTGCGTTGGTTCTGGTACAGGGTGTGGTTTTCGCATTCGCCTCTATTGAACTGGTGGGTACAGCCGCCGGTGAGTGCAAAGATCCGCAAACGATGGTGCCGAAAGCGATCAATAGCGTCATCTGGCGTATTGGTCTGTTCTATGTGGGTTCTGTCGTACTGCTGGTTCTGTTATTGCCATGGAACGCCTATCAGGCGGGGCAAAGTCCGTTTGTTACTTTCTTTTCCAAACTGGGCGTGCCGTACATTGGCAGTATCATGAATATTGTGGTGCTCACCGCGGCGCTTTCCAGCCTTAATTCAGGATTGTACTGCACCGGACGTATTTTACGTTCCATGTCGATGGGCGGATCGGCGCCGAAATTTATGGCTAAAATGAGTCGTCAACAGGTGCCCTGGGCTGGGATCCTCGCCACGCTGGTCGTGTATGTCGTCGGTGTTTTCCTGAACTATCTGGTGCCGTCGCAGGTATTTGAGATCGTGTTGAACTTCGCGTCATTAGGCATTATTGCGTCGTGGGGATTTATCATGATCTGTCAGATGCGTCTGCGCCGGGCCATAAAAGAAGGCAAAACGGCAGACGTCAGCTTTAAACTGCCGGGCGCGCCATTTACCTCCTGGTTAACGCTGCTGTTCCTGCTGAGCGTTCTGGTGCTGATGGCGTTTGATTATCCGAACGGCACCTATACCATCGCCTCATTACCGCTGATTGCTATCCTGCTGGTTGCGGGCTGGTTCGGCGTTCGTAAACGCGTTGCAGAAATCCACCGCACCGCGCCATAACGGCAGAAGGCCTGACAGGTTACCCCTTCAGGCCTTCTTTTTTAGTTCGCTTCAATCAACTGCGCAACGTCGTTGCTGTTAATTTCCCGCGCATTCCCATCCTGATCGGTATAGCTGGTCATTCCCGTGTCTTTATCCAGTTTTGGCTTACCCTGGGTGGTGATGGTTTGTCCGCTTTTCGTCGTCATGACGTAATCGGTGGTGCATCCTGCCAGGGTAAACAGCATCACGCCTGCACACAGACAGATAAGTGGCTTTTTCATGGTATTCCTGCGTTATTCAGTTAGCCGTTGAGGGCGTAGTGTAAGTCCCTGAAGTGGGTGAGGCTACTGGCGGGGTGTAACGAGGCGTATCGTGGGGTTTAGAGAAATGACAGGAGGGGTTTCCCCCTCCATTTATATTACAGCGCAATACGAATAACATCGTCCGGCTGAGTGGCTTCCTGCTCGCGAGTGGATTTTTGTTTCACGCTGACGTACAGGGTTTTACCATCGGCGGAGAGCGCCAGGCTGTTCGGGAATGTTGGGGTCTCGAACGTTTTAACGACTTTATAGCTTTTCGCGTCGATCACGCTCACTTTGCCGGCCTGACGATGGGTCACGTAGGCTTCATTACGTGCCGGGTTAAACAGTACGGCCAGGGATTCCGGCGCAGCGACTTTTGCCAAAACGTTGCCATTACGGGTGTCGATGACCAGCACTTCCGCCGCTTTAGAGTCGGTGACAAAGGCGCGGTTGCCCGCGGTGTCCAGGCTCAGATTGATGAAGAAATGCTCTTTTCCATCATCCAGCAGCTTTTTACGGCTGAGAATTTTGTTGGTGGTAGTATCGACGGTGATGAATTCACCGTCCGCATTGGCGGTGTACAGGCGCTTAGCTTTACTGTCGACAGCCAGAGCGGTGCTCATTTTGCCGGTATTTTGAATGGTGTCCTTCAGTTTAATAGCATCACCGTCCACAACCCAAATCACGCTCTCTTTACCAATACCGCTAATGTAAACGGTGTTGGTAGCATCATCGGCGACCAGTTCACGCGGCTGCAGCGGGCGAACATCTTCAGAACGCTTACGCGCATCAAGTACCAGGCGTCCTTTCACCGCGCCGGTTTTGGCATCCATCGCCGTTACCGCGCTGTTTACCGTGTTGCCGAACCACAGCGTTTGCGTGGCGTTGTTGATGGTGGCGCCAAACGGTTTGAGATCGTTATGAATAACCTGAGTCACTTCGAGGGTGACCGGGTCAAGACGATAAACCACCCCGCCGGTATCCAGTTTGCGGCTCTGTGAGGTCGCCAGCCACAGTGCGTTCTCTTGCTGGCTGTATGCCATTTCATAGGCACCTTTGCCCACGGCTTTGCGCAGCAGTTCTTCTGCAGCCTGCGTAGTAAAAGATGATGCAACGAGCAGTGAACCTAACAGTAAAGAACCACGCAGACGCGGTGAAAACAGATGACGTAAAGACATGACGACTCCCTTTGATAAATTCGTTTGTTACTGCTTCACATAGCTTCAATGAGCAAAATCATGGTTTTGCTTTTTTAGGAATGAGAATAGTAATCATTATTCATCGCAAAGTGGAGCACTTCTTCACATATTGACTACAATCGTTTTCATTGCCCGAAAAATTACCGCAATTACGCAGCGCTAAAATTCATCTTTTATAAAAAAATTCACATGCTTACCGTTAGTTTTTTAACGTAAGCATCATAACTGGCCTTATTCATGACGATTTTTTCAGCCCGCTATACTGTTGTTCCTGTTTCTTTATTGCCTGCCTTCTTCTCGCCTTTTGCCCTGGCAGAAAGTGAGATAAACGATCAAACGCTGATCGTGAGTGCGACGCCACAGTCTGTTTCTGAGCTGGACACCCCTGCTGCCGTCAGCGTTGTTGACGGGGAGGATATGCGTCTGGCAACGCCGCGCATTAACTTGTCTGAATCCCTGACCAGCGTCCCGGGGCTACAGGTACAAAACCGACAGAATTACGCCCAGGACCTCCAGCTATCGATTCGTGGATTTGGTTCGCGAACCACTTATGGTATCCGCGGTATTCGTTTGTACGTCGATGGTATTCCAGCAACCATGCCGGATGGACAGGGTCAAACATCCAATATCGACATTAGCAGCGTACAAAACATTGAGATTTTACGCGGCCCCTTCTCTGCTCTGTATGGCAATGCGTCCGGCGGAGTAATGAATGTCAGTACTGAAACGGGACATGAGCCGCCAACCATTGAAGCCAGTAGTTATTACGGCAGCTTTGGCACCTGGCGCTACGGGTTAAAAGCAACGGGAGCTCTGGGCGATGGTACTCAGCAAGGCGATGTGGATTACACCGTTTCAACCACCCGGTTTACCACCCACGGTTATCGCGATCACAGTAGCGCGCAAAAAAATCTGGCCAATGCCAAACTTGGCGTGCGCATTGACGATGCGAGCAAACTGACTCTGATTTTCAATAGTGTAGACAGTAAAGCCGACGATCCCGGCGGTCTTACCGAGTCGGAATGGCAGGTCGATCCGCAGCAATCGCCCCGCGCTGAGCAATTCGATACGCGAAAAACCATCAAGCAGACCCAGGCGGGATTGCGCTATGAACGCCAGCTTAGCGCGCAGGATGATATCAGCATCATGACCTATGCGGGGGAACGTGAAACCACTCAGTATCAGTCTATCCCGATGGCTCCACAGTTAAAACCGTCTCATGCGGGAGGCGTCATTATCCTGCAACGTCATTATCAGGGGATAGACAACCGCTGGACTCATCGGGGTGAGCTGGGCATACCCGTGATCTTCACCACCGGTCTGAATTATGAAAACATGAGCGAAAACCGTAAAGGCTACAATAACTTCCGTCTTGATGATGGCGTGCCGGAGTATGGGCAAAAAGGCGACTTACGCCGTAACGAACGCAACCTGATGTGGAATGTCGACCCCTATCTGCAAACCCAGTGGCAATTAACGCAGAAACTCTCACTGGATGCCGGCGTTCGTTACAGTTCAGTGTGGTTTGATTCTAACGATCGCTATATTACGCCCGGTAACGGAGATGACAGCGGTGACGCCAGCTATCACCAATGGTTGCCTGCCGGATCGTTAAAATATGCCATCACCGATGCCTGGAACGTCTATCTGGCCGCGGGTCGCGGGTTCGAAACACCCACCATCAACGAACTGTCCTACCGTTCCGACGGCCAAAGCGGCATGAATTTTGGTTTACAGCCGTCCACAAATGACACCGTTGAAATCGGTAGCAAAACACGTGTTGGCGATGGATTGTTTACCGCGGCCTTGTTCCAGACTAACACGGACGACGAAATCGTCGTTGACAGCAGCAACGGCGGACGGACAACGTATAAAAACGCCGGAAAAACTCGCCGTCAGGGAGGCGAGTTATCCTGGGACCAACGCTTTGCCGCAAACTGGCGCGCAAAAGCGTCATGGACCTGGCTGGATGCCACCTACCGCAGCAACGTTTGTGGGGTTCAAAACTGCAATGGCAACCGACTGCCCGGCATAGCGCAAAACATGGGATTTGCGTCACTGGGCTACGTTCCTGATGAAGGTTGGTATGCGGGAGCAGATGTTCGTTATATGGGCGACATTATGGCCAATGATGAAAATACGGCGAAAGCCCCGTCATATACCGTTGTTGGCTTGAATACCGGTTATAAATTTTATTACAGCAGTCTCATGGTAGACCTGTTCGGTCGGGTAGATAATTTGTTCGATAAAACTTATGTCGGCTCGGTGATTGTGAATGAGTCAAATGGCAGATACTACGAACCGGCGCCAGGACGAAACTATGGCGTCGGTATTAATCTGGCCTGGCGTTTTGAGTAAAACTGGCGGGAATGACTCCCGCCATCAGTTTTTACGCATCATCGGCAAGACGAATAACCACCTTGCCGAAGTTTTTACCGGTCAGCAAACCGATAAAAGTCTGCGGTGCATTTTCCAGACCGTCGGTGATTTGCTCGCGGTAATGGATTTTGCCCTCTTTAACCCAGCGCCCCATCTCCCGCTGAAACTCATGAATGCGGTGACCGTAATCCTGACCAATAATAAAGCCCTGCATGCGGATACGCTTTTTCAGTAGCGTTGCCATCAGCAAAGGTAATCTGTCAGGTCCTGCCGGAAGCGATGTGGCGTTATAACCGCTGACCAGTCCGCAAAGCGGAATGCGCGCAGAGGTGTTGAGTAACGGCAGGACTGCGTCAAATACCTTACCGCCAACGTTTTCGTAATAAATATCAATCCCCTGCGGGCAGGCTTTTGCCAACTGTTGCGCAAAATCTTGCGCGTGGTGATCGAGACAGATATCAAAACCCAGTACTTCGGTGGCATGTCGACATTTCTCTGCCCCGCCAGCAACGCCGATCACCCGGCAGCCTTTGAGCTTACCAATCTGCCCTACCGTTGCGCCAACCGGGCCGGTCGCGGCGGCTACCACCAGCGTTTCTCCCGCTTTCGGCTGACCGATATCCAGCAGCCCCATATAAGCGGTAAAACCGGGCATCCCCATAACACCCAGCGCCCAGGAGGGATGCTCGGGATTTTCGCCAAGTTTCACCAGACCGCTACCATCGGAGATGTCATAGTCCTGCCAGCCGCTGTAGCTCAGCACCCACTCGCCAGGCTGGTAGTCAGGATGGTTGGATGACACCACTCGACTTACGGTGCCGCCCACCATAACGCCGCCAATCTCTACCGGTGGGGAGTAAGATGGCTCATCGCTCATACGGCCACGCATGTACGGATCGAGGGAAAGAAAAACGGTACGCAGTAAAACCTGGCCTTCACCCGGCGTTGCCACCTCATCTTCTTCAAGACGGAAGTTTTCCGCAACCGGCGCGCCATGCGGGCGGGAAGCCAGTACCCAGCGACGATTACGATTAGTCTGTTGACCCATGATGTGCTCCTCTGCTTTTGGCATGAATCCATCAATAGTAGCAGCCTGTGCCTGCCATTTAGCTGACGGCATGATTTAACCGCACAACCAGGTAAACGCAGGGTTGCGCGGTTTCATTGATAAATCGACAGTCATTCGGCGGGCCAAGTTCCAGACAATCGCCCGCCTGCATTTCATGACGTACGTCTCCTTCTACAAAGACGAGTTCTCCCTGTTGTAGCCAGATAAGCTGTCTGGCCTGCACGTAGGAAGAGGCTGGCATTGGGATATCGCTACCGGCAGGCAATTCTATCTGCACCAGATCGATAGGCAGATCGCTGCGCGGTGAAACATGGCGGCGCAGATAGTGGCTTTGCGGGTCGTGCCATACGGGCTGGTCAGCGAAGCGCAGCAGCTTGCCCTCCTGCATTTCGGCCCGCGCAATCAGCATAGACATGCTGATACCAAAGGCTCCGGAGAGCCTGCCCAGCAGCGTGGCCGTTGGGCTGCTCTCACCGCGCTCTATTTTGTGGATCATCGCCCGCGACACCCCTGCTCGCTCGGCAAGTTCCGTCAGTGACCAGCCGCGAGATTCCCGCTCAATGCGAATTCTTGCTCCGATCCGTTGATTTATGCTGTCTTCAATAGTATTCATATTGTAATACTATAGTGAACAATCCCTGAGGTTCAACATGTCAATTCGATTTGCCAGCAAAGAAGACTGTGCCGCCATTGCAGAAATCTACAACCACGCGGTACTGCATACGGCGGCTATCTGGAACGATCAAACCGTCGATGCCGAAAACCGTATCTCCTGGTATGAAGCCCGCCAGTTGATGGGCTATCCGGTGCTGGTGAGTGAAGACCGTGGCGTGGTCACGGGGTACGCCTCCTTTGGCGACTGGAGAAACTTTGATGGATTCCGTCATACTGTTGAACATTCGGTATACGTACATCCGGATCATCAGGGAAAGGGCCTGGGACGAGCGCTGCTCAGCAGACTGATAGCAGAAGCGCGCGAGTGCGGCAAGCACGTGATGGTGGCGGGCATTGAGTCTCAGAATCAGGCGTCGCTACATCTGCACAGCACGCTGGGTTTTAAAATTACCGCGCAAATGCCGCAGGTTGGCACCAAATTTGGTCGCTGGCTGGATCTGACCTTCATGCAATTACAATTAGACGATCGCCGCGATCCGGATGCCAGCAGATGAACCAGACGCTGAGCCTCTCCTTTCTGATTGCCGCAGGTATTGGTCTGGTGGTGCAAAATACCTTGATGGTACGCATTACGCAGACATCCTCGACGATCCTCATCGCCATGTTGCTTAACTCGCTGGTCGGGATCGTGCTGTTTGTCAGCATACTGTGGTTTAAGCAAGGTGCGGCGGGATTTGGTGAGCTGGCTTCCAGCGTACGCTGGTGGACGCTAATCCCCGGATTACTGGGATCGTTCTTTGTTTTTGCCAGTATCAGTGGGTACCAAAATGTGGGGGCTGCGACCACTATCGCGGTGCTGGTGGCCAGCCAGTTAATCGGCGGACTGGTGCTGGATATTCTGCGCAGCCACGGCGTGCCGCTGCGAGCGCTGGTGGGTCCGGTCTGCGGCGCGGTACTGCTGGTCGTCGGGGCATGGCTGGTGGCGAGACGCTCATTTTAATTACGCTTATCCGGCCTACGAAACGTGCATGCAGGCCGGATAAGAGGCAACAAAAAGTCAGAGAATAGAGCCGCCTTTGGTCAACTGTTCGCGACGGGATTCCATATCCTCTTTATGCTGACGGCCATGATGTGCGATCGCCGTACGCAAACGCTGTTGCTGGGTATAGCGTTCTTCCCGGCTCAGCGCGGCATCATCGCTGAGTTCAATCAGCAATTCGTTCATATGCGTAATGACGCTCTCTTCAATGGCGGCATCAACACGTGCGCTAACCTCATCCAGATGCGACATAACCTCTCCTTAACTCATTAATTTAATTTTGCTTTTGAAAAATCACTGCCCATCAGGCTGACGCTGTATCCGCTAACGTTGCTGCGCGTAGCGTAGAACGTTTTGCCGTTTGCCAATGCAATCCACGGAGCCTGCTGGTAAAAAATCTCTTGCGACTGCTGGTAAAGCGCGGCGCGTTCCTCTGGTTTGCTTACCAGTTTCGCCTTTTGCACCAGCGAATTATACTCTTTATCGCACCAGCGCGCGGCGTTAGATCCGGTTTTAATGCTGTCGCAGCCCAGCAGTACATCGGCGAAGTTATCCGGATCGCCGTTGTCTGACATCCAGCCGAACAGCGCGGTGTCATGCTCACCTTTGCGCATTCCGGAGAGATATTCGCCCCACTCGTACGACACAATTTTCGCCTTCACGCCAACCTTTGCCCAGTCGCTCTGGATCATCTCAGCAATTCGTCGGGAGTTCGGGTTATATGGGCGCTGAACCGGCATTGACCACAGCGTCGCTTCAAAGCCATTTTCCAGCCCAGCCTGCTTCAGCAGGTCTTTCGCTTTTTGCGGGTCGTAAGCGTAATCCTGCAGATCTTTATTAAAGCCCATCATATTCGGTGGAATCGGCGATTTTGCCACCGTACCGGAACCTAAAAAGACAGCGTTAATAATGGCCTTTTTATCGGTCGCGTAGTTTAGCGCCTGACGTACCAGCACGTTATCAAACGGTTTTTTCTCGGTATTAAACGCCAGATACCCGACGTTTAGCGCTTCAACTGAATGCAGCGTCAAATCTTTATTCTTTTTAATCTCGTCAAATTGTACGGGGGCTGGCGCCGGGATTATCTGGCATTCATTGGTTTGCAGTTTTGCCAATCTGGTCTGAACGTTTGGCGTGATGGAGAAGATCAGGTGCTTCGTTGGGACAGCGCCATCCCAGTAGTTCGGGTTGGCGAGATAGCGGATTTGCGAATCCTGCTTGTACTGCTGCAACACGTATGGCCCGGTGCCAATCGGCCAGTTATCGACATTTTCCGGGGTACCTTTTTTCAACATCGCCTCGGCATACTCGGCAGAGAGGATGGAGGCAAAATCCATTCCCCAGTCGGCAAGAAATGCGGCGTTAGGTTCATTGAGGACAAACTGAACGTGATAGTCATCGACCCTCTTAACTTCTTTAATCAGTTTATCCAGACCGACATCGTTAAAGTATTCGTAGCTTCCCTGAGAAATCTTATGATACGGATGATCGGCATCTTTCTGCCGTAATACCGAGAAAATCACGTCATCAGCGTTGAAGTCGCGGGTCGGTTTAAAGAATTTATTACTGTTAAATTTTACGCCCTGACGCAGGGTAAAAGTGTAGGTTTTACCGTCCGGGGAAATCGTCCAGTCCGTTGCCAGAGAGGGTACTGGCGTATTTTTTACCGGGTCGAAGTTGATGAGTCGGTTGTAGAGCACTTGTGAACTGGCCACAAACGATGGACCGGAACTGGCAATTTGCGGGTTAAAAGATTCCGGCGATGCTTCTGAGCAGTAGATGATGGTGTCAGTATTGGCCGCGAACGCTGCGCCTGACGGTAAGACGGCGCTGAGAGCCAGCGCGAGTAACGTTTTCCTTGCAATCATGGTTATAAGCCTTCTTATTTTATTATTAACTGGAATATCAGAGCATAGCTGACAAAAACTGACCAATAACAAATCACTATCAGGTTATTCTAATCTGGTGTATTTCGCTGAATAATTCATCAGCCTGAGCGAATTAATTTCCCTTAAGTCTTTTTCAAAACGTCAAGATTTTTCCCGGCACTCTATGCCATGAAAATTCGCCCCTTTTTGCCTCTCTTCCACCGTTTGCTCGTTTTTATAAAACGTAAAGTAGATACGTGAAGAAGTCTAAGGGGTAACAACGTGGCAAAAACTCTCTTGCGCAGCGGCAATTTGGATGACTATCAGGCCGTGGGCGGCGGCGGTCAGGCCGTGTTTGATTCAGCATTGCAAATTCGTGAAACGCTTCGTCTACGCAAACAGCAGGCGATGGTGGATTGTCTGGCAATCCCACAAATTAACGACAGCGGCGATCGGGTGGACTGGTACTCGCCGGTTGAAGGGAAAGCCGTTGCGTGGAAAGCCGCTGATGAAGAGGCACGTTTTCGTGCGCTGCGCTATCTGGGGAGCACGCTGGAAAATGCGGCGGCCCTGAGCCGTAAAAGCCTGCAATCGGGTAAAACCTCCCTGCAGCTATTTGGCTCACTGCTCGAAAAAGCCATCCAGTTTCCTGGTGAAAACCACGTGTTTCTGGTTGATGGCAAACCCGTTATTACGTTCTGGGGCTTCGTCAATCTGAATGAAAATCCTCGCGACGATGTGCTTGATTGCCTGCGCCTTATTGATAATCCTCCGGTCATCACCGTAACAGAGCCTGAACCGGAAGAAGAAACCACCGCGGAAATCACCTTCGCCGAGGCCGACGCGCCTTTGCTGACCCCGGTCGTTGAGCTGCCTAAACCGGCAGAGCCTGAACCTCAACCCCCGGTCGTTGTTAACGAACCTGAAGTTACACCGCCGCCGGTACAGAAAAAGCCCGCACGCCGCCTGCCACTGTGGAGCCTGCCCGTTGCCGCAGTGATCGTTGCCGCCATTATTGGACCACTGCTGTGGAAGCAACAAACCGCCGAGCCCGTACCCGTAGTGCCTCACGGCGAGGTTGCGAAAGCCGATGTGGCGCCGCTGCCAGAACTGACATCGGCACTGCCGCTGCATCGGGCTGAAGTGATCCCGGCTGCGAAAAAAGAGAAACCCGTCGAAGGGCCGGTTGTGATCGCCGCTATTCCAAAAGATGCGCTGGTGATGGACGCCAACCAGATGAAGGCTGGAACGACGCGTTTTCTTAACGGCAGCTGGCGCGTCATAGTTGATGTTAAAGATCCGGTCAGCGGTAAAGCGCCGTCGCTGCGCTATCAGATCCAGACCAATAAAGGCACTGCGCGCGTGGTTCATGGCGACAATATTGTTTGTCGCGCCGAGATTTTCTCCGGTTTGCACCAGTCAGGTGAATTAATGATTAAGAGTCGCGGCAATGCCCGTTGTACGGACGGTTCTCGTTATCCGATGCCTGAAATTACCTGCAAAGCGGGAACCAATGACGTCGCCGCCTGTACCGCACGATATGACGCTCACGCGGAAATCCCTCTGACGATCAAAAAGATAGGTGCCTGATTTTATGTTGGTGAATCTGTGTGACTACAAACAGAGCGTGACGCTCATCGCCAATAGCGGTGTGCAATTTCTGGATTTTGGCCTGACGCCGCAGGAGTCTGCGCATCATGGCCGCTTTGTGCGCAAAACGGCAAACGGCCCCCTGCTACGGCTGGACTTCGATCTGACAACGGGACGCTATACCCTGCCAGGCAGCACCGGCGGTCAGCCCGAAGTCGTAAAGCCGGAAAGCACCCAAATGCTGCATTATTCCCTGGACGTGCTCGACGGCGTCTGGCTGCCGCTGCCGTTCCTGCGTTTTAACCCGCCGCGAACGTTTGTTGAAGGCCCGGATAACTGGGCGCGCGTACAGGTACGAAAACTGGCGCAACCTGACAGCGCGGGCAACACTCACCGCCTTACCGTGGCGCTGGACAGCCAGCTCACTGAAAATGCCCCTGCGGCATTAACCCCCAACGAAAATGACTTGCTAAACGGTACACGGTTTGCGCTAGCCTGGCATGACAACGAAATTGCTGATTTCCTCGACCAGACCTGGATTGACGGCTGGTTGCGCGAATCCTTTATGCATCATGTCACTCAACATGAGAATCGCTCTGAACAAGAGATCCAGCAGGCGCTGCGTAACTTTGAATACCAGGCGCACTGGTTGAATGTTCTGACCCTGTTAGGCGAGCAGCTTTCTGTCCCGGAAGTGAAACTGGTCACCCATACCCTCAGCACGCCCGCCATTCCGGTCGATCTTATCCTGGATATCGGTAATACCCATACCTGTGGCGTCCTGATTGAAGATCACGGCGATGCCAATGACGGACTACGCCAGACCGCTGAATTGCAGGTGCGTTCCTTAAGCGAGCCACAGTTCCTTAACGATCCGCTGTTTACCAGCCGGCTGGAGTTTTCCGAAGCCCGTTTTGGCAAGCAGCACTTTTCCGTTGAGAGCGGTCGTGATGATGCCTTTATCTGGCCGTCGATTGTTCGCGTTGGCGACGAAGCCCGAAAGCTGGCGATGCAGCGCATGGGCACCGAAGGCAGCAGTGGGATCTCCAGTCCGCGGCGTTATCTGTGGGATGAAACGCCGGTACTGCATGACTGGCGCTTTAGCCAGATGAATGGCAAAACCCAGCGCGAACCGCTGGCTACCGCCTTCCCGCTGATGAACCTGATGAACGATGACGGTCAACCGCTGTTCAGTCTGCCGCAGGACGATCGTCTGCCAGTGTTCTCACCGCAATACAGTCGCAGCACGCTGATGACGCATATGCTGTGCGAAATACTGGCCCAGGCGCTGGGGCAAATCAACAGCGTGGCGACGCGTTTGCGCCTCGGATTCCCGGCGTCTCCTCGTCAGTTGCGGACGCTGATCCTGACTCTGCCGTCGGCGATGCCCAAACAGGAGCGCGAGATTTTCCGCCTGCGCATGTTTGAAGCTATTGCGCTGGTCTGGAAAGCGATGGGCTGGCATCCGCAGGATGAAGATTTTACGACCCGTAAGCAGCAGGAAAAGAGCGTGGTTCCCGTACCGGAGATCCAGATGGAATGGGATGAGGCCAGCTGTGGGCAACTGGTGTGGCTGTATAACGAAGCTATCTCTCACTACGATGGTCACACCGAATCATTCTTTAACGCCCTGGCCCGCCCGGACCGTTTGCCGGAGCCTGGTGAGACTAAAGGCCGAGCGTTGCGCGTGGCATCGATCGACATCGGCGGCGGGACAACGGATATGGCCGTCGTCCATTATCAGCTTGATGACGGCGTTGGCGCGAACGTCAAAATTACCCCGCATCTGCTGTTCCGTGAAGGTTTTAAGGTCGCGGGCGACGACATGCTGCTGGACGTGATTCAGCGCTGCGTGTTGCCAGCGCTGCAAACCCGCTTACAACAGGCTGGCGTGACCGATGCCGCCGCATTGTTGGCCACGCTATTTGGCGATTCCGGGCGTATCGACACTCAGGCGATTCTGCGTCAACAAACGGCATTACAGCTCTTTATGCCGCTCGGTCATGCGGTACTCTCAGCCTGGGAACAAAGCGATATTAACGATCCGGTAGCCGGGCTGCATGCCACCTTTGGCGAACTCCTGAGCCAGCAACCCACGCGCAATGTAATGAATTACATTCAGCAAGCTATCGATCATGCGTTGCCAGCAGGATCGCCAGCGTTTGATGTCCTGAGTGTACCGCTACAGGTGCAGTTCAGACAGTTACAAGAGGCGTTACTGGCGGGGCAATTTACCCTGACCTCCCCGCTACACGCGGTCTGTGAGGCCATTTCACACTATCGCTGCGATATTTTATTAGTAACAGGCAGACCCGCCTGTTTACCGGGCGTACAGGCGTTGATCCGCCATCTGCAGCCCGTTCCGGTTAATCGTATGATCTGGATGGATAACTACCGCGTACATGAGTGGTATCCGTTTAGCCAACAGGGGCGGATTGGTAACCCCAAATCCACCGCGGCAGTCGGTGCTATGTTGTGCAGCCTGGCGCTGGATTTGCGCTTGCCGCGCTTTAACTTTAAAGCTGCCGACATCGGTGCTTACTCAACCGTACGTTATCTCGGCGTGCTGGATAATACGGTCAATACCCTGCGCGATGAGAACATCTGGTATCACGATATCGATCTGGATAAACCCGGCGCGAAGTTGGATGCCCGCCTGCATTTCCCATTACGTGGCAACGTGACGTTAGGTTTCCGCCAACTGGCAAACAGCCGCTGGCCTGCCACGCCGCTGTATACGCTCAGCATAAATTCTGCCGAACTGGCAAAAACCATCGCCGGAGATGGCGTGTTGAATGTACGGCTGCAGCTACGAGGCGGTAGCAAAGAAAACGGCCCGGAATTCTTCGTGCTGAGCGATGCCTGGTTACAGGATGGCACCCCCGTTGCCGCCAATGCCTTAACGTTAAAACTGAATACGCTGGCAGACCGTCGCCATAGCGGTAGCCATTACTGGATTGATAGCGGGAGCGTGTACCTGAAATGAGTAAGATGTTAAACACCGCGCAGGCCGCCATCACATGGGTCGCTGATACCCGTCAACGTTCGGCGCGTCTTGATGATGAAGCAGATGCCCTGCTGGCGCAGCTCACCCTCGCCGCCGTGAATGAAGCTGCGTTGAAGACGACCTTTTCATCGCAAGGATGCGTTGGGTTATACGGGCATTCGCAATCGGCAAAAGCTCACCTGCTCGCGGCGTTGTGCAGCAATGCCAATGGCAAAGTGAATATCGTTACCCCGGATCGCAGTTTTGATTATTTTTCGCATATTAATCCTGGCCATGCGCCAACCAATATGGCGATCCGCTTTACGCGTGATGAAAATCCGCTCGATAGTGAATGGCCGTTGCGTCTGCGATTACTTAGTGAAGCCGAACTGGTACAGCTTTTTATTACCCAGTTTTGCGCCCTCCCGGACAACCGCCAGGTTGAGAAATCGATTATTGAGGCGCGCCTGGAAAAATGGCAGACGCTGCGTCAGCGTCATCCGGTACCGGGAATTACCGCGCACGATGTTGCGGCAATTGGCCGTTTCTGGCGCTCCAGCGTGCCAGCCAACCAGCAGCAAATCGACGATGCGCTTTGGCATCAGTTTGCCACACTGCTGCCGGCACTGGATCTGACGACCCGGGCAAACGCCTGGGCGTTACTGTGGGGAGAACAACCAGAGCTCACGCAGCAGTGGCTGGCGCTGGCGCATACGCTGCAACAAACCGGGAACGCGCAGGAACTGGCGGCTCCGTTGAGCCTGCTGGTTGACCATTTTGGTTTACCTGCCGAGAGTTTCCTGACTCAGGTGGCATTGACTGGCAATGAGGCGCAGAGCGATGTGGTGGTTCATCCCATTGAAAACCATCAGTTGCTCAATGCGGTCAGTCTCTCCCAGGCGTCACTGGCGCTGCTGACGCGCGAACTGGTCCTGACGGTTGAAGACGCCGTACTGGAGAATGTCGATCTGCTCGATATCCCCCTCGCCCCGGATGCGCATTCCCATCCGCTGTGGCAGGCCAAATTAGGCTGGATGCTGGAATATTATCGCCAGCATCTGCAACCGGATGTGCTCTTAATCTGTAATGCGGTATCGACCCGTTCCCAGACTCCTGCTATCACCCGCAAGCTACTGGGCTGGGTTAACGATACTCAGCCTGTCCATGATGCCGCATTACCGGGCGTGGTTTGGGCCATTACCCCGCAGGATGCACGCTTTAGCACCCAGCAAAATCTTGATGAGTCCGTGCAGCAATTAATGGGCAAACCCGGACTACATTGGGGCACGCTGCAGGCGCTGGATAAACATAGCTTACAACGCCTTGTCGAATGGCTGACTCAGGCAACTTCGCCACAGCAGCGTCAGGCCAGATTGACCTCCCTGCGTGAGCAGCACCAGCAGCGCGTACGCGAAACCCTGATCGGCTGGATTAATCCCGTTGAGACCGAATCTGGAGGCAATGAGTGGGTGATCCGCCAGCTACAAGCTCAGGCGGCAAAGCATGGTGAACTCCTGGATGGTTTGCTCCCACCGATGCGTCTCTTTGAGTCGCTGCTGCGGGTTCAGCAGCCACGCGAGGAACAGGTAAGCGGGTTATTTAATGAGGAGATTGACCTGTTTGCCGAGGTGCGTGACACACCGCTCTCACCGGATAGCAAAGAGAGCGGTTATCAGGCGCACAAAATGTGGGTTAATCACGTGCGCCAGTGGTGTCGCGATGAGAATAATGCCCGTCGTTTACGTCTCGAACCGCGTACGCTAAGGCAGGTCGCCGATATCCTCGTCACCGCCAGCTATCGCCTGGAGATGCCGCAACGCTTACAGCGCATTATGCAGCGAGAAAACGTCTGCGCCGCGCAGCTTCACGCCGATATTGGTGATTTTATTACCTGGCTTGGATTTGCCAATGTCGCCGAAGAACAGCGTCCTGCCAGCAGGATCCAAAAAGGATCGGCTATTTTTAGCGCGCCGAAGCAACAGCCGATGTTACGCCTGACGAAGCTGGATGAACAACCTTCGCACGGCGCAAGCCGGTACGTTTACGACTGGCTGGTCGCGTTGTATACCCGCGCCAATGAAAACGTGGGATATCAGCATCCGCAGGATGTCAGCGAAGCCGATAAAAAACGATTAGATGCCCTGTTTTCCTCCTGAAACGGCGTTAACGCCGTCATCAAAAGAGAGAAAACATTAACGCGACGGGAAAACTCATCGGCCAGGTCGCCCCGACTAATACCGCGCTGAGAAAACGAATTCGCTTTTTATCGCGGGAAAGAAACCAGGTGATGATTGCCGTGATAGCGGCCATCACCGCGTAAAAAACCAACATTTTTTGGTACAGAGACATGTAAGGCGTCCGGGCCGAAAGGTAAAATCGCGCGCAATATGCTCTTTTTCATGACCCACATCAAGGTTTATTAATTATTTTAAGGGAAACAGCGGGAAAACAAGCCGTTTTCATTATGTTCAGAATCCGTACTATTGCGGATAGTTATAACCCGTACTATACCCATAGGGGTTATAACGAAAGGTGGCACAAATGAATGTTTCCAGTAAAACTGTGGTGCTGATAAATATATTTGCTGCTGTAGGACTTTTCAGTCTGATTTCCGCAAGGTTCGGCTGGTTTGCTTGATGTGATTCTTGTTGATTAATTGCAGCGTCCGCTGGCAGAGGGGGTCTTCTCTCTGCCATTAGTGCACGATCTTCCCACTCTCCCGCCGCCGGGTAAATTATCCTTAGTATGTAATGTCCCTAATCCTTCTGCGGCATTATATTGCCCGAATAACGGCTCGGCGTTGTGCCGGTATGTTGATGGAAGAACGCGATAAAAGCGCTGTCGCTGACAAACTCCAGATATTGCGCCACCTGGCTAATAGGGCATCCATCCGCCAGCATCTCCATGGCTTTTAGCAACCTGAATTGCTGCCGCCAGTTCTGATAATTCATCCCGGTATCCCGGGTAAATATTCGACCGATTGTTCTCTCACATGCCCCAACCCGTCGGGACAATTGATTCAGTCGCGGTGGGAGTTCGCCCATACGTAATCCCTCTAGCCACACGTTCAACCGCGGATCTGAGGGAAACTGCAACGTCCAGTTTTCACTGCGGGCGGCGCGTATTTCCTCACAAAAAACGGTGATGAGGCTGGCCTGCTGCGCGGCTGGCATATCCCATGGCCAGAAAGCCATACGTTCTATCACTTCAAAAAAGAGAGGGTTAACCTCGACTATCTGCAGCGGTAACTCAGATAATGGCAATGCGGTTGAAAAGTACAAAGAACGATAAGCCATCCCCCCTCGCATTATGGCGCGATGTACCGTCCCGGCCGGGATCCAAACCGCACGCCGTGGCGGTAACAGACACAGAGCCTGCTCCAGCTCGATCGTAATGCTCCCCGCAGCCGAAAAAAGTAGCTGATGACGAAGGTGGCTGTGCCGTCCTGAATCATGTAGCCCCATATCGGCGGCTATACCGATTACCGGTTTGTCAAAGCTATCCGCATCGAAAGCATCATCAGGCGCAATTTTCATTATCTGTCCGATATTTGATATTTAATGTCCTGATAATGGTAATGAGACACACCCCTTTCAGCAATAATGCCCGCCTGTTTTGTTTCTCTGGATATTGTATGAATACGCTTCGCCGCCCGCCGCTGTGGCTTCTTACGCTACTGATTATGTTCCCGCAACTGGTGGAAACCATCTACAGCCCAGCACTGCCAGGTATCGCCACTGCTTTTCACATCAGCAGTGAGCGTGCGGCTCAAACACTCTCCGTTTACTTTGCTGCCTTCGCCGTCGGTGTGGCGATGTGGGGTTGGTTGAGCGACTGCATCGGGCGACGTTGGGCTATGCTGGCAGGACTTACTTGTTATGGAACAGGCTGTGCCTTAGCCATTGTTGCCGCCGACTTCAGCGTTTTACTGCTGGCACGGATGGTCTCCGCCATCGGAGCGGCTGCCGGGTCAGTGGTGGTACAGACCATGCTAAGGGACAGTTATGAATCACCCGCGCTATCCCGCGTCTTTTCTGTGATGGGCGCCGCACTGGCATTGAGTCCGGTTTTCGGCCTGCTAAGCGGAGGTTGGCTGGTAAGCCTGTACGGTCATACTGGTGTATTTGTTGCCCTTATGCTGCTGGCGCTGCTACTGCTAATACTGACAGCGACCATACTGCCAGAAACCCGGCCCGAACATACGCTCAACCCGAGGCTTATCGCACTGCTCTCCCGTATGAGGCGGGACAGCGATCTTTGGAAAAATATCATGCTGGTTGCTCTGCTAAATACCATGCTGTTTAGCTATTACAGCCTGGCACCGTTTCTTTTCGGGCAATTAGGATGGAGTTCCCGAGCCTTTGGCTGGACGGGGTTGTTGCTTGCGTTTGCTTCACTGTCGGGTAGCCTGCTGAACCGGAGGTTGCTAACGTCAGGTCTTACACCGGAACAACTGGTACGTTATGCCTGTGCGCTGGCAGCGTTGTCAGGTCTCGTCGCGTGGTGGCTACAGCACTGCGCGTGGATCTTGTTGCCGGTGTTCGGCGTGGTGTTAGCCTATGGGATCGCGATTCCTAATGTGCTGAGTCAGGCGCTGCGTCACTACCGTGAACAAGCCGGTGCTGCCGGTGCGTTGTTCGGGTTGAGCTATTACCTGTTACTGGGAATGATGCTGGGGTTGGCAGGCATGGTGCAACAGTTGGGGCTGGTTCTGAGCGTCTGTGCGCTACTCGCCTGGCTTTGCAGCTTACGCCGCTGATACCCGGACGGTAAACCAGAAAGCACAAAGCCCCGACATTAAGCTGGGGCTTTGTTGTTTCAATTAGCCTGACCTCGCGGATATTTCCAACTTACCGCCGTCCGATGGCGACGAGGCCAGTGGCGCGAATAGTATAGACACACGTTTGCCAGTATTTAGCTATCCGTGCCCCCTTTACCGTTCGCGCTTAAGAAATTACTCATGCTTGATCATGACATGGCGAACAATCGTGTAATCCTCCAGTCCATAAACCGACATATCCTTGCCATAACCAGACTGTTTTTGCCCACCGTGAGGCATCTCACTAACCAGCGTGAAGTGAGTATTGACCCAGGTGCAACCATACTGCAGGCGAGCGCTAAATCGATGCGCGCGTCCCACATCCCGGGTCCAGACGGAAGAGGCCAGGCCGTATTTCGAATCGTTAGCCCACGCCAGCACCTGATCCTCATCCTCAAATACGGTTACGCTGACCACCGGGCCGAAAACTTCCCGCTGCACGATGGCATCATCCTGCTTTGCCCCGGCCAGCAGCGTCGGAGCAAAGTAGTAGCCTGCGCCATCCACTTTTTTACCACCGGTGATGACTTTGATATGCCCCAGCGCTTTGGCTTCATCGACCGCTTTCGTCACGCGATCGAGATGCGCCTGCGAGCTTACCGGTCCCAGCTCGGTAGATTCGTCATTCGGTGCGCCGATTTTCAGGCTGGCTACCGCAGCGCCAAGTTTCTCAACCAGCGCGTCATAAATGCCTTTCTGGGCATAGATTCGACAAGCCGCGGTACAATCTTGTCCGGCGTTGTAATAGCCAAAAGTTCGCACGCCGCTCACCACAGCATCCAGATCGGCATCATCAAAAATGATGACCGGAGCTTTGCCGCCCAGTTCCATATGCGTGCGCTTAATCGAAGGCGCGGTATGCTGGATAATGTGTTCACCGGTCGCAATGGAGCCTGTCAGAGAAACCATCCGGACTTTTTCATGACCGGTCAGCGGATCGCCTACCGTTTTGCCACGGCCAAACAGCACGTTGATAACGCCAGCCGGATAAATATCTTTGGCAAAATCAGCCAGCTTAAGCGCCGTCAGCGGGGTAATTTCTGACGGTTTAATCACCACACAGTTACCCGCCGCCAGTGCCGGCGCCAGCTTCCACGCCGCCATCATCAGCGGATAGTTCCACGGTGCAATAGAGGCCACCACGCCCAGCGGATCACGACGAATCATCGACGTATGCCCTTCCAGATACTCTCCGGCCGCCTGTCCTTGCAGGGTACGAGCCGCCCCGGCAAAGAAGCGGAAAACATCGACAATTGCCGGAATTTCATCGTTGAGGACGCAGTGCAACGGCTTACCACAATTGAGTGATTCCAGCTCTGCGAAGGTTTGCGCGTTATCGGCGATTGCGTCAGCCAGTTTCAGCAGCAGTTCTGAACGCACTTTTGGCGTGGTTTGCCCCCAGGCGGCAAACGCGCTGTCGGCTGCGCGTACCGCGGCATCAACCTGCGCGGCTGAGGCTTCGGCAATCTCCAGAATGAGTTCACCAGTGGCAGGGTTATAGACTGGCTGCTTTTCACCTTCACCGTTGACCAGCTCGCCATTAATCAGTAATTGATGTTGCATAGCAATTTCCCATATCGTCGTTTATTTACCGTTTCCAGCGAGAGTGTCGCCTTCACGCGTTAGCCACCAGGCCCCTAAAATTGGCAGTGTCGTCACCAGCATTACCAGCAATGCCACAACGTTGGTGACAGGCACATCTCGTGGTCGACCCAACTGATTGAGCAGCCACAAAGGAAGTGTTCTTTCATGTCCGGCGGTGAACGTTGTCACGATGATTTCATCAAACGACAAGGCAAACGCCAGCATCCCCCCCGCCAGCAGCGCCGATGCCAGGTTTGGCAGCACGACATAACGAAAGGTTTGCCAGCCATTGGCGCCAAGATCCATAGACGCTTCAACCAGACTCCATGAGGTACGGCGAAAACGCGCCACGACGTTGTTAAATACCACCACCACGCAAAACGTCGCATGGCCCACGACGATCGTAAGAAAACCGGGTTCCAGGTTGATGGTTTTAAACGCCGTCAACAGCGCCAGGCCGGTAATAATCCCCGGCAGCGCGATCGGCAACAGCAGCAACAGCGATATTGCGCTTTTACCAAAAAAGTCCCTGCGCCACAGTGCTGCAGCGGCCAGCGTCCCCAGAACGAGGGCGATAGCTGTCGACAACGCAGCGATTTTAAGTGACAACGTCACCGATTCCAGAATATCGCCACGCTGCGCTGCAACGCTAAACCACTTCAGCGTTAACCCCTGCGGTGGAAAACTAAAAGCAGCCTCCTCAGTATTAAAAGCATAGGTGGCGATGATGAGGATGGGAAAGTGCAGGAAAATAACCCCACCCCATGCCGCCAGTTTGAGTAACCAGGGTGCGCGTTCAGAGTGCATCAAAAGCTCCCAGACGCTTCACGAACGCCAGATACAGTGCGATTAATACAATCGGCACCAGAGTAAATGCCGCCGCCATCGGCATATTGCCAATCGCCCCTTGCTGCGAATACACCATGTTGCCGATGAAATAGCCCGGCGGCCCCACCAGTTGCGGCACGATAAAATCGCCCAACGTCAGAGAGAAGGTAAAAATCGAGCCTGCCGCAATACCGGGTATCGCCAGTGGGAGGACCACATAGCGGAAAGTTTGACGCGGACGTGCGCCTAAATCAGCGGAGGCCTGTAATAGCGACGGCGGGAGTCTCTCCAGCGCGGCCTGTACCGGCAGGATCATAAACGGCAGCCAGATGTAGACGAACACCAGAAAGCGCCCTAACCCTGAAGTCGACAGCGTATTGCCGCCGACGGCAGGCAGCGTCAGAAACGAGAGCAGCAGCGGCTCCAGCCCCAGATGGGTTAAAAACCATTGCGCCACGCCGTCTTTAGCCAACAGTAACGTCCATGCGTAGGCTTTAACGATGTAGCTGGCCCACATCGGCAACATCACCGCAATGTAAAAAAAGGCTTTCATTTTGCCGCTGGTATAGCGCGCCATATACCACGCCATCGGAAACGCCAGAATCGCGCTGGCAATGGTGACCGCCACCGCCATCGTCAGGGTACGCAAAATGATGTCGTAGTTGGCCGGATTAAACAGCGCCTGCAAATTCGCCAGCGTCAGGTCCGGCGTGACCGACATGGTGAAATCGTCGAAGGTATAAAAACCTTGCCATAACAGCGTCAGCAATGAGCCGAAGTAGACAATGCCAAACCACATCAGCGGTCCGAGGAGCAGCAAAAACAGCCCCAGCCCCGGATTACGCCAGAAGAAACCTGAAATCCGGTTCAGACCTGTCGACTGTGGAGGCGAATGTAAGACATTCATAGCCATTCACCTCTCCTCAACCAGCGGTACCATCACGTCGCGTGACCACGACGCCATCACCTGCTGACCTGGCGACAACGTTGAGGGCAGCATTTCGCCCGTCAGATTCGCCTGGCTAACCAGCAACTTTTCACCACCGGCCAGTTTCAGTTCAAATCGTGTCGCCGCGCCCTGGTACTGCACCGCCTGGATAACTCCCGTAGCCTGGACTTCTCCCCCGGAATCATTCAAACGAATATGTTCCGGGCGCAGGGAGAACATCCCCTGTAACCCGCAAACGTTCGCTGACATCGTGGTATCAAACACATTGGACGTCCCGACGAAACTTGCCACAAACGGTGTCCGCGGACGCATGTACAGTTCGCGCGGAGAATCCACCTGTTCGATGCGACCGTTATTAAACACCGCCACACGATCGGACATCGACAGGGCTTCCCCCTGATCGTGAGTGACAAAAATGAAGGTGATACCAAGAGATTGCTGTAATTTTTTCAGCTCCAACTGCATCTGTTCACGCAGCTTGAGATCCAATGCCCCGAGCGGTTCATCCAACAGCAGGACGCGCGGCTCATTGACCAGCGCCCGGGCAATCGCCACGCGCTGCCGCTGACCACCGGAAAGTTGCGACGGTTTGCGTTCATAAACGAAACCGAGCGCTACTTTATCCAGCGCCTCTCGCGCTTTGGCGTGGCGCTGTTTTTTATCAATGCCTTTGACCATCAGCCCGTAGGCGACGTTGTCGAGAATCGACATATGCGGGAACAACGCGTAATCCTGAAATACCGTATTGACGTCCCGTTCCCAGGGCGGCAATTCGCTGGCCTGCTTACCAAAAATGGTAATTGCGCCGCCTGACAGCTGCTCAAACCCTGCAATCAGGCGCAGACAGGTGGTCTTGCCGGAGCCGGATGGCCCCAGCATAGAGAAAAACTCACCGTCATTAATCGCAATACTTACGCCATCAACTGCACGAACATCCCCGTACAGACGCGAGACGTTATGAAACTCCACTGCGTACGTCATAAAACCCCCAGCGGAATTAACGACCGCCCATAATGGCGATGTAATCCTGCGTCCAGCGACTGTAAGGAACGAATTTGCCACCTTCTGCGATCGGCGTTTTCCAGAAGGCAATTTTGTCAAAGTAACTATAGCCGTTGGTTTCACAGCCCTTTTCACCCAGCAACGGGCTGGCTTTACAGCCTTCAGGCACTACTGGCAGAGAACCAAACCAGGCCGCAACGTCGCCTTGAACTTTCGGGGTTAATGACCAGTTCATCCATTTGTAAGCACATACCGGGTGTTTCGCTTCGCTGTGCAGCATGGTGGTATCAGCCCATCCGGTAACCCCTTCTTTTGGGAAAACCGTGGCAATAGGCTGGCCTTCCCCTTTCAGAGCGTTAGCCTGATAAGGCCATGCGCTTGACGCCACCACACCTTCGTTTTTAAAGTCGCTCATTTGCACGGTGGTATCATGCCAATAGCGATGGATTAGCGCGTGCTGATCGCTCAGAACTTTGATAACCGCCTGATACTGCTGTTCGGTGAGCTGATAGGGATCGGTAATGCCCAGCTGCGGCTGAGTTGCTTTAACGAATAACGCGGCATCGGCAATATAGATCGGCCCATCGTAGGCCTGAACGCGCCCTTTATTGCTTTTCCCGTCCGCAAGTTTTTGTTCAACAAAAACCACGCTCCAGCTATCTGGCGGCGTTGGGAAGATTTTGGTGTTATACATCAGCAGGTTTGGTCCCCACTGGTATGGCGTGCCGTAAACTTTTCCGCCAACGTTGAACCACTCGCCTTTTACCACGCGTGGATCGATGCTTTTCCAGTTTGGGATCAGCGCGGTATTAATCGGCTGAACGCGTTTACCCATAATCAGACGCAATGAGGCGTCACCGGAAGCGGTAACCAGGTCGTAGCCGCCTTTTGCCATCAGGCTGACCATCTCATCAGATGTGGCCGCCGTTTTGACATTGACCGCGCAGCCAGTATCTTTCTCAAACTGCGAGACCCAATCATATTGTTTATCGGTCTGTCCACGTTCGATGTAGCCCGGCCAGGCAATAATATCCAGACGGCCTTCCGGTTTATCTAATGATGTCGGGGGTTCGGCTGCCTGTGCAGTCATCAGCGTCATACTGAGTGCGCACAGGCTACTGAGGGCAAACTGCTTGCTCATAACGTCTTACTCCTGTCTAAAAAATATTGAGCGGCAGCCTTGCCGTAAATATATGTCCTTTCCTAAAAATAGTCGGGGTGTGGTAAGCGTTCCTGTTGGCGCAAGGAAATTTAATCAGGTTGTGAGCTAACGCTCATTACGCTACTGACGCTGACCGGGGATTTTTATCTTCTGGAGAATAGACAAGGAGTTAGATGCGATGGCGGCAATAGTAATAACTATTGATTTTTTGTATGGTAGCGCCCGATATAAATAACATCAGGGCGAGGTATCCTCTATTTCTGAAATATGAACGCGCCATTCTTTTATATTAAATAGCGCGTTATGTTTTATTTCATCATCTCGCGAATTAATTTTCCCAACTGTTTTACAGCCTGTTCCTCACGTTCCCCCCAGTGCCATGCGGTATTAAAACGGAAGAAACGAGTCCAGCTCCCCGAGGTCGAGAACATTTTTCCCGGCGCAATGCTGATATGGTGCGCCAGCGCCTGGGTACTGAGCACGCCTGCATCAAGCGGCTCTGGCAGTTCCAGCCACAGGAAATAGCCGCTGTCGTTGTGGTGAATTTTGACTTCCGCTGGAAGATGACGCAGCAGCGTTTGCCAGGCTTGCTGTTTGCGCTCCGCCAGCTGTCGGCGTAAGCGACGCAGATGTGCGTCATAGCGCCGGGTTGAGAGGTAATCCACCAGTGCAAGCTGCATGGGGGAACTGGTGGATAAGGTGCTCATTAGCTGGAGTCGCTGAATACGCCGGGCATGCTTCCCGGCCGCTACCCAGCCAACGCGAAATCCGGGCACCAGGCACTTCGAGAAAGACGAACAATGCAAAACGCTGTCGGCGCGATCCCAGGCTTTGGCGGGCAGTGGTTTTTCACGGCCAAAATACAGCTCGCTGTAGACATCATCCTCTATCAGCATTACATGATATTTCTCCAGCAATGCGACCAGATGCGCCTTCTTCTCTGGGTTGAGCGTAAAACCAAGCGGATTTTGGCTATTGGTCATCAGCCAGCAGGCTTTGACCGGATACTCCTGCAACGCCTGCTCCAGCGCGGTAAGATCGATCCCCTCTTTTACGTCGGTGGCGATCGAAAGCGCCTTCAGGCGTAATCGTTCAAGGGCCTGCAACGCCCCGTAAAAACAGGGGTTTTCGACAATCACCCAGTCACCCGGTTCAGTAACTGCCTGCAGGCTCAGGTTGAGAGCTTCCAGCGCACCGGTAGTGATGACTATTTCATCAGGTGAAATGGTCATCCCCTGTTGAGCATAGCGACGGGCAATGGCATGGCGCAGTTCAGCATTTCCCGGCGGCAGGTTTTCGATCACGCTCATGGCGGTGGCGGTTTTACTCACCTGCGCCAGCGAGCGGTTCAACTGCTGGAGGGGAAACAGACGCGGATCGGGGAATGCAGAGGCAAATGGCATCACTGACGCATCCCGGCTGGCCTGCAACATATCAAAAATATAGGTGTTGATATCCACCGCTTCATCGCGCATTACCTGCGCCTGCGGCGCGGCCAGTTCACGTTCAGGGCGCGCAGCAACGTAGTAACCCGACTGTGGTCGGGCGATAATTCGCCCCTGACTCTCCAGCAGCTGGTAGGCGTGTCCGACGGTCATAAAACTCATGCCGCTGCTGACCACCTGTTCACGCAATGATGGCAAGCGATCGCCGGGCTGCCATACGCCAGACGCGATTTGATCGCGAATTTGCTCAGCCAGTCGCTGGTATTTTTTCATTTTTTGTCCTGATTATCGGTGTCGGTGACAACCACTGTATATATCAGTTTACATAATCAAGATATTTTATATAACTGTTATAGTTAACAGTTTTACAACATCGCTAATGATAGTTCTTTGCCTAAGGCGCGGGCAGCTATCTGCACAGCATCAATTTTTGTCGCGTGCTTTAAATCGAATAAGCGAGTGATTTCCTGCTTAGGCCTGCCGATCCTGTTTGCCAGCTCCTGCTGGGTAATATTCGATTCAAGGAAGGCATTTAACAACAGAACTTTAGACGCAACGCTCAGTGGTATTTCCACATAGTCAGCGCCAGCGACAACCGCCGAAGGCAAAGGAATCGGTTCGTTATCGTCGAAATAGAATTCAAAAGCGGTGACCAATGCGGCTTGCGCAGCCTGCAAAGCATCATGACGGGTTTCTCCCTGAGTTAATGCTTCAGGAATATCCGGAAAAGACACCACAAACCCACCTTCCACGGCGGGTACTAGATTAACGGGATAACGCATGATTTTCTCAAAATTTCTCATATAATCAGCCTTATATTGATGATGATTACTGTAAGCCTGGCTGCTTTTGGATCGCTTTTCGCAGAGCCTCTTTTATCTCATCACCAGGATGCCTGGGCATAACGCTACGCCTTCCCTGATACCTCAACTTCAGATGATTTGAGCCGTTTGTAACTTCAACTCCCTGAGATTCAAGCCAGCGTCTGAACTCACTTTGCTTCACTGCGCCTCCCTGTCGTCTATTATACACACAAAGTAAACATTTATGATTACTCTTTAATTACCTTGCTAGTAATATCGCAAAATTACTAGCGTGGGGAGGACGCTATTCAATAACGGGAACCCAGCTTCCAGATTTCATATCAGCCGGGCCAATCTATAACAGCGCGACAACTGTTATGGTTAAAAAGAACTGTTCTGTTTCTGCCTTCCAGTGCTTCGCAGCCTTAGAATTGCGCTAAATCAATTTTGCCTGCGGAGTTAAGCATGTTCGGTCTTGACGCGTTTCACCTGGCAAGGATCCAGTTCGCGTTTACGGTATCCTTTCACATCATCTTTCCGGCCATTACCATTGGCCTCGCCAGTTATCTGGCGGTGCTCGAAGGGTTATGGCTAAAAACGAAAAATCCCGTCTGGCGCTCGCTATACCATTTCTGGTCGAAAATATTCGCCGTAAACTTTGGGATGGGCGTAGTTTCCGGGCTGGTGATGGCCTATCAGTTCGGCACCAACTGGAGCGGTTTTTCCGAGTTCGCCGGTAGCATCACCGGGCCGCTTCTGACCTATGAAGTGCTCACCGCCTTCTTCCTTGAAGCAGGTTTCCTCGGGGTAATGCTGTTTGGCTGGAACCGGGTTGGCCCGGGGCTTCACTTCTTCGCGACCTGTATGGTTGCGCTGGGTACTATTATTTCTACCTTCTGGATCCTCGCCTCCAACAGTTGGATGCAAACGCCGCAGGGTTACGAAATAGTTAACGGCCAGGTCGTTCCCGTCGACTGGTTCGCCGTTATTTTCAATCCTTCATTCCCTTATCGTTTGCTGCATATGTCCGTTGCCGCTTTCCTGAGCAGCGCGCTGTTTGTCGCAGCGTCGGGCGCATGGCATTTATTGCGCGGGAATAACACTCCGGCTATTCGCGCCATGTTCTCAATGGCGCTATGGATGACGTTAATCGTCGCCCCACTGCAGGCTTTGATTGGCGATATGCACGGTTTGAATACACTGAAGCATCAGCCTGCAAAAATTGCCGCGATTGAAGGACATTGGGAAAATCCGCCCGGTGAACCTACTCCGCTATTGCTGTTCGGTTGGCCGGATATGGAGCAGGAGCGTACCCGCTATGGACTGGAGATCCCGGCGCTGGGCAGTCTGATCCTGACCCACAGCCTGGATAAACAAGTCCCGGCCCTAAAAGAGTTTCCTAAAGAAGACAGGCCCAACTCAACCATGGTGTTCTGGTCGTTTCGCATAATGGCCGGACTGGGCATGCTGATGATCCTGTTGGGCGCATTTGCTCTGTGGCTGCGCTATAAGCAGCGTTTATACACCTCGCGCCCTTTCCTGCGCTTTGCCTTGTGGATGGGTCCCTCCGGACTGATTGCCATTCTCGCTGGCTGGGTGACTACTGAAGTTGGCCGTCAGCCGTGGGTGGTTTACGGGTTGCAGCGTACGGCGGATGCGGTTTCCGCCCATGGCGATTTACATATGAGCATCAGCCTGCTGTCCTTCTTTGTGGTGTACAGCTCGGTGTTTGGCGTCGGTTACAGCTACATGATCCGCCTGATCCGCAAAGGGCCGCAGGAAGATGACCCGACCGTTCCGCCCACCGGCACGCCTGCCCGGCCGCTTTCTGCTGCAGTTCTTGATTCTCAACCGGAGGCTCACCGCTAATGGGTATCGATTTATCAGTTATCTGGTTTGTAATTATCGTGTTCGCCACGTTGATGTATATCGTGATGGACGGTTTTGATCTTGGGATCGGTATCTTATTCCCGGCGATTCAGGACTCTGATGACCGTGATGTGATGGTCAACAGCGTCGCCCCGGTATGGGACGGCAATGAAACCTGGCTGGTGCTGGGCGGAGCTGGATTATTCGGCGCTTTCCCCCTGGCCTATGCGGTGATTGTCGATGCGCTGACGATCCCGCTGACGCTGATGTTAATCGGCCTGATTTTTCGCGGCGTCGCCTTCGAGTTTCGTTTTAAAGCCACGCCGGCGCATCGACCATTCTGGGATAAAGCTTTTCTCGGCGGTTCAATCCTCGCCACATTCACCCAGGGTGTCGTGGTGGGTGCCGTACTCAATGGATTTTCCGTCACCGGACGCAGCTACAGCGGCGGTCCTTTCGACTGGCTGACCCCGTTTACGCTGTTCTGCGGCGTTGGCCTGGTTGTAGCCTACGCTCTGCTGGGAGCGACGTGGTTGGTGATGAAAAGCGAAAATCCGTTGCAGGAAAAAATGCGCCGTGTGGCAAAAAAACTGCTGCTAGCGATGCTGGTTGTCATTGCCATTATCAGCCTGTGGACGCCGCTGGCGCACAGTGCGATTGCCGAGCGTTGGTTTAGCCTGCCCAACCTGTGGTTCCTGATGCCGGTTCCGCTGCTGGTTGCGCTTATCAGCATCTGGCTGTGGCGTTCACTGGGGCAGCATCACTGCCATACGCTGCCTTTTGCATTGACGCTGGGGTTGATTTTTCTTGGGTTCAGCGGGCTGGGGATCAGTATCTGGCCACATATCATTCCGCCGTCCATTACGCTCTGGCAGGCGGCGGCTCCGGCGCAAAGTCAGGGCTTTATGTTGGTTGGCGCACTGCTGATTATCCCGATAATCCTGGTGTACACCTTCTGGAGTTACTACGTTTTTCGCGGCAAAGTTCAACATGGTGAGGGGTATCATTGATGCAACAAACAATCTGGAAACGCCTGATGTGGCTGGTGATCCTCTGGGGCGGCAGCGTGCTGGCTCTCGCCGCCGTTGGTATGTTCTTTCGTCTCCTGATGACGGCCGCCGGATTTAAGTCCTGAATCTCTCCCTGATAACAACCGGGCAGCGTCGCGCTACCCGGTTGTGACAAATCCCAACGTTGGCTAAACAAAAATGTAAAAAACATCGAAATGACAAAACAGAGATTGTCATTATGCCGATTAAAATATTGAATAGTCACCAGGCGAAATTATCGCCAATTCCGCAGCTAACGTACCAGAGGGTGCATGATGTTTAAGAAAGGGTTAACGGTGTTATTGCTGGCCAGCGCGCTTTTTTCCGGTCAGCTTTTCGCTACTAATCAGGGACATGAGTATCTTCAGGTGCAGGATGCCGATCATTTACTACGACATACCGCCGACAGCGATGAACTGCGAGTGACGGCGGAAGAATCCGCCGCCGATCTTCGCGAACACCATTACTGGCAAAAATCACGCAAGCCCGATACTCATCTGAGCTGACCTTTAGTTTTTACGCTTTGGCAACGTTTTCAGCAGTTCTTCGGGGCTGACGGAAGCCACCACGCTGCCCGGCAACGGCATCTTCAGAATGTGATGTTTCATCTTGCCGATCACGTGCATTTCGCATGGTCGGCAATCAAATTTCAGCGTCAGGACCTCATCGCCGTTAACCAGTTGCATCGGCGTGGCTTTCCAGCTTTTGATATTCCCTTTCGCCTGTTTCGGACACAGGTTAAACGCAAAACGCAGGCAATGTTTAGTGATCATCACCGGCACATCGCCCTTTTCTTCATGTGCTTCATAAGCGGCATCAATCAGCTGAACGCCATAACGGTGATAAAACTCACGCGCTTTATGGTTATAGACGTTAGCCAGGAAGCTCAGATGCGTTTGCGGATAAACCGGCGGCGGCTGTACAACCGGTTTACGGCGACCACGCTGATAGTTTTGCAAACGTGCAGCATCCAGCATGTCGACCGCTTCACGTCGCAACTGATTCAGTTGACCGTTCGGCACAAACAGCGCTCCCGGCAGATTCACCTGAATGTTGCGGGCGTAATAAAGCGTTTGTCCAAGCTTTGCCAGACCATCCTGCAGGTTGCTCAACGCTTTTTCCGCATTGTTCGCTTCCTCGAACTGGCCATCCAGCGTATGGGTAATACTCACCCCCTCCTCACTGGTGAGCGTCAGAATCAACTGCTCCTGCCAGCCACCCAACTCAATATCGACCGCGACGCGCCTCTCGCTGGAGGTTCTGGTCAATGCCTGCTGCCAGTTATGATCGAGGTTGCGGTTCAGCGGGTGATTGGCACGTACTTTGTGCAGATCGACGGGCATTTCATTCGGCCATACCCGATAACGATTGTGCCCCGTTTTTTCTACGGTGTTGGCGCGAAATCCGACCACTTCGCGTTTGATTAACACGTTCAGGCCATCCCCGTTAGCCAGCGGTTCTGTCACTTCAACATCGAGATGATCTTTTGCCACCTTCAGGACTTCGCCGACCGGCAAACCGATAAACTTTGGTGAGTCGAATGCGCCGATATCACCTTTACGAGCATTCACAAAGTAATCGGTACTGCCGCGATGGAAGGTTTTTTCCGTGGATGGCGTAAAGAAATGTTCGGTACGCCCGGCTGAAGAACGGGCCAGATCGCCGCGCTCTTCAATGATTGCGTCCAGCATCTGACGATAATGCGCGGTAATATTCTTCACATAGCTCATGTCTTTGTAGCGCCCTTCAATTTTGAAGGAACGCACACCAGCATCAATCAATGCGCCGAGGTTGGCGGTCTGATCGTTATCTTTCATCGACAGCAGGTGTTTTTCATAGGACACCACGCGCCCCTGATCGTCTTTCAGGGTATACGGCAAGCGACAAGCCTGAGAGCAGTCGCCGCGGTTAGCGCTGCGTCCGGTTTGCGCATGTGAAATATAACACTGGCCTGAATAAGCGACGCACAGCGCCCCGTGAATGAAAAATTCAATAGTCGCATCCGTAGCCTGATGGATGGCCTTGATCTGCTCAAGGCTCAGTTCGCGCGCCAGGACAATCTGGGTGAATCCGACATCAGCAAGAAACTTCGCCTTCTCGACGCTGCGAATATCACATTGAGTGCTGGCATGCAGCTCAATGGGCGGAATATCCAGCTCCAGGATTCCCATGTCCTGCACAATCAGGGCATCAACGCCGGTCTGATACAGATCGGTAATTAACCGCTGCGCGGGCTCCAGCTCATCATCATGCAAGATCGTATTTAGCGTCACAAAGATTTTCGCCCCGTAACGATGAGCGAAAGGCACCAGTTCGGCGATATCTTTCAGGCTGTTACTGGCGTTATGGCGCGCGCCAAAACCCGGTCCGCCAATGTACACAGCGTCTGCGCCGTGTAATATGGCTTCACGCGCAATGGCGGTATCCCGGGCCGGGCTTAACAATTCAAGGTGATGAGGCTGCTGGCGCATACAGTTGTTATCATCCACAAGCGATAAAAATGGCGGCTATTGTAGTCACAAGCGCGGCTTTTCGGAATAGTTTTCCCGATTAACTACGCGGGTAATGGATCAGCGAATGAAAGTGCGCTGTTTGTTCGTGACCGTTACGGTAGCTATGCGCCCTGTCTCCGGCAAAACGCACCCCCTCGCCGGGTTTAATGGTGCGCCATTGTCCCTCAATACACATATCCAGCAGCCCATTTATCACCACCACGTGTTCTATCACGCCGGTTTCATGCGGAGTCGATTCACTGAGCGCGTCGGGTGCCAGCAGTATCGAAAAATGATCGAAGCACAACTGCGGATCCCACGGAAACAGCGGTGTGACGACCATCGCCTGCTGCTGGGGATCAAATATTGGCGCACTGTCTGACTCCGGTGGTGAAATGAAGGTCGAAAACGGGACGTTCAGTCCGGTGGCAATTTTCCACAATGTCGCCACCGTTGGGCTGGATTCGTTGCGCTCAATTTGCCCCAGCATGGCTTTCGACACGCCGGTTTCCTCCGCCAGACGCGACAGACTCCATTCCCGCTGGTGACGTAGCGTCTTGAGCGTTGTGGCCAGATAGTGGGTTAAGTTATCCATTTTTCTCCTTCCTAACTATCCCTTCTCAGGGCTACAGCTTAACACTTGTACGCTATAACGCACAGTGCTACAGTGATTGACCGTTATAACGCACACGGAGTCACTATGCGTGCATTTTCCATCCCTCTGCCCACCGTACTATCGGGCTTCGTGGCTGTCCTGGTCGGCTACGCCAGCTCGGCTGCCATTATCTGGCAAGCGGCTCTGGCCGCAGGTGCGACGACTGAACAAATCGCGGGCTGGATGACCGCGCTGGGAATAGCAATGGGTGTCAGTACGCTGGCGCTGACATTATGGTATCGCGCCCCTGTGCTCACAGCCTGGTCAACGCCCGGCGCTGCGCTGCTGGTGACGGGCCTGCAAGGCGTCACAATTCAGGATGCCATCGGCGTTTTTATCGTAGCTAATGCGTTGATTGTGTTGTGCGGCGTAACCGGGCTGTTTGCCCGTCTGATGAAAATAATCCCCCATTCACTGGCATCAGCCATGCTGGCTGGGATCCTGCTGCGTTTTGGTCTGCAGGCGTTTAATAGCCTCAACAGTGAGCTTATTTTGTGCGGTAGTATGCTGGTGGCATGGCTGGTATTTAAAGTCACAGCCCCACGGTATGCAACGATCGCCGCGATGCTGGCGGGTATTGCTATCGCACTGATGAAAGGTGACGTTGTCACTAGCGGAGTGGATCTGTCGCCGGTGATGCCAGCGTTTATTGCCCCCCACTTTTCTTTGGCCCACAGTATCAGCATTGCACTACCGCTGTTTCTGGTCACTATGGCTTCGCAAAATGCTCCAGGTATTGCCACTATGAATGCGTCGGGTTATTCGTTACCCGTTTCACCACTCATTGTCTTTACCGGCCTGCTGGCCATGTTGTTTTCACCGTTTGGCGTCTATTCCATTTGCATTGCCGCTATCACCGCCGCAATTTGCCAAAGCCCCGAAGCGCATCCTGATGCTAAACGGCGCTGGCTCGCCGCCGCCGCTGCTGGTGTTTTCTATCTTCTGGCTGGGGTGTTTGGCGGTTCGGTCACAGGAATGATGGCGGCCCTGCCGGTAAGTTGGATCCAGATGCTGGCCGGTCTTGCTTTGCTCGGGACGATTAGCGGTAGTTTATATCAGGCATTGCATAATGAAGCAGAGCGCGATGCAGCTATTGTTACGTTTCTGGTCACGGCCAGCGGCCTGACGTTACTGGGTGTTGGCTCTGCATTCTGGGGATTAGTGGTCGGCGGTATCTGCTACGCAGTGTTGACGTTATTTCGCCGCACGTAACTGCGTTGGCGTTTTACCCGTTACCTGTTTAAACCGATTACTAAAATGGCTCGCAGAACTGAATCCGCAGGCCATCGCAATGTCCGACAAACTGCGTGAAGAATAACAGACCAGATGCTGCGCCAGCGCCATACGGCGTTGCATCACGTACTGATGCGGTGCCGTTTTCATCGACTGGCGAAACATTCTGGCAAAGTGGAATTCACTAAGCGCCGCCTCGCTTGCGAGGTCGCTCAGGGTTATTGGGTACGCCAGATGCGCGTCAATATAGGCCAGCACGTTGCGTAAGGTGGCCGGCGCCAGTCCTCCAGTGACGGTAGGCAGTCGCCATTGAACATTACTGTAATGCTGGATCAGATGCGTTAACAGCAGCGAAGAGGCAGCGCTGAGCGTGAGATGATTGGCCGGTTGCTGCCAGTCGTTACCAAGCAAAAACTGACGGTAAACCGCCGTGATCCCCGGGTCACTGCCAAATGTATGCTCGTCCAGCGTAAAGCTATAGGGGCTTTTGTCCCAGACTTTTTCACCCACTTCGCGCAGATGAGCGTCGGTACAATACAGGTGAACAAAGGAGAGATCGTCGCGGATATCCCAACTTGACTCGCTTTCTTTCGGCATCAGGCAAAAACGGTCAGGTCCCCCGCCATTCTTCCAGCCTCCCGCCGTTTTGTGGTAACTCTCGTAGCCATCCGCGATGTATAAACTGAGCGTATGGTGATCGCAATACTGAGTGATGGTATCACGCTTATTTGACCAGGCCGCCAGTTGGATCCCTGAATGTAACGCAACCGATTCATGCAGCACGGCATTATGTTTGCGTAAGTTTTCAAAGGCATCGTAGGGCTGAGGCATACCATCACATTCAAAATAAGTTAGCAGGCTTTCAGTCTATAACAGCCACATATTGTTAACAGCTGCCTTTTCGCTTTTACGCTAAAAAAGCGCAAGATTTTGCAAGTCCGCCGCAAGCCGATGAAAGCCTCCTGCCACCAGACATGACACAGTGTGAGCCTGACGACAAAAAGAGAGAGTTGTATGAACGCACTGTTGTACTGCCTGGTGGTGGTCATTTGGGGAACGACATGGATTGCGATTTATTTGCAGCAAGGCCCGGTTTCTGCGCCGGTTTCTATTTTTTGGCGCTTTGCCGTTGCCAGTTCGGTGATGATAGTTATCCTGCTGGTTAGCGGTAAATTACGCAAACTGTCTGGCCGCGATCATCTGTTTTGCCTGTTACAGGGCGGATGCGTTTTTTGCTTCAATTTCTGGTGCTTTTATTCAGCTGCAGCGTGGATTAATACCGGCCTGGAGTCGGTGATTTTCTCAATGGCAGTCCTGTTCAATGCGGTCAATAGCTTCATCTTTTTTGGGCAAAAACCACCGCTGCGCTTTTATATTGCAGCCGGTCTGGGACTGACGGGCATTGTTACCCTATTCTGGCAAGATTTGCTTAACAGCGGGTTCAACCATTCACTGATGCTGGGCATCGGTTTAAGCGCTTTGGGAACCTTCGGCTTCTCATTGGGTAATATGATCAGCCTGCGTCACCAGAAAAAAGGGCTGGAAGTGTTAACAACCAACAGTTGGGCCATGCTGTACGGTACGCTGCTGATCGCCGCCATTGCGCTGGTGCGCGGTGACAACTTCACGCCGCAGTGGACATTTAGCTATCTTAGCGCGCTGTTGTATCTGGCTATTTTTGGCTCAGTGATTGCCTTCGGCGCGTATTTCACACTGGTAGGTCGCATTGGCCCCAGTAAGGCGGCATACAGTACGCTGCTTTTCCCGCTGGTCGCGCTGACGCTATCAACATTGTATGAAGGATACGTCTGGCAGGTTAATGCGATTGCCGGACTCGTATTGATATTACTGGGGAATATGGTGATGTTTGCCCGACCAGAAGCGCTGATGGGTAAACTATTATATCGACGCCGGACGGCATAAAAAAACGCACCATCCAGGGATGGTGCGTTCTTCATTATTATTATGGTTTTTTATTCACGTCAAACATGGTGGCATCAGTCGCCATGTCATCAACAACTTTCTTCAACGTCTCGAACGCCATCGGCGTGCTTTCGTTGTTCAGGTCCTTGCCTTCACCCTTACGTACAACTTTAATCACTGGTTTATTGGTCGCCGCATCAATCAACTCACCCTCGAAATAGAGGTTGGTATCCATGGTACGGTGACCCGTCGCCATTTGCGTTCCTGCAACGAGCAGGGCAACCGGAACCACTTCATAGAACTGCAGCCCTTCTTTGCTGGTCGCAACACCGGTAATCGCTCCGCGGAAAATCAGGCTACGTGGTCCAGGGGTAGCCACCAGCGGTTTACGCTTGCTGATAGCGGATTTCAACTGTGTATTGGTATAGGTCAGCAGTTGATCAAGAACCTGCTGCCCTACCTGCGTAGTAGGCTTAGGAACCGGATAATACGTTACCGGGTTATAAACAATGTTGTCATATTTGGATTCGTTGTAGCTCGGATCAACCCAACGGAGTACCGTTTGTCCCGATGCTGATTTTGTTTCCTTCAGATCAGAGTAATTTTTTAAAAACCCAGAATATTTTTCCGGCTCGGTTACTTTTGACGCACAGCCGGATAATGCCAACAAGCCAGTAAGCACTGCAACTTTAAATAAAGTTTGAGTACGCATGAAACGATCCCTTTAGTTTTCGCAATGATGCCTAAAAAGGATAGCAAAACAGTTTCATTTTAGATGTACTAAAAATGGTAAGCACCGCACAATTTTATCTCTGCGCTCAGCACAAAAAATGCTGAACGCAGAAAGAGTTAACCCAGACGGGAGACTCAGGCAGTTTTACGTGCCAGCATTGTGGCAAAGCGCAGTTTAATTCGATTACCGTTTTCATCCGTGCGATGAAGTTCGCCCACGTCTTCGTTATATTTCAGCAGATCCCACCCGTTGTAATAGTTGCGTAATTCTCCGGCTTTAAATGCGAACGGAAAACCAACGGTGCACGGGAAATCATCGGTATCCATCGCCGCAACGATTAAGTTATATCCACCCGGTTTCGTGCAACGTTGCATATTTTCAATAAGGCCAGGGATAGTTTTGGCTTCAAGGAACATCAGCACAACGGTAGACAGAATAAAATCATATTCGCCATCAAAGCGTAATGCGTTGAGGTCCGCAACATTCGCCTGCAGATTAGTCAGCCCTTCAGCGGCTTTGATCCTTTCAAGATTAGCGATGCTCATGGGGTTTTTATCCCATGCTGTCACGTCATAACCGTTTGCCGCAAGGTACAGGCTGTTACGACCGTTACCGCAGCCCAGATCCAACGTTTTGCCCGGTTTTACAATTTTTGCCGCTTCAACGACATCGGAATGTGTACGGGTTAAATCGTATTTCTCAGTAAAGTAGTTTTCGTCGCAAAGGGTCATTATTTATCCTCAGATTTCAGTAATGCAGTACGCTCCGTGCGGATGAGCAGTTTTCCCTGCATCAGCAATGCAAACGTACGTACCAGTAATAATGCAATGATAAAATTGGTAAAAATAAACAGTGGGATCGACAGCGTATGAAAAAATCCCGAATCGCTTCCGTGCCCCAGGTGCAGCCCTGTTGTCGCCAAAGCCGACACGCCAAACGAGAAGCTCCAGAAAGACGCATTAAATGGCTGTGACAAATACCACGGCATAAGGCGTAGCATGAACAGAAGTTGCAGCAAACCATAGCCGAATAGCATTTTAGCTAACGTATCGCCCTCGCCGCCGTTGACGCTAAGCCAGGCGCTGCAAGCGACCAGCGCAGGCGCCAGTTGAATGCCAAGTGAGGTTCGTAAAACCGCAGGCAGCTCGCCGCAGCTACGTAAACGTTGCAGAATCACTGGCTCCAGGCTGAGCCAGGAAAATACCCCTGCGCCCAAAAAAACCAATCCTGCATCATTGAAACCAAGCGCTCCACAGGCCATTGCGCTGATAAAGTTATTGGCGACGGTTGGCAGATACAGACCCGGCGTGGTGGCTTCCTCTGGATGCGCACCGCGCCATAACCCTGCCGTTTGCCAGGCCGCGTATGCCAGCTGTATCACCACCCCAATGCTGAACAATCCAATAGCCAGCGGTCGATACCATGGGACAAAACCAATCGCTACCAACATCGTGGTGGCCGGAAACAGACTGACAAAGCTACTCATCACCGGGTGACGAATTTCCGCCAATACGCTATGTGGAAAACGCAGTAAACGGCTCAGAAAGGCCAGCGTCAGCAGCCCCCAAATGACCATAGCGAGGATCACTAAACCGTCGCCAATCCGGTGGCTCACTGGCCACACCTGACTGGCATAACGCCACGCGAATCCCATCCCGATGATGCCCAGTACCATGCCAAAATAACCGGCCGGAAGATTGAGGACCCGCTCACTCTGTTTGTTCTTACTCATTTTGTTTATTTTTTAAAGTATATTTGAAATGCATTTTATGGAATTTCCGCTGATTTAGCCAGTGCGGAAAACTTTGCTACGTTTAACTAAGGTGCGCCACACGGAAATGAGCTATGACCAAATATCGTCTGGGCGATGAGCCTCGTTCCTTTAGTTACCAGGATAATGGCAATAAAAAAAGCGTATTACTACGCCAAATCATTGCGCTCACTGATTTTAGTGATGTCCAGGCCGGTACACCGGGCGGCTGGGTTGATGACGAATGCGTATTGTCGCAAAGCGGCGACTGCTGGATTTACGATGAAAACGCGCTCGCGTTTGCCGGGGCGACGATTACAGGAAACGCCCGCATTACCCAGTCAAGCGTAGTCAGAGATGGCGCGCAGATTAGCGATGCCGTGTGGATTGACCGGGCTGAAATCAGCCATAACGCGCAAATACGTGACAACGTCACCATTCAGGATTCGGTGGTTCGCGGTGAGTGCCTTCTCTTCGGTGATGCGCGCGTTATGTGTGGCTCTGAAATCATCGCTGCCAGGGGGCTAACCCATGAACGCGACCAGCTTCTGCAAATTTACGAACGGGCCACCGTCAGTCATTCTCGGGTGGTTCATCAGGCGCAGATCTATGGCGATGCGCAAATCAACTATGCGTTTATCGAACATCGGGCGGAAGTTTTTGAGTTCGCCCAAGTGGAAGGTAATGAAGAGAACAATGTCTGGATTTGCGATTGCGCCAAAGTCTACGGCCATGCGCGCGTCGTCGCCGGAACCGGAGAAGACGCTATTCCTACCCTGCGCTACAGCTCGCAGGTAGCGGAGCACGCGGTGGTTGAAGGTAACTGCGTGCTGAAACACCACGTGCTGGTCGGCGGTCACGCGCATTTACGCGGTGGGCCGCTCCAGCTTGATGGTCATATCCTGATTGAAGGTCACGCCTGCGTGCAGGGCGAAGTGCTGATCGAGCATCATATCGAAATAACCGGCCAGGCGCACATTGAAGCGTTTGATGGCGATGCTATTCATCTGCGCGGGCCGAAGGTGATCAACGGTGAGCAGCGCATTACGCGCACACCTATCGCAGGCTTATTCTGAGGGACCATCAATGATGCGGGCATAGAGATTCACATCATGGTAATCACCGTTAAGGAACTCCGCCTGTTGCATACACCCTTCCAGTTGGAAGCCATTGCGCAGCGCCACCTGGTTGCTCTCAACGTTCTCCACACGACATTTAATCACAAAGCGGCGGATCTCCTGACGCTGTGCAAAATGATGAATCAATGCCTGTAACGCCAGGGTCATGATGCCTTTTCCCTGCTGCTCCTTATCCAGCCAGTAGCCAATATAAGCCGCTTTGTTCAGCGGTTCTATCTGGTTAAACGAGATGACGCCCACCACAGTTTGTTGCGCAAAAATAAGGAACATTTTGGCGTAACCGCGCTGGTGCAGCATCATATTGCCCTGCACGTTCTTGCGGGTGTCTTCCTCAGAGGCAACAAACTGCGGCCAGTTTAGCGACTGCTGGAGCCAGGTTTTATTTTTAAGCACCAACTGATGCAGAGGTGTGACGTGTTGCTCTTCTACGGCACGCAGTTCTAACGTGTCATTGATGGTAATCACTTCTGACATTTTCATTCCGTTATGCTGGTTAATCTCATTAAATAAAAACAGGAAGGGCTTCCCTTTTGGAAGCCCTTTTACACAGCAAGTGCCGTTTTGCTTAGCTCTCGCTGACACTCTCTTTTTGCAATATTTTGAGCAGATCTTCCTTCAGGTGGAGTTTCTGTTTCTTAAGGCGAACAATGTCCAAACTATACCCCCGACCATCCGAACCTTCCAGTCTGGAGATCTCATGATCAAGGCTGTTGTGTTTTTCGAATAAGGACAGAAAGCGAGGGTTCTCGGTTTTCAGTCGGGAAATAAGGTCTCTGTATTCTGGAAACATACTTTCTCCCTGTTAGTGGACAAGAATGTGTATAAGAAATACACACCCACAGAGTACCCATTTGGCATACAGAAAAATGCGAACAGGATCGAGTAAATAGTGTACAGAGTCGTTATGAGGAGGATTGCAGGTACGGCTCCCCATCTGGAGAGCCGTAAAGGAAGTGATTAACGCATCTCGCGGTCGTCAACGTACTGACGTTTATCCGGCGCTGGCGGGAAGTACTGATACAGCCAGGTTTCGCTGATGGCGTCGCCCTGACAACGCAGGAACATACGCATATCTACCGGATCGGTTGAGTCAGAGGTCGGATACCAGTCAAACTGAATGCGATAACCGTCGATAGGTTCCACGTAGAGGATCTCAATCTGTTTCGCTTCACCGCTGGAGAGCGTAATTACCGGTTCAATACCCTTCGGCGCAGCCGCTTTCAGGTCGCCGCCGACGAAATCAACGGCAAAACGACGCGCCCATTTTTCCGGGTAGTGCTCGCCCGGCGCCCATCCTTCCGGGAAACCGCCCATGCCAGTCCGGGTCGCCATCACGCGAGCCAACGGCGAACGTACCGGCGGCTGAGCGCTCCAGTACAGGCGATATTTGAATTCCAGCTCATCGCCGGCTTTGATCTTCTTATCCGGCTGCCAGAAGCAGACGACGTTATCCAGCGTTTCACCGGTCGTTGGGATCTCCATCAGGCCGATGGTCCCTTTGCCCCACTGGTTACGCGGTTCGACCCACAGGCTTGGACGTTTGTTATACCAGCCCATGATGTCCTGGTAATGGGAGAAGTCGCGATCGAGCTGCAGCAAGCCAAACCCTTTCGGGTTGTTATCGGTATAGGCGTTGAACTGCAGTTTTTGCGGGTTATTCAGCGGGCGGCAGATCCACTCGCCATTGCCCCGCCACATCGCCAGACGATCGGAGTCATGAATTTGCGGGTGAATAGTGTCGCACATCCGACGTTCATTATTGCCGCAGCTGAACATGCTGGTCATCGGCGCAATGCCGAGCTGCTTGATGTCTTTACGCGCGTAAATATGGTTTTGTACATCCATGATCACCTGCGTTTTCTCGCAGTGGATCACAAACTTGAATGCGCCCGTTACGCTAGGGCTGTCGAGAAGCGCATACACGGTAAAGGAGGTTGCGCCCGGTTTAACCGTTTCGAACCAGAAAGAGGTGAAATCAGGAAACTCTTCTTTGCTGTCGGTGTAGGTATCTACCGCCAGACCGCGGGCCGATAAACCGTACTGGTAGGTGTCATCCACGGCGCGGAAATAGCTGGCGCCCAGGAAAGAAACAACATCGCGGCGAGCCAGTTCTGGCGCTTTAAACACGCGGAATCCGGCGAATCCGAGGTCAGTCTGCCCTTCCAGCTGTTTGGTATCCACACCCGCATCGTTGTATTTAAACAGTTCCGGACGGAAGTGAATTTCACGCGCCATATGCGTACTGCCATCAACCGAGAACATGCGTACACGGCGACGGAAGCCCATTCCCACATGGAAGAACTGTGCATCAAGCTGACGATTTTCAACGTTGTTCCACAGAGACTGCTCTGCGTCATATTGAATGCTGTTGTAGGCCTGCGGCGTCAGTTTCGCCAGCGTGTCCGGTAACGCGCGCGGTGCGCCGCCCCAGGGCTTCTGTGCTAAGTCATGGGCCATCGATTGCAGAACGGAAAAATCAAAACGTACGGTTTTTCCGTCTGCAATGTCAGACTCTGCCGCAAAGGCGGCGCGGGAAAAGAGTGATGCAATACCACTGGTTCCGCACACGGCGGCCACTGCCATTGAACCTTTAATAAATCGTCTGCGATTCATGCCTGAAAGTGAGTCCTTCTGGTCGTGTAAATGGTCCCGCGCCGGTCAAAATCAGCGGCAAGAGAGTGCACATTTCTGACCGCTCACTCTAGACAAAATTCATTAATAATCCAATTGTTGGTCGCCGATTATCTGTACAAAATCGAAAATATTTTATGTCGATGGGAACAGACCGAATCCCATGTAAATTCCATTAAAGTAAACCACACCGACGTTTACTTCGATCTTGCGCCTCCTGATACAGCGCGAACTCATCATAAACCGCGCACCCCAATGCCTGTTCAAACGCGTCGCGGCTGGAATTCCCGTGGCTGCGAGCCTGAGTTTCATTCCCCAGATTAGACTGGAAAATTCCCGCGGCGCTCACCGGTAAAAAATCTTCGTAGGTGATGGGTTGCGCAACCAGCCAGCCCCGTTCAATGAGCGGCTGCGGGTCGTCATCCGGGCGAATAGCCTGCCGATGCGCTTCGCCTGATGGCGTCAGACGATAGCGGAACCAGGCGAGTCCCTGCTGGCGCAGCAGGAATTCGCTGTCCGGGAAGGCTTTGAACACCTCCTGAAGATGTAGCTGGTGTGTCAGGTTGTCTTTTCCCGTTCCCGCGTTATTCAGCAACTCGTCGTACAACGCTCTGCCTTTCGGCGTCAGGGCCACGCCGCGCTGTTCGATCTCGCCAAAACGCGCCGTGTGAGTGCCGCGCATTTCTCCGGCAAACAACACCGGTTCTTCCAGCGCTTTGAAACTGGTCTGACGTAATAAAATCGGCACCTCGCGGCGCGGCGGCCCTTCAATCAATATTTTCGGCTCAATGCCGCATTCCGGCATCATTGACTGTACCCGGTCAATATCCAGCGTACGCGGCGTCAGATGGTTGATATGACAACCGGGGAAACACACCACATCGGCAATCAGCCGGTGTTCGTTGTGTAATGCGTGATAGGTCGCTTCATCGACCGTGGCATGCTGATGCCAGCGAAAAGTTTCCAGCGCCTCATGCACAAACTCCTGCGCCTGCTCAGGCGTAAAACTGCCCTGCGCATCAAACTCATCCAGCAGTGCATGACAACGCCGGGTGAAAATGTCGCGTTTTGCGAGGATCTCCGCGGCCTTCTGCCGCAGCGCGGCGTTTTCGATTAATTCGAGTCGTAATAACGAGGTGAATACCCGAAACGGGTTGCGCGAAAGCGACGCATCGTCGATGGGACGAAAAGCGGTGGAATGTACAGGCACGCCGGCCTGGGAGAGATCGTAATAACTCACCGGATACATGCCCATAATGGCAAACATCCGGCGCAGCGTAGAAAGTTCTTGCGCAGTCCCCACCCGAATAGCGCCGTGGCGCTCAACGTTGAGTCGGGCCAGCTCATCTGCATTGGCCAGTTTTTCATGCAGCGTGGGATTATTTTCCAATACCGCCAGATTCACATCAGCGACAAGTTCCAGCAACGTGCCATATTGCGGGACTTCCTGCTGGTACATTGCTGACATTGCCTGCGAAAATTGTTCCCGAATCTCATCTGCCGTGATGGTGTTCGCCATAATGTCATGTCTCCAGTGAATATTACCTGGAGTGTAGAAAACACCGCTGACTCCGGTGGGAAGAATTTACAAAGTGTGACCCCGCGTAAACTTCCCACCTATACAGACGGCGAACAAAACCTACTGGCGTGGTTTTAAATGACTTTCCAGCCAGGGCAGCATCTGTTTTTTACGGCTGAGCATACCTTCAACTTTGCAGGGCTGCGGGATGTCTGCGAGCTCAGAACCGGCGAACCACAAGCTGGTGTCGCCCAGATTAATATCGGTGAGCATCAGTACCACCAGCGCAGCATTCTTTTCCTCTGCATAGCGCGCCATTTCCAGACGAAGATCGGCCAGCACGGCATCCACCTGTTGCAGCGCATACAGTTCAAGCTGCGCCACACAGACCGAATGTCCATGGATGGTGAAAGTTTTAATGTCTTTGTGCAGAAGTTCGCGGGCGCTCATCCCATCCACGCTGGTTTTGGCAGACAGCAGGTCGCGACTAAAAGCGTCAAGGTCCACACCGGTTTTTTGGGCCAGCTCATCCACGGCCAGGCGATCGTCGGAGGTGGTCGTTGGCGAACGAAGCGTGACAGTGTCACTAAGCGCGGCGCCCAGCAGTAAAACGGCCTCAGCGGCAGACAGCTGGTTACGCTCATCTTCCGTCATCAGTTGCCATAACAGCGTCGCGCTGCTGCCGACGGGCTTCACCCACACTTCTGGCGGCAGGCGAGTCACTAATCCACCGAGTCGGTGATGATCGATAATTCCCACCACGTTACTTTCTGCCAGCGATTCCGGCCCCTGGGCCGGCTCGGTAAAATCGACCAGCCAGACATCACTATCGGTCAGTTCGAACGTCAGCCGTTCAGGCATTTCCAGCCCCGCATGCTCAAAAATAAATTGCGTTTCGCGGTTCGGTTCGCCCAGACGCCATGCCGTCGCCTGTTGGCCACGTAAAGTAAGCCAACGCGCCGTCATGGCAGCAGTACAAATGGCATCGCTGTCGGGGTTAAGGTGCCCTATTACATGTATCATTAATCAGTGCCTTGTGAAGAGAATGGTTCAAAAGCAAACAATAACTACAGTATATCGACCTGGCCCATTCCCTTCCATGATCCCATCCCCCAGCAACGCTGTACAAAACATAAGCAAAATAAATTAGTTGTAAGTAAAACATGATAAATGTTAATAATATTTTGCTATCAGGTTATCAAAAACGAACAACTTCACTTGTCACCGATACGGCTCTGTTTTTAACATCGCTTATGGAAAAAAATGTTCTGTTCAATCAGCGCATTCGCTTGCGCCACCTTCATACTTTTGTCGCCGTTGCACAGCAGGGAACGTTGGGGCGCGCGGCTGAGACCCTTAACCTGAGCCAACCGGCCCTCTCCAAAACGCTAAATGAACTGGAGCAACTGACCGGTACCCGGCTCTTTGAGCGTGGCCGCCTCGGTGCACAGTTAACGCTGCCCGGAGAGCAGTTTCTTACCCACGCAGTAAGAGTGCTGGATGCGCTTAACACCGCCGGGCAAGCGTTAAACCAGCGTGAAGAGTCGCAGACTGATGTCGTACGGGTTGGCGCCTTACCCACCGCGGCTCTGGGCATCCTGCCGGCGGTCATTGGCCCGTTTCATAAGCAGCAAATGGAAACCACGCTGCAGGTTGCCACCATGAGTAATCCCATGATCCTGGCGGGTTTAAAGTCAGGGGAAATTGACCTCGGCATTGGCCGTATGGCCGATCCGGAATTGATGGTCGGTCTGAACTACGAATTATTGTTTCTGGAATCGCTCAAACTGGTTGTCCGCCCTAACCACCCGTTGTTGCAAGAAACCATTACGCTGAGCCGGGTCATGGAGTGGCCGGTGGTGGTTTCACCAAAAGGAACCGCGCCTCGCCAGCACGCAGAGGCATTGTTGCAAAGTCAGGGCTGTAAAATGCCGCCTGGCTGTATTGAAACGCTGTCAGCATCGCTCTCCCGCCAACTGACAGTTGATTACGACTATGTATGGTTTGTCCCTTCAGGCGCGGTTAGAGAAGATTTACGCCAGGCGACGCTGGTGTCATTACCGATTCCCACCCACGGTGCGGGTGAACCCATCGGGATTCTTACCCGGGTCGATGTGCAACTCTCTCAGGCCGCGCAGATCCTTATCGCCGCAATACGTAAAACCGTACCGTTTTGATGCCAAAAATAAAGGGACCATCTGGTCCCTTTATTTATTGTTAAAACGTTTCCCAGTTATCGCCGCTGGCCGTTGCCGCCTGCGGACGAGAATGATCCGCAGTAGTGGTCACCGGAGCGCGTTTAATTGCGCTTGTCCCGGTTAACCGGAATGTGCCAACGGCTTGTGTTAAGCGTGCCGCCTGCTCTTCAAGAGAGGCTGCCGCAGCTGATGCTTCTTCAACCAGCGAGGCATTTTGCTGCGTAACCTTATCCATTTCTGATATCGCCTGGCTCACCTGTACGATACCCCGGCTCTGCTCATCAGAGGCTGCCGCAATTTCCAGCATGATGTCGGTGACGCGTTTTACTGCATCGACAATATCCGTCATCGTATTGCCCGCCGCGACGACTTCTCCGGAGCCCTGGTCAATCAGTCGGACCGATTCGCTGATCAATCCTTCAATCTCTTTTGCCGCCTGAGCGCTGCGGCTTGCCAGCGTACGTACTTCACTGGCAACGACGGCAAACCCGCGCCCCTGCTCTCCTGCCCGCGCCGCTTCGACCGCTGCGTTCAGCGCCAGAATATTGGTCTGGAAAGCAATGCTGTTAATCACGGCGGTGATTTCGGATATTTTCTTCGAACTCGTTGAGATATTGCCCATGGTTTTCACCACACCAGAGACCATCTGACCACCCCGGCTGGCCTTGCCGGAAGCATCTTCCGCCAGCTTGCTCGCATGATGCGCGTTGTCGGCGTTTTGCTTCACCGTGGCCGTCAGCTCTTCCATGCTGGCCGCCGTTTGTTCAATCGCCGCGGCCTGTTGTTCGGTACGTGAAGACAGATCAGTGTTCCCTGCCGAAATCTCACTGGTACCGCGATAAATTTCTTCCGCCCCCTGACGTACAGTGCCCACCGTTTTCCCAAGCGATCGTTGCATTGTCTGCAGATGGCGGCTCAGGCGACCAATTTCGCTGCGCCCGGTCGGTTCCTCCTGCATGGTCAAATCCCCTGCGGAAATTTGCTCAATACGCAGGGCTGCGCGCAACAGAGGATGAATGACGGTACGACGCAGAACAATGAACGTCATTACGGTCAGCGCCAGCGCAAGAACAAATGCACCCAGCATAAAAGCCATGCCGAGCTGTGTACGTTGGTGCGCCTGTTCGCTTAACTGGTTCGCCCTTGCGGTACGAATGTCGATCGCTTTTAACAACACCTTGTTGTAAGCAGAGTCCAGCGGTCTGGCCTGTTCATTTTCATGGTTGATGATCGCTTCAAACATGCCGTTTTTAGCGTACTTCAACATAGGCTGTAAGCCGTCGGTATAGGCTTTGAAGCTGGCGCTCAGTTCAGCATCTAACGCTTCATCGGCAGAGGTTTTTACCGCGCGTGACATATAAGCATTGAAACCGTCCTGCGACTGCTTAATCCGTTTTTCTGCCTCGGCAATATTGGCCTTCATGTCATCCATTTCGGCAATACGGCTCGCCGCGCCGGCGTGGATCATGTTGATACGTGCGGTACGTAAATGGTTAGAGCTGTTAGATAACCCCATCCTGACCTGAATCTCATCGGTCACGTCGCGCTGATCGCGATCGGCCTGCATAAGAAAATAGCTTGCCAGTCCGGAACTTAAGGCGAACAGCAGAAGGATGCCACCGAGAATGGAGGAAAACAGCGGAACCAGCCGGATTTGATGCAGAAAGCCCAGTTTATTCTGGGCTTGCATCGATGTAGTGTTGTCCATGACCGTCGACTCTCTTGTAGGGTTTATGCGTGAAAACACGCCCGTTAGATAGTCATCGGCAATCCGGGAAGTTTACTTACCGTGAAAAGCGCCGGATTCGTCACACTTTCACAACATAATTCTAAAAAATTCAGGAAAGTGCCAGCGGTGAAATCCGCTGGCCAATGAATCAGTTATCGCCAAAGTGGATAACGGTACGGATGGACTTACCCTGATGCATTAACTCAAACGCTTCGTTAATCTGCTCCAGCGGTAAACGGTGGGTAATAAAGGGATCCAACTGAATTTTCCCGCTCATAGCTTCTTCAACCATGCCTGGGAGCTGGGTACGGCCTTTCACGCCGCCAAACGCAGAACCGCGCCAGACGCGCCCGGTTACCAACTGGAACGGACGCGTTTTGATCTCTTGCCCTGCTCCCGCCACGCCAATGATGATGCTTTCGCCCCATCCTTTATGGCAGCATTCCAGCGCCGCGCGCATCACGTTAACGTTACCGATGCATTCAAAGCTAAAGTCCACGCCGCCGTCGGTAAGCTCGACAATCACATCCTGAATCGGTTTGTCGTAATCCTTCGGGTTGATGAAATCGGTCGCGCCCATTTCACCTGCCAGCTTAAATTTTTCCGGATTGGTATCAACGGCCAGAATACGCCCGGCTTTCGCCTGCACCGCGCCCTGAATGACCGCCAGACCAATACCGCCCAGACCGAATACGGCTACGGTATCGCCTTCTTTCACTTTTGCGGTGTTATGGACCGCTCCAATACCGGTGGTCACGCCACAACCCAGCAGACACACTTTGTCCAGCGGAGCCTGCGGGTTAACCTTCGCCAGAGAGATCTCCGCGCAAACGGTGTATTCGCTGAAAGTACTGGTGCCCATATAGTGATAAATCGGCTCACCGTTGTACGAGAAGCGCGTTGTGCCATCCGGCATCAAACCTTTGCCCTGGGTCGCGCGTACGGCCTGACACAGGTTAGTTTTACCCGATTTACAGAACTTACACTCGCCACATTCAGCGGTGTACAGCGGGATCACATGATCGCCCGGTTTCAGGCTGGTGACGCCTTCTCCCACTTCAACCACAATACCGCCACCTTCGTGGCCAAGTACCGCCGGGAACACACCTTCCGGATCGTCGCCGGAGAGCGTGAAAGCGTCAGTATGACACACGCCGGTGTGGGTAATTTTAACCAGCACTTCACCTTTCTTTGGTGGTGCGACGTCGATTTCGACAATTTTTAACGGTTGGCCGGGGCCGAATGCAACTGCTGCACGTGATTTCATTTGTCTCTTCCCATTATTGCGAGGTGATGGTGTTATTTTAGATAAGCACGCAGAAGATGGCCGATTTCAGCCATACGCACGGCACGCTGGTCTGGCGTCGTTTCCCCGCTGACCAGTTCGTCTTTCAGGTGGATCTCAACCATTTCGCCCATCAGGCCATTGGATGCGCCGCGCACGGCGGCAATTTGCTGCAGGATAGCCAGGCACGGTTCGCCGGACTCCAGCGCGCGCTCAAGCGCATCAACCTGACCGCGAATACGGCGTACACGGGTGAGAATGCGCTTTTTATCTTCAGGTGAATGCGGCATACGCCCTCCTAATACTATAGGGGGGTATACTATCAGATTTGTTATTTAGCTGTAAAATATATGATTTATTAAATATCAATGAGTTAGTTTAAACGTTTAGTAACCCTCTTCCACTCTCCAGTTTTGTCATAAGTGGATTCGAAGGCATTTGATATTGTCAGGTCCTGAATACACCATTCATCGAACGTATCGGCAACCAACCTGACATGATCAATTTTTTACTAATCTATATTCCAGGCTAACAGCACTAATACTCTCTCACGTCAATAACCACTAAAAGTTAATGGTTTATAAAACAATTTAACCTTACAATAACCATCCTTTTTCATGTCTTAAGTTTAAGCAGGAGAAAAAATGGAGCTCAGCCGGAGGCAGTTCTTTCGAATCTGTGCGGGCGGTATGGCAGGAACAACTGTTGCATCTCTCGGATTCTTATCATCTTTTTCCGTTCACGCGGAAACCCGTCAATATAAACTCTTAAAAGCAAAAGAGACGCGTAATAACTGTACGTACTGCTCAGTAGGCTGCGGCATGCTGATGTACAGCCTTGGCGATACAGCCAAAAACGTCAAAGAAAGTATCTACCATATTGAGGGCGATCCGGATCATCCGGTGAGCCGTGGATCGTTGTGCCCGAAAGGCGCTGGTGTGCTGGATTATATTCATAGTGAAACGCGTCTGCAGTATCCCGAATATCGCGCACCGGGTTCGGATAAATGGCAACGTATTAGTTGGGACGATGCGATTAACCGTATTGCCCGACTCATGAAAGATGACCGCGATGCCAACTTTATTGAGAAAAACGCCCAGGGCGTTACCGTCAACCGCTGGCCCACTACAGGCATGCTATGTTCTTCAGCGGCAAGCAATGAAACCGGGATCCTCGACGGTAAATTTACTCGGGGATTAGGGATGGTCGCTATCGACTGTCAGGCACGATTATGTCATGGCCCCACCGTTGCTGCTCTTGCACCAACTTTTGGGCGTGGCGCAATGACCAACAACTGGGTCGATATCAAAAACGCCAACGTAGTGCTTATTATGGGTGGCAATGCCGCTGAGGCGCACCCGGTAGGTTTTAAATGGGTGGTCGAAGCGCAAACTAAAAACGACGCCACCGTGGTGGTGGTCGACCCGCGCTTTAACCGTAGCGCCGCAGTCGCTGATTTGTACGCACCAATTCGCGCTGGTTCCGACACCGCATTCCTGCTAGGCGTGATCCGCTATCTGCTGAAAAACGACCGAGTACAGCACGACTATGTTCGTCATTACACTAACGCCAGTCTGATTATCCGTGATGACTATCAGTTCCATGACGGCTTGTTTAGCGGCTACGACGATAAGAAACGTCAATATGATAAGTCGAGCTGGTTTTATCAGCTTGATGAGCAGGGTTACGCCCTGCGTGATGACTCGCTAAACCACCCACTTTGCGTGTTGAATCTGTTGAAAGCCCATGTCGAACGCTATACGCCCGAAATGGTTAACCGCTTGTGTGGGACCTCATTGGCAGACTTCAATCGTATCTGCGAAATTCTCGCCAGCACCAGTGTGCCTGACCGCACTGCAACTATCCTTTACGCTTTGGGTTGGACTCACCACTCCGCCGGAGCGCAAATTATTCGCGCCGCCGGTATGCTCCAATTACTGCTGGGCAACATAGGCATGGCGGGCGGTGGCGTTAACGCCCTACGTGGCCACTCCAATATTCAGGGCTATACCGATCTTGGCCTGTTATCGACGAACCTGCCGGGTTATATGCCGCTACCATCGGAAAAACAGCCAGACTACCAGACCTATATTTCTCAAATCACGCCGCCTGCGCTAGGCGTGAATGAGGTCAACTACTGGCAAAATACGCCGAAGTTCTTTGTTAGCATGATGAAAAGTTTCTGGGGCGATCGCGCAACCGCGAAAAATAACTGGGGTTACGACTGGCTGCCTAAATGGGATCGCCTGTATGACGTAATGACTCAGGCCGAATTGATGCTTGAAGGGAAAATTAATGGTTACATCGTTCAGGGATTTAATCCGCTGGCGGCGTTTCCCGATAAAAACAAATCATCCCGCTCGCTTTCAAAACTGAAATATATGGTGGTTATCGATCCCCTGGTCACTGAGTCTTCCAATTTTTGGCAGAATCATGGCGAAATGAATGATGTGAAACCGGCAGATATTCAGACCGAAGTTTTCCGTCTGCCCTCTTCCTGCTTTGCTGAGGAAAACGGCTCAATTGCTAACTCCGGGCGTTGGTTACAGTGGCACTGGGCGGCAGCAGAACCACCTGGGGAAGCCTTACATGACGGGAAGATCCTTGGCCGCCTGTTTATGCGGCTGCGCGAGCTATATCAGCAAGAAGGCGGCGCGAATCCACAGCCCTTGTTGAATATTGCCTGGAATTATAAAGATCCCTACGACCCGCACCCGGAAGAGATTGCGCGTGAAGCAAATGGCCAGGCACTTGAAGACCTTTATGATGACAAAGGCCAGCTTATTGCCAAAAAAGGCCAGCAGCTCAGCAGTTTTGCACAACTGCGCGATGACGGTTCGACCAGCAGTTTCTGCTGGGTTTACTGCGGAAGCTGGACAGAGCAGGGTAACCAGATGGCCAATCGCGACAACAGCGATCCGTATGGTCTGGGCTGCACACCGGGCTGGGCGTGGTCCTGGCCTGCCAACCGCCGTATTCTCTACAACCGCGCTTCGGCCGATCCATCAGGAAAACCATGGGATCCAAAACGCGCCCTGCTGCACTGGGATGGCAAAAAATGGGCCGGTATGGACGTAGCCGACTACGGCCAGGCCGCACCGGGCAGCAACGTTGGTCCGTTTATCATGAACCCGGAAGGCGTAGCGCGTCTGTTCTCCATCGACAAAATGAACGACGGGCCATTCCCGGAACATTACGAACCCATTGAGTCGCCTATTGGTACCAACCCGCTACACCCGGATGTTGTATCCAGCCCGGTTGCACGTATTTACCATGACGATATCGCCAATATGGGTAAAGCGGATGCCTTCCCGTACGTCGCCACAACTTACTCTATTACCGAACTGTTCCGCCACTGGACCAAACATGCACTGCTCAACGCCATCGCTCAACCCGATCAATTCATCGAAATCGGTGAGGCGCTAGCGAGCGAAAAAGGCATTGCGGCAGGTGATACAGTGAAAGTGACGTCGAAACGCGGCTTTATCAAAGCAAAGGCGGTAGTCACTAAACGTCTACAAACGCTGATGATAGATGGTAAGCAGGTCGATACTATCGGTATCCCTTGTCACTGGGGCTTTGAAGGTGCTACGCGCAAAGGGTTCCTCGCTAATACCTTAACGCCATCGGTGGGTGATGCCAACTCGCAAACACCGGAATATAAAGCGTTTCTGGTCAACATCGAGCGAGCGTAAGGAAGGGAACTCATGACAATGCAATCACAAGATATTATTAAACGCTCGGCGACGAACAGTATCACGCCACCGCCCCAGGCGCGGGATTACCGTGCTGAAGTGGCGAAACTGATTGATGTCACCACCTGTATTGGCTGTAAAGGCTGTCAGGTGGCCTGCTCAGAGTGGAACGATATTCGCGATGAAGTAGGCTACTGCAACGGCGTCTACGACAATCCGACCGATCTCAGTGCTAAGTCCTGGACGGTAATGCGCTTTAGCGAAACCACCCAGAACGACAAGCTGGAATGGCTTATCCGCAAAGACGGCTGCATGCACTGTGCCGACCCGGGATGCCTGAAAGCCTGTCCATCCGCCGGAGCAATCATTCAGTACGCCAACGGGATTGTCGACTTTCAGTCAGAGCACTGCATTGGCTGCGGCTACTGCATTGCTGGCTGCCCGTTCAATATTCCACGGCTTAATCCTGAAGATAACCGGGTCTACAAATGTACGCTGTGCGTCGACCGGGTCAGCGTAGGTCAGGAACCTGCCTGTGTGAAAACCTGTCCGACCGGCGCCATCCAGTTTGGGACTAAAAAAGAGATGCTGAACGCGGCGGATACTCGCGTTATGCAGCTGAAAAAACGCGGCTATGCCAATGCGGGCGTCTACAACCCGCAAGGGGTCGGCGGCACTCACGTGATGTATGTGCTTCATCACGCGGACCAGCCGTCGCTGTACCACAACCTACCGGACGATCCAACGATCGCCGCGCCGGTGAATCTGTGGAAGGGGATCCTAAAACCGCTCTCCGCCGCTGGATTTATCGCCACCTTTGCCGGGTTGATTTACCACTACGTGGGCGTCGGGCCAAACAAAGAGACGGATGATGATGAAGAGGAGAACGGTCATGAGTAAACGCAAAATGATTCTGCGCACCAAATTCATCGACCGGGCCTGTCACTGGACGGTGGTGATAAGCTTCTTCCTTGTGTCGCTTTCCGGTATTGCGCTGTTCTTCCCGACGCTGCAATGGCTCACCGAAACCTTCGGTACGCCGCAAATGGGGCGAATTTTACATCCGTTTTTCGGGGTGATGATTTTCGTCGTGCTGATGTTTATGTTCGTCCGTTTCGTACATCACAATATTCCCGATAAACAGGATCTCCCCTGGATTAAAGGGATCGTTGAGGTACTTAAAGGCAATGAGCACAAAGTTGCTGATGTTGGAAAGTATAACGCAGGTCAGAAAATGATGTTCTGGAGTATCATGAGCCTGATTCTGGTATTGCTGGTTACCGGCGTTATTATCTGGCGGCCCTACTTTGCCCATTACTTCTCAATTACCATAGTTCGCTGGAGTTTGTTAATCCATGCGACAGCAGCAATTGTGCTAATCCACGCCATACTGATTCATATGTACATGGCGTTCTGGGTGAAAGGTTCAATTAAAGGCATGATCGAAGGGAAAGTGAGTCGACGTTGGGCGAAGAAACACCATCCTCGCTGGTATCGAGAGGTTGAACTTAATGAAAAAGAAACGCAGGAATTAGGGCCTAAATAAAATCAATAAGACCGCTATTATTTAGCGGTCTTATTCTCTTAATTGCCCAATGATATGCTACGGCGCTGCGTGACCTGAGTATGGAGCTGATAACAAACCCTACCCCACGCGCAATAAATCACTGTATCTCGTGGTATAACGCGGCGAAAGCATATCCCGCTTCATCGCCCACGGTTGCTGTATACCTTGCCCGGCAAAATAGAGCGTTCCTTTACCTTTTTCCGCATTAAGCGTATCCAGTACGTCCATCAGTTTATCGCTGTTACGCCGCGGCGCGTTGTCATCAAAAAGATTAAGCTGCGCAACGCCAGAGCTAAAAAAGTCTCCCAGCATGACCCCGGCTTTTTGATAACGCCGCCCCTCTTGCCATATTGCGTCCAGGCTGCGCGTGGCGGCAGCAATAATTTCCCGACTGTCCTGAGTTGGCGTCAGCAGTTTTATCGACGCGCTGTTACCGTAATAAGGTTCATTCAGGACAAACGGACTGGTTTTGATAAACGCAGAGATAAACCGACAATACTGGTGTTCTCTGCGCAGCTTTTCCGCCGCTCGTGAAGCATAAGTGCAAATTGCCTCTCTCATGGCGTTGTACTCGGTAAGTTTTTCACCGAACGATCTTGAGCAGATAATTTCCTGTTTAACCGGCGCAAACTCTTCCAGCGCCAGACAAGACTCACCGCGTAATTCCCGTACGGTGCGCTCGAGCACGACGTTGAAATGTTTGCGAATAAAGCGAATGTCGGTATCCGCCAGATCGAGGACCGTTTTAATGCCCATGGCGTCCAGTTTCTTACTGATACGGCGTCCAACACCCCAGATTTCATCAACCGGGAGTGCAGCCATCAGCTTACGCTGACGTTCAATATTGGAGAGATCCACGACTCCGCCGGTTTGTTCCTGCCACTTTTTGGCAGCATGGTTTGCCAGTTTGGCCAGCGTTTTGGTCTGGGCGATGCCGACCCCAACCGTGAGACGTGTTTTCTGTAAAATGGTTGCTCTGATTTCCCGACCAAAATCCGTAAGATCCCGACAGTTTCGCACGCCCGTTAAGTCACAAAAGGCTTCATCAATACTGTATATCTCCACGCGTGGAGACAACTCCTCCAGAATCGACATCACCCTGCTGCTCATATCCGCATACAGCTCGTAGTTCGAGCTAAAGCAGAACACGCCGTAGCGCCTGAACAGATCTTTCTGTTTGAAGTACGGAGCGCCCATATTAACGCCAAGAACCTTCGCTTCCGCGCTGCTGGCAATGACGCAACCATCGTTATTTGAAAGAACGACAACGGGTTTGCCCTTCAGATCGGGTCGGAATGCCGACTCACAGCTAGCATAAAATGAATTAACATCCACCAGAGCAAACATAATCAGCCAGCCGCTTTAACGATAAATGTCACCACGCCAAATATATCCAGCGAGTCCTCGCTGCCGATCATGATCGGCGCGTAGGCGCTGTTCTCTGGTTTCAGCATCACCACCGGATGTAATTGCAGGCGTTTAACGGTGAACTCGCCCTCAATAGCGGCAATAACGATATCTCCGTGAGTGGGCTTTCTGGCACTGTCGACAATCAGCAGATCGCCCTCACCAATCCCTGCTCCTGTCATGGATTCACCAGATGATTTTACAAAATAGGTTGCGCTCGGATGGCGCACCAGCAGGTCATTGAGATCGATTCGTTTCTCAACGTAGTCCTGCGCCGGAGAAGGAAAGCCACAGGGTACAACGTCTCTGAATAGCGGTAAGCATTTGATTTCGCGGTGTTGCGCAGGCTGGAAAAACAACATAATAATCTGCCTCTTATTCACTGTGTTTATATACAGTAGTTTTAATAAGCGCAGCAATCAAGTGACGTGAGTGGCGAACTGAGCGTTGTTTAGCCATCTCGTCGGTAAGCTTTTATCGCATCTGGAAAAATAATTTCTGTTTTATTCCGCAGAGGAGGATGTTCATTTAACCGGAACGATAAAGACGGTATTGGCGTAGGTAATAAACATGCTATTTCAGGGAAAGGCTTCCGTTCACCTCAGCCGTATCGCTTCTCTGTACACTGAACGCCAGTGAACGTGTTAAGGGTGCTATCGCCGCACCCTTAACAATCCCGGCTCCCGGCGGGAAAATTGCCACTTCGTGGTTCCCTCCGCTTATTCCTTCAGGCTTCCGGGCCGGGCGCGATGAAGCGTCCTTGCAAAGCGCGCCCTGAACCCGCATCCCTGCGGGTTCTCCCGGCCTTACGGAAACACGTCGGCAATTTTCAGCCGGGCCAGCCCACACCTCACCATCTGCGTTTTTGGTCTGAACAGCAAAACAGATTTAACTGGAAGTCAGAGCGTTGAAGCAATGACTCCGGTCCGGCTGAAAATCGATGAGTCGTTGACGGCTGACCGGGTCTGCCCGCAGGGATGCGGGCAGAGGGGACGGCCTACAGGGACGCAGGCTCGGCCCCGACCCGACAGGCAGACGGCATAAGACGAATAACTCGCGCAGCGACGATTTTCCCGCCGGGAGCCTGGGATGCAAGGGAGGCGGCGGTGAGCCTCCCTTGCACGTTCACGGGTATCTGTGCTTTAGAAAAGTGATACGGCTGAGGTGAACGGAACCCTGATCAAGAATCACATGTTCAACCTGAACGACATTGCGCATTTGCGGGGCGTGACCTCAGGAACGCTTACGCGGCATCATGCGCAGCAGCGTATTGTCCTTCCAGAAATAGTGGTGCATCAGGGCCGCGGCGGCATGCAGAGCAATAACAAAATAGCCCAGATTTGCCAGCGTCACGTGCCAGGACTTCAGCATGTCCACTAAATCAAAGTTGGCCTCTGCCGCATGCGGCATAACGATGCCGAATGCAATCCACGGGTTACCCCGGTTGTACATCATCACCAGCCCAATAATCGGCAGAACAATAAACAACAGATAGATAACCAGATGCCCCAGATGCGCCATTCCGGTCATCATCGGCTTCGGTTTTGGCACAATCGGCGGAGCCGGGTATTTCAGTCTGACCAGCAGACGCGCCACCATCAGCGTTAAAATAGTGATACCGCAGGAGACGTGCACCATGTTGAACAAGGGGCGATAGCTGCGCGGGAAAAATCCGCGAAACTCCATGGCGCTGTACGCCACGATAACCAACAAAAAGACCAGCCAGTGAATACCAATTTGCAGGCCAGAATACTTATTCCCCATAACACTTCCTGAATAAAAACAATAATGCGTCAACATAACGGGCTTTTGTTAAAAATTCATTAACTTTTGTTCACCCATTTTCAGTCGCTTACGCTTAACCGCAAAAACAGCTATTGCCCTGAATGCCTGTCTGAACTAAGCCTGGTAGGGAAAATATGTCGTACCGCCCCATCCTGACAGGAGAAAACCATGAGTAAAATTGGCATTAACGGTTTTGGTCGTATCGGTCGTCTGGTATTGCGTCGGCTACTGGAAGTCAAAAGCAGCGTGGAGGTTGTCGCCATTAATGACCTCACCTCGCCCAAAATTCTCGCCTATCTGTTAAAACACGATTCAAACTACGGGCCGTTTCCCTGGAGCGTCGACTTTACCGAAGACGCGCTGATTGTCGATGGCAAAAAGATCGCCGTTTACGCGGAGAAAGAGGCCAAAAACATTCCGTGGAAAACCACGGGCGCTGAGATAATCATCGAATGCACCGGTTTTTATACCTCGACAGAAAAAGCCAACGCGCACCTGGATGCTGGGGCCAAAAAAGTACTGATATCCGCCCCTGCCGGCGATATGAAGACGATCGTCTTTAACGTCAACGACGACACTATGGAGGCGAACGATCGGATTATTTCAGTGGCGTCGTGCACCACCAACTGCCTGGCGCCGATGGCGAAAGCGCTGCACGACAGCTTCGGTATTCAGCTTGGCACCATGACCACCATTCACGCCTACACGGGGACACAGTCGCTGGTTGATGGCCCACGCGGGAAAGATCTACGCGCCTCACGCGCGGCGGCGGAGAACATCATTCCCCATACCACCGGAGCCGCCAAAGCTATTGGCCTGGTCATTCCGGCATTGAGCGGAAAATTAAAAGGCCACGCCCAGCGCGTACCGGTGAAAACCGGATCCGTCACCGAGCTGGTATCCGTGTTGGGTAAAAAAGTCACCGCTGAAGAGGTTAACAACGCGCTGAAAAAAGCCACGCAAAATAATGAATCATTTGGTTATACCGACGAAGAAATTGTCTCATCAGATGTCATTGGCTCGCATTTCGGTTCGGTATTTGATGCAACGCAAACCGAAATTACCGAAGTGGGCGATCTGCAACTGGTGAAAACCGTCGCCTGGTATGATAACGAATACGGTTTTGTCACCCAACTTATTCGTACGCTGGATAAGTTCATCAAGATCTAGCTGAATAGTTACACCCGGCTACTCAATTCTGCATTGAGTAGCCGTTATTTAGTCATTAGTATTGTGACGGTTTGCCTTTTCTCTGTCATTATTGTGTTTCGCTACATAAGTAAAAAAAATCCACGCCATAAATACATTCACATCCAAAATGTTAAAATATGTAAATTTGATATTTAATTTTACTTAATTGCTAGTATCGCCCTCCTCAATATATTATGAATTCGGTTTATATATTGATTTCATACATAAACCATTAAGATATCCAGAGATTATCTCAGCGATAACATTTGTTAAGGATTAACAATTGAAAAAGACACTTCTTTTTACTGCGCTATCACTGTGCACAGCATCTGCATTTGCCGCAGATCAGACCGTATTGCAAGTCCAGGGCGTGTTAACAAACTCTGCCTGCACGCCAGAAATTGGCGGTGGAACAACTATCGACTACGGCACAATTCACTTGAGTGCGCTTTCAGCAGTAGACAATAATCAGTTGGGCGCTAAAGAAACCAATCTGGTCATTAACTGCCCGGTGCCAACGCAACTGGGTTTTCAGGTTACCGACGACCGTACTGACAGCGTGGCGGGTATTATGATTGAAAACGCGGCAACGGATGGTGGGGTAATTGGTGCCTCAGATCTCGTGTTTGGCGTAGGTAAAACGACCAACGGCGTCAATATTGGCAACTATAGCATCCGTGCGGCATCGGAAACGGTCACTGCTGACGGAGCCTCCGCAACGCTGCTCGTTCGTTACGGCCATGGGGGCGTTAATACATGGAGAAGCATGATGGCGTCGTTGAGTTACAAAACAACGTTCGCGCATAACGCATATGAATACACCGTTGGCAAGTTTGGTACCATAGAACCACTGGCATTCACCACGGTGACTATACCCCTGGTTACCACGCTAGCGATTCAAAATACAACAACGCTGGCAATTACTGACGATACCAATATGGATGGTCAGGCGACGTTTACCATGTTTTATCTGTAATTACGTTATTTAACTAATTCATCTGAGCATAAATCTTAAATAACGTCTGTATTTTAATGTTAAGGATTAACAAATGAAAAAACTGCTTCTTGCGACGGCACTTTCCCTGTGCGTGACTTCCGCTTTTGCGGCAGACCCGACTGCCGTATTGAAGGTCAAGGGTTTACTGACCAACGCAGCCTGCATGCCCACGCTGAGCAATAGCGGTGTCGTTAACTATGGCACTATTCGCCTGGGATCTCTGTCTGCATCGGATGTCAATCAGTTGGGTCAGAAAGATATTGATCTGACCATTACTTGCGCCTCCGCCACCAAAGTGTCCTGGAATATGGTCGATGACCGCGCGGACACGCGTGCGGATATCACGGTGAATGACGCTACCTTTACCGGCGGCACCTATCTCGGCAGTGCGCAGAGCTACGGCGTAGGGTTAACCGGCGGCAACGTTAAAATTGGCGCTTACACCCTGTTTGTTAAAACCAGCGGCGTCGTTGCTGATACCAACACGGTTGATACGATTTATCAGCAAAATAAAACCGGTGACTGGACGAAAAGCGCTGATGGCGCGACCCAGGGTAGCAACGTACGTGACATCACCGTTGCAACTGCGGGTACCACCGAGCCGCTGGCGTTCCTGAGCGCAACATTCCCGCTGGTCACATCTCTGGCAATTCAGGATACCGCGACCCTCGCAATTACTGACGATACCAACCTCAATGGTCAGGTAACCATCAGCCTGCGTTATCTGTAATTTAGCCTGGCGATCGCACCGAGAGTAAACGGGTCCCGTTTACTCTTTTTTCAGGCATCACGCTAAACATGGAATGTTATTTTTATCAAGGAGATACTATTTATGTTATTCAAAAACACCACGCTCAACACTGTTCTGTCGAGTGCTTTATTAATATCGCAGGCACCGGCCTTCGCGGCTGGCATGGTCCCCGAAACCAGCCTGCTGGTGATCGACGAAGCCACCCACAGCGGAACCATAAATATCAAGAACACGGACGACCATCCGTCACTGCTGTATACCAATGTCATTGATATAAAGGACGATCAGGGGTTAAAACTTATTGTGACGCAACCTGTTGTTCGTCTTGAACCACAACAAACACAGCAACTGCGTTTTATTTTGCAAAGCAATGAACCGCTGGATGTTGAACATTATAAGCGCGTCACATTTGAAGGAATACCGCCGAAAAGCGATGATAACCGGATTAAAATCGGCATCAATATTCGCCAGGATATTCCCGTACTGATTCGCCCGGCCAGGCTTGCGGTTGTTACCGATGCGTGGAAATATCTGGAATGGAGTCAGTCTGGTAAAACAGTCACTTTATCCAACCCCAGTAAATATGTAGTCAGACTGGCGCAAAATGCCGTTTTCTTACCATCAAAAACGACGACTGACATTGGCAAAACACATATTCTGCCGGGCGAGTCCATCACCCTGTCGCTGAATAAAGACACTGGTGGTGATAAACAAGTCAAATTTTTCCCTGCCAGTCGCTATGGAGTAGAAGTTCCAAGTTTTATTGCTGAATTAAACCACAAATAATAAGAGAGTACGACTTTGTATAATAAAAGCCGTCTGGCGCTTTCTATTCAGATAATTATGGCTGGCGCATTTCCTCTGCTGCTGTTTAGTTCAGCCGACCTCTGCGCTCGCGAGGTCACTTTTGACACGGACATAATTAAAAATCGTGGCCTGAGCCAGGATCTTAATCGTTACTTCGCCAAATCCCCACGTTTTTTACCGGGAACACATTCCGTTCAGGTAAAAATAAATAATAAAACGCGCGGCACCGCTGCCGTACGTTTTGGGGAAGACGGCACACTCTGTATTGATAAAGATTTTCTGGACTTTGCCGGGCTGATGCCTGTTCCACTCAAGGCAGATGAACAATGTCATGATATTCGTGATGATTATCCCCAGGCCATTGTTAATGCCCTGCCCGGTGAAAATACGGTAGCGCTTTATCTGCCAGAAACAGCGCTGGATAATTTTGCGGCTGACAGTAAAAACTTTCAGCATGGCGGCACGGCCGGTTTACTGAACTATTCATTATTCAGCACCCGAAATGAATTTCAGGGGGGCGACAGCCGCCAGTATTCCCAGGCAAGCCTGGAAGGCGGCTTTAACGTTGCCGGCTGGGCATTGCGTAGTCGCTATATTCTTGCCGATGATGACGGCACAAAAAGCACTGACAGTATTTATACTTTTGCCGAGCATGTGTTTACCGAACAAAAACAGACTCTCCAGGTCGGCGAAATCAACGCCAACTCCGATGTGCTGAGCGGTGTCTCCGTTACCGGCGTGCAGTTAATGCCCACCAACGGTCTGCTGGGAAGCCGTTCTGGGGTGAATGTCTCAGGTATTGCCAGAAGCGCCCAGGCGCGCGTTGAAGTCCGTCAGAGCGGTCAGCTGATTTACAATACGCTGGTAAACGCAGGCCCCTTCACTCTTGAAGATGTTCCCATCGCGCGTAACAACGTCGCGCTGGACGTGACCGTGTTCGAAACCGATGGCTCCAGCAGCCGTTTTATTGTTCCGGCGTCTGCCGTAAGAACGCAGCAGCTGTCGCGACCACAGGGACTGACGGTATCTGCCGGTCGCGTCCGGGATATTGACGGTGATTATGATAACCCGTGGGTTGTCAGCCTGTCCGACGGGTGGCGAATAATGCAAAACGCCAACTTACTCGCCTCCGGTATGCTGGCTGAAGATTACCAGGCCGCGGGTGTCCGCTCAGAATATATGCTCAATGAGAGCTTCAGCGTCTCCGCAAGCGCCGCCGCGAGCCAGGAGCAATTTGGTGAGGACAGCCACGGGTTTAAAAGCGAGCTGCAAAGCGACCTCAGGCTGACGGAAGGTGTTGGCTTATCGGTGAGTGCCGCCCATTACAACAACGGGTATCGGGAGTTGTCCGATGCGCTGAATGAAGATTATCAGCCATATGATAATATGTACTCGGGAACGCTAAGCTGGGGCTCTTCCCTGGCTGGCGCTTTTAGCGCAGGTTTTAACTATAACCAGAGGGCTGGCGACGCTGAAGACAGCCGCTATTTGTTGCTCTCCTGGGGGAAAACCTTTAAATACGCTTCCGTCACCGTCAACTGGCAGAGCGCTGTCGGGAATGTCGATGACGATCAGGACAACGAATTGCTGTACGTTAACCTCAGCATTCCACTCGGTAGCGGACAAAGCATCAGCACTTACATGCGTAAAGAAGATGACCGCACAACCTACGGCGTACAAAACGCCGGTCAGTTAACGGAAAATACGAATTACTCGATCTCCGCTGATCGGGACGATGAGGACCGGACTAACAGCTTCAATGGCAATCTGAACACTAACCTGCATTATACCCAACTGGGACTTGGTGTGGGTAACAGCAGCGACCATCAGCGCAACTACAACGCTACATTATCAGGCGGCATCGTCGCGCATAAAAATGGGGTGACGTTCTCTCCCTATTCTATCCGGGATACCTTTGCCATTGCCCGGCTAAATGAGCATACAAGCGGCGTTGAAATTGAAACACCGCAAGGCACGATTTGGACTGATTTCTGGGGACAAGCCGTGGTGCCCGGCCTGACCGAATGGCGTAATTCGCGCCTGGAGATTAATGCCAACAAGCTGCCGCAAAGTATGACGCTGGCAAATGGAACCAAATACATTGCTGCTGCACATGCTTCGGTAAGTGAGGTCAGTTTCAAAGTGCTGAACAGCCGTCGCGTGATGCTGCGCGTTAAAAACCCGGACGGTACACCGCTGGCTAAGGGCCTCTCTATTGTTGATGGAAAAGAAAATTACATCGTAACCAGCGTGGATGATGGACATGTATTTCTGACGGATGCAGATCAGCTTGACGCACTGTATGCCATGGATAACAACGATCGCAAACTATGCAAGATTGATTTCACTCTGAATCCAACACGAGATGAACAGGCATTTTATGAAGAAGCCAACGGAGTGTGCCAGTGATGATTCAAACCGCCTTTAGCGCGTCAGTACGATTAACCGCTTTAACTTTGATAACATTGTTGGCGTCATCACTTGCCTATGCCGGTGAGGATGAATGTCAGATTACACTTTCAAGTACTGAAGTTAACTACGCCCGGATCCAGCGTGAGAGCATCGTAAGTTCACAGCAAAACTGGCATAAGCTGGAAGAGCGTGAAGTAAACGTGAATATCTACTGCCCAGAGAAACAGCGCGTGGCCGTACTGTTAAACGGCTCTGCAGGTGAGAAAGGTCGTTTCAAATTTGGCGATCAGGGAGGCGTAGGCGTAAAAGTCGGTAATATGATCGTGGATGGCAAAAGCTACACGGTTGGCAAAACAACCGATCAGGTGAATTTCTCACCTGCAAGCGGTACGACAAATCCTCTTTATATTCACAATAACGAGGCCGTCATCGCCGTTGAAAATAACGAGGTGCCTCTGGGTCAGCAGGTCAGCTTTACGGTAACCTTATTTCCTGTACTGAAGGACAGCGCCTTTAGCAACATATCCGATCAAACGACGCTGGAATCTGACATAACCTGGCGTTTACTCACAAAATCATAAAGCAAATGCGTAAAGCAGTCGTGACCGCCTGTCGTATCACTGCTTTACGCCCTGCCATCTTTTATGATGTTCCTTTGCGGTTGTAAGGAACACATAGCATGAATCTGCCCCATTCAGAATTGACTCAAATGATGGCGCACGCCGTTAGCCTTTCTTCCACGTTTACCCTCTGGCCACAGGGTGAAGCCCCCGGAGCAAAAAACAGCGATGCGGTATTTACGCCTGAACCCCGACATACCGGAACGTCTGATTACGATCGCGCGGTCACCGGCATTCGCGCCCCGGAAATTACCGTTTACGCCCCTGCCAAACCTAACGGCACAGGGATCCTTGTTACTCCTGGCGGCTCTTATCGTCGCGTGGTGATGGATAAAGAAGGCAGCGCACTGGCACCATTCTTTAACGCCCGCGGTTATACCCTGTTTGTGATGACCTACCGCATGCCGGGCGATGGGCACGAAGAAGGCGCCAATGCACCGCTGGCCGATGCCCAACGCGCCATGCGCTACATTCGCGCCAACGCCCATGAATGGAAAATTAACCCTGACCGTATCGGAGTGCTGGGCTTCTCCTCCGGTGGTCACGTAGCCGCCAGTCTGGGAACCCGGTTTGCCGAGTCGGTTTATACGCCAATGGATGACGTAGACGAGCAACCTGCGCGCCCTGCCTTCATGGCGCTGGTGTACCCGGTTGTCACCCTGCGCGAAGACATCGGTCACCCTGGATCTCGTCTGGAGCTGGTTGGCGCTATGCCCGCAAAGGAAGACCTGCAGCGCTATTCTCTTGAAGAACGAGCGGATAACACAACGCCGCCGACGTTCCTGCTACACGCCATTGACGATCCAGCGGTGAAGGTGGAAAACAGCCTGGTCTTCTTTAATGCGCTACGTGAGCTGGGGGTTTCGGTCGAAATGCATCTGTTTGAACGCGGTAAGCACGGATTTGGTATTCGCGATGCGCAGGGGTTACCGCTGGCCATCTGGCCGGAAATGATGATGAACTGGATCGCCACCAAAGTGTGAGAATTGCGCCGGGTGGCGTACAGGCTCACCCGGCGAGAAACTTAGGACTGCAAATACACCACCTGCGTTTGCAGGTATTCGTTCAGACCGTGTTTACCGTCGGCCCCGCCAATCCCGGACTTGCGCCAGCCAGCGTGAAAGCCTTGCATCGCCTCGAAGTTTTCACGGTTAATATAGGTTTCGCCAAACTTCAGCCCTTTAATGGCTTTCATCGCCGTATTCAGATTCTGCGTATAGATCGATGAGGTCAGACCGTAGTCGCTGTCATTAGCCATCGTCAGCGCCTGATCCAGCGTATCAAACGCCACCACCGGCAGCACCGGACCAAACGTCTCCTCGTGCATAATCGCCATCTCCTGGCGCACGTCTAACAGCAACGTCGGCGGGTAGTAATAACCTTTGCCGGCAACGGCCTTACCGCCCAACACCAAACGGGCGCCTTCCTGCACCGCCCGTGCGACTTTCTGATCGACACGCTCCAGCGCAGCGGCATTGATCAGCGGTCCCATCGCGATGTCGTTGCGTTCCGCCGGATTGCCGAACTGTACGGCTTTCATCGCCTCGCCCAGACGATTGACGAACTGATCATAAATACCTTTCTGAACGTACACGCGCTCGGCACAGTTGCACACCTGCCCGGTGTTAATCACCCGTGAGTCGACAATGGCCTTCACCGCCAGCTCGAGATCCGCATCATCCATCACAATCGCCGGAGCTTTACCACCAAGTTCCAGACACACTTTAGTGATATTTTTCGCCGCTGCAGCCATGATTTTCTCCCCCGCGCCGACGCTACCGGTCATGCTCACCATGGCGACCTTCGGGTTTCCGGCCAGCTCCTGACCGACCGTTTCACCGCGCCCCAGGACCAGATTAAATACCCCGCGCGGCAAGCCGATATCATCAACAATTTTGGCAAAGGCGATGGCGTTATTCGGGGTGAATTCACTCGGTTTAATGACAATGGTATTCCCCGTCAGTAATGCGGGAGCCAGTTTGCGGGCAATCAGGAAAAACGGGAAGTTCCACGGCAGAATGCCCGTAGTCACGCCCAAAGCGCGCTTAAACAGCAAGATATTCTCGCCCGGACGATCGCTTTGCAGGATCTCGCCTTCATAGCGACGCGCCCACTCCGCCATGTAATCGATATAGTCGGCGGTAAACGAGACTTCGACGTCTGCCAGTTGCTGTATTTTTCCGCCCTCCGCCACAATCAGCGCGCTGATTTCACTGGCTCGCTGGCGAATACCCGCAGAAATTTTGCGTAACCAGTTCGCCCGTTCAATGGCGGGCAGCGCTTCCCATTGCGGCTGGGCGCGTTCCGCCGCATCGATAGCTTTACGCGCATCTTCGGCGCGGCCATCGGGAATACGCGAGATCACCTCTTCCGTGGCCGGATTGACGACATCAATCCAGGCGTCATCGTGCCAGGTCACAAACTGCCCATCGATATACATAGGATGTTGTACGGGTACTGACATGCGGCTCTCCTGTGATTGAATTGTTTTTAACAAGTAAAACTATTGTTAATTAATATCAATCATGCCTGTCACATTATGGGCTGGAGTGGCTGTTCTGTGAGCGGCTTCATAAAAGCGTCTGGCAAAGTAAGAATAAAGAGAAAAACCAGGTGGGATTTCTGCCCGTTTGCAGCAAAACGCTTACAAACGGGCAGCAGGAATTACAGAGAACGGCTTTCCAGTAAGTCAGTCAGCGCGGTATCATTTTGCAACTGCTGCCAGGCTTGCTCAACGTTCTGAGGAATATCAACATGGGCAATAAAATCGCGGCCGCAAGGCCCGTAGCCGGTGGCATCATCACGCAAGCGCGGAAGCTCACCGGTAATGAGAGAAAGATAGCGATCTACCGACCACAAACCTTCTGCTGCTGGCACAAAATCCACGCCGTCTTGCCGTTGGGCCAGCTCAGGGATGAATCCAGGGAAACTCAGCCAGCGCGGCGCATGCGGCTCATCGCGGGTCACGCGCTGAAACGTTGCCATCGTGCGACGTTGCATAGTCGGATCCTGCACCACAATGACGGTATGAATACTTTCTGTCGCCTGATTCAGTAATGCACAGCTAAATCGGGCATTCTCGCCGCAGTTTGTTGACTGGTCTTCCACCCAAATCTTCTCTCCCGGGATTTGCCAGAACTGATGAGCGATATCAGCAAGGATCGCCGCTTCCGCACGTCCGGTGGTACGAATGATGTTGTAACGAGGATGCTCTGCAATCGCGTCATACAGAAATCGTGTGGAGTGGCCGATACCACCGCTAATCAACAAGGGAACCTGTTGCTCTTTGGCGATCCGGCAGGCGGCGTCGATAGTCGGAATAACCGCATTCCCTGCCAGAATCACGCAATCTGACTGAACGGTGATATTCCCCGTAAAATCATTCTGCGCCAACCATCGCCCTACGGTATTTATAGCCGCGAGGGTGGTTGCGGCAAGTATCGGAAACTGACTCATACTTATAACTCCTGGCGTTTATTCTTTACCGGATACAGATGCCGGATGGCGGCTACGCCTTATCCGGCCTACAGTCCAGCACCGTATTACCCTGTAATCTGCTCCATCGCCTGCAAAATACGTTTATCGGAGATGGGATACGGCGTACCAAGCTGCTGGGCAAAATAGCTGACGCGTAGCTCTTCTATCATCCAGCGGATCTCTTTGACATCGTCATCTTCACGCCGCGCGGGAGGCAGTTTATTGAGCCACTGCTTCCAGGCCTGCTGCACGCTATCTACTTTCAGCATTTGCGCACGGTCACGATGTGGGTCGATAGCCAGTTTCTCCAGGCGTTTTTCGATAGCCTGCAAATAGCGCAACGTATCGCCGAGACGTTTGAAACCATTGCCGGTAACAAATCCACGGTACACCAGCCCGCCCATCTGCGCTTTGATATCCGCAAGCCCCAGCGCCATGGTCATATCCACGCGCCCTTTCAGACGTTTGTTGATATTAAATACCGCGGTCAGGATCTGCTCGACCTGCTTAGCAATATCCACCACCGTATCGTTCAGTTCAGCCCTCACTTTCTCATGCAGCGCGGTGAAGCCTTCTTCGGTCCACACCGGACCGCCGTTGGCGTCAATTAACTGATCCACACCGCAGGAGATACAGTCGTCAATCAAATCCAGCACTTTACCGTACGGGTTAAAGTACAATCCCAGCTTGGCTTTGTTGGGCAGTTTTTCATGCAAATATTTGATCGGTGATGGAATATTCAGCAACAACAGGCGGCGTAAACCACACCACATCGCCTGCTGTTGCTCCAGTGGGTTATCAAACAGTTTGATGGCGACGCTGTCACGCTCATCCACCAGCGCTGGCCACGCTTTGACCTTATAGTTACCGCGTTTTTGTTCGTAACTTTCCGGAAGCTGACCGAAGCTCCAAATGTGCAACCCGCTTTGTTCGATACCGTCATCCGCCACCGCAGACAATGTTTCCTGAACTTTACCCTTCAGCGCATCCTTCAAATCTTGCAGCGAACGCCCTTCCTGCAGCTTCTTATTTTTATCATCCACGACCCGGAAGGTGATTTTCAGGTGATCGGGCACCTGATCCCAGTGCCAGTCTTCACGGTCAACGGTAACGCCGGTCATGCGGCGCAGTTCACGCTCCAGCGCGTCCAGCAGCGGCAGTTCCAGCGGCGTGACGCGACCTAAAAACGCTTCGGCATAGTTCGGCGCAGGCACAAAGTTGCGTCGTACCGGTTTCGGCAGCGACTTAATCAGGGCGATCACCAGTTCGCGGCGTAGCCCCGGAATTTGCCATTCAAAACCGCTTTCGTCGATCTGATTGAGCAGCGGCAGCGGAATATGCACAGTCACACCGTCCGCATCAGCTCCCGGTTCGAACTGATAGCTCAGGCGAAGTTTGAGGTTACCCTGATGCCAGAAGTTCGGGTAATCCAGCTTACTGATTTTTTCCGCGCCCTCTTTGATAAGCATGCTCTTTTCAAAGTTGAGCAGATCCGGCGTTTCACGGCTGACCTTTTTCCACCAGCTGTCAAAGTGACGAGCGGAGACCACATCATGACTGATGCGCTGGTCGTAAAACTCAAATAGCGTCTCATCATCGACCAGAATGTCGCGACGGCGCGATTTGTGCTCTAACTCTTCCACCTCCGCCCGTAGCTTCAGGTTATCGCGGAAAAACGCATGGCGCGTTTGCCAGTCACCTTCCACCAGCGCATGGCGGATGAACAACTCACGCGACAGTGCGGGATCGATCTGGCTGTAGTTCACCTTACGGGCCGCCACAATCGGTAAACCATAGACGGTGACCTTTTCTGTTGCCATCACCGCGCCCTGCGCACGTTCCCAGTGAGGTTCACTGTATGAACGTTTGATCAGATGCTGGGCAACCGGTTCAACCCACTCAGGATCGATGCGTGCGGCAATACGTCCCCACAGGCGACTGGTTTCCACCAGCTCCGCTACCATCGTCCACTTCGGCGGTTTTTTAAATAGACCGGAGCCCGGAAAGATCGAGAAGCGGGCGTTACGCGCACCGGTAAACTCCTGTTTATCGGTATCTTTCATCCCGATATGCGACAGTAAACCGGTCAGCAGCGCGACGTGGATTTCCCGGTATTCAGCTGGTTCGCTGTTAACCGGGATCCCTAACTCTTTCACTACCTGACGCAGCTGGGTGTAAATATCCTGCCATTCACGCACGCGCAGGTAGTTCAGAAAATCAAGTTTGCACTGGCGACGGAACTGGTTTGACGACAGCGCTTTTTGCTGCTCGCCGAGATAGTTCCACAGGTTCACAAATGCGAGGAAATCAGACTCTTTGTCATGGAAACGGCGATGCTTCTCGTCGGAAGCCTGCTGCTTGTCCATCGGACGCTCGCGCGGATCCTGAATAGACAGCGCCGATGTAATGATCATCGCCTCACGCACACAGCCATGTTTTTGCGCTTCCAGCACCATGCGCGCCAGACGCGGATCCACCGGCAGTTGCGACAGCTGACGGCCCAACGGCGTTAACTTATAAGCGGTTGCCTGTTCGTCGGTGGTTATCGCCCCCAGCTCTTCGAGCAGGCGTACGCCGTCCTGAATATTGCGTTTATCCGGTGCCTCAACAAACGGAAACGCCGCGATATCGCCCAACCCCAACGCCGTCATCTGCAAAATAACGGACGCCAGGTTAGTACGTAGGATCTCCGGATCGGTAAACTCAGGGCGAGACAGGAAATCATCTTCGGAATACAGACGAATACAGATCCCTTCCGAAACACGACCGCAGCGGCCTTTACGCTGGTTAGCGGAAGCCTGTGACACCGGTTCTATCGGTAAGCGCTGGACTTTGGTGCGGTAACTGTAACGACTAATACGCGCAGTGCCCGGGTCAATCACATACTTGATGCCCGGTACGGTCAGCGACGTTTCCGCCACGTTGGTCGCCAGCACGATACGGCGACCGCTGTGCGACTGGAACACGCGGTTCTGCTCGCTATTGGAGAGACGCGCATACAGCGGCAGCACTTCGGTGTGGCGTAAATCCAGCTTATTCAGGGCATCGGCGGTGTCGCGGATTTCGCGCTCGCCGCTCATAAAGATCAGAATGTCGCCCTGACTTTCACGGCCTAATTCCTCTACAGCATCAAAAATAGCCTGCAGTTGGTCACGTTCGGTATCATCTGCATCTTCAACAATCGGACGATAGCGAACTTCCACCGGATACGTTCGACCGGAGACTTCGATAATCGGCGCATTATTGAAATGCTTTGAAAAACGCTCCGGGTCGATAGTCGCCGAAGTGATGATAATTTTTAGATCCGGACGGCGCGGCAGAAGCTCTTTCAGATAGCCGAGCAGAAAGTCGATATTCAGGCTGCGTTCATGCGCTTCATCGATGATGATAGTGTCGTACTGCATCAACAGCCGATCCTGCTGGATTTCCGCCAGCAAGATACCGTCCGTCATCAGCTTCACCATCGTGTTGTCGCTGACATGATCGCTAAAACGGACCTTATAGCCGATACAGCCACCCGGCTCGGTTTGCAGTTCTTCCGCAATACGGTTCGCTACCGTACGCGCCGCCAGACGACGCGGTTGGGTATGGCCGATCAGCCCTTTTATCCCGCGTCCGAGCTCCATACAGATTTTGGGTAACTGGGTGGTTTTACCTGACCCGGTCTCACCGGCAACAATCACCACCTGATGGTCGCGAATTGCCTCCAGAATATCCTGTTTTTTCTGGCTGACTGGCAGGTTTTCCGGATAGCTGATGACCGGACGCGCCGCTTCACGCAGCACAACTTTACCGGCTGCGTGATCAATCTCTTTTGCCATCTCCTGGTAAATGGCCTGTTGTGCATCAGGATTTTTAACCTTCTTAACACCGTGCAGGCGACGGGCAAAACGCTGTCTGTCACGCAGCATCAGTGAATCCAGCTGTTGCTGCAACATGTTGAAGGTTAATTTTTGTTGTTCTGTCATAGCGTTAAAAGGCAGTGCTCTGCCGGGTTAAATCTCTTTTAGATGATAGGTATAGAGTACCACATCGGCGCTTTTCATGTGTTGTTCAATAATTTCGAACATAGGATTCGATATATTGCGCTATCACTGCGACAGGATTGTGAATAAAGTGTCAACAAGCAACGGGGCATAACCCCTTCAAACACATAAAAGGAAACACCCATGAGCAAGGTATTAGTTCTGAAATCCAGTATTCTGGCAGGGTACTCTCAGTCTGGTCAGTTGTCTGATTATTTTGTTGAACAGTGGCGTGAAAAGCACTCCGCTGATGAAATCACCGTCCGCGACCTGGCTGCAAATCCTGTTCCGGTACTGGATGGCGAGCTGGTGGGTGCCCTGCGCCCGAGCGATGCGCCGCTGACCCCGCGTCAACAAGAAGCGCTGGCGTTGTCCGACGAACTGATTGCTGAGCTGAAAGCGCATGATGTAATTGTTATCGCCGCGCCGATGTATAACTTCAACATCCCAACGCAGCTGAAAAACTATTTCGACCTGATTGCCCGTGCTGGCGTAACCTTCCGTTATACCGAGAAAGGTCCGGAAGGTCTGGTAACAGGTAAACGCGCAGTAGTACTGACCAGCCGTGGTGGTATCCATAAAGATACCCCGACCGACCTGATCACGCCGTATCTGAACGTATTCCTGGGCTTTATCGGCATCACCGACGTGAACGTCGTCTTTGCGGAAGGCATTGCGTACGGTCCGGAAGTGGCGACCAAAGCGCAGTCCGATGCGAAAGCCGCTATCGACAGCGTCGTCGCTGCCTGATAATTCACCCTCTCACCATCCGGTGGGAGGGTTTCTCCAGTATTTACTTCTTTACCTGCACCCGAATCTGTTTGCCGTGAATGCGATTAATATCACGCCAGATGGTTGCATAATCCCTGCATTTCGCCAGATTCTCTTCCCAGCAATGCAGCAAAAATTGTTCTGGCTCGGCAACATCCCGGCTTAATAGCTTGAATACCCAACGATTCCAGACATACCACTTGAGAAGCCACATGATCTCACTCCGCATCGCGACCGATATAGAACTATATCAGCCTGAATTTGATGCCGTGTGGCAACTATTGCGATGTTGATGAATAATCCAGATGAATGCTACATCAACAGCATCAGCCAGAAAGCCCACAAAATCGCAATCATGTAGAGCGTATGACGAAACTGTTTCAATGCGCCGGACTGCCGTTCAGCCAGCGTTAACGTTTTCAACCGTTCACGTCGCCAGATAAAACACAGCGCACTTCCGGCCTGCTCGTTGTTTTGCGGATTAATCAGCGAAAAATAGCGTTCGTCGAGCCACAGTCGCCAACAGCCAAACCAGACCGCTGCGCACAGCAATGCCATGACGGCGCGCGGTACCCCTGACGAAGCAACAAACAGCACCCATGCCATCGGCGGGAGGGAAAAAAGCAGCATAAAGCGCCAGCTTGCCAGCGTATGCCGCAGCAGAGCATGCTGAAGCACATCACCATTCGTTACATTGTCACTTTCTGTTGCCATTGTCGCAGCATCTCCAGATGTTTTTCTGTCAGTACCACCTGTGGCCGACTCGCCCGAATCTGCGCCACGGCGTGCTCTACCGTCGCCGCATGGCCATAACGCAACAGCCACGCTGCAACCACCATTGCGCTGCGCGACAGCCCTAAGGCACAGTGCACCAGCACCGTTCCCTGTTCCTCACGCAGAGCCTCCAGAGTGCTAACCGCCTGCTGCAGTTCAGCTTCATGCGGGATCACTAAATCCAGCATCGGTACGCAATGATAAGTACGCGAGGACGTCGCCCGCCCACGTGAAAACTCAAAGGTTAAGTCAAGCACCGCCTTTTGCGCAGGTACCGAGCGCGGAAAACTGCCGAGATATACGCCAGCCACAACCTGACTTACTGCCGGTATACGGCGGGTAAACCAGCGCATCGACAGCCACATTCCCGCACGCCACGGCAATGATAGCCAGTAAACCGCGGGAGACAGTCGCCCCTGCGAATCTTTCGCCGTCACCGCCGCGCCGAATCCCGCGTAACCGCAGCCGACCATCAACAAGGCCATCGCTGGCCATAGCAGCCATGGCGTCAGCAACGCTGCAGTAATAAAACATAATGCCGAGCCCAGCAGGTAACGGCGCATCAGCCTCTGACGGGCTGCATCCGGTCTGCACCAGCGCCAGCGGCATTGTTCCGGTACCATCCAGTCAATCAACATTCCTGCCGCCAGCCCGGTAATAATATCGATAAAGTGATGCTGCCAGGTGGTCAGCACCGATACCGCGATCAGTAAAGACCAGCCATCGCACAGTCTGCGCCAGCCGCCGGACAGATGGCGACTGAAATGCCGCCACAGCAGCCAACAAAGAATGATATGCAGCGACGGCGACTGGTTATAAGGCAGATCGAACTGTTCGAGCTGAGCAAACAGCCAACCCGCCGCGCCCGTCACTTCGGGGCGGGTAAAGGTAAACTGTAACGGGAACAGTAAAAAACCGGCGCAAGCAATCAACGATGCCAGTACCAGCCTGAGCACCAACCGACGCTGCTCGAAACGTGTAGTGCAAACAAACAGGGATAACCCGTAAAACAGATCCAGACTCCAGTACGGGATGATGGTCCACGGAATAAAAGGAATGGCAGATTCCCAGGCAAAAACCATGCTACCAACGTTCTGATAATGAGCATCCTGCCAGGCGGTAAACTGATTCACCTTGCCGTAGGTAAGGAAAAAAAATGGCGCCAGCAGCAGTAACCAGCCTACCGCCTGCACCATAACTTTACGCTGTTCAGGATGCACGGCGTACCGCCATAGAAACGGTGAAAATACCCCACTCATCAATCAGTTGGGTACACTTCTCAAAGCCTGCCTCGCGGACCAGCGCGTCCATTTCACCCTGTGTACGCACGCGCATAACCCATGCTTTGCCGTCTTTATGACTGGTCAGCGACCAGGCTATCGTTTTAAGCTGCGGATGCCACGGCTGCCCGGTGTAAATCAATACGCCCCCCGGCGCTATCGCCTCTGCCAGCCCGGCCAGAGAGTTTTTGACCAGCACATTTTCAGGAAAAAGCTCGTACAAACCAGAGACAATCCCCAGACCAGGACGAGGCTCCAGCGCCGCCAGCTGTTCGCGGTTGAAGGCATCGCCTTGCTCAAAACGCGCAATGTCAGCCATGCCTCTGCTGGCGATCATTTCCCGACCTTTATTCACATTCAATTCACTGTAATCACGCAATAAAATTGAACGTACCGCCTTTTCGCCTTCCAGCGCATCAAGCACATAGCGTCCATGTCCGGCAGCAATATCCACCACATGTACCGGCGTGCCCTGCTCATTCAACTGTGCGACAGCCTTACTAATCAGCATCTGCAAATGAATCTTACGCTGGCGGATCCCCTGCCAGCCGACATTGTTCAGGTAGTTCTTGTCGATTAAACGCCCCAGTGCACCGTTGCCCTGCGGCTGGTTGCGATAGACATAATCCAGTGTGCTACCGGAATCAAAACCGGTTTCAAATCCAAGACGCACGCCTGTTGATTGTGTGCCCAGAAGCTTCATTCCGTAGCGCAGGCCACGGTACGCAATATCGTCGAGAGAATACGGCGCGGGTCCCCCGTTGAGCATCCGCCAGGTATCGGCGCCAGGGCTCCAGCGATCTTCGTTGCTGTAATCAAAACGCTGTGGAGGCATAGCGTAGAGCGTAGAAATGAAATCACGCATTTTATCGAACGCCAGGTGCCGGTCTTTTTCGCCCAGCGTGTCGTGGTAAAACCCCGGCAGCACGTGCAGCTCTTTGAGGGGATTTCGCAGACGCTGATAAAAATCAATTTGCGGCTGGCGATGCACAACGAAATCATCGCCGGAGACCAGCAACTGCACAGGCATCGTAATGGCGGCGGCATCGCTGACAATGCGTTCTGCCGTTTTGTAGAGATCCAGCAAGATATTAACCGCAATAGCCCGGGTTATCTGGGTATCGAGGTTAAAGCTCGCCACACGATCGACGTCATGCGTCAGGTATTTACCCTTAACATAAGAGTTAACGAAAAACAGGCCGCGCAGTCGGTGCATTAACGCCAACCCCTGACGAGCAAACGGTACATACAATTTCACTTTAAAGGCCGGTGATGCCAGTACTAATCCGCGAATAGCGGGAGCATAGTCATGTACCCAGGTCGCGGCCAGTACCGCGCCAACGCTTTGCGCCACCACCACCACATCTTCCATGGCGGCATGACTGTCTGCAGCGGCGAAACGCACAAATTCTTCGACATCCTGTACCGAGCGCGCCAGAGAAGGACTATAGCCGCGCTGGCCCGGAGAGTGACCATGACCACGCGCATCCCAGGCATAAAATGCGGTATCCGGCATCGCCAGCTCGTCCACAATATGCTGTAACCGCCCGGAATGTTCGTGTCCGCGATGGAACATGACGATCACTTTAGGCGCTGAGCCAGGGGCAATTGCCGGCCAGTAGCGATAAAACAGTTCGGTATTGTCACTGGTCACAAAATGACGTTCGTCAGGTACGCGTGTATCACTCATGCGAATGTAATCCTTTAGTTTGTTGCTCCAACAGCAACAGTTGCTGTCTGAGTCCGTCCATGAAGAGGGGTTTATCCCCGTGAAAATACAATGCACTGCCTATGTTGACATCAATAAACAACGGCAGCGGGATACGATTCCCTTTCGCCATGACAGATTCGGTACCACGCAGCCAGACGGGAATAATCGGTACCTCCGGTACGCACTGGCTCAGATGCCACAATCCGGATTTCAGCGACGACAGTTTCCCCGGCTCGCCCCGCGTGCCTTCCGGAAAGAGGATCAGGATCTTGCCGTCGCGTAATGCCTGTTCGCACTGCGCCAGCGGATTGGCTTCTCCGCCCTTTCGCGAAATGGGAATAATGTTGAGAATATTTAGCGCAAACCAGGCCATGGCTTTATTACGCAGGAAATAGTCAGCGGCAGCCACCGGATGAACCGACGCCTGACGGCGCAGCGGAAAGAGCGAAAGCAACGCAAAAACATCCATATGGCTATTGTGATTGGCGACAATAATTGCCGGGCCGCGGGTAGGCAAACGCTCCCGGTGCCTGATACGCAGCCCCAGCCACAGCCAAATCACCGGCCAGACGATGCACAGCGTAAACAGGGTTCGCAGAATTGAGTTCAGCATAAGTTAATAGCAAAAGTAGCGAATGAAATGGAAAAACACCGGCGCGGTAAAGATCAGAGAATCCAGTCGGTCAAGGATCCCGCCATGACCTGGCAGCAATGTTCCGCTGTCCTTCACGCCGATATCGCGCTTGATTGCCGACATCACCACATCGCCACAAAAACCACTGATGCCGATAATAAAGCCCGCCAGCAGCGACAACGGAATGCTTAACGGCGTCATCAGCGGCCCAAGCAGCGCCGCCATCAGCGTGGTGGTCGCTACGCCGCCGACCAGTCCCGCCAGCGTCTTATTAGGGCTGACTCTGGGGATCACTTTGATGCGCCCAATCGATTTGCCCCACAGGTACTGCGCAATATCATTGAATTCCGTTAAGCCAACCAGGAACAGCACCAGCAATGCGCCGGTTTGTTGGCCATCATCAGGCAGAACCAGCAAAAACGCGACATGGCTGAAGGCAAAAACGGTGGTCATCAGGCTCCAGTGATGCTGCGAGGCGTAGCGCAAGAAGCCGTGCGTATCGCCCGCAATCACCATCCGCACGGGTAAGAATAAAAAAGCGTAGACCGGAATAAACACCACAAACATGCCGTACCAGTTAATACCGATCAGCCAGTAGTTGACTGGAATAGCAATGAACATCCACAGCAGCGGCATGCGATCGGTCTGACGCGACGGCGCCAGCGTTAAAAATTCCTTTAACGCCATGAAGCTGACCAGCGCGAAAAAGGTCAGCGCCAACCAGTGCGGACTTAAAATCGCCAGAGAAAACAGGACGATGATTATCCACCAGGTGCGTATACGTAATGTCAGTTCCCGCCAGTCTTTATCCGGTCGTCGCCACACCAGTAATCCATTCACCACTGTTGCAACCAGCAGCAGTGCAAAAATGACCGCGAGTGACTTCTCCAGCATCATCATTGCGCCACCTCTTCGCGTAATGCGCTTCTACAGCGGTTAATCACTGTCCATAGCAGCAGGAGAATAGCAACACTCCACAGCACATTGTTCCACTGTACAAGCTGCGGCCACAGAGTCAGCGCCAGACCCCATGCGCCAAATACCAGCGCCCGGTCACTTTTCCCCAGCGGCCCGGCATAGCTGCGAACGCCATTAATCGTTTGTGCCAGAACGCCGCAAAACTCCGTCATTACCGCACAGAACAGCATCACCATAACCAGCAATCCATTACTGTCAGGAAGCATCATAAACGGCAGATAAAGCGCTATATCTGAAAGAATATCCCCGCTCTCGTTCAGAATGGCCCCAAGGCGTGACTGCTGGTGACATTCACGCGCCAGCATACCGTCGAGGGCATTGAGCGCCATTCGAATAAACAGCACTATGGGCAGGAGAACAAAGTATTCAGGCTGGGGGAAAATCACCAGTACGCCGCCGGTCACAAAAGAGAGCGCCATAGCGGCAAGGGTAACGTGATTCGCTGTGACGCCTTTTTTATGTAGCCAGAACATTAATGGGCGCAGAAGTGCCTGGAAGGCGGGCTTGATCTGATAAAGCGTCATCATCACTCCTTGATAATTTACGGTGTTGACTATAGTGGATTAATTAACAGTACCCGCCTATTACTTTTCTTTGGATTAAACAGAAATCAGATTCTATCTACAACTCCGTTGATTATTTTCTCAGCCACTTGCCATTAATACCCTGCACATACTCTCCTGGTTTCGCGCGAGCAACCAGCTTTTGCCCGGCCATTTTCGCCACTTCATCAGGCGGAATGTTGTTGCTCCTGGCCAGTTGCTGATAGCTGGCGCTGCGCGCTTTGTTAATCTCATTCACCAGCGCCTGCGTTTCTGCGTCGGTTTGCAATGCCACCAGATAACCATTAAGCGTTTCGCCCACCCGGCCCTCGGTTCTGGCTTCACTCAGGGTCAATGCCCACACGTTGCCGCTCAAAAAACTCAACGCCACCAGGATCGCTACAAACTGTTTTTTCATTGTGACCTCAGAACAGATCGCTGCGCGATTTTAATAAGCTCTCAACGTCTTTATCGACTTTGATATGGATCTCATGCTCAATTTTGACGTTCATATTAATCGTGATCGGCTCTTTTGGCGCAGCCACTTCGATTCTTGGGGTACACCCGACCAGCAGAGATGAAGCCAGCAGACCCAGCATGGCAGCTATCGTTTTCATTGTTGTTCCTCACATTCCTTGCCTTCCAGGCAATGGGGTTCCGGCAGCGCTGCATTTTGTTCAAGCCATGCCTGTAAATTGTCGCCAAAACGCAAACTACGCCAGAGCGTAAAGACGTTTTCCTCGTGGGTGTAATTCAAATTTACCGTCCCCACTTTGCCATCCACCCGGCTATTACCAGTCACGTTTGCCTGCATGGTTAAAACGCCGAGGTTATCCAGATTTATTTTCGTCCAGGAATGGCTTATTTCCATATAGCGCAGCCAGTTAATGGCCGCACCCGCCGCCATATTATCTTTGACGACGGCATCTGCGGTATCCTTATCAATACGCAGCGTCATCGGCCCCGGGTTGGTTAACCATCCGTCTTTAATGATCCACTTCTCGTTATCCAGCCATAACGGCAACGCGCCGCTGACCGGGCCAGACATGGCGAATTGCTTGGGGTTAACCGCGCTGATAAGCTCACTCGAGGAGATATTCTGCACCCGCAATAATGCAGGATCGTGTTGCGGCATCCGCAGTTGCTGCATGATGACTTTGCCCCCCAACAGTTCGGCGCTGACATCGCTTAACAGTAACGGATTAGCTTCGCTCCAGGGATACGCCCCCTGCAGATCGGCGGCGATATTTTTCACCGTCACCTGATTAACCACTTCCGCAATACGCAGTGAAATAGGCCCACGCGTACCCAACTGCCATGCGCCTTCGCTAAACCGGAAAGGCAGCACAAAATCGACACCATTAATTTGGTTATCGGGCATCCAGGCGCTACCGCCTTTTAATACCCCATGACCACCGGCTTCAAAGCCCTGTTCCGGGGCAGCTGAAAACGCTACCTGCGCATACAGTTCCCCTTCACGTAGCTTCATTTTCCAGTCAGGTGGGATGAGCGGTTGAAAGACGGTGAGCGATTGTTTTGGCCACCAGGCCTGTCCGCGCAGTCGGATCCCGTCCCAACGACCATTTAGCTGTACAGGGCCAATCGCCCCCGCGTGAAGCTGGCCTTTATACTGGAAAATCGTCGGGTCGGTGCCTTCCACACTGAACTTCAGGGTTGACGGTGGTAACACACTTCCCCCGGTGAAAGTGGTGTTCCCTGCGTCCAGCGACAGCGCACCGCTAAACGTCGGTTTGTTGGCATCCCGCCCCCAGACAATGGGTTCGTCCATCACCAGGCGCGGGTTATCCACCTGCATGGTGCCGTATTGCAGATGATCAAACCCGGTGGAGAGATCAAAAAGCTTCAGGGTATTGTCATGCCATTCCCCCTTACCCGCCACGTCCCAACGCGCATGCATCGGCGTAAAGCTGCCTTTGCCCCAATATCGCCACTGCCAGCGACCCGCGTCGGGGAGAAAATCATTTGCCAGACCATCCAGATGCAATTCAAAACCGCCCATCTGGTTTTCATGCGCGCGCAATATAGCCTGCAGACGGCCATCCACGCCGCGTTGCGTTACCTTTACGCCCGCCAAAGGCCAGCGAATTTCGTCAATATCCAGCGAGTCGATCACCCGTCCGCGTGAACGCAGCAGCGCCCCTGGCTCAAAAACAAGTTGCGGGTCGTTCAGGCTGCCAGTCAGTCTGGCGGGTAACCTGGCGTAGAAGATGAGATCGCCCTGTTTCGCCTCGCCGATCAACTGCAACGGCATATCGCTACTATCCACACCCAACTTGCCCGGCCCCAGCGTTAATACGGCGTTTCCTTTACCCGCATCGCCTTGAGTAAGTATGTTCAGACGTCCGCTCACCACGGCATTTTCCAGCCCGGCCCGCCAGTTTTCAACTTTCATGCCCAGCCGTCCGCTTAGCGGAAATCCCTGATAAAGCCAGTTCCAGCGACCGTCGCTAATGGTTAATTGCTGACGGGTTATTTCCCACGGAAGATCAAGCAGCGGATCGGCATTATTTCGCGCCATGACGATCAGTTGTCCGCTGTTTTCTTGCCATTCAAGTTCGGCATCCACAAGCGTTGGCTCCTGCGGCAAGCTCAGAGTAGCAACCGCATGACCGCTCACCGGTAATCCATCGGGAACCAGCGGCATGGTAAATTCACCGACCAGTTTTATCGGCGGCTGCCCTTCAAATGCGGCGATATCCAGCTCATTTACCGTGAGATTTTGCCCATGCAGGCTCCCCTGGAATTTAACCTTTTCACCCTGGTAGCGCAGTTGCTGGCTAGAGGGAGTTAGCGAGAGCGACAGTTTTCCCTGCCATTCCTGCCAGGGAGAGAGAATGACTTTGTCGATGTTAATCCAGGTATTGGGCAGCATAGATTGCCATTCTGCCAACGTTTTGGGCGCTACCGGGGATGATTCTGTCTGCGGCAACCTGGCCAGGCAAGCTGAATCCAGCTCCACAGCCCCGACATTGAGCAACCAACGACTGGGATGGGAAAGATCCGCCTGAGTAATGCGCGCTAGCGGGCAATCATCGACCAGATAGCGGAGTTCCGGAATATGCAGCCCATGCCGTGTCAGCCGTGGACTCTCATCCAGCGCGATGCGCGTGCCAACCGGTAACCAGATGCCGACCAGCGTAGGAACCCACAGGCCAAGCGTCATTACCAGCGTCAGCGGCACGAGAATAAATAATAAGAGGAGTGCCAGAACGGCTTTATATTTACCCTTCATGGGTAGTTAATATCCTGATTTAGCGAAAATTTAAGCCGGTTTAGGCCAGTATTGTGGCATGTTTAACAGGATATGCCCACATTAAGAATAAATTCCCATGAAGTATACGCAGAGTTAATGAATGAAAGAGAACCAGAAAAACATTATTTAATTCAATGAGATAAATTATTATATTATATGGCACGCTGTTACACGTGCCGTCGGGAATAGTAAGATTCAGACTCAATGAGGCCTCAGTTGTCCATCGCTATGTTTAGGTCCTATACGACCTGCTTCGATCAGAATTTCCTCGATAAGTTCTTCGAGGCACTCCCTACCGTGATGATCGCAGACCAGATGTACCTGCCGGGAAATCTCATCAGGTTTCATACCATCGCATAATGCCGCCTTGAGCATTAAGGTGGCCCATCGTTTTGCTTCAGAGTGAGTTAACATGACCCCTCCCGATATTTGCTACCTGTATAAGCGTAGCCTTCCGGATGTGATTCGGCTGGCTTTTTATCTGCGGCGATATCTGGGGGTTGAGTTGGATGGAAAAATATCCGGTTGTTGAAATTGAGTAACCTGCCCACACTAACAACAGATGCGCTGAAATTATTCATTACGCCTATGACTATCAATAACTTTTTAGATTTTGTAAAATAATTTGAATTGGATTAATGTGACCTCAAAATCACTGGAGAAAGTCTTATGAAACTCGCCATCTATAGTACAAAACAGTACGACAAGAAGTATCTGCAGCAGGTTAACGAGGCTTTTGGTTTTGAACTTGAATTCTTTGACTTTCTGTTGACGGAAAAAACAGCGAAGACTGCCCATGGCTGTGAAGCCGTATGCATTTTCGTCAACGACGATGGCAGTCGCCCTGTTCTGGAAGAGCTGAAAAAGCATGGCGTGAAATATATCGCGCTGCGTTGCGCCGGGTTTAATAACGTCGATCTCGACGCGGCAAAAGAGCTGGGTCTGCAGGTCGTACGTGTACCGGCCTATTCACCTGAAGCCGTCGCTGAGCATGCGATTGGCATGATGATGACGCTGAATCGCCGTATTCACCGCGCCTATCAGCGTACCCGTGATGCCAACTTCTCTCTTGAGGGCCTGACCGGCTTTACCATGTATGGCAAAACAGCCGGGGTGATCGGTACCGGTAAAATCGGGATTGCTGCGCTGCGTATCCTGAAAGGTTTTGGTATGCGTCTGCTGGCGTTCGATCCTTACCCGAGCGCTGCTGCGCTGGAGTTAGGCGTTGAATATGTCGATCTTAAAACTCTGTTCGCAGAGTCCGATGTCATCTCCCTGCACTGTCCGTTAACGCCGGAGAATTATCATCTGCTCAATCACGAAGCCTTTGAGCAAATGAAAAATGGCGTGATGGTGATTAACACCAGCCGCGGCGCATTGATCGATTCGCAAGCCGCTATCGATGCGCTGAAAAACCAGAAAATTGGTTCTCTGGGTATGGACGTGTATGAAAACGAACGCGATCTGTTCTTTGAAGATAAATCCAATGACGTGATTCAGGATGATGTGTTCCGTCGTCTGTCGGCCTGTCATAACGTGCTGTTTACCGGTCATCAGGCCTTCCTGACCGCCGAAGCATTGACCAGTATTTCTGAGACTACGCTGCAAAATCTGGCGCAAATCTCCAAAGGCGAAACCTGTCCAAACGCCCTCTTTTAATCCCAGTGCTCCCCTGACTTTAGGGGGGCATTTTCAGACAATCACCGATGATAAAACATTCAGTATCATTATTATATTGAATGTATCCCGTCACAAACGTAGAGAAATTTAATGAAGAAAGTTGTCACGTTGATTGCGCTCAGCATGCTGATGGCTGGCTGTGTGAGCAATGGAAAAGTTTCCGTCAATCGCGATCAGTTGCAGCATCACCGCTTCGTTTTACAGAGCGTGAATGGTAAGGCCGTCACCGTCGCCAATAACCCGCCCGAATTGAGTTTTGGTGAAAACATGACGGTGTCGGGAAAGATGTGTAATCAATTCCACGGTCAGGGCAAACTGTCCGACGGCGAGTTGAAGGTAAAAGATATGGCGATGACCCGCATGATGTGCGCCGATCCACAGCTTAACGCGCTCGACGGGATCGTCAGCGAAATGTTTAAGCAAGGCGCACAGGTTGATCTGACTGCTGACCAGTTAACGCTGGCGACAGCAGAACAAACGCTGACGTATAAACTCGCGGACTTAATGTAAGAAACGCGCTGGCTTAATAGTTGCCACAGCTTCCGGCGGCAAGCGACTGCTCACTACAGCGTTTGCCGTTGGGTAACGCACACATTCCGATAGCTGAACCATCCAGTTGACGGGCAACGGAGAGCGAACCACCAATCATGGCGCAATTAGCTTCTCCAGAACTGGACATTGCAGCCCTCATCCCCGGTGCGACATGCGCGGCGGTTGCCTGCTGAACAGGTTCACTGCTACAAGCCGATAATAATAACGCGGCACACCCTACCCAAAACGCTGCGCGCATCTTACTCCCCTCTGAATATTAACCAAACGACACAGCCATAAATAATAGGCAGCGGAAACACCGCCGTCGAGAGGCAATATACGCATTTATGCGCGTTGTTTACATTTTCTGGCAATTTTTTGCCTGCTCCTTTGATCAAACCATTCATTCTGTTAATTCCAGGGACACAAAAGCGAAAATCTGTCTGAACGGCTTTTGCTAAAATAGAAAGATAATTACAGGACTCGCCGCTGTTACGCGTGTCCCTCTTTTTGCGCAATGTAAGGGTGTCAGTATGATCACAATTGACGGTAATGGTGCGGTTGCTTCAGTCGCATTTCGTACCAGCGAGGTTATCGCCATCTACCCAATTACGCCAAGTTCGACTATGGCTGAACAGGCAGATGCCTGGGCCGGGAACGGGCTTAAAAACGTGTGGGGGGATACTCCTCGCGTCGTGGAAATGCAGTCGGAAGGCGGTGCGATAGCGACCGTTCATGGCGCATTGCAGACCGGTGCGCTCTCTACGTCGTTCACCTCATCGCAGGGCCTGCTGCTGATGATCCCGACGCTGTACAAACTGGCCGGTCAATTGACCCCGTTTGTACTACACGTTGCGGCGCGTACGATAGCCACTCACGCATTATCGATCTTTGGCGATCATTCTGACGTGATGGCGGTGCGCCAGACGGGATGCGCAATGCTGTGTGCCAGCAGCGTCCAGGAAGCACAGGACTTTGCGCTAATTTCGCAAATGGCCACCCTCAAAAGCCGGGTCCCGTTTATTCATTTCTTTGATGGTTTCCGTACTTCGCATGAAATTAATAAAATAGTGCCGCTGGCCGATGACACGATCCTCGGACTGATGCCGCAGGCGGAAATCGATGCTCACCGTGCCCGCGCACTTAATCCTGAGCATCCGGTTATTCGCGGTACGTCTGCGAACCCTGACACCTACTTCCAGTCACGCGAAGCAACTAACCCGTGGTACAACGCGGTTTACGATCACGTCGAGCAGGCAATGAACGACTTCGCCGCTGCGACGGGTCGCCAGTACCAGCCATTTGAATATTACGGCCATCCGCAGGCAGAACGCGTCATTATTCTGATGGGCTCGGCAATTGGCACCAGTGAAGAAGTCGTTGAAGAGCTGCTGGCGCGCGGCGAGAAAGTGGGCGTTCTGAAAGTGCGTCTTTTCCGCCCATTCTCTGCCAAACATTTACTACGCGCCCTGCCGGAAACGGTACGGAGTATTGCCGTCCTGGATCGCACCAAAGAGCCTGGCGCGCAGGCTGAACCGTTGTATCTGGATGTGATGACCGCGCTGGCGGAAGCCTTTAACTGCGGCGAGCGAGAAACGCTACCGCGCGTGATTGGCGGGCGTTATGGCCTTTCCTCCAAAGAGTTTGGCCCGGACTGCGTCATGGCGGTCTTTAATGAGCTGAGTAACGCCAGGCCGAAGCCTCGCTTTACGGTCGGGATCTATGATGATGTCACTAACCTGTCGCTACCGCTGCCAGAAAACACGCTACCCGGTAGCGCTAAGCTCGAAGCGCTGTTTTACGGGCTGGGCAGCGACGGTAGCGTGTCGGCTACCAAAAACAACATCAAGATTATCGGTAACTCTACGCCGTGGTATGCGCAGGGTTATTTCGTCTATGATTCGAAAAAAGCAGGCGGCCTGACGGTTTCTCACCTGCGCGTCAGTGAGCAACCTATTCGCTCAGCATATCTGGTGTCGCAAGCCGATTTTGTTGGCTGTCACCAGTTGCAATTTATCGATAAGTATCAAATGGCCGAGCGCCTGAAACCAGGCGGTATCTTCCTGCTTAATACCCCGTATAACGTGGATGAAGTCTGGTCGCGTTTGCCGCAGGAAGTTCAGGCTGTACTGAATCAAAAGAAAGCCCGTTTCTACGTCATTAATGCCGCCAAAATTGCCCGCGAGTGCGGCCTGGCTGCGCGTATTAACACCGTTATGCAGATGGCGTTCTTCCATCTGACGCAAATCTTACCCGGCGACAGCGCGTTGATCGAATTGCAGGGTGCGATTGCGAAAAGCTACAGCAGTAAAGGACAGGATCTGGTGGAACGTAACTGGCAGGCGCTGGCCCTGGCGCGTGAATCCGTCGCCGAAGTGGCGCTCCAGCCCGTTGATCCGCATAGCGCCAACCGCCCACCGGTGGTTTCTGATGCCGCACCTGATTTCGTGAAAACCGTCACCGCGGCGATGCTCGCCGGTCTCGGCGATGCCCTCCCCGTTTCAGCACTGCCGCCAGACGGCACCTGGCCGATGGGCACCACGCGTTGGGAAAAACGCAATATTGCAGAAGAGATCCCCATCTGGAAAGAAGAGCTGTGTACTCAGTGTAACCACTGCGTTGCCGCCTGCCCGCACTCGGCTATCCGCGCCAAAGTGGTTTCACCAGAAGCGATGGAAAACGCCCCTGCCAGCCTGCATTCTCTGGATGTGAAATCACGCGATATGCGCGGTCAGAAATATGTCCTGCAGGTTGCGCCAGAGGATTGCACCGGCTGTAACCTGTGCGTTGAAGTGTGCCCGGCGAAAGATCGCCAGAACCCGGAGATCAAGGCCATCAATATGATGTCGCGCCTTGAGCATGTTGAAGAGGAAAAAGTTAACTATGACTACTTCCTCAATCTGCCGGAAATCGATCGCACGAAGCTGGAGCGTATTGATATTCGTACCTCGCAGTTGATCACTCCACTGTTTGAATATTCTGGCGCCTGCTCTGGCTGCGGTGAAACGCCGTATATCAAACTGCTCACGCAGTTGTACGGCGACCGCATGCTGATCGCCAATGCGACCGGATGTTCATCAATTTATGGCGGTAACCTGCCCTCAACGCCGTATACCACCGACGCCAATGGTCGCGGACCTGCATGGGCAAACTCACTGTTTGAGGATAACGCCGAGTTTGGTCTGGGCTTCCGTCTGACGGTGGATCAGCATCGTGTGCGCGTCATGCGTTTGCTGGAACAGTTTGCCGATAGCATTCCGGCTGAACTGAATGACGCCCTGCACGCTGAAGCCACGCCAGAGGTACGTCGTGAGCAAGTTGCAGCACTGCGCCAGCACCTGAAGGATGTCGAAGGCGCACAGCAGTTGTTAACCGATGCCGACGCGCTGATCGAGAAATCTATCTGGTTAATTGGCGGTGATGGCTGGGCTTACGATATTGGTTTTGGCGGCCTGGATCACGTCCTGAGCCTGACCGAGAACGTCAATATTCTGGTGCTGGATACTCAGTGTTACTCCAACACAGGTGGGCAAGCGTCGAAAGCCACACCGCTCGGAGCCGTCACTAAATTTGGTGAGCATGGCAAACGCAAGGCTCGCAAAGATCTTGGCGTCAGCATGATGATGTACGGTCACGTGTATGTTGCACAGATTTCTCTGGGCGCTCAGTTGAACCAGACGGTGAAAGCTATTCAGGAAGCGGAAGCCTATCCCGGGCCGTCACTGATTATCGCCTATAGCCCATGCGAGGAGCACGGTTACGATCTCGCACTAAGCCACGATCAGATGCGTCAGCTCACGGCGACCGGATTCTGGCCGCTGTACCGCTTCGATCCACGTCGCGCAGACGAAGGCAAACTGCCGCTGGCGTTGGACTCTCGCCCACCGTCAGACGCCCTGGCCGAGACTTTGCTTAACGAGCAGCGCTTCCGTCGTCTGAATGCTCAACAGCCAGAAGTGGCTGAACAGCTGTGGAAAGACGCCGCCGCCGATCTGCAAAAGCGTTACGACTTCCTGGCCCAACTGGCAGGAAAAGCGGAAAAGAGCGGTACTGAGTAATACGTTTATCTCAGTATTAACCTGGAACCAAAAAAAAAAGCCCGAACAGTCGTTCGGGCTTGTCAATTTATTCGCTGGCTAATTAATAATAGCTATCAATAGGTCAACGAAAAATAAAACGTGACAATAAAGGCATATAACACGCGCAGAATAGCCCAACACAATTCACTTGTATAATTTTTATTTTATATATTTTCACGCAACACATTCATCGCAATTATCACCATTTCCGTAGAATTATTTATTTAAGGTTTTACTTAAGGCGTAACAATTCATATTTATCTCTTTACGGAACTTCTCCTTTAGCATGCTTTTACTCCCTACATGGGTAGTCACAGGTTAATAAAAAAACTAAAGGATTATTTCAATGAACAGAAAAGTACTGGCTCTCGTAATTCCTGCCCTGCTGGCTGCAGGCGCTGCTCACGCGGCTGAAGTTTATAATAAAGACGGCAACAAATTAGATCTCTATGGCAAAGTAGACGGCCTGCGTTATTTCTCTGATGACGCTAACAGCGATGGCGATCAGACTTATGTTCGTGGCGGTTTCAAAGGCGAAACTCAGATTAACGATATGCTCACCGGTTATGGCCAGTGGGAATATCAGGTTAATGCCAACACCACTGAAGGCAACCGTAACAACAACTTTACTCGTCTGGCATTTGCCGGTCTGAAATTCGGCGACTACGGCTCATTCGACTATGGTCGTAACTATGGCGTACTGTACGACGTTGAAGGCTGGACCGATATGCTGCCAGAATTCGGTGGCGACTCTTACACCAAAGCAGATAACTTCATGACCGGCCGTGCGAACGGCGTAGCAACCTACCGTAACACTGACTTCTTCGGTATGGTGAACGGTCTGAACTTTGCACTGCAATATCAGGGCGCGAACGAACAAGCAGGTGATGAACAAGAAGGCACCGGTAACGGTAGTGACCGCAACGTCCAGAACTCTAACGGTGACGGTTTCGGTATCTCCTCTACCTACGATCTGGGTATGGGCGTAAGCTTCGGTGCGGCGTACACCACTTCTGACCGTACTAACGAGCAGACTACTGCTGGCGGTACAGTTGCTGGCGGCGATAAAGCTGACGCATGGACTACTGGTCTGAAATACGACGCCAACAACATCTACCTGGCAACCATGTATTCCGAAACCCGTAACATGACTCCGTATGGTTCAATGGCGAATACTGATCAGGGCGGTGTTGCAAACAAAACCCAGAACTTTGAAGTGACTGCACAGTACCAGTTCGACTTTGGTCTGCGCCCGGCAGTGTCCTTCCTGATGTCTAAAGGTAAGGACCTGACATACAACGGCAACGCTGGTCAGGATAAAGATCTGGTTAAATATGCTGATATCGGCGCTACCTACTACTTCAACAAAAACATGTCCACCTATGTTGATTACAAAATCAACCTGTTGGACGAAGATGATCAGTTCTACAAAGATACTGGCATCTCTACTGATGACGTAGTCGCAGTAGGTCTGGTTTACCAGTTCTAATCCCTCAGCCCGCTGGCAACAGCGGGCTCTCTTTATGTTCTAACAATTCTGTTTTATTCAGATCAAAACATTATATCTGTTGCGCTAAAACACTTCTCTGATAGATGATATCTTGCATTAAGACCTGTAGTAGAGGATACCTGCAATGAATCATCATCCTGTAAAATCATCCCGTATTGCATCCGTCGGCTATGACGAATCCTCCCGTACGCTAGAAATTCGCTTTCACCAATTGGCGACCCTGCAATATCAGCATGTGCCTGCCCGTATTTTTCGTGATTTCCTCAGCGTCGTTTCTAAAGGTCGATTTTACGATGGAGTAATAAAAGGAAAGTTTCCTGAAATTAAAATAAAGTGATGCCAAAATGTGATCGTTGTCATTGTACATAAAGTGCCATTACGCGGTAAGCTTTAGGAGGATGCTTAAACAGGAGGTTTTATGAACAGAACGATTCTTGTACCCATCGATATTTCAGACTCAGAATTAACTCAACGCGTTATCGCCCATGTTGAAGCAGAGGCAAAAATTGACGATGCACAGGTCCATTTTTTGACCGTCATTCCGTCACTGCCCTATTATGCTTCTCTGGGACTGGCCTACTCGGCAGAGTTACCGGCCATGGAGGATCTGAAAGCCGAAGCGAAATCTCAACTGGAAGAGATTATCAAGAAGTTCAATATCCCAACGGACAGAATGCACGTTCATGTTGCAGAAGGTGCACCGAAAGACAAGATTCTGGAGATCGCTAAAAAATTACCGGCTGATATGGTCATTATTGCCTCACACCGACCCGACATCACCACCTACCTGCTGGGTTCTAACGCCGCAGCCGTAGTGCGTCATGCGGAGTGTTCGGTACTGGTAGTTCGCTAATCTGTCTGGCCCGCACATCGCTGCGGGCTTTTTGTTTCGCCCTCATTTTCCCCACGATTCCTGATCGAAGCATACAAGGCCATTTCAGTATCGCTATGTCGTGACATCATTACGCCCTCTCTTGAAACCCGGATAAAAACAGAGTATAAATACTGTATATACATCCAGCAAAAAGAGCGATAAGCAATGTTCGTGGAACTCGTTTATGACAAAAGGAATTTTGATGGACTGCCCGGTGCAAAAGATATCATTCTGGGCGAGTTAACTAAGAGGGTTCACCGGATCTTCCCCGATACTGATGTTCGGGTTAAACCGATGATGACACTGCCGGCGATCAATACTGACGCCAGCAAGCATGAGAAAGAACAGATAAGCCGAACGGTGCAGGAAATGTTTGAAGAGGCTGATATGTGGCTGGTTTCAGATTAAACGCCTTGAACCGTCATATTGCTTAAGTACAATCCGCTGTGACTGGCAATCATTCAATACTCGCACTATCGGATGTTTGCCAGTTGGCCGCAGCCATGCTCTTGCATACGGTATGGTTGCGGCAGTTCACCACACCCTGTGGTTTTGCTTCCAGACACTACACGTTGATGGTTCAGAAATGAATTATCTGGCAGTGAGCGGTTCCACGAATATCTTCAGCGCTTCAATATCCGCCTTCGGTTGATTAATTACTTCCCGCCCGGGGCCACGCACCTTTATTCAATTATGCGGTTCCCTGTTCATTCTGGTCTGGTCACGGAGAGCAAAAACCTTACTACTCTATGAGTAGCATCAGTGCCAGATGGAACGCAGCTGTAAAACGTGCTGGTATTCGTCGCCGTAATCCGTACCATACGCGACATGCTTTTGCCTGCTGGCTGTTATCGGCTAGAGCAAACCCATCATTTATAGCTAATCAGATGGGGCATGAAAACGCGCAAATAGTGTCCGAAGTCTACAGTACATGGATTAAAGAAATGAATGGCGATCGGGTTGCAATGTTGAATAACAAACCAGCCCTGTGATGGAAGTTTGTCCCTTATTATGCCCCTTTGGTTTTTGAGAACGGTAAGAATGCAAGATAATCAACAAGCTACAAAGAAAGAACAATACAACCTGAACAAATTACAAAAACGTCTGCGTCGTAACGTCGGCGAAGCCATTGCCGACTTCAATATGATCGAAGACGGCGATCGCATTATGGTGTGTCTTTCCGGCGGGAAAGACAGCTACACGATGCTGGAGATACTGCGTAATTTGCAGCAAAGCGCCCCGATCAGTTTTTCCTTAGTTGCGGTTAACCTCGATCAGAAACAACCCGGCTTCCCGGAGCACATTCTGCCGGAGTATCTGGAAAATCTGGGCGTTGAATATAAGATTGTCGAAGAAAACACCTACGGGATCGTCAAGGATAAAATCCCTGAAGGTAAAACGACCTGCTCACTCTGCTCTCGCCTGCGTCGCGGCATTCTGTATCGCACGGCAACTGAATTAGGCGCCACCAAAATTGCGCTCGGCCACCATCGCGACGACATCCTGCAAACGCTGTTCTTAAACATGTTCTACGGCGGGAAAATGAAAGGTATGCCACCGAAGTTGATGAGCGATGACGGCAAACATATCGTCATCCGTCCGCTGGCTTACTGCCGTGAGAAAGATATCGAGCGTTTCTCTGAAGCAAAGGGTTTCCCGATTATTCCGTGTAACCTGTGCGGCTCACAGCCTAACCTGCAGCGTCAGGTCATCGCCGATATGCTGCGCGACTGGGATAAACGCTATCCTGGCCGGATTGAAACCATGTTCAGCGCGATGCAGAACGTTGTGCCTTCACATCTGAGCGATATCAATCTGTTCGACTTTAAAGGTATTAAGCACGGTTCAGAGGTTGTTGACGGTGGTGACTTAGCGTTCGATCGTGAAGAGATCCCGCTGCAGCCTGCGGGCTGGCAGCCAGAAGAAGAAGATGCTCAACTGGATGAGCTGCGTCTGAACGTGGTGGAAGTGAAGTAAGCGTCTGTCAGGCCTACAATGCGTACAAACGCCTGTAGGCCTGATAAGCGGAGCGCCATCAGGCGCCCCAACGGGCAGTTATTTCAATAACCGAACCCGGCAAGTCTTGCCTTTAATCTTACCGTTTTGCAATTGCTTCCACGCCTTATGCGCTACAGTCTGGCGAACGGCGACATAGACGTGCGCCGGATGAACGGCAATTTTGCCGATGTCGGCGCCATCCAGACCAATATCGCCGGTCAGCGCGCCGAGAACATCGCCGGGACGCATTTTGGCCTTTTTACCGCCATCAATGCATAACGTCGCCATCTCGGCTTCCAGCGGCAGGATTGAGCCGTTAGCCGGCGCAGGCAGCCAGTTCAGCTTCAGTTGCAGCATTTCAGAAAGAATGTTGGCCCGCTGCGCTTCTTCCGGAGCACAGAAGCTAATCGCCAGACCGCTGTTGCCGGCACGCGCAGTACGTCCGATACGATGGACGTGGACTTCCGGATCCCATGCCAGTTCGAAGTTCACCACCAGCTCAAGTGATTTAATATCCAGACCACGCGCGGCCACATCGGTGGCAACCAGTACGCGCGCACTGCCGTTGGCAAAACGTACCAGCGTCTGATCGCGATCGCGCTGCTCAAGATCGCCATGCAGTGAAAGTGCGCTTTGCCCCGCCGCATTCAGTGCGTCACACACGGCCTGACAATCTTTTTTGGTATTACAAAAAACCACGCAAGAGGCAGGCTGATGCTGACTGAGTAATTTTTGCAGTAGTGGAATTTTTCCGTGGCTGGAGGTTTCGAAAAACTGCTGTTCAATCGCCGGCAGCGCATCAACCGTATCAATTTCGATCGTTAATGGATTTCTCTGCACCCGGCCGCTAATGGCGGCAATAGCTTCCGGCCATGTTGCCGAAAACAGTAGGGTCTGACGAGATGCTGGCGCAAAGCGAATAACATCATCAATCGCATCGCTAAAGCCCATATCCAGCATGCGGTCGGCTTCATCCATAACCAGCGTATTCAGGGCGTCTAAAGAAACCGTGCCTTTTTGCAGGTGGTCGAGTAAACGCCCCGGCGTAGCGACGATGATATGTGGCGCGTGCTGCAGGGAGTCGCGCTGTGCGCCAAAGGGTTGCCCACCGCACAACGTTAAGATCTTGGTGTTTGGCAGAAAACGCGCTAAGCGACGCAGCTCACCCGCAACCTGGTCGGCAAGCTCGCGCGTTGGGCACAGTACCAGCGACTGCGTTTGAAATAGCGCGGCATCGATGTGCTGTAGCAATCCAAGACCAAAAGCCGCCGTTTTGCCACTGCCGGTTTTAGCCTGCACGCGAACATCTTTCCCCGCCAGGATTGCCGGTAACGCAGCAGCCTGAACAGGCGTCATTTCAAGATATCCCAGCTCGTTAAGATTCTCGAGTTGGGCAGCAGGTAAAACATTCAGGGTTGAAAAAGCGGTCACAATTTAATCTCGCGGTAAAAACTCACATTCAGCAGGCGCGTATCCTCGCAGATCTGCGCCCGCGATGCGACAATTTAATCGGCTCTTCATCCGGCGGCGGATCCGGCATGGGCTGCGGACGAGGAATGGGATCGGGAATGGGAACCGGGTCAGTCGGTAGCGAATCAGTGTGCGACGTTGCAATCAGACAGGTCATATACCCCTCCAGTCATTCAGGTTGACTCTTTTAGGGTAGACGCTGATTTCATGCAGGCAAAAAAAAGCCGACTAATCTAAGTCGGCGTCGTACGAATCAATTGTGCTATGCAGTAATTCAAAAAAGGAAGTAAGACAATATGGAGCGCAACGCCCATCGCTTGACGTTGCATTCACCTGCGAGAGAGATACTGCCCCGAATAGGTAGATGGTTTATTGACCTCGCTCAAAAACCAGGACGTTTTCATGCCAGAAAGTCACTAAAAAACGTAGTTGTTACAACCATTTACTACGATGCAACCATAAAGTAACACCACCAATCAGGACCACTAACAGAATACAAAAAAGTGAGAAACCAAACGGCCAGCCACCGCCGGGGATACCGCCGAGGTTAACGCCAAACAGCCCGGTTAAAAATGTACTGGGAAGAAAAACCATTGCCATCAATGACATCGTATACGTTCGGCGAGCCAGAGACTCCTGCATCACCTGTGCAATTTCATCCGCCATAATACCGGTCCGGGCAATACAGGCGTCTATTTCATCCAACCCTCTCCCCAGCCTGTCAGCGATATCCTGCATTCGCCGCCGATGGTCGTCAGTCATCCAGGACAACCGTTCGCTCGCCAGACGAGCATAGACATCGCGCTGCGGCGCCATATAACGGCGCATCACAATGAGCTGTTTACGCAGTAATGCCAGGAAACCACGCGGGGGGATCTGCTGATCCAGCAGGTTATCTTCCAGATCGATAATTTTGTCGTGCAGCTGTTCGATAAATTCGCTGGCATGATCGGTTAGCGCATCACAAACATCCACCAGCCAACCACCACAGTCAGCCGGTCCCGTACCTTCCTGGAGATCGCTGACAACATCATCCAGCGCCAGCACTTTACGCTGGCGTGTTGAGACAATCAGACGTTCATCCATATATAAACGCATCGCCACCAGTTGGTCAGGTCGCTCATCGGTGCTACCATTGATACAGCGCAGTGTAATCAACGTACCTTCCCCAACTCTGCTGACGCGTGGGCGTGTGCTTTCGCCTGCCAGCGCATCACGCACATTATTGGGAAGTAAAGGTGTTGTCGCCAGCCATTGCGCGCTTTCAGGATGAGTATAATTAAGATGTAGCCAACAGGGATGCTGACTGTCGATAACATCATTATCTTCCAGTGGTTTCACCCCACCCCGACCATCCAACAGCCAGGCAAACACGGCATCCGGCACATTAACATCCGTTCCCTTAATGGCTTCCACAGCGCCTCCACAAACATTCAGCTTTTTTCGTTAGTCTAGCCGTCAGAATATGTTAAGCAATATCTCATTGTCCCATTGTGCTGAAATGATTCATAAAAATATCTGATAACAAGCAAAGCGCCGACGAATGCGGCGCTGTTTACGAGATTCCCCAGTTAAGCCTGCTGGCGTCTTTCTGACTCAAGAGCATGACTTAAGCGGAATTTATGCGTTCGCGATTGAAGGTCAATCACCTGATTTTTCAGGATACCTGAGGAATCAGAAAGCTCATCAACCATGATGGCATTACTTTGGGTTACGTTTTCCAGTTCGGCCAGAGCATGGGTGATTCTGATAATCCCTTTCTCCTGCTCCTGCGTGGTGGTTAATATCTCGCTCATCAGTTGGTTTAATTGCCCGGCCCCTCCGACAATATCATGCATATTTTTTTCAGCTTCACGCACAACAGCTGCGCCTTGCTGAACATTTTGATGGGTTTGGGCAATCAGTTGCTTAATATTCTTCGCTGCATCTGCGCTGCGGTGCGCAAGCATTCTTACCTCACCGGCAACCACGGAAAAACCTTTACCATGTTCACCAGCCCTCGCCGCTTCTACAGCAGCATTCAGGGCCAGAATATTTGTCTGGAATGCAATACCATCTATTAGCGTAATAATTTCTGTCATCTGTTGTGCGCATTCGGTGATTGATCGCATATTTGTCGCTACCTGCACCATTAATTCGCCACCCTGACGGGCGCATTGCGTGGCAATTGTTGCCTGGGCGCTGGCTATTTGCGTGTTATCAGCATTATTTCGCGTATTAACCGCTATTTCATCCATGTTGGCAGCTGTCTGCATCAATGCTCCGGATTGCTGTTCTGTTTTCACTGAGAGCTCAGCGCTGCGTTCTGCAAGCTGTTCAGAGAGCGCCATCGCCGTTTGCGAGGATGTTCTGATCTCATTAACGAGTGTTGAGATATTACTTGATAAACTATTGATACCAGGAATTAGTCTACCCGCACAGTTATTGCCAAACTCTGGAATACTGATTGCCAGATTTCCGGACGTCACTTCTTCAATGCTTCTTTTAACCGTATTAATCGGCATGACCAGATATTTCGTCATGTACCACCATAAACACAATATAGAAATAATACTTACCGCATTAGTGCCAATAATGATTTCTGGGGTGGCGGAGAAAATTATTTCAACAAGATTGAGTGCAACCGCCGTAATGATCAGAAATAAAATAATAAAGGTTCTGACGCTAATATCATTTAACATTTTAGTCCTGTACACCAAGAAATAACGTGGATGTTATTTTTATAGCATCTGCAATACAGATTTCCATAGCTCGGTGATGAAAGCTTAACTTTCAATGAGAGCCAGAGATCCTTTTACTTAAGACGATAGATTGCACTGTTTATTTAGAATAACTCAGTACCTTATCCCGCAAACAGAGACGATGATGCCCGCTATCAGATTTTTGTGATGGCGAGCACGTGGCGAGCATAAAACACACAGAATCATAATTTTGATGAATGAATATATTAGTAATGGCCTCTTATTTTCAATATCTGGCCCTTACTTCTAATACTCATTGTAAAAACACAAGAACATACCTGATTTTATCAGGTTAACTGGACAAAACCTGCTAGATTTACCATCACGGCTTTTTTTCGATAGGTAGCAAGATGTTGCACGTGTCGTGGGACCCAGTATTGATTGGGATTTCCTTTGTTGTCGCGTTTATTGCCTCCTTTATAGCCCTCGACAGTGCGGGTAAAGTAGCAATCTCCAGCAGACGTGAATCTACCTTCTGGCGACTCTCTGGCGGCGCTACGCTGGGTATGGGGATCTGGTCGATGCATTTTATCGGTATGCTGGCCATGAAAATGAGTATGCCGATCAATTACCACTTAGCACTCACGGCTTTTTCGTTCTTTATTGCGCTCATATCCGCGACTCTCGCTATCAATATCGCTATTTCAGGTCATACGCTATCAACAAAACGGCTGGTCATTGCCACTGGTATATTGAGCGCTGGCGTTGTCACGATGCACTACGTCGGCATGTACGCCATAATCGAACATGTGGCTATCGCATGGGATCGCTCACTGATTTTGCTCTCGGTGATCATTGCCATCGTTGCGTCTGGCGTCGGCTTATGGCTGGCTTTCCATTTACGCCAAAACACCCGTCGCGCGCTGATTAACCGGCTTATTGCCGCCCTTATTATGGCGCTGGCAATAGCCTCGATGCATTACACCGGTATGGGAGCGGCATCCTTCACCCATTTTGGACATACTGCACACGATGGGCTCAGTACCCTCGAACTCTCTGTCTGGGTCTGCGCTGTCACGCTGATTATTTTGGGGATCATGCTGGTGGTTTCGATGGTGGATTCGCAACTGCGCACCTCCCGACTGGCCGACAATCTGCATCAGTTGAATTGCCAGCTTGAACACCAGGTCCACTTCGACGCGCTGACCGGACTTGCCAATCGAACGCATATAGACACCTGCTTACAGGCCTGCCTGCGGCATTCCAAACTGCATCAACAGCATTTCGCGTTGGTGTTCATCGACCTCGATCGCTTCAAAGTCGTTAACGATACCTGGGGACATCACATCGGCGATCAGTTGCTGATTGCCAGTACACAAAGAATCTATAGTTGCCTTGATGACTCAATGACGCTGGCAAGACTGGGAGGAGATGAATTTATCCTGCTGGTTCCGGACTGCAATCAGCAGGCTATCTCTGCCCTGCTGGCGCGGATTGCCGATGCGATCGGCGACCCTTTTACCTTGTTCGGACATACCATTCGGGTTTCGTTAAGCGCGGGGAGTAGTATTTATCCAGAACATGGTTCAACACTGCATGAGCTAAAAGTGAAGGCCGATATGGCGATGTATCATGTCAAACAGGCGGGCAGAAACGGCTGGGCTATTTATAGTCCCGAGATGGAAGCTATCGCGGATACGCCGCCGACATTTCTTCAGGAACTGTCACAAGCGCTTGAACGCGACCAGTTTGAGCTATGGTATCAGCCTAAATATACTGCCGGAGATCATTCTCTGACCGGTTTTGAAGCGCTATTGCGCTGGCAACATCCGGATCGCGGCATGCTGCTCCCAGCTGAATTTCTTCCTGCATTGGAAGAAACGGGCCTGATTATTCCCGTCGGCAAATGGGTTATCCAGCAGGCGTGCATGCAGTTGCATTACTGGAAATTACAAGGAAATACAGAATGGACGCTTGCCGTTAACCTTTCTCCCGCCCAGTTTGAACAGCATGATATTATTGAGGTTGTGTGTAATGCCCTGGCGCAATATCAACTTTCACCGGCCAGCCTTACGCTGGAACTCACTGAAAGCACCGCGCTAAAAAATTTAAAACGCAGTATTGAAATCCTGAATGCTTTTTCTGCTTTGGGGATCACCGTTTCTATTGATGATTTCGGCACTGGTTATTCAAATATATTGATGTTGAAGTCTCTCCCGGCGCGGGAATTAAAAATCGACAGGATATTTGTCAAAGATATTAGCGAGAACAGCAAAAATACAAAAATTGTGTCTACCATTATTGATATAGCTCACTCCATGAATATGCGCGTAGTAGCTGAAGGAATAGAAACCCAGGAGCAGGAAATACTTCTTACCCAAATGGGGTGTAGCATGCTGCAAGGATTCCTGTTTGCAAAACCGCTGCCAGCGCATAAGATTCATGAACTGCTACAACCAGAAAACAGCATCAAACAAAAGCCAGTCGTACAACCCTTGTCTCACCGACAATCAATAACCTTGTGAGACTGCGATATCTAAAATATTCGCCATTAAATGGGCAGCACAGCAGATAAAGATAACGGGATTATCGATGAGCACAACCGAGCTGAATTCACTGGATTTATTAACCTTTCCGGTGTGGATTGTTTCGCCGCATACCGAAGAGCTGGTCTTCGCTAATAACGCTGCACGGGAGCTAATGCAGGATCTCTGTTTTTCCCCACTGCGTAACGGCCTATTTTCAACACATGCGCAAAATGATTTAACTATGTATCTCAGCGACTTGAGAAATCATCACGGTATTGTAGAAATTCTCACGGTTTATCGCGACGGCGAAAAAAACGCAATGGCCTGTCGCCTGTCGATCAGGACGTTGCCAGATGTGGGTGACGTCATCCTTTTTGAAGGCATTGAGACGCCTGCAGCGCAGGGTTTGAAAGCGAGCCGTTCAGCAACTTATCAACGAAAAAAGCAGGGATTTTATGCGCGTTTTTTCCAGACCAACTCCGCGCCAATGTTACTTATCGATCCGTCCCGCGATGGCCTAATCGTTGATGCGAACCTCAGTGCCCTCAATTTTTATGGATACAGCCATGACGTGATGTGTCAGAAACATACCTGGGAAATCAACATGCTGGGGCGCCACATACTGCCGGTAATGCATGAAATCGCCCACCTGCCCGGCGGCCATAAACCTTTGCATTTTGTTCATAAACTGGCAGACGGCAGCTCGCGTCATGTACAAACCTACGCCGGACCGATTGAAATCTACGGTAATAAACTCATGTTGTGCATCATTCATGACATTACCGAACAAAAACGACTGGAGCAGGAGCTTGAGCGAGCAGCACTGCGTGACGCCTTAACGGGATTACTGAACCGCCGACATTTTTATCAGGTAACAGAGCCCGAACCAACGCATGCGATCTCATTGACGCAGGACTACAGCCTGTTGTTGATCGACACCGATCGTTTTAAAAGCATTAACGATCTCTTCGGCCATTTAAAAGGCGATGAGGTGCTTTGCGCTCTGGCACGCACTCTGGAATCGTGTGCGCGAAAAGACGATCTTATTTTTCGCTGGGGTGGTGAAGAATTTGTGCTGCTTCTGCCGCGAACCTCACTGGAGGCCGCACTCAATCTTGCAGAGGTGATCCGCGCAACGGTCGCCAGGGTGACGCTCCCTGGTCTTCCCCGCTTTACCGTCAGTATTGGCGTTGCGCGGCACGAAACAAACGAAAGTATTGATGAATTATTCAAACGCGTGGACGACGCGTTGTACAAAGCCAAGAACGAAGGCAGGAACAGAGTGCTGGCCGCCTGATGAACCAGGTTGCTCAGCGACTGCGTTTAGCGTGACGCTCCCAGTTTTCCTGTTTTGCCTGCGCGGTTTTACGTAATGCGACATAACATGCCCCGCTGCCGCCGTGATGCGGCAAAGCGGTGCAGTATGCCTGTACGTCATCAAATTCCGTCAGCCAACGCGCCACATAGCTGCGCACAATATTGGCATGGGAGTTATCATCACGCCCCTTGCCGTGTATCACCAGCACGTTACGTAACCCATCTTGCTGCGCCTGCAGTATAAAACTGAATAACATCTGACGGCATGTTTCTACGGGCTGACGGATGAGATTAAGGCTCGCCTGCTGCGGGTATTTTCCGCTTCGCAGTTTGTCAGTCACGCCGTGCTGCAAACCTTCGCGACGAAACTCCAGCGGTTCGCTCAACGGGACAATATCGAGAAACCCCGTCGAGAGAAAGTTATCCAGTTGCAACATATCTATACGCGCTGGAGTGCGGATATTGCGCGTTGGCTGCCAGTGTACATCGGCGCAGCCCTTCAGCGGTTGAACATCCCCCATAGCATCAAGAAACAGCGAAGCATCATCAAGGTTCATGTTTCATCCTCCAGCGAATTACGACGAACGTTATCATAACCGCGCACAATTATACCGACAACGGTTTACGATTATTTCCAGTAATTCATCCGCTTCACTCCGCTGAAAAGATCTACTCACGACATGCCGATCTCCGTTTTTAGGGGTATAGCTGCGACGGTCACTGGCGTGATAATGTGTAACCTCGCCTGAACGCTGTAATGAGAGATATGGATGCTTAACTTACTGGAAGACATCATCGACACGCCGCTGGGCCCGCTGTGGGTTATTTGTGATGAGCAATTTCGCCTGCGCGCGGTGGAATGGGATCAGCACCGCGATCGTATGGAACAATTGCTGGATATTCATTACCGCGCGCAAGGTTATCAGCGCATTGCAAACAAAAACCCCGGCGGATTAAGCGATAAGCTTTCGGAGTATTTTGCCGGGAACCTCAGCATTATTGACACGCTGGAAACGGCAACCGCTGGCACGCCTTTCCAGCGTGAAGTCTGGCAAGCATTACGCACTATCCCCTGTGGGCAGGTCATGCACTATGGTCAGTTGGCCGAACAGTTGGGACGCCCCGGCGCTGCAAGAGCCGTCGGTGCAGCTAATGGCTCCAATCCAGTAAGCATTGTGGTCCCCTGTCATCGTGTCATCGGACGTAACGGCACCATGACCGGATATGCCGGTGGCGTACAACGAAAAGAGTGGTTATTGCGCCACGAAGGTTATTTGCTACTCTAGATTCCAGGCAATTAATGCCTTATTCATCACACTTCCGCATAATGCGACCCCAAATTAAGTGTGGTTAATCAAGTAGATACAAACATTCACTCCAGTTATGCCTGAATTATTCTCTATTGGGAGTAGCTCAGGCTTACGTGCTCACCAAAAAGATGTTAAAATTGACAAATATCAATTACGGCTTGAGCAGACCTATGATCCCGGAAAAGCGAATTATACGGCGCATTCAGTCTGGCGGTTGTGCTATCCATTGCCAGGATTGCAGCATCAGCCAGCTTTGCATCCCGTTCACACTTAACGAGCATGAGCTTGACCAGCTCGATAACATCATCGAGCGCAAAAAGCCTATCCAAAAGGGGCAGACGCTCTTTAAAGCAGGTGATGAGCTTAAATCACTCTATGCTATCCGCTCCGGAACGATTAAAAGCTATACCATTACCGAACAAGGCGATGAGCAGATTACTGGCTTCCATCTGGCGGGCGATCTGGTCGGTTTTGACGCGATTGGCAGCGGACATCACCCGAGCTTTGCCCAGGCGCTGGAAACCTCAATGGTATGCGAAATTCCTTTCGAAACCCTTGATGACCTGTCCGGCAAAATGCCAAATCTGCGTCAGCAGATGATGCGTCTGATGAGTGGCGAAATCAAAGGCGACCAGGACATGATCCTGCTGTTGTCGAAGAAAAATGCAGAAGAGCGCCTGGCGGCCTTTATCTACAATTTGTCTCGTCGCTTTGCCCAGCGTGGATTCTCGCCTCGTGAATTCCGCCTGACCATGACCCGTGGCGACATCGGTAACTACCTCGGTCTGACGGTCGAAACCATCAGCCGCCTGCTGGGTCGTTTCCAGAAAAGCGGTATGCTGGCAGTGAAAGGTAAATACATCACTATTGAGAATAGCGACGCGCTGGCAGTTCTTGCTGGCCACACGCGTAACGTTGCGTAATCTTTCCGCAAGCATCTCTGTTATCCTTCTGTCAAATCGCTAAATTTTCCCGATTTATTGATCTGGCAGGAGGTTATCCCCTGTTTCAATCCACATTATTGGGTTACTCTTTTAATTACAAACTGCAGTGACAGTTGTAAGGAGACCCTGTATGGCTATGTATAAAAATATGCTGGTCGTCATCGACCCGAACCAGGACGATCAACCAGCATTACGGCGAGCTGTTTATTTGCATCAACGGATTGGTGGCAAAATTAAAGCCTTTTTGCCGATCTATGACTTTTCCTACGAGATGACTACCCTGCTGTCGCCCGATGAGCGTACGGCAATGCGTCAGGGGGTCATCAGTCAACGAACAGCATGGATCCGTGAACAAGCGAAATACTATATCGAAGCAGGGATCCCCCTTGAAATTAAAGTGGTATGGCACAACCGTCCCTTTGAAGCCATCATCCAGGAAGTCATTAGCGCTCAACATGACCTGGTCCTCAAGATGGCGCACCAACACGACCGCCTCGAAGCCGTAATTTTCACCCCCACCGACTGGCATTTATTGCGGAAATGCCCAAGTCCGGTATGGATGGTCAAAGACCAGCCGTGGCCTGAAGGTGGCAAAGCGCTGGTTGCGGTTAACCTCGCCAGTGAAGAGCCTTATCACAATGCGCTCAATGAAAAACTGGTCAAAGAAACGATCCAACTGGCAGAACAGGTTAACCATACTGAAGTGCATTTAGTTGGCGCCTATCCTGTTACGCCAATCAACATCGCAATTGAACTGCCTGAATTTGACCCCAGCGTTTATAACGATGCGATCCGTGGACAGCATCTGCTGGCCATGAAGGCGTTACGCCAGAAATTCAGTATCGATGAGAAAGTGACGCACGTTGAAAAAGGATTGCCTGAAGAGGTCATTCCCGATTTAGCCGAGCACTTGCAGGCGGGTATTGTGGTACTGGGGACCGTTGGTCGTACCGGGATTTCTGCCGCGTTTCTTGGTAACACCGCAGAACAGGTTATCGATCATCTACGCTGCGACCTGCTGGTCATCAAGCCGGATGAATATCAGACGCCCGTTGAACTGGACGACGAAGAAGACGATTAACCGCTCAACTCAATGCCGGATGGCGACCTCATCCGGCATAACAAACGTTTAGTGCTGTTCCTCACCGCCGAGGAAATAGATACCCAGCGGGATAGCCAACAGAATCGTAAATACCATACTGTAGACACAAATCATTGCAGATTGAATGGCGTACATTGAAGCGGTCCAGTCGGATAGCGGAATGTCATACTGTTCAATAACGCCACCGATCGTCGCTCGCGTCACGACCGACGCTGCGATAATAAACACCCCAAGCAGGCACAACAGAAACTTCCGTCCCTTCGCTGTCTTCAGCTTAGCCATGATCATAGTACTGTCCTTTTGCAGATGAAAACCTTGTTACTTTGCGCTAACAATACCATGACATCAACTGACTGTCTGCTACATAAACTGCTCACAAAGGTGATGCCTGCGCTATTTCCCGGAAAATAGCGCTAATTGCATTATATATCTCTCCTGATGATTAATGATCTGACCGCCTGAACTGAGTAAAATATTCGATGATGAGGATGTCAGATGATATTTAACTACCACGGAGCTACCTGGAAGAATCATGATCGCTGAACTGTTTATAAATAATGCGTTTAATTTGACGGTAATTCTCAGCAGCTGCGCAGCGCTGGTCCTGATGAGCGTCTGGTATCATCGTGGAGAGCGGCGCTGTAAAGGATTCATATTTCACGCAGCGCAATTTTTTGTCTATGCCATTATCATCGGGACGTTTGGCAGTATTGCTAATAACGTTATCGAAAGCTACAGCCTGAAATTTATCTCCCCCAGCGTGGTCGACTTTATCTGCACCTCGTTGATTGCGCTAATCCTGACTATCAAACTTTTTCTGGTGATTAATCAGTTTGAAAAGACGCAGATCAATAAAGGCAGAGATATCACCAGCGCGAGGATCCTGTCGCGAATTATCAAGATCACCATCATCGTTGCCATCATTTTGCTGTATGGCGAGCATTTCGGCATGAGCTTATCCGGCCTGTTAACCTTTGGCGGCATCGGCGGTATCGCTGTCGGTATGGCGGGCAAAGACATTCTGAGCAACTTTTTCTCAGGAATTATGCTCTATTTTGACAGACCGTTTAGCATCGGCGACTGGATCCGTTCTCCAGACCGCAATATTGAAGGCACGGTTACGGAAATCGGCTGGCGAATGACCAAAATAAACACCTTCGATCATCGTCCGTTGTATGTCCCAAACTCGATTTTCTCCTCCATCAGCGTAGAAAATCCAGGCAGGATGACGAACCGCCGCATCAAAACGGTGATCGGGTTACGATATGAAGATGCCGATAAAGTCGCTGCTGTTGTCGAATCGCTCAGACAAATGCTGCAAAATCATCCGGGAATAGACCAGAAACAAACCCTGCTGGTTTATTTCAATGAATTTGCCGATTCATCGCTGAATATCATGGTGTATTGCTTCACGAAAACCACCGTCTGGAAGGAATGGCTCGCGGTACAGCAAGACGTTTATTTGAAAATTATTTCGATTGTCCAGTCAAACGGCGCCGACTTTGCTTTCCCCAGCCAGACACTGTATATGGATAATCCTGAAGCATCGTCCTCGACACACTAACAAAAGAAAAGACGCGGAAATCCGCGTCTTTATTTGTATTTATTTCAATGAAGCAATATCAATTACAAAGCGGTATTTGACATCGCTTTTCAACATCCGTTGCCAGGCATGGTTAATATCTTGAATATTGATCACTTCAACATCGGCTGTAATACCGTGCTGGCCGCAGAAATCCAGCATCTCCTGGGTTTCAGCAATACCGCCGATAACCGATCCCGCTACAGACCGTCGTCCGAGGATTAACGGTACCGAGTTCACGAAGGGATCCAATGCCCCCAGATAACCCACCAGCACCAGCGTACCGCTTAGCGCCAGCGTTGGAATATACGGATTCAGGTCATGTACATACGGGACAGTATCAATAATCAGATCAAACTGATTCGCTGAGGCTTTCATCTGCTCGCTGTCAGTCGAAAGTACAACATGGCGGGCCCCCAGACGCCGGGCATCGGCTTCTTTACCCGGCGAGCGCGTAAACAGCGTGACTTCAGCACCCAGCGCATTAGCCAGTTTGATCGCCATATGCCCAAGGCCTCCCAGCCCGACAACCGCGACTTTACTCCCCTCCCCAACCTGCCAGTGACGCAGCGGCGACCAGGTGGTGATCCCGGCACATAGCAGCGGTGCGGCACCGCGTAAATCGATCCCTTCAGGAACCTTCACAACAAACTTGTCAGTCACGACAATCTTGTCAGAATAACCGCCGAAAGTGGGTAAACCGTCGTGACGATCGGTATCGTTATACGTCAGCGTGTTGCCTTCTTCGCAATACTGCTCTAATCCCTGTTCACAGGCGCTACAATGTTGACATGAATCGACCATACAGCCGACCCCGGCGAGATCGCCCACTTTAAATTTCGTTACCGACTTACCAACATGTATCACGCGGCCAATGATTTCATGGCCTGGTACCATCGGATATTTAGCGCCACCCCAGTCGTTGTAGGCGTTATGGATATCCGAGTGGCAAACACCGCTGTATAAGATGTCGATAACCACATCATCTTCACGCGGATCGCGACGAACAAAACTGTGTGGGACTAAATCTTCTTTCACCGCCAGCGCGGCATAACCCTTCACGTTCATGACCATGTAGATTTCCTCAGGGATTGGGTATTACCAGAACCAGCATAGTTCAGGGCAACAGGTTGTACTCAGCGTCGCTCACCGGTTCCAGCCACTCATTCGATGCGCCAGGCGCCGGGATTTCAACCGCGATATGGGCAAACCAGCTGTCACGCGCGGCGCCGTGCCAATGTTTCATGCCTGCCGGGATGTGTACGACGTCACCGGTTTTCAGCTCACGCGCCGGTTGACTCCATGCCTGATACCAGCCTCTTCCACCAGTCACCAGCAATATTTGTCCCCCTTGATGATGGATATGCCAGAAGTTACGGCAACCCGGCTCAAATGCTACGTTGCCAATTACCACACCTTCCCTGGAGAGCATGGTCAGATAGCTGTCGCCAGTGAAATACTTCGCATACGCTTCATTTTTCTCCCCTCGCGGAAAGACGCTGTTGCCATCAAATTGGTGATTCATAATCTCCGCATCAGCGCTGGACACGGTATTCAGTTGATTTTGCATTTCGACTCTCCAAAACGGTGGCGGCATGCGCCACCGGATGCTGAAAACTATAAAAATTATAGAGACTCGACAGGCTGGTGATTAGAGGTGGAAAGAAGGACAAACTTATGAATCATACTCATTAATAATAAGCGTACGATTTATCTCCTGGCGCTTGCGTTAAGCTCTACGCCACAATTTCAATCAGGTTACCGTCCGGATCGCGTATTACCGCTTCGTAATAGCCATCACCTGTGGTGCGTGGGCCAGAAACTAATACACCCTGTTCTTTTGCACGCATCGCCATAGCATCAACATTTTCGCTACCGCCAACGGAAATGGCGAGATGCACCCACCCTGAGGTGTTATTGTCCGGAGTATGTTTTGTCAGCCCGGGCTTAGTCATTAACTCAATCGCGATATCTTCACCCATTCTGACAAAATAGGATTCAAATCCAGGATTGGTTTTACTGCAGTATTTTTCGTTGACCCTTGCGTCAAAAAACGTAACCCAGAACTGAGCTTGCTGCTCGAGATCCAATGTCCATAACGCGATATGCGCAACCTTCATAGCTGACCTCTACTTGCTGTAACCAAAAAAATAGGTTCCCCACAGGGATGTTGACATCGCGAACCATAATGCACGATCATGCTTGTTGTTGCTCGATTTTTATTTTCTCTGGAGTGTTTATGCTCGATTACGCAGCGTTCCCGGAACAACGCCAGGCGCTTATCTATCAGATCCTGCAGGAAAACGGCAGAGTCATCTGTTCCGAACTTGCCAGCAGGTTAGGTGTTTCTGAACATACAATCCGCCGTGATCTGCATGAACTGAGTAAAGATGGCGTGTGCAAAAAGGTCTATGGCGGCGCGGTCATTGCACTCCCTGAGTCCGAAGACATCACCGTGCGCAAGAATATTAATGTGGCGAAAAAGAGCAACATCGCGCAGAGATGTGCCCGGTTGGTCAAATCGGGAAGCTGCATTTTTATTGACACCGGCAGTACCAACCTGGCGATGGCAGAAGCCCTGCCCGCCGAGCTGGCGTTAACCGTAGTGACAAACTCACCGGAGATTGCTGCCGCTTTGCTAAAAAAGCCGTTGTTTGAGGTCATTATGCTGGGCGGCGCGGTACAGCGATCTTCGGGAGGGTGTGTGGGCGCCCCGGCCATCTCACAGGTGCAGGGTATTTTATTCGATCAGGGATTTATTGGCGGCTGCGCGATGTCGCCCGAGTCCGGATTAACGGGATTTGATTACGCGGATTGTGAGTTCAAAAAAGCGGTGATCAAGCAGTGTAATGAAACTATCGTCGCGCTGACGGCGGAGAAAATCCCGGCAGTTGCCCGTTATATCGTCACTGAAAGCAGCAATATTGATGTAATTGTCGTCGAGGAAAATATCAGCAAAGAGTATGCCACGGCTTTCCAGGCGCACGACATCCGGATTTATACCGTGTAGCGGCGGCGCTACGTCCCTTTCAATATGGCCGTATGGCTCATCGAAATCTCACTGTGCTGAACGACGCCCCTGGCGTCAGCGCGGTGATTGATGACAGACAATCCAGACGAATTTTTTGCTCATTTTCATGCAGCTCCACCAGCAGAAATTCTTCTTTATCGGCGGTGGTACAGGTTGTCAGCGCTTTGGCATCAAAACATGTGCTATCCGTTAACTCAATGCGCAACAAATAGTGGTACATACAGGCGATTTCCAGGTAATCATGAAGATCGCAATCTATCGGATGATACTTTTCCATTGCTTTCATAACCCCACCTTCGTCACAGCCTTATTTGTTCGGGAAATAGCCAGTACCACTTCCCGAACGAGCGAGCTATTTCAGTGCTTCACAATATACATTGTGCGACTGTATGCGACATCTTCAGGGTTAGTAATCGGATATCCTTTCAACCACGGTTTAATTAAACGTCCGTTGGTATACTGATAAATCGGCGCAATAGGTGCCTGTTCCATCAGAATTTTCTCCGCGGCATTATAATCGACATTGCGCGCTTTCTGCGTATTCTCCAGAGTAGCCTGGGTCAACACTTTGTCGTAAGCAGGATTATTAAAGCGGGAGATATTACCCGTATGGGTCGAGGTTAATAGCGACAGGAATGTAGATGGCTCATTGTAATCACCTACCCAGGAAGCGCGGATCACATCAAAATTACCGGTATTACGGCTATCGATGTAGGTTTTCCACTCCTGGTTTTGCAGTTTTACGTCAACGCCGAGATTTTTCTTCCACATCGACGCGACAGCAATAGCGATCTTCTGATGGTTTTCAGAGGTGTTGTACAGCAGCGTCAGTTTAAGCGGTTTCTGTGGACCATAGCCCGCCGCACGCAGCAGCGTTTTCGCCTGCGCATTCAGTTCTTCCTGACTCATTTGCTCAAACGGTGAAGGTTCCGGCACAAATCCTGCCGTGACATCCGGCGTAAAATGCCATGCGGGCTTTTCACCGGTTCCCAGAACTTTCTCCGCCATCAGACGACGATCGATAGTCATGCTAAGCGCCAGACGCACGCGTGAATCTGCCGTCGGTCCCTTCTGGGTATTGAAGGCATAATAGTAAGTACCAAGCTGCGGCGGGGTGTAAACCTGGCCCGGGATATCCTTCAACAATTTCTGATACATGTTTTTCGGGAAGGACTCGGTAATATCGATATCACCAGCAAGGTAGCGCTTGGTTGCTGCCGATTCCTGGTTAATTGGCAGGAAGGTCACTTTTTGCAGCACCGTTTTGGCGTTGTCCCAATAATGCGTATTCGGCACAACTTCCAGTTTTTCGTTGACGACGCGATCTTTGAGCACATAGGCGCCGTTACCGATCAGGTTGCCCGGTTTGGTCCACTCTTTACCGCTCTCAACGTTAGCTTTTTGTACCGGATAAAACGCGAAACTCGCCGTCAGATTGGCAAACCAGGGCAGCGGTTTATCCAGTTGGACTTTTAATGTACGCGCATCAACCGCGCTAACGCCGAGCTTATCCGGAGAGGCTTTCCCATCGATGATCGCCTGCGCGTTGCTAATTCCCGCCAGCGCAGCAAACCAGGCAAACGGCGACAGCGTTTTCGGATCAACCAGACGCTGCCAGCTATAGACAAAATCCTGGGCCGTTACCGGCGTACCATCGGCCCATTGCGCATTGTCACGCAGCGTAAAGGTCCAGATACGGTTATCGTTGCTTTTCCATTGGGTGGCGACGCCGGGCACAATCTCGCCCTTCTCATTCTGGTTGACCAGCCCTTCAAATAAATCACGAATAACCTGAATTTCAGGAAGCCCGACGGCCTTTGCCGGATCCAGCGACGCAGGTTCGTCTTTGATATGACGCACCAGTTCTTGCTTTTCTGCCAGTACCGTTCCGCTGGGAACATCAGCAGCCCAGGATAATGAAATGCTGCTTACCAACAGCGCACAACAGGTTACTGAAACAGAATGCTGCATAAAATACCCTCAATTCCGGCTACTAAGTGAATGTGTAATTATTTGTATCGCCAGCAGGAAATGCAATTAACTTCCGACAAGAAAGTGATATTACACCTGAAAAGATAAGTGTGTGAAAACGATTTGATTATCCATACATTTTGCACAACACTGCGAGTAATAACCCATGCATTCAGAGATGACTATGACCGTTACCCGCCCCCGTGCCGAGCGCGGCGCATTTCCACCTGGGACCGAACATTACGGACGTTCATTGTTAGGCGCGCCGTTAATCTGGTTTCCCGCATTGGCAGCCGATCGTGAAAGCGGCCTGATACTGGCAGGAACGCACGGCGACGAAAACGCATCGGTCGTCACTCTCTCCTGCGCATTGCGTACGCTTAACCCTTCCTTGCGTCGTCACCATGTGGTGCTGGCCGTTAACCCTGACGGTTGCCAGCTCGGACTACGCGCAAATGCCAACGGCGTGGATCTAAACCGTAACTTTCCCGCCGCAAACTGGAAAGCGGGCGAAACGGTGTATCGCTGGAACAGCAGCGCAGAAGAACGCGATGTGGTGTTGCTGACCGGCGAAAGTCCGGGCTCAGAACCGGAAACCCAGGCGCTATGCCAACTTATTCACCGAATTCATCCGGCGTGGGTAGTCTCTTTTCACGATCCGCTGGCCTGTATTGAAGATCCCAGGCGCAGCGAATTAGGCGCGTGGCTGGCGCAGTCGTTTGAATTGCCCCTCGTTACCAGCGTAGGTTATGAAACGCCCGGCTCTTTTGGAAGCTGGTGCGCAGATCTGAACTTACACTGCATAACCGCCGAATTCCCCCCCATTTCATCAGATGAAGCGAGCGAGAAATACCTGCTGGCCATGTCCAATCTCCTGCGCTGGCACCCTAGAGATGAAGGTGTCCGGTCGTAAAATACAGTGCCGGCTCCGCGTCGCTGGCAAGCCAGGTAGGACCATCAAGATCGGCAAAGCTAACCTGCGGCGTAAGGGGTAACGCCGCGCCGATCGCCCGGGAGGTGCACAGCATACAGCCCAGCATGAGCGCAAATCCCTGCTCGCGAGCTTCATTTGCCAGCGCCAGCGCTTCCGTCAGGCCGCCTGTTTTATCCAGTTTGATATTCACCATTTCATAGCGCCCGTGCAGCGCTTTCAGGCTGCTGCGGGTATGACAGCTTTCATCCGCGCAGATCGGCAGCGGATGCACAAAATTCTCCAGCGCGGCATCGTCCTGCGCCGGCAGCGGCTGCTCCAGCATCGCCACACCTAAATCAGCCAGGAGCTGACAGCGTGCCGCCAGGCCTTCTGCCCGCCAGGATTCATTGGCGTCGACAATAATCGTGGCATCAGGGACCGCGGCACGGATAGCGACCATCCGTTCGCTGATTAATCGCGCATCCAGTTTAACCTTTAATAGTTTCGCGCCATTTTCCCACAACGCAGCCGCGCTCGCCGCCATTTGTTCCGGCGAGCCAATCACCACGGTTTGCGCCGTCGTTACCACTTCCGCCAGCTCACTTCCCACCAATTCCGCCAACGGCTGCTGCTGTTGGCGCGCACTCAGATCCCACAATGCGCAGTCCACGGCATTACGCGCAGCCCCCGCTGGCAGCAGCTTTTGCAGCTCTTCACGGGTCAGTCCGTTTTCCAGTTGTGGCGCAATGCTCATAATTTGCGCCAGCACAGAAGCATCGCTTTCACCGTAGCGCGGGTACGGTGTGCACTCGCCGATACCGGTGACGCCGTTTTCTGTGACTTCAACTACCACCACATGCGCTTCGGTTCTGCTCCCACGGGCGATAACAAAGGGAGTGTGCAGCGGCCAGGCTTCCTCATACACCTTAACTGTTCTCATCTGTTTTCCTTAATGCAGTACCTGAAGCGGATATCCGCAAATAGCGTTTGCCGTGTTAACTACTGATGGCATAAACTAGCCCTGACGTTAACTATATGTAAACAGGAAGATAACCATGTCACAAACCGTTCATTTCCAGGGCAACCCGGTAGCCGTTGCCGGCTCTATTCCTCAGGCTGGAAGCAAAGCTCAGGCTTTTACCCTTGTGGCTAAAGACCTGTCTGACGTTACGCTGGGCCAGTTCGCAGGCAAGCGCAAAGTGCTGAATATTTTCCCAAGCATCGATACCGGCGTTTGTGCGGCATCGGTACGTAAGTTTAACCAACTGGCGACAGAAATCGACAATACCGTCGTACTGTGCATTTCGGCCGACCTGCCATTCGCCCACTCTCGTTTTTGCGGCGCGGAAGGTCTGAGCAACGTTATCACGCTGTCCACCCTGCGCAACGCAGAATTCCTGAAAAACTACGGTGTTGAAATCGCTGAAGGCCCGCTGAAAGGCCTGGCCGCACGTGCCGTGGTCGTTATCGATGAAAATGACAACGTTGTTTTCAGCCAACTGGTCAATGAAATCACCAACGAACCAGACTACACAGCGGCGCTGGACGTACTGAAAGCGTAAGCTGCGTCTGCATACAAAAATGCCTCCGAATGGAGGCATTTTTATTTACGGCATTACTCTTCGCTTTTTTTCTGTTGGCTCAAACCATACTCACGCAATTTGTTGGCAATCGCGGTATGCGAAACGCCGAGGCGCTTGGCCAGTTTGCGCGTACTGGGATAATTCATATAAAGCTGCGTCAGCACTGAGCGTTCAAAGCGGCTGGTAATTTCATCCAGCGACCCTTCCATCACCTCTTCTCCGACCGCAACCGTTGCCGCATCGTAATCCGGCAGTAAAATATCCTGCGGCCGCAGCTCATAACCTTCAAGCTGGGTCAGTGCCCGGTAGATGGCATTTTTAAGCTGACGCACGTTACCCGGCCAGCCGTAACGGGTTAACACCGTGCTGAGGTCAGCGGACAGCTTCGGACGTGGCACGCCCTGCTCATCGGCGAAGCGCGCCACAAACAGTTCGGTAAGCGGCATAATATCCTGCGGGCAATCGCGCAGCGGCGGCAGGTTTAACGTCAGTACATTCAGACGATAATAGAGGTCTTCACGGAAAAGTCCTTTTTGTACCAGCTCAACAAGATTCTTTTGCGTCGCGCAAATCACGCGGACATCAACGTTAACCTCGTGATCTTCTCCCACCCGACGGAACGTGCCGTCATTGAGAAAACGCAGCAATTTGGTCTGCATTCGCGGCGACATTTCGCCAATTTCATCTAACAGAACCGAACCGCCATTCGCCTGCTCAAAGAAGCCTTTTTTGCCTTCCGGTGCATGGCCAAACAGTTCGCTTTCGACCGCATCTTCAGGAATTGACGCGCAGTTGAGCGCCAGATACGGTTTCGACGCACGCGGACTGGCCAGGTGGCATGCATGAGCAAAGAGATCTTTGCCGGTGCCGGTATTACCGGTAATCAGCAGCGGCGCGCTCAGCGTCGCCAGCTTACGCGCCTGTTCCACCACGTGTTTCATTTTGGCGCTGACGGCAATAATCTGGCTAAACGCGCTCAGATCCTGGGTCGTCATATTTTGCAGTTGACGTCCCATCCGCAGGGTGGAACGTAGCATGACAACAGCACCGGTCAGCATCTGCTCCTGATTTTCACCCTGCAAATGGACAGGCGTAATTTCCATCAGGAAGTTCTGGCCGTTAATAACGACATGCTCGCTATGAGAATCCTGTGGATTGCTTTCGAGCCAACGCTGGAAGTTAAACCCGTTGATTAACTGGGCGGCGGTATGATTGCGCATCCGATCCTGAGTGTGCGCGAAAAGCTGACAACTCGCAGGGTTCGCCATCTCGATTTTGCTTTTCATGTCCAGAGAAAGGACCGGTTCTGGCAATGCCTCAAGCAGCGCGCTCAGCGCAAGATGTTCACGCTCGGAGGGCATCCAGGGCACGGTACGCACATCCGTAACCCCTGAGATACGGCGGATTTCAGCCATCAGGCTGCTGAAGTTAGTGAACTCCAGTTCCGCAAAATTGAGGTAAATTCGCCCGATGGGGTCAATCTCGATACCGCGTAAATCAATGCTTCTGAGTACCAATAAATCGAGCAATTCGCGGGTCAGACCAAGTCGGTCTTCACAAAAGACTTCCAAACGCATAGGAACCTTCACCTGGACAAGGGATTATGTGTTAAATGATAAGACAGTATTTCGTTTGCAGGAAGAACTCTGTCAACAAATATTGACAGCTCGTTGGAAAATTGGGCGCCGGGCGTAAAGTTAAACAACTGGCGCCCAATTTTAGTTAACTTTCGCGTGGAGATTTGTTCTTTTGTAAGGTCTCTTTCACCTGACCAATCAATTGACGGCGAAAATCGCCCAGTCGCGGCTTATCGTCATCTATCCACGGCAGCGGTCGGCACAGTTCCATGGCTTTAATGCCCAGTCGCGCCGTTAATAACCCCGCGCCAATGCCCTGTGCGGCACGCGTTGACAAGCGGGCGGCTAAATCCTGCGACATCCAGTCCATTCCTACTTCCCGCACCAGCTCACTGGCCCCGGCAAAAGCGATATTCAGCAGCACCAGTCGGAACAAGCGCAGGCGGCTGTAATAACCAAGTTCAATGCCATAAAGCGATGCAATACGATTGATCAGCCGCAGATTGCGCCAGGCGATAAACGCCATATCCACCAGCGCCAGCGGGCTGACGGCAATCATCAGTGTGGACTCTGCCGCTGAACGGCTAATCTCACGTCGGGCCTGCGCATCCAGCACTGGCTGCACAAGATGGGCATACAGGCTGACCACTTCGCGATCGTTCTGCGTTTCATGAATTGAGGCATACCAGCGCTGTAGCGCCGGATGGGACTGATCGATACCCGCCTGCTGCGCCAGCTTTTCACAAAATGCACGACCTTTTCCGGTTCCATGGCTGTGGAGCAGATCTCGTGCTTCGTCACGCTCGTGCGCGCGCTGGCGCAAGCGCCATAACCGACGCCACTCGGTCGCAACCGATCCAACACCGGCACCGATAATCAATGCGCCAGCGGCACATCCTCCCAGCGCGACCCAGTCCTGAGTCTGCCAGGCGTTCATGGTCCACTGCACGCCCTGCGCGACGACGCTCACGCCAAACAGCGCCAGGCCCCCCATCACCATCTTACGCCACAGACTGCGTTTAGGGCGTAAGGCCGCATCAATGACGGCCTCAGCCTGACCTTCGTCTTCCAGTGGTTCATCCACTTTCGCCGGAGAAAAAGTCTGTGCCTCCGTCTCATTGAACATCTGCTGCGCTTTAAACGCCGCGTTTTGCTCCACCTCCAGCGGACCTGAGAAATCGATACGCGGTTTTAACGGCTCGCTCATCGCAATTTATCTCCTATTAAAAACTCCAGCGCGGCATCAAGACGAATATGCGGTAAGGGTTTATCGACATCCATAACCTGCGGGCGAAACGCCTCAAACTGGAAGCCCTGGCTGTCCCAGAATGCCTGTCCGGGTAAACGCGCGGGTACTTCCCCCGGATAAACGGTTAGCGGTTCGCCATCGCTCAGCCGATTACCACGCAGCGCCGGGATCTTCTCGCCCTTCACATCGATCAAACCGCTGGTGGTTGCCTGTACCGATGCCAGTCCCAGACAATCCATGCTGATACCTTCGAACGCGGCGTTTTGCCAGGCGTCCTGGATCAGCTGCTGCAATAACGACACCATATTGGCGTGCTGATCCACCGTGACGTGATCGGCTTTGGTAGCGGCAAACAGCAGCTTGTCGATCACTGGAGAAAACAGCCGACGAAACAGCGTGCGCTGTCCGTAATGGAAGCTCTGCATCAGTTGGGTGAGCGCCAGACGCATGTCGTTAAACGCCTGTGGCCCGCTGTTGAGCGGTTGCAGGCAGTCGACCAGCACAATCTGGCGGTCAAAGCGCAGGAAGTGATTCTTATAAAATCCCTTCACGACTTTTTCACAGTAATAGTTAAACCTGTCGCGCAGCATGCCCGCGTTGGTGTGTTTGTCTGCCTGGGCCAGCTTCGATTCACCATAAGCATCAACGTCCGGCCACGGGAAGAACTGTAACGCAGGCGCGCCCGCCATATCCCCGGGCAGGACAAAACGGCCCGGCTGAATAAAATGCAGCCCCTGCTGCTTGCACTGATGCAGATACTCCGTCCAGGCGGCAGCGATTTCCGCCAGACGGTTTTCATCAGCAGACGCCAGCGGATCCAGCCCCTGGCATAACTGACGCCATCTTGCCGACCATTCGCCCCGCTGCCCTTGCAATAACCCGGTCATTTGCCGCGACCAGCTCAGATAATCCTGGGCCAGCATCGGTAAATCGAGCAGCCACTCTCCCGGATAATCGACGATCTCCAGGTACAGCGTGGAGGTGTCTTTAAAATGGCGCAATAAAGAGTCATTGGATTTGTAGCGCAGCGCGAGGCGTATTTCACTCACACCGCGCGTAGGCGTCGGCCAGGTCGGCGGTGAGCCATACAACTGCGCCAGTCCCTCATCATAGGTAAAGCGCGGAATGCCAAAATCGCGTTGTGGAACCCGTTTAACGCCGAGCAAACGCTCTTCGCGCACGCAACTGAGCAACGGCAGACGCGCACCGGCATGAATATTGAGTAACTGGTTTACCATCGCGGTGATAAACGCCGTCTTACCGCTGCGGCTAAGTCCGGTGACAGCCAGGCGCAAATGCCGGTCTACGCCGCGATTAACCAGCGAATTGAGTTCATTTTTAAGTCGCTTCATCGCCATCCCGTTTTGCTGAAGGAACCGAAGAAATTATAACAAACAGGAAGTAAAGATAGGGGTCAATTCTTACTTATCAACTACCTGAGCTGTATCAGGCGGCATTATTCTTACCGCCTGCTGCAGAATGAATGCGGGCGGTTTATTTATTCTCTACTTTAGGAAGCGCTATCTGATTGATGCCACCTTCGTTGGTCACCTGCGTGTAGCCCATTTCAGTCAACATATCCTTGGCCTGCCCCGATTGACGCCCGGAGTTGCAGTACAGCTTCACAGTGTCGTTCTTATCAGGAACTTCAGCTGCGATACGCGTCTTCATCTCTTTCAACGGTATGTTGACGGCCCCCTGAATATGCTGCTGTTGGTACTGTTCAGGAATACGAACATCAATCCAGTGTTCGGCTGCAAAAACCGGCATGCCAATGACCAGTGCCAACGCTAATACGCCTTTTTTCAACATAATATCTTCCCGACTGATTGTTGGATTTAACCACCACACTATACGCTTGTTCTTAAGAAAATATTGCGACCACATTATCACCGTCTGCAGGTGCGGACGATTGTTCCTCAGGTGACACATACTGCAGTTAGCCTTTTGATTTTTCTACCCGCATTCCGAGATTGTTGTCATTCGCCAATTAACTCCATAATATGTCCGCCATTGACTCTCGGACGGAGCTTGGGATCTATGTCTCCTACCATTTATGATATTGCACGAGCCGCTGGCGTATCAAAATCCACGGTGTCGCGCGTGCTGAATAAGCAAACCAACATCTCGCCGGAAGCGCTTGAAAAGGTGCTGCGCGCTATTGATGAGTTACAGTATCAGCCTAATAAACTTGCTCGCGCGCTCACCTCTTCCGGGTTTGATGCAATAATGGTGATATCTACCCGTTCAGCAAAAACTACCGCCGGTAATCCGTTTTTCTCTGAAGTACTGCATGCCATTACGGCCAAGGCCGAAGAGGTCGGTTTTGATGTCATATTGCAGACGTCGCGAAGCACCGAAGATGATTTACAAAAATGTGAGAGCAAGATTAAGCAGAAATTGATCAAAGGGATCATTATGCTGAGCTCTCCTGCTGATGAATCATTTTTTGCACGTCTGGATAAATACAACGTCCCGGTTGTGGTTATTGGGAAAGTTGAAGGCGGCTACGCCAATGTCTATTCTGTAGACACAGATAACTATCGCGACAGTATTACTCTGACAAATGCGCTGATTGAAAGTGGGCACCGTAATATAGCCTGTTTGCATGCGCCGCTTGACGTTCATGTTTCTATCGATCGCGTGAACGGTTATAAAGCCAGTCTTCAGGCGCATAACATTAATATGCGCGATGAATGGATTATTGACGGTGGTTATACCCATGAAACAGCCCTGCTCGCTTCACGAAAACTACTGAGTCAACAACCGTTACCCGACGCTGTATTTGCTACCGATAGTTTGAAATTAATGAGTTTATATCGCGTGGCGGCTGAGAAGAATATTACTATTCCGCAGCAGCTTGCCGTCGTAGGCTACAGTAATGAGCTGTTATCGTTTATGCTGACACCGGTTCCTGGCGGAATTGATGTACCTACCCAGCAGTTGGGCGAGCAAAGCTGTAATTTATTATTTAACCTGATCGCAGGCGAGAAAGGATTAAAGAATATCACGGTGAGCACACACATATCGCTGGCCGACTCACTGGTGTAAAAACTGGGGCATTAATGCCCCAGTTTCTTTTAGAATGCGTAGTTCACGCCTATACCAGCATAATGGAATCTGTCACTTTCGCCTTCGTCGTGATCTTCCCACTCATAGGCATACTCCAGCGACATTGATAAACCGTTCTGGAAATCATATGCATACAGTAAACCGAGACGATTGAAGTCATGGCCTTCACGTGCAGGGTCATCCTGCCAGTCCCAGTTTGACCAGCGATCAAGCCCCAGACGGGTATACGGCGTCAGGGTGGTATTGCCGAAAGACAGCGGCAAATATGCACGAATTTCCTGGGTTGAGAATTCACCATTATTGCGCGAATCAGCCAGATTAAAACCGCGTTCGAGGTAATAGTTAACCGTTAAACCCACCGTTTCGTTAAACGTATAATTCAGACCGGTCTCACTTTCAACGCGGCTATCAGAGTAGCCGGTGGTGCTCAAATCATTAACGAACTGATACATCGCCAGCCAACCGCTAAAGCGCAGATCGTCGGTCAGTTTAACATCCCAGTCCGGCTGAACTTTCCAGCGCTGCATATTGGCGGTGTCTTTTCCGGGTTCATTGACATAGTGATAACCGTAATTACGGAAACCACCGGTCAGGCCGAAATTAACATCCTCGCTTTCCAGAAATTGATAGCGGACTTCCAGTTCTGGGCGATCAAACCAGGTTCCACATTTCCCCTCGCTGTAATCAACCGGTCCTTCCTGATAATAGGCCAGCGATATTTTCCACGGCCCATTAGACGCATTAAAATAGACGGACGGCTCAGCCAGTCCATCCATATCTTCGCCCTGACCTTCAACATTTTCTATTTCGTACATAGCACCAATATTAAAGTGCCAGTCATTCTTTTCAGCAGCCTGCGCGCAGGCCATTCCTGCGCTCATAATCAGCGCAGTAGCGGACAGTAGGGTTTTCATTATTATTCCTTGTTAAAATACTCGCAAAAATGCCCCAAGGCTTGGGGGATGATTATCCCCCCGGAATTTTATTGAATAGCCACTTCAGTTTCAGCATCAAAGAAATGGCATTTCGCCATATCAAAATGAATAGTGATGTTCTCTCCTGCGTGATAATCATTCACTGCCCCAGCACGGACCACTAACTCATGCCCCCCAACAATGGTATAAAGCATAAATTCAGCGCCGGTTAATTCTGCAACGCTAATTTTTGCCGATACACTATTTTCATTATTAAGCTGCGGATGTATATCTTCAGGACGAATTCCCAGCGTGACCGCCTGATGTTCATAACCCTGCGCTTTTAATTGTGCTAATTTATTTTCTGGAATCGTTAATTTCAGTGTTTCTGTGACAAACTTATCACCGTCAATCGCGCCACGAATAAAGTTCATAGCCGGTGAGCCAATAAATCCGGCGACAAACATATTTGCCGGGTGGTTATAAACCGTTTTCGGTGCACCAACTTGCTGAACAATGCCATCCTTCATAATCACAATACGCGTCGCCATCGTCATGGCTTCGGTTTGATCGTGGGTAACATATATCATGGTGGTATTGAGTTTCTGATGCAGTTTGCTGATTTCTGCCCGCATCTGTACGCGAAGTTTGGCATCGAGATTCGATAAGGGTTCATCCATCAGGAAGACCCCTGCCTCACGAACAATCGCACGCCCCAGCGCCACACGTTGACGCTGTCCACCGGATAACGCGCAGGTTTACGCTGCAGATAATCGCGCAGGCCAAGGATTTGCGCCGCCCAGTTGACACGCTCTTCAATCACGGCAGGGGCAATTTTCTGCATTTTCAGGCCAAACGCCATGTTGTCATAGACTGTCATGTGCGGGTACAACGCGTAGTTCTGAAAAACCATCGCAATGTTGCGCGATTTCGCCGGCACATCGTTCATCCGTTTACCGTCAATCAGCAGATCTCCGCCACTGATCTCCTCCAGACCGGCGATCATGCGCAACGTAGTAGACTTCCCGCAGCCGGAAGGTCCAACAAAAACAATAAACTCTTTGTCTTCGATTTCCAGATTGAAGTCTTTAACGACGTGTACCTGGTTGTCGTAAATTTTTTGAATGTGTTGCAACGAAAGCTGTGCCATGTTGAATCCTTTACTTGTCGTGTTGCCAGAAAGCCGATAAGCACGGCCACGTCAGAAATTCGGTTGCAGGAAGCTGCAAGCCTGCCCCATTCAGCCCTGTACCGATGCCGACAGAAAGCATGCCGCAGGCGTTGATTGCATCAATTCCCGCTTGTGCATCTTCTATGCCAATACACTGCTGCGGGTCAACGCCAAGGCCCGAACACGCGGCCAGGAATATTTCGGGATCTGGTTTCGAGCGGGAAATCAGCGCCGCATCTGCACAGAAATCAAAATAAGAGCTAAGATCAAGCGCTTGTAAAATCGCTGGGGCATTGAGGGACACAGAGGCCAGCCCTACTGGAATTCGCTCTTCCCGCAGCGTCATCAGCAGCTCACGTATTCCCGGCAATACCGAGTTCACCGTCAACTGGCGCAAAGAATGGACATACAGTCTGTTTTTTCTCTCGGCCAATTGTACGCAGGCCTCAGCAGAAAACGCCCCCGCCTTCCCACCATGGCGCAAAATACGCTGTAGCGATTCGCTGCGACTAATCCCTTTCAGGCTGTCATTAAATGCTTCGTCAATCGCAACCCCGATTTCAGCGGCTACCTGCCGCCAGGCGAGAAAATGCAGATGCGCAGTGTCGGTAATCACGCCATCTAAATCAAAAATGATGGCCTGTGGTTTGAGTATCATTCATCGCCCCTTTTTGTGGTAGCGGTCCCATAGCTGGGCGAAATAATGGCGTCATTACTGATTACGGCCTCCCCCTGCACGGAGATTTTTTCGCCATTGACCCAAAGGAAAATTTGCTCAGCACTGCGAATACGGATTTCGGCAGCGTTGATAGTTATCTGCATAGCGGAACCCTGCCAGCGCAGCGGAAAAGACAGCATTTGCCAGTGAGCAGGTAATGCAGGCGCAAGATGTAACTCTCCATGGCGAACGTTCACACCAGCAAATCCCTGAATTGCGCCCAGCCAGATGGCCCCCGTCGCCGCGGCATGAATTCCGTCATCACAACTATGTGGATCATCCCCAAGATCGATAAGCGATCCTTCGCGCCAGAACCGATACCCCTGAGCCGAATCACCGCAACGTGCAGCCACAATCCCATGGATCGCCTTACTCAAAGACGAGTCGTGTATTGTGCGCGGCTCGTAAAAACGCAGGTTAGCCAGACAGGTTTGCGGGCTAAACTGCTCCGGCAACATGTAGGTCAGCATCACTACATCGGCCTGTTTAAGAATTTGCATCTCATTGACTTCTGCACGGGAGTAATCGAGCAAAACGGTCTGCTTGCCCGCTTTGGCTTTGTACTGCGACAGGTCGATAACCGGTTTGTTCAGGAAGGTATCATCCTGAGGAAGCACGCCATCGGGCTGAACTTCCGGTCGCCAGAGATGCTGTAAAAAATGCTCTGCGCGATGAATAAACGTGTCATCGCCGCAGCCCAACCGACGGGCAAAACACAGCGCCTGCTCTACGTTGTACCAGGCCATGTAGTTGGTGAACGCATTGTTGTTCACGTGCTCAGTGTATTCATCCGGGCCAATCACATCGTGGATCTCTAAACGACCGTTGACCATGATCGCTCTGCTTATCCAGAACTTTGCCGTTTCCAGCAGCAGCGTTATACCTTCACGGGACATAAAGTTCATATCCCCGGTGGCATGCCAGTAATTGATTACCGCCCAGGCAACATCCGCCACGAGGTGATGTTCAGCCTGTGCGGAGGCCACTTTTTGCCGCAGCCCGGTACGGATGTTGATCGCCGCGAATTCAGGCGTTTCCTCATCACCGCTGCGAGCGCTTTCCCACGGGAAAAGCGCGCCCTGCCAACCGTTACGGCGGGCTTTCTCACGCGCGCCCGGCAAATTATGCCAGCGATAACGCAGTAGACTTCTCGCGGTTTTCGGTTCGGTAAACAGGTGAAACGGTAACAAAAAGACTTCAGTATCCCAGAAGATGTGCCCTTTATACCCTTCGCCCGTCAGACCTTTGGCCGCAATACTGCTGCGCTCATCGTGGTCTGGGGTCATCACACGCAGATGATAGAGTGCATAGTCCAGCGCCCGCTGATCGCTGATATCCGTGCTGGTAACCTGAACGCGACGAGTTTGCCACCAGGCATGCCAGTTGGCGCTCGACTCAGCCAGCAGTGCGTCATATCCTTGTTGCGCGCATGCTTCCAGGTTACGCAGTGACTGGCGTCCCCAGGTCTCCAGCGACAGGTTACGTTCGCTCGCCCAGTCTACCCAGCTCATTTTCGTCAGCGTGACGCGCTGCCCGGCTTGCGCATGTACGCTGTTGTGTTGTAACAACCGGCGCTCTTTCGCGGTGAAACAACGCTGCGCCGCGCCATCTACATCACAATATGTCGTGATAGCGATGTCATTACGATTGTCCTGGGTGGTGTAAATCCCTTGCATAAGATGCTGACCAAAGACCCGGACCTGCGTTTCGTCCAGATGCTGGCGACCATGATTAGTGATCGTGGCATCAATACCGGTCGAGATACCAATGTTGGCATCGGCATCCAGTGGCGTTACGACAACTTCCATAGCAAACAGCGGCAGTTTATGTGCCGAGACAAATCGCCTGCTCTCAATGGCAAAACGCGCCCCGTCAGACGCACGCCAGGTAAGCGTACGGCGTAATTCTCCGCTGGCAATATCCAGTTCACGATGCCAGCTTTCAATCACACCGCTGCTGAGTGTGAAAATCTCACCATTGAGTGAAATCTCGACGCCCACCACATCAGGCAGATTAACCAGTTCATTAATTTCGCCTTTCCCTGCCCGGTGATACAGTCCTGCAAGGTACATGCCGCGAGTTTGTAAGGTGTAGGCTTCCTCGTGGCTGGCGCGAATGCCCATATAACCGTTGCCGGTCGTCATGAGGGACGCATATTTATTCAGGCTGTGTGGGCAAAAAGCCGGTTCAGTTAGCATTACTGGCTTCGTCATAAGTCTACGTAGGTCCCTGTTTCAGCCGATTGATACAGTGCGGCAACCAATTGTTGAATAACGACGCCTTGTTCTGCGTCAGCAATAGTGACAGGCTCACCCTGGACATGATTCACGAAAGCGTCCATGCTGCGATAATGACGGTTGTCATCAGCCATTTCGCGCGCAAGCAGCACGTCAAGCGCACCATCGCGGTCGGTGTAGACCTGGGCCGGGAATAACGTTGCCCCCGCCAAATCGCCGCAGAAATTAACGTTCATAATCGATTGTTCCGGGATATTCAGCGCGAAAGAGGTTTCCAGGCGCAGGATACCGCCGTTATGAAATTCAATCGTGCCGAACAGGGAATCCTCCACGGTATACGTCGCGGGATCCCATTTCCCAAACTGGCCGCTGTTTTTACGCGTGCCAATGCGTTGATAGCTGTGCGCGTTAACGCGCTTTACCGCCGGGAACCCCAACACATACATGGCGGCATCCAGCATATGAATACCAAGATCAATTAACGGCCCGCCGCCCTGCAGTTCTTTGTTGGTAAACACCCCCCAGCCGGGCACGCCGCAGCGGCGCAAAGCACGGACATTGGTGACATAAATTTCACCCAGCACACCGGCCATAACCTGCTCACGAAGCAGTTGCGTATCCAGTGCGAAACGATGATGAAAATCATAAGCCAGTACTTTTCCCATCCGACGCGCCGTTTGACACATTTCCAGCGCCTCGTCTGGCGTCATCGCCGGAGGTTTCTCGCACATCACATGGCACCCAGCGTTCAATGCCAACATGGTGTGTTCATAATGAAAACGATTGGGCGAGCAAATACTGACGATATCTGGCTTAGCCTCACGTAACATCGTTTGAGGATCGTCCCAAACCTGCGGATTACCGTATTTTTCTGCAAACAGCCGCGCCTGTGACAGGCGGCTGTCGCAGACAGCCACCAGTTCCAGATCGTTACGGGTGCAGTAGTACGAAGCATGAACTTTATCCGCCACCTGCCCGGCGCCGATAATGGCGACGCGTAGCGGGGAGCTTGTCAGTGCACTTTTCACGGAAATCCTCTTAGCAGGTACGCAGCCAGGCCAGTGACTGACGGTACGCTTCCGGCAGATTCTCTGCCCGTACGCGCCCTTCGTACACGACGTAACCCTGATAATTATCTTCACGCAACTGGTCAAACAGCGCAGCGAAATCCAGCGTACCGCTCCCCGGCTGATAACGATGATTATCCGCAATATGGACGTGACCCAGCAGATCGCGGTTGTCGTGCAGCGCCTGTGCCATATCGTCTTCTTCGATATTCATATGGTAAAAATCACCAATGATTTGCACATGCTTCAGGTTGTTTTCCACGATATAGCGACGGGCATCCGCCAGGGTGTTGATCATATGATCCTGATAGCGATTGAGCGGCTCCAGATACACCACCGTCCCCGTACGCTCGGCAACTTTATCAAGATAGATCAATGAATCACTGACGGCCTTACGATCGCCTTCCAGGCTACGCGGGGACGTCATCGGCGGTAAGCGGAAGGTAAACATGCCCCATGCCGCGGGTACAATGATGCCTTGCCCACCGACTTCGGCCAGCGCTTCGAGAATGCGGGTAATCTGCTGTAAACCGTTCAAACGACGCTCTTCGATAAAATCACCGATCCAGCCGTCATATCCGCCGCAGGCGGTCGTGACGGGCAGCCCCGTTTCTTTGATTGCCGCTTTTACTTCTGCAAGATTATTGATCAGCAATTTGCCGTCAATTTCAAAACCATCAAACCCCATTTCTTTGATATAACGGAATTTTTCAAGAATGTTTTCCGGGAAAAAAGCCTGGTTCTGTGTTCCGATTTTCATTTTCTGCATTCCTTAATTAAAACGTCACGCCCATTTTGATGCTCTTTTCCGGATGTCGGTCCACATACTGCATATAGCTTTCCGGGCTGCTGGCAAAAGTTACTACCGGGTCAATAAGTTCTTCACAGTTCAGATAACCGTTCATCAACAGCTCCCAGCAGGTCTCCTCAATACGCTTGCGGCTCCAGCGCGGATAATCTGGATTTGGTTCACTGCAGGCGCGGGAGAAGACAATTTTGGCGTTGTTGAAGTGCGCTTCACGCCCAAGGTTGAACCCTTCGGCAAAAGGTTTCGCGAAAGCGACATAGGAGATGGTTCCACCATAGGCCAGACCACGTAGCGCCGATTGCAACGCATCCGCATAGCCGCTGGTTTCGATGATCACATCCGCGCCCTGCTTGCCGGTCAGCTTCTTAATTTCCATTCCCACATCGGTGCCCAGAGGATTCAGACAGAAATCCGCGCCGTGGCGACGTGCGATATCGCAGCGATGAGCAATCGGATCCACGCCAATAACCACCGAGGCTCCCGCTTTCTTAGCTAACTGGACGGCAATCTGACCAATCGCACCTAAACCCACGATGACTACGAAGTCGCCGACACGCACATTGGCGTCGCGCACACCGCTCATGGCAAATTGTGCCGGGTCATAGCAAACGGCATTTTTCCACGAACTGCCTTCCGGCATTTTGCGTAATTTATAGTTGTTCACCGCATTAAAAATAACCGTTTCAGCCAGAGGACCGTAGCCGCAAACTGAATCGCCAACGGCGTATTCGGTCACATCGCTGCCACACTCAACAATATCGCCTACCACCATGTTGCCAAGCTGGAATTTGCCGAATTCAATCCCGCGCGGCGCCCCTTCCGGACGCGGCATGAACATTTGCCATTCGCCGTTAAAATCTTCGTCAATAAACGGGCTGGCCGCGCGAAAATCGACGACTTCCGTGCCATGTTTCGGCGCACCAAAGCGAACGCGTACTTTAACTTCATTGGCGGATACCGCTCTGTCTTCATATTCCACCAACGCCGCAACGCGCGGTTCTGTGGCAACTAACTTCTTCATTTACAACTCCTTAATTAAACTGGCCGCTTAGCCTTTCACGCCGCCTGCGGTCAAACCACTTTTAATAAAACGTTCGGAAAGCGCATACATAATGACAACCGGCAATGCAGTGACTAACGATGCAGCCATCATGCGTCCCCAGATGTAGTCAGGCGTACTGAACAGCGCGTTCAGACCGACCGGTAAGGTAAAATTGCTGGCGCTGGAAAGGAAAATCGAGGCAAACAGATAGTCATTCCACGCCACCATAAAGCAGTACACAAAGACCGAAACCAGACCAGACATCGCCAACGGAACGGTAATGCGAAAGATGATCTGCAGACGATTCAACCCATCCATCATCGCGGCTTCTTCTATCTCATCCGGAATAGTGTCGAAGTAGCTTTTCAGCATGAACACCGCGGTCGGCAGCGTCTGGGTGACCATGGTGATAATCAACGCCATTTCGGTGTCATAAATACCGAGCGCCGTGATGATTTTGAAAAGCGGTACCACCAGCAGGATCCCTGAAAACATGTACACCGTATAAAAGCTGGCATTGATGGTCATTCGTCCCTTAAAACGCAGGCGGGAAAGCGCATATGCCCCGAGCACGCCCAGAAATACCGCCACCACCGATGACGTGACCGATACCACCAGGCTATTACGGAAGTAGTCAACAAACGGGAAAATCATCGGGTTGAAGATGTCGATGTAATGTTCCAGCGTCCATTGCTGCGGTAACAGCGTCGGATGCAGCGAGATCGCCTCTTTTGCGCTTTTGAATGAGGTCATCAGCATCACAAAAAATGGAAATAGCGTGATGCCCAGAAAGACAATTAATCCACAGTAAAAGCCAATGCGGCCAAGCGTGCGCTTATTTGTTGCCATTGAGGTTCACCCGTTTTCTGGTCAGCAGGATTACAGCGAAAATGATGACGAAGAGGACGACAGAGATCGCGGCCGCTTTGCCTAAGTCATTAAATGCAAACGCCGTTTTATAGAGATAGACCCCGAGAATATCGACTTTAGTGGTCAATAGATAAACACCGGCGAACATGTAGAACATCCAGATCGTACGTAGCGTGACCACGGTCGCCAGCACGGGCATAATCGCCGGCAGCGTGACGATACGAAACCGTTGCCAGGCATTCGCGCCGTCCATTTCTGCCGCCTCATACAACGATTTATCAATAGTCTGTAAAATCGCCAGAAACGAGATAAAGGCGTATGGGAAATAGCGCCAGATGGCGAACAGCACGACCAGCGCGAAGCTGCTGCCGGGATTGTCGAACCACAGCGGCGCCTGATCGTAGAGATGCAACAGATCCACGCCAAGGTAGTTCACAATGCCGTAGCCGTTGTTGAACATGTATTTCCAGGCAAACACCAGCGAAATTGATGGCGTTACGTAAGAGAGGATGACCAGTGAGCGCGCCGTTTTCCGCAGACGAAACTCACGGTTAAAAAACATTGCCACTCCCAGCCCCAGTACCGTGCTCCCTGCCACAACCAGCGCGGTATACCAGACCGTCATCCATAGCGAATGCCAGAATCCAGGATCGGATAAGATTCGGATATAGTTGCTCAGCCCGACAAACGTAGACTCAATTTGCGGATTAAGCGGCAGACGCATAAAGCTGATTTCGATATTAGATATCATCGGCCACGCCACTAAACCGCCCAATAACAGTAAGCTGGGCGCCAGCAGGAGCATGGCAAATGGCATATCAGATCGACCTGAAAAGAACTTATTCATCACGGCTTTCCATTTCCCCATTAGCGCTGTTCAACGAGGTCATCCAGTTTTGTCTGGCTGGCCTTGATAGTCGATGAAAGGTCAGCTTTCCCTACCGTGACGTTGTGCACCATGGTACTCACAACACCCGATCCGGTTACGTCGCCCATGCGGGTAAAGTTCTTATCACCTACAGCGCCAAAGACCTGAATATTCGGCAGTTCGGCAATCAGTTGATCGGGTAATTCACCCAGCGCTTTGATAACGGCGTTATCTTTCCACGTCGGCGTATTCACCACCGCTTTGTTGACCGGCAGCGCAGCCCCTGGCGACATCATGACCCAATCCGCAATGTTGTCGGCCTGCTCCATGAAGGTGACAAATTTCTCTGCGGCTTCTGTCTCTTCGGTTTTTTGACCAGCAGTAATGGTTAGCGACGTCAGCATGCCGTAAACCGCGGAATTTTTTTCCGTCGGTACCATAAAGCCAACATTTTTAGGATCGCCCTCTTTGATCACCGCCGGGAGGATATAGGTGGAATAAATCGCCATTGGCGCCGTGCCGTTCATGAAAGCGTCTTTGACTTCCATGATGTCGTTAGAGCCCGGCATGGTGTTCATGGCAAGTTGGCGGTAATACTGCAGCGCCTGCGCCATCTCAGGGGTGTCGAGCGTAATCTTTCCCTGCGCATCAAAAACGTTGGCCTGGTTAGAGAGCGCGAACTGAGAGAATGACTGTTCGGTCAAAACGCTTTCTGCCGTGGGCAGCGCAATACCGTATTTCTTACTGCCAGGATTGTTGAGCTTCTGGGCCACGTTCAGCAATTGCTGCCAGTCTTTTGGTTCTTCCAGTCCAGCTTTTGCCAGCACATCTTTGCGATACCAGATCCCACCAATCCAGGCGCTGACCGGAACCCCGGTCCATGCACTACCATCTTCAGTGCGCACAATACGCAGGACGCCATCATAAAAAGTCCCTTCACCGACGCCGTTGATGACCTGCGCCACCGCTTTACGATCGATAAGGGATTCTTTATCCATAACTTTCGCGTAGTCATGGCTGGTTTCAATGACTTCAGGCAGTGAACCGCTGCGCGCCAGGGTAATGACCTTGGTGTTGTAAGCATCTTCTTCCACAGGAACCTGTTTGACGCTGATGCCCGGATTTTCTTTTTCAAAACGCTCAATCAGTTTTGCAATAACTGCTTGCCGCTCCTGCTCGACAGAAGAGTGCATAAATTCAATCGCGACAGAGGATTTTTTATCATCCTTACACCCAGAAACCAGGGCGCAGGAAACCAGTGCTGAAATCAGCACAATTTTAGCTTTAAGCATGAAATGTTCCTTTTTATTACTTAACCCACATGACCTGCCAGGCGTACAACGTTAATTCTTTACCTGAAATAGTTTCACCGCTAATCAAATCAAATCCATTTTCAATATCAATGCAAATGGTTTGCGTATGACCGCTGACATTAAATAGCCCAATAATTTCCTCGCCTGTTTCCGCCGTACGTTTAATTTGCATGACAGCTGGTGTAACATTGCAAATTTGAAAATTACTATCAGGGTGGAATGCTTTATTATTACGACGTATTACAATGAGTCGGGATAACTCATGATAAATAGCGTTACGCAAACTGGTTTCATCTGCCAGCTCCGTTTCTATTTGTCTTATCTGATATTTTTTGCGGTTGATCGCACGGTTATAACCTAACGTCTCAACACCTTTATAGTCATTGCGTGATCCAAGGATGCTTTGAATGTAAACCGCCGGCACACCAGGAAAACTCAGCAAAATGGCATGTGCGAGAATAAAGCGAGAAAACCGCTCAGCATCGCTACAATTTCCTGGCGTTAGCGCATCCATATATGTCACGTTAATTTCATACGGACTGCGAGTACCATCAGGATTATTTTTCCAGTTAACCAGCGCGCCTTCCTGTTGTAATTCTGTCACCAGACGCATGATCTCGTCTTCAGGCAACAAACCGCGCAATGGATTGAGACCAATACCGTCATGCGATGCGAGAAAATTAAACCAGGTGGTCTCGCCAGACGGCAGTTCCAGTGATTGCGCCCACTGGCACAATGTCGACGTGTCCTGGCGTTGTACCGCATGCAGCACCAGCGGCGGCAGCGAGAACTGGTACACCATATGCGCTTCATCACGGCCATTACCATAGTAAGACACGTTATCCTTATGTGGGACGTTCGTTTCGGTAATAATCGCTGTGCCAGGCGCCGCACAGTCAGCAATAGCGCGGAATAGTTTGATAAGCTGATGCGTTTTTTCCAGATGAATACAGCTCGTTCCTGGCTCTTTCCACATAAAGCCAACTGCATCCAGGCGGACATAATCTGCGCCCTGCTCAAGATAGCTCAATAGCACATCGACCATCGCCAGTAGTACTACCGGGTTGGCATAATTGAGATCGACCTGGTCGTCGCTGAACGTCGTCCATAAATGGCGTACGGTGTTATCTTTTAGCGTAAACGGCGTCAGTAACGGTAATGCGCGTGGACGTGTGACGTTGCTCAGGTCCGTATCAGGATCCATTGCAATAAAGAAATTTTCATAACCGTCAAGCTGTTGTAAATAATTATTAAACCACTCGCTTTTAGCTGACATATGGTTACAAACAAAATCAAACATCAGTCGACTGGATTCACCTAATTCCTTAATATCATTCCAGTCACCCGTTTCTTCGGCAACCTGATGGTAATTAATCACGGAAAACCCATCATCCGATGACCACGGATAAAACGGCAGCAGATGCACATGAGAAAATGTCGTCTTAAGCCATTCATTATAAAATTGATTAAATGTAGGCAGCGGTTTTTTACCAGCCCCGTGGAATTGATCGGCGTAGGTAATAAGAACGACATCGCCCTCATCCCAATGCGCTTTACGGATCTTTTTAATTAATCCCTGTGACTTCTCTAAACGTGCAAGCAGCGCTTCATAGTGGCATGAAGTAAATGTATCACCATAAACTTCTGTCAGACATTTTTGGATTTTTTGGTTCACCTTCAATTCTCGTGGTAGCGGTCCCATGAATCAAGAGACTACTCTGCGTAAAATAGGCTGTCAATCAGCTGAGGTGGTCTGGAGGGGGGTAAAAAAAGAATTTTGGCAGCCAAAAAATCGTATTTGTGAGCTGCCGCAAATTAACTGAGGGAATGTTGATTAATTGTTGCTTGCTTTTGCTGATTCAGATATCAGGTTTGATTACCAGAATAGCGTTTCGACAATTTTGCTGCAGCCCGACTCAACACCGGCTCCAGAACCAACGCCAGCAGCATTTTTAGCGGGCGTCGGGCGACGGATTTCACCGCCCACCCTGCTACCCCTGCCGGGCCGTAGCGAAGCGCCGTCAAAAGCACCAGCTTACCTGCTATTTTAAAGCCCGGCTTAACCCTTTGCCCGGCACGTTGCCAGCGATTGTTCATGTCTAACCTCACAATTGGCGGAAACGACTACGTAATGAAAAAGTATCAGACGTCACATAACGTTCCATTTCACGCAAACGCTTTTCACTTGCTGCCAGCTCGCGATCGACGGCATCCAACAGCTCGCCGCTAGATGGCTGTTGCTCGCCACAGACCACATTGTCCGGCATCGGGTCTAACACAAACGTCAGCACGATGTAGGCGACGAAGGTGAAAAAGGCCAGGCCAAAAAAGACTGACAACACCACCAGGATCCGTACCAGCTTCACAGGTACATCGAGATAATGCGCAATACCTGCGCAAACCCCCTTCACCATGCCCTGCTGCGGAATACGCCACAGTTTTTTGTTCAGGTTAACGCCTCCCATTAGCGGTCCCTCCAGTTTGGATGTTCAGCATCAAGGATGTCTTCCAGCGCCTGAATGCGCTCGCGCATCCGCTGTGCGTCATCGTTGAGTTCGACCAGACGTTGCTGTTCACTTTGCGACAGTTCGCCACGACTGGAACGGTTGCTGTAATGCAGCCAGAGCCAAATCGGTAAAACGAACAACACAAAGATGGTTAACGGGATAGCCAGAAATAGCGCGCTCATGAGTACTCCTTACAGGTGATGAGCGGCGGCGCGTTCGGGCGCCGCCAGATGTTATTATTGCTTGTCTTGCTGCATTTTGGCTTTAAGTTGCGCCAGCTGCTCGCTGATTTCATCATCTGCTTTCAGGTCAGCAAATTGCTGATCCAGAGACTTTTGTTTACCGAAGTTATGGCTTTCAGCCTCAGCTTCCATATGATCGATACGACGCTCGAAAGATTCAAAGCGCGCCATCGCTTCATCCAGTTTACCGCTGTCCAGTTGACGACGAACATCACGCGAAGAACTCGCTGCCTGATGACGCAGCATCAGCGCCTGCTGACGAGCCCGGGTTTCACTGAGTTTATTTTCCAGCTCACCAATCTCTTTTTTCATACGCGCCAGCGTATCGTCAACCAGCGTCACCTCATGCTCCAGAGAAGCAATCAGGTCAGTCAGTTTCTGTTTTTCGATTAACGCAGAACGCGCCAAATCTTCTTTCTCTTTACGCAGCGCCAGCTCGGCTTTTTCTTGCCACTCTGCCTGTTGCGCGCTGGCCTGTTCAATACGGCGAGATAATTGTTTCTTTTCTGCCAGAGCGCGTGCGGAATTTGAGCGCACCTCAACCAGCGTATCTTCCATTTCCTGGATCATTAACCGCACCAGCTTCTGCGGATCTTCAGCCTTTTCCAGCAACGCATTAATGTTGGCGTTCACGATGTCGGCAAAACGAGAAAAAATACCCATAATGTAATCCTCACTTACTGTTCTGATATCGGGCTATGCCCTGCTGATTTCGTAATGCACTTGGCGTGCCAACTTTTTATCTCATTGATTTTAATAATTATATCTAATTTTACCTGTCGAGATAATTAGGGTAAATTGGTGAATAACACTAACAAATGGTGAATTTCATCATGGCAGAATACAAAGATAATCTTCTGGGTGAAGCAAACAGCTTTATTGAAGTGCTGGAGCAGGTTTCTCATCTGGCGCCACTGGATAAACCTGTGCTGGTTATCGGTGAGCGAGGTACAGGGAAAGAGCTTATTGCCAACCGCTTGCACTACCTCTCTACGCGTTGGCAAGGCCCGTTTATTTCACTTAACTGCGCGGCGCTCAACGAGAACTTACTCGATTCCGAACTGTTTGGTCACGAAGCGGGTGCCTTTACCGGCGCGCAAAAACGCCACCCTGGACGTTTCGAACGCGCCGATGGCGGCACGCTGTTTCTTGACGAGCTGGCGACTGCCCCCATGCTGGTGCAGGAAAAACTGTTGCGCGTCATTGAGTATGGCGAGCTGGAGCGCGTTGGCGGCAGCCAGCCATTGCAGGTTAACGTACGCCTGGTTTGTGCGACTAATGCCGACCTGCCACGTATGGTCAACGAAGGCACTTTCCGCGCAGACCTGCTGGATCGTCTGGCCTTTGACGTAGTGCAACTTCCCCCGTTACGCGAGCGTCAAAGTGACATCATGTTAATGGCCGAACACTTTGCCATTCAGATGTGTCGCGAGATCGGGTTACCGCTGTTCCCGGGTTTTACCGCCGAGGCCAGGGAGACCCTCCTCCACTACCGTTGGCCGGGCAATATTCGTGAACTAAAAAACGTCGTGGAGCGTTCCGTATACCGGCACGGTACCAGCGATTACCCGCTGGATGAGATAATCATCGACCCCTTCCGTCGCCACGTTGCGCAGCCGCAGGTTGAGGAAACAACGCTGGCATCTGCAGCATTACCGCTGGATTTGCGTGAATTCCAGCAGCAACAAGAGAAAGACTTTTTACAAACCAGCTTGCAGCAAGCGAAATTTAATCAGAAAAAGGCCGCTGAACTACTGGGTCTGACTTACCATCAGCTTCGTGCCTTGCTGAAGAAACACCAGATTTAGGACACTTTCGCCGACGTTATACTGGAAGATTTGACGCATAGCGTTAAAACAGATTACCATGATGAAACCACTGTATAAAAAAACAGGCATATCATTATGAGTCTGGCACTAGTTAGCGAAAAAATTGACAGAAACCGCTTCACCGGGGAAAAAGTTGAAAACAGTACTTTTTTTAACTGTGATTTTTCAGGGGCCGATCTTAGCGGCACTGAATTTATCGGCTGTCAGTTTTATGATCGCGAAAGCCAGAAAGGGTGTAATTTTAGTCGCGCAATGCTGAAAGATGCCATTTTTAAAAGTTGCGATTTATCCATGGCGGATTTTCGCAACGTCAGTGCTCTGGGAATTGAAATTCGCCACTGCCGCGCGCAGGGTTCAGATTTTCGCGGCGCGAGTTTTATGAACATGATCACCACGCGGACCTGGTTTTGCAGCGCATACATCACGAATACCAATCTAAGCTACGCCAACTTTTCGAAGGTTGTCCTGGAAAAGTGCGAGCTGTGGGAAAATCGCTGGATGGGAACTCAGGTAGCGGGTGCAACGTTCAGTGGATCAGATCTCTCGGGCGGTGAATTTTCAGCGTTCGACTGGCGGGCCGCAAACTTCACGCACTGTGATTTGACCAATTCAGAACTGGGTGATTTAGATATTCGGGGTGTAGATTTACAAGGCGTCAAATTGGATAGCTATCAGGCAGCGTTGCTGATGGAGCGGCTTGGCATCGCGGTGATTGGTTAACATTCTTGGAGCGGTAAGTACCGCTCCCGCCCTTATACAATAGTGTCCGTCCTTGCCTTAAAAGTCACTTTCGACGTACAGAGCATAAACGTTAGAGGGTTCCGGTCCCCCCATCAGAACACCAGACCTGACCAGACGTATAGCTGTTCTCCTGAGCGGCCAGGGTGACATAAAGCGGCGCGATTTCCACCGGTTGTCCAGGACGTCCCAGCGGCGCATTTGCCCCAAATTTCTCCACCTTTTCCTGCGGTTGACCGCCACAACACTGCAGCACCGTCCAGTATGGACCCGGCGCGACGGCATTAACACGTATCCCTTTCGGGGCCAGCTGTTTCGCCAGCGATTTAGTAAATGCCACGATAGCTGCTTTAGTCTGAGCATAATCAAGCAAGATTTCACTTGGCTCATAAGCCTGTACCGAGGAGGTATTAATTATCACGCTGTCTGGTGAAAGATGGGGGATGGCCGCTTTGGTGATCCAAAACATAGCGTAGACATTGGTCTTAAATGTTGCGTCGAAATCTTCTGTGGTGAGTTCCTCAATTGACTCACAAAATTGCTGACGACCCGCATTATTGACGAGGATATCCAACCCTCCCAGTCCTTTAACCGCCTGTGTTACCAGATGACCGCAAAAAGCCTCATCACGAATATCTCCGGGGATGGCCAAAACATTTCTGCCTGCTTTATTTATCAGGTCGACCACTTCACACGCATCGTCTTCTTCTTCAGGTAAATAGTTGATCGCAACATCAGCGCCTTCACGAGCATAGGCAATAGCAACAGCACGACCAATCCCTGAATCCCCACCGGTAATTAATACCTTGCGCCCATTCAGGCGACCGCTTCCCTGATAGCTGTCTTCTCCATGGTCGGGACGCGGTTGCATTTTCCCCGCCAGCCCTGGAAAGGGCTGCTGCTGCTGTTGAAAAGGCGGCGCCGGAAAACGCGCAGAATTGGTTTTATTGATGGTCTTTTTTTCCTTGTTTAAGCCAGCCATGCAATTACCTCTCTTTATTTATCACAAAGACTAATAAGCGTAGACCAAAATGAATGGCATGACCGATATTACACAGCTGTACTTAATTTTCTCGGAATATTACCCCCCTACTTCCCCCTACCGCTACGCTTATATCCCCACCAACGTTAGATTTAATTTAAACAATGTCATTTGAGACTTTTCCAGTTCGCAGTATTAATAAATGGCAACCACACTTAACATCTCAACCCAGGCAAAAGGGAGAACGTATGAAATTATCCATAACGCCATTATTATGTTGTTTTTTATTGTCGCCAGCGCTTGCTGATGATAACGGCGGGTTGAAAAATGATACAGCTCCACCGCCAGCCCACGCTCTGGATGAAGGTTATCGTGGGACCGAAGATGCAAGAATCATGACTGTCGAACAGGCCAAAACGATGCATGACGGTGCGACCATTTCTCTACGAGGTAATCTCATCGAGGATCAAGGCGGAGACAAATTTATCTTTCGTGATAAAACCGGCAGTATCCAGACTTTAATTCCACACGCGGTTTTCGATGGCCGAACGGTTAAACCCGATCACATGATCAGTATTAACGGTAGCCTCGATGCGAAAATGCAACCACCAGTGGTTCGCGTAAATAAGATACAGAAGTAACGCAATAACCGGGAAGGAAGCCACTCTTCCCGGTCGATTTTCTTTATTCCTACGATTTTGCTAATGCTCACTTCTGCCCGTCATGGTCATTTCCTCCCCTCTTTTCCCTCACGTTTTTCTGTCTGCCAGCGAATCACGCGTTTAAGCGAGTCAGATGGGTCATGAAAATGCTAAGATAGTTAACAGAGTAGATTCAAAGTGGATAGCGGGTATGAATGTTGAACATGTCGCGATGTTGAATTCGCGGTTATCACCCTTGCTGCCCCCAAACACAAACGGTAATGGCAAATGTCATTAAGTATTAGTAAGATAGCCTCTTTATTTATAATCCTTTAAAATTATGCGCCTGGTTTTATCATCTCTGATCGTGATGGCTGGATTTCTGAGTGGTCAGGCTGCTGCCGCGCCTGAACAGGCTTCGCACGCTGATATTCGTGACAGCGGCTTTGTCTATTGCGTCAGCGGGCAGGTCAATACGTTCAATCCGCAAAAAGCGAGCAGCGGCCTCATCGTCGACACGCTGGCGGCCCAATTGTATGACCGACTGCTTGATGTCGACCCGTACACCTATCGACTGGTGCCTGAGCTGGCCGAAAGCTGGGAGGTGCTGGATAACGGCGCAACCTACCGCTTCCACCTGCGTCGTGACGTCCAGTTTCAGAAGACTGCCTGGTTTACCCCCACCCGTAAACTGAATGCGGACGACGTGGTGTTTACCTTCGAGCGCATCTTTGATCGCCAGCATCCGTGGCATAATGTGAACGGCAGTAGTTTCCCCTACTTCGACAGTTTACAGTTCGCCGATAATGTCCAAAGCGTACGCAAGCTGGACAATAACACCGTTGAATTTCGCTTAACCCAGCCCGATGCCTCCTTTATGTGGCACCTTGCCACGCACTATGCTTCAGTGATGTCAGCGGAATATGCGGCTAACCTTGCAAAACAGGATCGCCAGGAACTGCTCGACAGACAACCCGTTGGCACGGGCCCGTACCAGCTTTCGGAGAATCGCGCCGGCCAATATATTCGACTGCAGCGCCATGAAAAATTCTGGCGTGGTACTCCGCTGATGCCGCAGGTGGTTGTGGATCTTGGCTCCGGCGGCACCGGACGCTTATCGAAACTCCTGACCGGCGAGTGCGACGTTCTGGCCTGGCCTGCCGCCAGCCAGCTCAGCATTTTGCGTGATGACCCACGCCTGCGTCTGACACTGCGTCCAGGGATGAACATCGCGTATCTGGCATTCAACACCAATAAACCGCCGCTGGATAACCCTGCCGTGCGGCATGCGCTGGCGCTGGCCATTAATAACCAACGACTGATGCAGTCCATCTACTACGGGACGGCGGAAACCGCAGCATCTATTTTGCCTCGCGCCTCGTGGGCTTATGACAACGAAGCTAAAATTACAGAGTACAACCCGGCAAAATCGCGCGAACAGTTAAAAGCGCTGGGGCTGGAGAATCTGACCTTGCAGCTTTGGGTTCCCACCAGCTCACAGGCCTGGAACCCAAGTCCGCTGAAAACCGCCGAGCTGATTCAGGCAGATATGGCTCAGGTGGGTGTGAAAGTGAAAATCATTCCGGTAGAAGGTCGATTTCAGGAGGCGCGATTAATGGATATGAACCATGATCTGACGTTATCCGGCTGGGCGACGGACAGTAACGATCCTGACAGTTTTTTCCGACCGTTGCTAAGCTGTGCCGCCATCAACTCGCAAACCAACTTCGCCCACTGGTGTAATCCGGAATTTGACAGCGTTCTGCGCAAAGCCCTCTCGTCGCAGCAGCTCTCATCGCGAATTGATGCCTATGACGAAGCGCAAAATATTCTCGCGAAAGAGTTACCAATCCTGCCGCTGGCCTCTTCACTGCGACTGCAGGCTTACCGCTACGATATCAAAGGGCTGGTGCTCAGTCCGTTCGGTAATGCCTCTTTTGCCGGGGTTTCCAGGGAAAAGAAAGATGAGGTGAAAAAACCATGATTATCTTCACCTTGCGCCGTTTTTTATTGCTGCTGATCACCCTGTTCTTTCTGACCTTTATTGGATTCAGTCTGAGCTACTTCACACCTCATGCGCCGTTACAGGGCGCATCACTGTGGAACGCCTGGGTATTCTGGTTCAATGGCCTCATCCACTGGGATTTCGGCGTCTCCAGTATTAATGGCCAATTGATTTCAGAACAGTTGAAGGAGGTGTTCCCGGCGACGATGGAACTGTGCATTCTGGCCTTTGGTTTTGCGCTGATGGTCGGGATCCCCGTTGGTATGTTGGCAGGCATCACGCGGAACAAATGGCAGGACCGCTGCATCAGCGCATTAGCGCTAATGGGTTTTTCGATTCCGGTTTTTTGGCTGGCGCTGTTGCTGACATTGCTCTTCTCACTGACCCTCGGCTGGCTTCCCGTGTCGGGCCGTTTTGATCTGCTCTACGAAGTAAAACCCGTTACCGGTTTTGCCATTATTGATGCGTGGATCTCCGACTCGCCCTGGCGCGATGAAATGCTGGTCAGCGCAATCCGGCACATGGTGCTCCCGGTGTTGACGCTTTCCGTCGCCCCTACCACCGAAGTTATTCGCCTGATGCGTATCAGCACCATCGAGGTCTTTGATCAAAACTACATCAAAGCGGCCGCCACGCGTGGTCTGTCACGCTTAACAATTCTGCGCCGTCACGTCCTGCACAACGCCCTCCCGCCGGTGATCCCGCGCCTGGGTTTACAGTTTTCCACCATGCTGACGCTGGCGATGATCACCGAGATGGTCTTTAGCTGGCCTGGCCTTGGCCGTTGGCTGATTAACGCGATTCGCCAGCAGGATTACGCGGCGATTTCGGCGGGCGTTATGGTGATTGGCTCACTGGTTATCATCGTCAACGTCATCTCTGATATTTTGGGTGCTATGGCTAACCCTCTGAAACATAAGGAATGGTATGCCTTACGATAGCGTCTACAGCGAAAAGCGCCCACCGGGTACGCTGCGCACCGCATGGCGTAATTTTTACGGCGATGCGACGGCGATGATTGGCCTGTATGGTTGCGCGGGATTAGCGATTCTGTGTGTTTTTGGCGGTTGGTTTGCCCCTTATGGCATCGACCAGCAGTTTCTCGGTTATCAGCTTTTACCGCCGTCATGGTCGCGCTATGGCGAAGTCTCATTTTTCCTCGGAACTGACGATCTGGGGCGTGACGTGTTAAGCCGCCTGCTCAGCGGTGCGGCCCCGACCGTTGGCGGCGCGTTTGTCGTCACCCTCGCCGCTACCCTGTGTGGTCTGTTGCTGGGCGTGGTTGCCGGTGCGACGCACGGTTTGCGCTCCGCGGTGCTGAACCACATTCTGGACACTCTGCTCTCGATCCCTTCGCTACTGCTGGCGATTATTGTGGTGGCCTTTGCGGGGCCGCATCTGACCCACGCGATGTTTGCCGTCTGGCTGGCGCTGCTGCCGCGCATGGTACGCTCCGTCTACAGCATGGTGCATGACGAGCTGGAAAAAGAGTACGTTATTGCCGCTCGTCTGGACGGCGCAACCACACTCAATATTCTGTGGTTCGCCGTTCTGCCCAATATTACCGCCGGGCTTATCACCGAAATTACCCGTGCGCTGTCGATGGCGATTCTGGACATTGCCGCGCTGGGTTTTCTCGACCTTGGCGCACAGTTGCCGTCACCAGAATGGGGAGCCATGCTGGGCGACGCGCTGGAGCTGATTTATGTCGCGCCGTGGACGGTGATGCTGCCAGGTGCAGCGATTATGATAAGCGTGCTGCTGGTTAACCTGCTGGGTGATGGCGTGCGCCGCGCAATTATTGCGGGGGTGGAATAATGCCATTACTGGATATCCGTAACCTGACCATTGAATTCAGGACCGGCGACGAGTGGGTAAAGGCGGTTGACCGCGTCAGCATGACCCTCAATGAAGGTGAAATCCGCGGGTTGGTCGGCGAGTCCGGGTCCGGAAAAAGCCTGATCGCCAAGGCCATTTGCGGCGTTGCTAAAGATAACTGGCGCGTAACCGCAGACCGTATGCGCTTTGATGATATCGATCTGCTGCGCCTTTCAGCTCGTGAACGACGCAAGCTGGTCGGTCATAACGTTTCTATGATCTTTCAGGAACCGCAATCGTGTCTCGACCCCTCCGAGCGCATCGGACGTCAGCTAATGCAAAATATTCCGGCATGGACCTACAAGGGCCGCTGGTGGCAGCGCATTGGCTGGCGCAAACGCCGCGCGATTGAACTCCTGCACCGCGTCGGGATAAAAGATCATAAAGATGCCATGCGCAGCTTCCCGTACGAACTCACCGACGGCGAATGCCAGAAGGTGATGATCGCTATCGCCCTGGCTAATCAGCCACGCTTGCTGATTGCCGACGAACCGACGAACGCGATGGAACCCACCACTCAGGCGCAAATTTTCCGCCTGCTGACCCGGCTAAATCAAAACAGCAACACCACCATTTTGCTGATAAGCCATGACCTGCAAATGCTCAGCCAGTGGGCAGACAAAGTTAACGTGATGTACTGCGGGCAAACGGTGGAAACTGCGCCCAGTAAGGACCTGGTGACGATTCCGCATCATCCTTACACTCAGGCGTTGATTCGCGCCATTCCTGATTTTGGTAGCGCAATGCCGCACAAAAGCCGCCTGAATACCATGCCAGGAGCAATTCCATTGCTGGAACAATTACCTATCGGCTGTCGTCTGGGGCCGCGCTGCCCTTATGCTCAGCGCGAATGTATCGAAACCCCAAGACTGACCGGAGCAAAGAATCATCTCTACGCCTGTCATTTCCCGCTGAATATGGAGAGAGAGTGAGATGGTAGAAACCCTGCTCGAAGTTCGTAATCTGAGCAAAACCTTTCGCTACCGGACGGGCTTATTTCGCCGTCAGACCGTTGAAGCCGTTAAGCCCCTGAGCTTTACCCTGCGCGAGCGTCAGACGCTCGCCGTGATAGGCGAAAATGGTTCTGGTAAGTCTACTCTGGCGAAGATGCTGGCCGGTATGATTGAGCCCACCAGCGGTGAGGTACTGATTGACGATCACCCGTTAAAATATGGCGATTACTCATTCCGTAGTCAGCGTATCAGGATGATTTTCCAGGATCCGTCAACGTCACTTAACCCGCGGCAGCGTATCTCACAGATCCTCGATTTCCCGCTACGTCTTAACACCGACCTCGAGCCGGAACAGCGTCGCAAGCAGATCGTCGAGACCATGCGTATGGTGGGTCTGCTGCCTGACCATGTGAGTTATTACCCGCATATGCTGGCCCCGGGACAAAAACAGCGTCTGGGCCTTGCTCGAGCGCTCATTTTACGACCCAAAGTAATTATCGCCGACGAGGCTCTGGCCTCTCTCGACATGTCGATGCGTTCGCAGCTCATCAATCTGATGCTGGAATTGCAGGAAAAACAGGGTATTTCATATATTTATGTGACCCAGCACATTGGCATGATGAAGCATATCAGCGATCAGGTATTAGTCATGCACCAGGGGGAAGTGGTTGAACGTGGCAGCACAGCAGATGTTCTGGCCTCGCCGCTGCATGAGCTTACCCGTCGCCTGATTGCAGGCCATTTCGGCGAAGCGCTTACCGCTGACGCGTGGCGTAAAGATCGCTAGCAGATGCAGCCCTCCTTCAGCGGAGGGCAATTTTGCAATCAGTGGCAAACGCTGGGTAAGAGCAGTGTATCTACCTCGCTAAAAGCAACCGAAGGGAAAAGGGTTCCCTGCATCACCCAAACACCCGCAGCGCCTGCCTCGTCGATAAGACGTGCTGTTTCCACGCCCTCCACTGCAATACGGTCGCAATATTCACGAATGTTTTTCATTAGCACCGGGAACATTGGTTTTTCAACCTGCTCCAGGAAGAAACCACGATCCAGCTTCACAACGTCAAAACGACCGCACACCAGCGGACTGGCACCAATGCTGCCGGAACCCAGATCGCCCAGCCATAATGCGTTTGGGCCGTCGCGAAGTGAATTAATCAGTAGATTATTCAGACACACGGTATTCGTCAGAAAACGTTCTGAAAGTTCCAGTGCAACAAATGGCATTGCATGTAATGCCGATTTGACGATCGGGTCTCCAATCGCCAGTAGCGCCATTTCATCAATAAGGTTCAGAGTACAGAAAAGGTTGTGGCTTTCAAACCAGTCACGTTTTTCGGCAATTAATCGAATTTGCTCGAGCATGAAATGACGTTTTTGTTCGCTATTCCACGCTGAAATGATGAACACCGGATGTAACGGAGAAACCGTATCTGAAGCAAACCGGGCGCTCATCTCAACTCCCAGTAACGTATCAGTTGTGTCTCTCATCGGTTCCGCGATGAAATGATAGTGCATAAGACCACTCCAATTGATCATAACTTCATGATAATGCACTTTTAATCACAATCAATCAATAATATCGATCAATGTATCAATATCGATCGATAAAAACAATATATCATAAAGAACTGAATCTGGTCATATTTTTTGTTTTAAGAAAGTTCCTACCTTGCTATGTTTATAAACATAAGCTAGCAGTTAATAATACCATTGAGATGCCTTTAAAGCCTTGTATTTTCTCCATCCTTCCGCGCTTGTATAATCCTCATATGTCATGGGTAGTGATTGTCACTGCGGGCTGATTACTCTTCTACAAGGAACAAAGAGTGGGATATAATTGCAGCCCCATTTCGGGCAAGCTTGAAATTGTGATCATAACTCATTGATTGCTAAAAATAAGCAATGACCATAAGGATTAAAACTATGGGTTTCCTTTCCGGTAAGCGTATTCTGGTAACGGGTCTTGCCAGCAAACTTTCTATCGCCTGGGGTATCGCTCAGGCAATGCATCGCGAAGGCGCTGAACTGGCTTTCACATACCAGAACGACAAACTAAAAGTCCGCGTGGAAGAATTTGCAGCTCAACTGGGTTCCAGCATCGTACTGCAGTGTGATGTGGCGGAAGACGCCAGCATTGATGCAATGTTTTCGGAACTAAGCAAAGCCTGGCCGAAATTCGATGGTTTCGTTCACTCAATTGGATTCGCGCCCGCTGACCAACTGGATGGCGACTACGTGAATGCAGTCACCCGCGAAGGCTTCAAAATTGCTCATGACATCAGCGCTTACAGCTTTGTAGCGATGGCAAAGGCCTGCCGTTCCATGCTGAATCCAGGCTCTGCGCTGCTGACGCTATCCTATTTAGGCGCTGAGCGCGCCATCCCTAACTACAATGTGATGGGCCTGGCGAAAGCCTCTCTGGAAGCGAACGTTCGCTACATGGCTAATGCGATGGGTCCTGAAGGCGTGCGTGTGAACGCTATTTCCGCAGGTCCTATCCGGACACTTGCCGCTTCCGGCATTAAAGATTTCCGTAAAATGCTGGCGCATTGTGAAGCGGTTACGCCGATTCGACGCACTGTAACCATTGAAGATGTGGGTAACTCCGCGGCATTCCTGTGCTCCGATCTCGCTGCCGGCATCTCTGGTGAAGTCGTTCACGTCGATGGTGGCTTCAGCATCGCGGCTATGAACGAGCTGGAACTGAAATAATCGTAAGTCCCCAATGGGCGGAATTAACCCGCCCATGACTCTTCTCTACCCGCCGCCATATATGCTTTTCTGATATTTATTATCACGTAACAATCTTTCATCCCCTCTTCTGCTTACGTCAGGATATTGCAGCGCAAACGATCCGGCGTAGTGGTATGACGACGTGTCCGGGTCGCCACTTTTTAGACCAAGGACCGCCCATGGAACAACGCCGAATTGAAGGCAAAAGCCACTGGTATCATGAGACGCAATCCAGCACGTATCCGCAAGATGTTTTGCCGCTGGTGCCGGAAGCCGCTCATGTCGACGACAGCTTTTTACTGGATCTGGCGATACCTGATGACGCCCTTTTGCCTTTTCAAACCTGGTTAACTCCTGCCCGTAAACTTGCCCAGATCCTCTTCCCGGCTCATGTAAACCAGGATCAGATGCACACATTCAGCGCCTATGATCGGATGAGTACAGCCTTAACTGTCGCTCAGGTGTATGGCGTCCAGCGATTATGTAATCACTATGCCGCACGTTTAACACCGCTTCCTGGGCCGGACTCCTCACGGGAGAGTAACCATCGACTGGCGCAAATCACCCAATATGCGCGTCAACTTGCCAGCTCTCCTGCCGTGATAGGTGCACGCGATCGCCAGCATCTGGATGCTGTCGGGCTGACCACCAGCGATACCATTTTGATGAATCAAATTATCGGATTCGTCGGTTTTCAGGCCCGTATCGTAGCCCTGTTTCAGGCCTGGTCCGGACATCCGGTACGCCGAATTCCGGGACTGGATATACAGCAATTCGCTCACGCTGCGCCATTTAATGCAACAAACACAACCTGGCACGCTGCGCCATTCCCGATAGAAAAACATCCTGGTCTTGATGAGGCGGCGACCAGACGTTATCCCAATGAACTGCAAGCTCTGGCGCCATTACTGATTCATTCACCGGTCATTTTGGATTTACTTGCGACGCTTATTTCCAGTATCCGGCGCAGCGCTGTACCGGCGCGGGCATTTTCTCTGACGGCGCTAATGACGTCACGGATTAACGGCAGCGTGGCCTGCTTTAATGAACATACTCACACAGCAAATGAATTAGCCGAGGTCATCGCCCTGCTTCGCCTGGATGAGCGTGAATTACAGCGTTGGGAACAACGACATCCGGTTGAGCGCGTCACCCTGCAGGCGGTACAATGGCTAACCCGAGCGCCTGACCGCTTTAGCGCCGCGCTGTTAACTCCCTTGTTCGATCAGGACATCTCCTCTGAACAAGCGATTAACCTGCTGGCCTGGAGCGGATTGTGCGGATGGTTGAATCGCTTGAAAATCGCGCTGGGCGAGACTTGTTAACCGATCCACTTACTGAAAGAGCGCTTGCCGCAACTGATAGAATCGCGTAAAACTGTCAGCCGCTCTTTTAGCCACGAAAATAGACAATTATGCTTCAGGACAACCCGCTGCTAGCGCAGCTTAAACAGCAACTGCATTCCCAGACGCCACGTGCTGAAGGGGTGGTAAAAGCCACGGAAAAAGGCTTTGGCTTCCTGGAAGTCGATGCACAAAAAAGCTATTTCATTCCGCCCCCGCAGATGAAAAAAGTCATGCATGGCGACCGTATAGTAGCGGTTATCCATACAGAAAAAGATCGTGAATCTGCCGAGCCGGAAGAACTGATCGAACCCTTCCTGACGCGCTTCGTGGGTAAAGTTCAGGGCAAAAATGACCGCCTGGCGATTGTGCCAGATCATCCGTTACTGAAAGATGCTATCCCTTGCCGTGCCGCCCGCGGCGTCGAGCATGAATTTAAAGAAGGTGATTGGGCCGTAGCTGAAATGCGCCGCCACCCGCTGAAAGGCGATCGCACCTTCTATGCCGAGTTAACCCAATTTATCACGTTTGCTGATGACCACTTTGTTCCGTGGTGGGTCACGCTGGCACGCCATAATCTCGAAAAGGAAGCACCGGACGGTGTGGCAACTGAGATGCTGGATGAAGGTCTGATTCGTGAGGACTTAACCGCCCTCAACTTTGTCACCATCGACAGCGCCAGTACCGAAGATATGGACGATGCGCTGTATGCTGAAGAACTGGCCGACGGCAAACTGCAATTAACAGTCGCCATTGCCGATCCTACCGCCTGGATTGCAGAAGGCAGCAAACTGGATAAAACGGCAAAAATTCGCGCGTTTACTAACTATCTGCCGGGATTCAATATCCCGATGCTGCCACGTGAACTGTCTGACGATTTGTGCTCTCTGCGTGCAAACGTTGAGCGTCCGGTTCTGGCATGTCGGATGACCATCACCGCGGATGGCGCGATTGAAGACAACATCACGTTCTTCGCAGCAACGATTGAGTCGAAAGCGAAGCTGGTCTACGACAACGTCTCCGACTGGCTGGAAGGCGCAGGCGACTGGCAGCCTGAAAACGACGCGATTGCTGAACAAATCCGCCTGCTGCACCGTATTTGCCTGAGTCGTGGTGAGTGGCGTCATAATCATGCACTGGTGTTTAAAGATCGCCCGGATTACCGTTTCGTTCTGGGTGAAAAAGGCGAAGTGCTGGACATCGTCGCAGAGCCACGCCGCATCGCAAACCGTATCGTGGAAGAATCCATGATTGCGGCGAACATTTGTGCCGCCCGCGTGCTTCGCGACAAGCTGGGCTTCGGTATTTATAACGTCCATATGGGATTTGACCCCGCTAACGCCGACGCTCTGGCCGCGCTGTTGAAAACCCATGGTATGCACGTGGATGCCGAAGAGGTCCTGACGCTGGAAGGTTTCTGCAAACTGCGCCGCGAACTGGATGCGCAGCCTTCTGGTTTCCTCGACAGTCGAATTCGCCGCTTCCAGTCTTACGCTGAAATAAGTATCGAGCCAGGTCCGCACTTTGGGCTGGGTCTGGAGGCTTATGCCACCTGGACATCTCCTATTCGTAAGTATGGCGATATGATCAACCACCGCCTGCTTAAGGCCGTCATCAAAGGTGAAAACATCGCCCGCCCTCAGGATGATACCACCGTGCAAATGGCGGAACGTCGTCGCCTGAACCGGATGGCTGAGCGTGATGTTGGTGACTGGTTATACGCCCGTTTCCTGAGCGACAAAGCCGGGACCGATACCCGCTTTGCCGCCGAGATCATTGACGTCAGCCGTGGCGGCATGCGTGTGCGTTTAATTGATAATGGCGCTGTTGCATTTATTCCTGCCCCGTTCCTGCACGCCGTTCGTGACGAACTGGTATGCAGCCAGGAAAGCGGCACTGTACAAATTAAAGGTGAAGTGGTTTACAAAGTCACGGATGTGATTGACGTAACTATCGCCGAAGTGCGGATGGAAACCCGCAGCGTTATCGCACGTCCCGCCATGTAAAATGTCGTAATCCAGCGACCTTTCTCATTTTGTGAAAGGTCGTTTTCTTTTTTCCGCCCAAATTCCCACCAGGCACTACACTTCTTTCAATCGGTCAAAATTATTTTTTTACTATTTTCAGTTCCGTTTGCTTTGCTTTTTACGGATTCTGGATTACACATAAATATATAAAAAAAACAATACGTTCAGCCATAATCACCCTGAATGAATCATGGCTACCCTTACTTTTGAGGCTCTATGCGCTTTAAACGGGATAGTACACATCATGAAAGACGTCCGGGAGCTGGTTACGTTGTATAGCTATGTGGGCACTCATAACCCCTACTGGCGTTTGTCAGAGGATTGCAACATCCTGCATTTCTCTATCGACGAAACGTCAGGCGCCGATCAGACCATCGAGTTATCACCTGAACAAGCCGATCGCATTCGCGAGATGACGGTGATTACGTCAAGTCTGTTAATGACGTTGCCCATTGAAGATGATGACATACCAGTGCATCTGGTCGGTCGAAAAATCAATAAACGCGAATGGGCCGGAAGCGCATCCGCCTGGGATGACACCCCTTCCGTCGCCCGCGACCTGGCTCACGGGCTCTCTTTTGCCGAACAGGTCGTTTCTGAAGCCAATTCCGTTATTGTCATTCTTGACCGGATGGGCAACATTCAGCGGTTTAATCGCCTGTGTGAAGAGTACACTGGCTTCAAAGAACGTGAAGTTATTGGCCAAAGTGTATTCACATTATTTATGAGTCGACGTGAGGCTGCGGCTTCACGGCGCAATATCGAGGTCTTTTTCCGCGAAGGTAATTCGTATGAGGTTGAGCGCTGGGTGAAAACCTGCAAAGGCCAGCGTCTGTTTCTGTTTCGCAATAAATTTGTGCATAACGGTAGCGGCAAGAACGAAATATTTCTGATCTGTTCCGGGACCGATATCACTGAAGAACGCCGCGCGCAGGAGCGACTACGGGTGTTGGCAAATACCGACTCCATCACAGGCTTACCTAACCGCAACGCAATTCATGAACTGATCGGCAATGCGATTGAGAACGCAGGCGATACGCAGGTCGGGATTGTGTACCTCGATCTGGATAACTTCAAAAAGGTAAACGATGCCTACGGGCATATGTTTGGCGATCAATTATTACAAAGCGTATCGCTGGCAATCCTCAGTTGTCTCGACGACAACCAGATACTGGCGCGGTTTGGCGGCGATGAATTCATTGTCCTGGCCACCGAAACATCCCAGGGCACACTGGAAGCTACCGCATCACGCATTCTGACGCGCCTGCGCCAGCCATTTCGCATCGGCCTGATTGAAATCTATACCGGATGCTCTATTGGTATTTCCCTCGCACCTCAGCATGGTCAGGACTGCGAGAGCGTCATTCGTAATGCGGATACAGCCATGTACACCGCAAAAGAAGGCGGTCGCGGACAGTTTTGTGTTTTCTCTCCGGAAATGAATCAGCGCGTATTTGAATATCTGTGGCTGGATACCAATCTGCGTAAGGCGCTGGAAAACGATCAGTTGGTTATCCATTATCAGCCAAAGATAACCTGGCGCGGTGAAGTGCGTAGTCTGGAGGCGCTGGTACGCTGGCAGTCCCCGGAACGTGGCCTCATTCCCCCACTGGAGTTTATCTCCTACGCCGAAGAATCGGGGCTCATCGTCCCGCTGGGTCGTTGGGTTATTCTCGACGTAGTGCGCCAGGTCGCGAAATGGCGCGCCAAGGGCATAAACCTGCGCGTAGCGGTAAACGTTTCTGCCCGCCAGCTCGCCGACCAGACGCTTTTTACCGCACTGAAGCAGGTACTTCAGGAACTCAACTTTGAGTATTGCCCCATCGATGTTGAATTAACGGAAAGCAGCCTGATTGAAAATGAACAACTGGCGTTGTCCGTTATTCAGCAATTTAGCCAGTTGGGAGCGCAAATCCATTTGGATGATTTTGGTACCGGTTATTCGTCGCTGTCGCAACTGGCCCGCTTCCCGCTGGATGCAATTAAACTGGATCAGACATTTGTCCGAGATGTACACAAGCAATCCATTTCACAGTCGCTGGTGCGAGCCATTGTTGCAGTAGCACAGGCGCTAAACCTGCAGGTGATTGCTGAAGGCGTGGAAAGCGCGAAAGAGGATGCGTTTCTGACCAAAAATGGCGTCAATGAGCGTCAGGGGTTTTTATTCGCTAAACCAATGCCAGCAGCCGCATTTGAACGTTGGTATCGCCGACATCTGAGTAAAAAATTGCGTTAATGTAGAGAAATTATACGTAGTGAATAGCCATAAATGGACATTACATGGAGATCTTATCTGCATGTAATCACAGAATATATAATATTCTCCAATCGTTCAGGTTAATACTATTTTTCCCTTCTCTTTTGCCATGAAATTCTGCATCATGAAATTCAAACTCTATTGCCATTAGGATGATGACCATGTCTGATATCGACGCTCAGCGTCTGGCCGAACGTATTGATACCGTGCTGGATATCCTCGTTGCAGGTGATTACCACTCAGCCATCCATAACCTTGAAATTCTGAAGGCTGAACTGTTAAACACTGTCAAAGAAGATACCGAATCTTTGGCGAAAAAGCCTAAGGCTCCGTGGGAGATCTGATGACATCGCACTTTTGATGTCGCTGCTATCAGCAAACTGCGGATAATGCAGTTTCCGTTTAATTTCCGATACGATATCGCTATAAAATTAATACTATGAATTCCCGACAACAATCTATTTTGCAGATGGTGACCGACAAAGGTCAGATGAGCGTCGCCGATCTGGCAAAACTCACCGGCGTATCAGAAGTGACGATCCGACAGGATCTGAACACGCTGGAAAAACAGAGTTATTTACGCCGAGCGCACGGCTTTGCTGTTTCATTGAACAGCGATGATGTTGAAACACGCATGATGACCAATTTCACCCTGAAGCGTGAGCTGGCTGAATTCGCCGCATCGCTGGTAAGCCCAGGCGAGTCCGTGTTCATTGAAAACGGCAGCAGCAATGCGCTTCTGGCCAGAACATTGGCTGAGCAAAAGGATGTCACCATTATCACTGTGAGCAGCTACATTGCCCATCTGCTGAAAGAAACCTCCTGCGAGGTAATTCTTCTCGGTGGAATTTACCAGAAAAAAAGCGAGAGTATGGTCGGCCCTTTAACTCGCCAGTTTATCCAGCAGGTACACTTCAGCAAGGCCTTTATCGGCATTGATGGCTGGCAAGCAGACACCGGCTTTACCGGACGCGACATGATGCGTTCTGACGTGGTTAACGCGGTGCTGGAAAAAGGCGCAGAAGTCATTGTGCTAACCGATAGCTCAAAATTCGAAGCCATCCACCCTTACACGTTGGGTCCGTTAGAGCGATTCAGCCGTGTAGTAACGGACTCCAGACTCAGTGCCAGCGTGCAAATGCAGCTCGAGCATTCAGGATTGACCGTCAATATCATTGATGCCCACGCATAAAATCTTCAGCAGATGATTTGTCAGCAGGCAAATCATCTCCTCTCTGAGAGTTATCTGACAGTCCAATTAAGACTTTTTACCTGTCGTTAACAGGATAAAGTCGTAAAATTAATGTTAGCGATATAACAGGAACGAACATCCAACTTCAGGATAGTGTTTGTAATGCCTTCGCTACACGGTTTCACGGAAATATCTTCTATAGTCTTAATTTAGCGCTATTCTTAAAGAACACTGGATTCCGTGAATCAATAATTCAGGAGAAAGTATTATGTTAGTAACGAGCAAAAAAATGACCGCCGCCATTCTGGCAATTACTCTGGCAATGTCTCTGAGTGCCTGCTCTAACTGGTCCAAACGAGACCGTAACACCGCTATCGGCGCTGGTGCGGGTGCAGTGGGTGGTGCAGTCCTGACTGATGGCAGCGCGCTGGGTACGCTGGGTGGTGCTGCAGTAGGTGGTATAATTGGCCACCAGGTGGGTAAATAATCTACGGTTGAACGGCTCGATATAATAATACGTTTACTTTTTCAGGTCTGTATTATTAAAAAGCCACGGATTTTTTCCGTGGCTTTTTTTATTAACCGCCTGCCAGTTTAACCTTCATTCCTTTGGCTTCCAGCAACGATTTAATCAGGTCGCGTTTGTCACCCTGTATTTCAATCACACCGTCTTTTACCGCCCCACCGCACCCACACTTTTTCTTCAGTTCAGCGGCTAATTTGGTCAGTTCGGCATCGTCTTGATCAAGACCGGTAATCAGACACACGCCCTTACCTTTGCGGCCACTGGTCTGGCGCTGGATACGCACAATGCCATCGCCTTTTGGACGCTCAGGCGCCGTTTTCGGTTCATCAATACGCCCGGAGTCGGTTGAATAGACCAGACGAGAGTTTGAGTCATTCATTTACGCACCTCGTCAGGGAGGCGTTGATCATCTTCAGCGTCTGCGCGGGATCCGCAGACTGCGTGACCGGACGACCAATCACCATGTAATCCACACCGGCTAACTGCGCCTGCTCCGGCGTCATAATACGACGCTGATCGCCCGCCTCGCTACCTTCCGGACGAATCCCTGGCGTCACCAGCTTAAATGCCTGACCAAACGCCTGCTTGAATCGCACCGCTTCCTGCGCTGAACACACTACCCCGTCCAGACCACAATTTTGAGTTAAGCGCGCCAGTCTCTCAGCATGCTCTGCAGGTGACAACGTCACGCCAAGATCGGCGAGGTCGCTGGCTTCCATACTGGTCAGAACCGTTACCGCAATCAGCAGCGGCGCGTCCTTGCCAAAAGGGAGTAAGGCTTCACGGGCTGCGGTCATCATACGTGCCCCGCCAGAGGCATGAACGTTAACCATCCACACACCAAGATCGGCTGCGGCTGCAACGGCATGCGCGGTGGTATTGGGAATATCATGAAATTTCAAATCAAGAAAGACATCAAAGCCACGCTGTTGTAAATCGCGAACCATCTGAGGTCCAAAAAGCGTGAACATCTCTTTGCCCACTTTCAAACGGCAATCACGAGGATCAATTCTGTCGACAAAAGCTAATGCTTTATCACGATTGGAATAATCGAGAGCGACAACGACAGGAGAATCAGTAACAGCACGAGAAGAAGATGAAGCAGTAAACGTCATGACCAGACCTTCTTGAGGATGGGCGCCTCCGGCGGCGCGAAATGGGTAAACGGCGTGCATTCTACCTGCGGTAATAGAAAATTAACAGGCGCGATTACATTTCTGCCAGGCGAAACTGGCAGCGGAGGTGAAGGATGGATCTATTAAATATAACTAGTATGTTGTAACTAAAGTGAGGTTTTTTTAAAAATTACAGCCCATCAAGTCCGCGAATGGGCTTAATGCTTGACCATGAACGGCAAGATGGGCAATGCCAGTACAGCGTATACGCGGTAAAACCACACTTCTGGCAGCGGTAGCGCGGCTTGCTGCGTACCTGCTCCCCGACCATATCGCGCAGAACCATCAGGCTTTCTTTGGCACGCCCTTCTTCTGCTTCGTTGAGATGGTAATCCATCAGTTTGTGGAACACGCGCATCGTAGGATGGCGTTGCAACTGCCGAGTGATATAAACCTGAGCTGTCTCAGCACCCTCACGCGCTTCAAGAATATCAGCCAGCATCAGTTCGGCGGCGGCGCCAGTATTCTCCTCAACGGCCCGACGCAAAAACTCCACCCACTCATCGTTTTTCCCCAGATGCTGGTAGCAGCTTTGCAGCATTTCCAGCGTTTCACTGACCAGTTCTTTATCCTGGGAAATCACCCGCTGTAGGCTTTCAACTGCCTTTGCGTAATCACCTTTCTCCATATACACGCGCCCCATCATGATGGATACCCGCGCACTGTTTTTATCTGCCGCTGCGCCTTTTTTCAACAGCGTCATGGCGCGATCCAAATCGTCGCTACCCATTTGCTGTAGGGCCAGTTCGCAATAGAAGTGGGCTATCTCATTACGCTGCTTGTCTTTACCAAGCTTCACCAGACGCTCCGCGACATCAATGGCTTTTTGCCATTCGCTGGTGGCCTGATAAATTTGCAACAGCTGCTGTAATGCGCCGACGCGAAAATCAGTTTCATCGGTCAGCTGATTGAACATGTCTTCAGCGCGGTCATACAAACCCGCGGCCATGTAGTCGCGTCCCAGTTGTTGCACGGCCAGTAAACGCTGCTCGTAGGTCAGCGAGGCACTTTCCATTAGCGTTTGATGGATGCGGATTGCGCGATCGACTTCACCGCGAGAGCGAAACAGGTTTCCGAGGGTGAGATGAGCCTCAACGGTGCCTGTGTCCTCTTTTAGCATATCAAGGAACAGATCCACCGCTTTGTCTTGTTGGTTGCTCAGGAGGAAGTTAACCCCGGCGACATAGTCACGGGAAAGACGGTTAGCTTCATCCTGCTTGTTTTGTTGCGCACTTCTGCGACCCATATACCACCCATAGGCAGCGGCTACAGGTAAAAGCAGAAACAACAACTCCAACATAAATAATTATTCCTTCACAACCGACGAATCGGCAGAAACCGCAACGTCGGTCGCAGGCGCAAGCTGGTTTTCCAGTCGTTTGATTTTACGTTCGGCGCGCGCAAGAGACACACGAACCTTCAGCCAGAAAAGGCCGCAAATTAACCAACCAATCGCAAAACCTGCGGCAAACAATACAGCAAGCAGCGTAGAGATACGATACTCACCCTGAGCCAGCAGGTAATTAAACGTAACCTGTTGATCGTTTTGCGCGCCTAATGTCACCGAAATAACAAAAATCGCCAACACCAGTAAGAAAATGAGTAAATATTTCACATTACTTCCCGTTATGTGGTTTGAGCGAATAAATCGTGTCCAACTTACCGCGTTGAGCCCTTTAAATTACCATTTTCACAACGAGTGCGAAACGGAAAAGCGCTTTCCACTTTCTGATTTAAGGGCAAAATTTGAAAAATCAATCATCGCTAGCTTTCTTGTTCTCGCTGCGCAATTTCTTTTTTCTCCTGTACTGGCGGTGTTAATGGCCCGCATACCCGCTGCGCAAGCCACGTCGCCAACGTCACCAGCAGCCACGAAATCAGCGTTGCCACCACCAAATCACGGGGCCAGTGCATGCCTAACAGCAAGCGGCTACCCATAACGCCGGTGGCCCAGGTCAGCAAAAACACAATTGTCAGCGTACGTCTGCGCGGCCATAACAATCCTACTGCCAGTAAAGCCCAACTGGCGGCAAACATCGTATGCCCGGATGGAAAAGCGAACCCCGTTTCTTTTTGCCAGTGCTTGCGTAAAAACGTTGGAATATCCTGCTGTTCTGCCAATTGTTCTTTGACTAAGTGCCCACGATCTTTACGTTTTAAAGTGTAGAACTCATCAACCGAAATATTGTGCGTTTTTTCCAGCCACATGACAAAAGGTCGCGGCTCTTGCACCCTGTCTTTGACCCAGGACTTCACGCCCTGCCCGACTAAAATCGCTGCCGCCAGAATAGCAAACAACATCACTGCGGCTTTCAGACGAAAGCGCAGGCACCACAGAAACCATGCGCAGAGAACAACATGAGTGATAATTCCCCACGGCTGCGTCACCGTTTCCGTTACCCAGTACAAGGACTTTAACCACCAGACATTGTGTCCCGGCTGCCAGCTCCAGCCAGATACCCATACGGCAACCGGCATGATAAGTAGTAGTCCAGCCCCAACTGCGGTGCGCTTTGCAATAGAAAGCATTGCCTCTCCTTTCGTCGATAAGTCTCACAATCATAACTGAAAATTGCGCATGCCGGGAAAATTGACAATTTTGTGCCATTCCAAAAGCGAATCCTTGGTCGCGATTAGGTGAACGTCGTTGCCTTATGGCAAAATAGTGTAATACAGAACAGAAGCCGACAGGCGAAGGCACGACGAGTGCCAGCATAATCTGGAGAATTACATGCAGCTTAAACGTGTGGCAGAAGCCAAACTGCCAACCCCCTGGGGTGATTTCCTGATGGTGGGATTTGAAGAACTGGCAACCGGACACGATCATGTCGCATTGGTTTTTGGCGATATTACAGGCCAAACGCCTGTCCTGGCGCGCGTCCACTCGGAATGTCTGACTGGCGATGCGCTGTTTAGCCTGCGTTGCGATTGCGGTTTCCAGCTCGAAGCGGCCCTCACCCATATTGCTGAAGAAGGGCGAGGGATACTGCTTTATCACCGTCAGGAAGGACGTAACATCGGCCTGCTCAACAAAATCCGCGCTTACGCGTTGCAGGACCAGGGTTATGATACCGTTGAAGCTAATCATCAATTGGGATTTGCGGCAGACGAGCGCGATTTCACGCTGTGTGCGGATATGTTCAAGCTGCTGGGTGTGGATGAAGTTCGTTTGCTGACCAATAATCCGAAGAAAGTAGAAATCCTGACCGAAGCGGGAATCAATATTGTTGAACGTGTGCCGTTGATTGTGGGCCGTAACCCAAACAATGAACATTACCTGGACACCAAAGCCGCCAAGATGGGACATTTGCTGAGCAAATAAGCATTGCCAGTACTGGTAAAAAAGCCTGCTCTCGCAGGCTTTTTGCATTTTAATTCAACATATTACGAATCACGTAATGCAGAATACCATCGTTTTGATAGTACGTTAGCTCCGTTGCGGTATCAATACGACAGCGGCATAGTATCACCTCTTTACGCCCATCCGGGCGTACCATACTCACCTGGACTGTCGCCCCCGGCTTAATGTTTTGTAAGTCCGTGATATCGATCGCTTCCTCACCGGTTAATCCCAGCGTTTTACGCGTGACGCCCTGCGGGAATTCCAGCGGTAAAATCCCCATACCAATCAGGTTAGAGCGGTGAATACGCTCAAAAGACTCAGCGATAACTACGCGAACCCCTAGCAAGCGCGGGCCTTTCGCCGCCCAGTCGCGGCTGGAACCGGAGCCATACTCTTTCCCGGCAATAACTGCCAGAGGTACGTTCTCCTGCTGATATTGCATGGCCGCATCATAGATAGCCACCACTTCAGTTCCCGGCAAATGACGCGTCATGCCGCCTTCCACGCCGGGCACCATCTCATTGCGAATACGAATATTGGCAAAAGTACCACGCATCATCACTTCATGATTCCCGCGTCGTGAACCGTAGGAGTTAAAATCTTTACGTTCAACGCCGTGACTTTGCAGATAACGCCCCGCCGGGCTGTCCGGTTTAATACTGCCGGCAGGAGAAATGTGGTCGGTGGTGACGGAATCCCCGAGCATTGCCAGAATACGCGCGCCGTGAATGTCCTGAACCGGGTCCGGCGTAGCCTGCATACCATCGAAGAATGGGGACAAGCGGATATAGGTCGAGTCAGACTGCCAGCCATAAGTATCAGCCCGATCAACCTGGATTGCTTTCCATTCTGGCGTGCCTTCAAACACTTCAGCATACTCTTTATGGAACATGGCGGTAGAGACCTGCTCTACGGCACGGGCTATTTCCTGGGCTGTCGGCCAGATATCTTTCAGATAAACGGGATCGCCTTTTCTGTCATGGCCTAACGGATCTTTCGTCAGGTTGATATTCATATTTCCCGCCAGCGCGTAAGCCACCACTAGCGGCGGAGACGCCAACCAGTTAGTTTTCACCAGCGGATGGATACGACCTTCGAAGTTACGGTTGCCGGAAAGTACCGCCCCTACCGTCAGATCGCCTTTTTTGATGGCGGTCTCGATAGGATCGGGTAAAGGCCCAGAGTTACCTATACAGGTGGTACAGCCATAACCTACAAGATTGAATCCCAGCTCATCAAGGTACGGTGTGAACCCGGCCTGTGCCAGATAATCAGAGACCACCTTCGATCCAGGCGCCAGCGAGGCTTTTACCCACGGCTGACGTTTCAGACCCAGCGTCACTGCTTTTTTCGCCAGTAGCCCCGCCGCCATCAGTACGCTTGGGTTGGAGGTGTTGGTACAGGAAGTGATAGCGGCTATCACCACCGCACCGTCCGGCAGCTTATACTGCTGGCCGCTCATGGTGTAGTCCACGGGCTGACGGTCTTTCAGCGAGCTATTCACCTCAAGTTCATTACTGGCCGAAAAAGCTTTCGGTACATCAGCCAGCGCCACCCGATCCTGCGGGCGCTTTGGTCCGGCAAGACTTGCCTCCACGCTGCCCATATCCAGCTCCAGCGAACTGGTAAATACGGGTTCATCGCCGGCGTTACGCCACATGCCCTGCGCTTTGGCGTAGGCGCTGACCAGCTCAACCTGCTCCTCACTTCGCCCACTCAGACGCATGTATTCGAGGGTGATGTCATCGATCGGGAAGAAACCGCAGGTTGCGCCGTATTCCGGCGACATATTCGCAATGGTTGCCCGGTCGGCCAGCGGTAAGGTGTCCAGCCCATCACCGTAGAATTCAACAAATTTACCGACCACGCCGTGCTTACGCAGCATCTGGGTGACGGTCAGAACCAGGTCAGTCGCGGTGATACCTTCCCGCAGCTTGCCCACCAGTTTAAAGCCCACAACATCGGGGATAAGCATTGAGACGGGTTGACCCAGCATTGCCGCTTCGGCTTCAATGCCTCCAACGCCCCAGCCCAGTACACCGAGACCATTAATCATCGTCGTATGAGAATCGGTACCGACCAGCGTATCGGGATAAGCCACCCACTCACCGTCCTGTAACTCGCTCCAGACGGCTTTGCCCAGGTATTCAAGGTTAACCTGATGGCAAATCCCCGTCCCCGGCGGCACAACGCTGAAGCGACTAAATGCCTGCTGTCCCCATTTCAGGAACACATAACGCTCATGGTTACGTTCCATTTCCAGACGAACGTTTTCTTCGAAAGCATCATCATCACCGAAACGATCCACCGTTACCGAGTGGTCAATGACCAGATCCACTGGCGAAAGCGGATTCACTTTTGCCGTATCCCCACCCAGACGTTTCACCGCTTCGCGCATGGCGGCCAGATCGACCACCGCCGGCACGCCGGTAAAATCCTGCATCAAAACGCGAGCAGGTCGATAGGCAATTTCACGATCGGCATGGGCGGTTTTCAGCCAATGCGCGAGCGCATGAATATCTTCTTCAGTAACAGAATTTCCGTCCTGCCAACGAAGCAGGTTTTCCAGCAAAACTTTTAGCGACTTAGGTAGGCGGGTGATATCACCCAGTGATTTCGCGGCCAGCGGCAGACTGTAGTAACGGTAGGTTTTATCTTTAACCTGCAATGTGTCCTTACTGGCTTCTCGTAGGGTCGACGACATAGCTCCTCCTTAAATGACAGGGTTGGATCCCCTGATTTTCTTCAGGGTTAGTATTAAAGATAACACAAACAAAATGTAACGCTTTGATAACAACTCAAATTGATAAAAGTGGCAGGTGAAGTCAATGGCGAGAGAAAGGTTAAAGCAATGAAAATTTAAACGGTGAATGTGTAACAGACAACGGCCACTCGATAATACGCGGATTAGCGTGGCTGATGGCGCTTGTTCGGAATTAATTAGTAGAGATACAAGACGGTGGGCTAATAATAGTAATAAAAAACATATCAATTATTGTTTCTGTTCATCATCATCAGCAAACAGATCGATAAAGGCCCGCTGTTCAGGAGAGAGTTTCCAGGTCACAGGAATATTCGGCTTATTCTCTGCGTCGCGTTGACTCTCATGTTCACGAGAGTCAGGAGATGGCGTTGCGGTGGAGCGTTGTTCCGGTGTGGACATCACCTACCCCCACACATTCCAGGCCACGAGCGCGACAATGATCCAGAATATCGCAGAGCCAAGAAACACAGCGAACCAGGCTTTACGTTTCATTGCGGGATCCCGGCGTGCTGGCTGGTTTCCTGAAGGCATCGCTAACCTCATACTATCGAAATCACTTATCATTTAGGCACCAAACAATTGGTACAATTAATCATCAGATAGGAGGAATCCTAATTAAAAAGGTGAAAAAAAGCCAGATAATTTTCGTGCTCGACCTGATAAATAAATTAATAGTTTGATCGGTTATAAATATTTGTGAAGGATTTTTGGCGCGCTTAGTAATTTGAAACTACTTTAGTGAGACTTCACCATAAACAATATACGGTTAATATAGAGATGAAAAATAATGAATAGTTCAGATTCTGTCGTCGGTATCGCTTTATGTTTAAGGATACCGACGAGGTTACAGTCGTTATTATTTCTCAGGTAATTTAATATCTTTAAACATGGCTTCAATATCGTCGTTGGAACGCAGCGCCACCGCCGTATCTACCACATCACGCGTCAGATGCGGTGCGAAACGTTGAATAAAATCATACATGTAACTGCGTAAAAAGGTGCTGCGACGAAAACCAATTTTGGTGGTGCTATGGCTGAAAATGTCATGCGCATCAACGCGAACCAGGTCAGGGTCGGACACAGGATCAACCGCCATACTGGCAATGACCCCCACGCCGAGACCCAAACGGACATAGGTCTTGATGACATCGGCATCGGTCGCGGTAAAAACAATGCGCGGCTCCAGTCCGGCACGATTGAACGCGGTGTCCAGCTCCGAACGTCCGGTAAATCCAAAGGTGTAGGTCACCAGCGGATACTGTGCCAGTTCCTCAATAGATACGGAAGATTTGCCCGCCAACGGATGGTCCGGCGTAACGACAATCGAACGGTTCCAGTGGTAGCAAGGCAGCATCACCAGGTCGTCATACAGGTGCAAAGCTTCCGTCGCGATAGCAAAATCTGCATTCCCTTTCGAGACGGCTTCGGCGATTTGCGTCGGCGATCCTTGATGCATATGCAATGAGACGCGAGGATAACGTTCAATAAAGCCTTTAATCACGTTTGGCAGCGCGTAACGCGCCTGAGTGTGAGTAGTAGCGATATACAATGAGCCTTTGTCCGGCCAGGTATGTTCGCCAGCTACGGACTTAATGGCCTCGACCTTGGACAAAACTTCGCGCGCAATACGAATAACTTCCTGTCCCGCTGGCGTAACCTGGGTCAGGTGCTTACCGCTACGGGCAAAAATCTGGATGCCAAGCTCATCTTCCAGCATGCGAACTTGCTTACTGATACCTGGCTGGGAGGTATAAAGCCCTTCCGCGGTTGAGGAGACATTAAGGTTGTGGTTCACCACCTCAACAATGTAGCGAAGCTGCTGTAATTTCATGTTAAGCCATCCCGATTTGCGCCATCAAATCATCGTTTCAGAGCAGGCTCGTTGGCGCTGCTAATACGATTTAATAATAAAAAGTGTGTTAACTATAACCACTATATCATTTCTATGTGAGCTGTATAGTGATGAAAAAAAATAATACGCCAGAAACAAAAAGGGCCGCTTACGCGACCCTTTGAGGAGAAATTCAGCCAGAATGCTGTTATTTCTTTCCTTCTACCCATTTGCCATCAACGAAGAACGCGGACCAGCCGGTAGCCTTACCGTCTTTCTCAGCGGCAACATATTGCTGCTTAGTTTTACGGCTGAAACGAACCATGGACTTGTTGCCGTCCGGATCGGTCTGCGGCGCATCTGCCAGATAGCGCAGTTTTTCCGGCAGACGATCGCGGAAACGGTACAACTCTTCCACTAACGGCGCACGGGTCTCACGTGATTTCGGGAACGTATTTGCCGCCAGGAAGATACCCGCAGCACCATCACGTAACACGAAATACGCGTCAGATTTTTCACACGGCAGTTCTGGCAACGGAACCGGATCCTCTTTCGGCGGAGCGACTTCACCGTTACGCAGGATCTTACGGGTATTTTTGCACTCGTCGTTGGTACACGCCATGTACTTACCGAAACGTCCCATTTTCAGGTGCATTTCAGAGCCACATTTCTCGCACTCAACGATAGGACCGTCATAACCCTTGATACGGAATTCACCCTCTTCGATCTCATAGCCGTCGCAGGTAGGGTTATTACCACATACATGCAGCTTGCGCTTAGGATCGATAAGGTAGCTGTCCATCGCCGTGCCGCACTTCTGGCAGCGTCGTTTGGCGCGCAGCGCGTTCGTTTCCGCATCGTCGCCTTCCAGCACGTTCAGCACTTCGTTTTCCGGCACCAGGTTAATGGTGGTTTTGCAACGCTCTTTTGGGGAAAGCGCGTAGCCGGAACAACCAAGGAAAACGCCGGTACTGGCGGTACGAATACCCATCTTGCGTCCGCAGGTTGGGCAATCAATGCTGGTCAGCACCATCTGGTTCGGACGCATACCGCCTTCTTCAGGGTCTTTCTCGGCTTTATCCAGTTGCTGAGTAAAATCAGTGAAGAAGTTGTCGAGTACGCCCTTCCATTCGGCTTCGTGATTTGCCACCTGGTCGAGACTGTCTTCCATCTGCGCGGTAAAATCATAGTTCATCAGTTCGCGGAAGTTTTCTTCCAGACGATCGGTGACGATTTCACCCATTTTTTCAGCATAGAAACGACGGTTCTCAACGCGAACATAACCGCGATCCTGAATCGTAGAGATGATCGACGCATACGTGGATGGGCGACCAATGCCACGTTTTTCCAGCTCTTTAACCAGCGAAGCTTCGCTGAAGCGCGCAGGCGGTTTGGTAAAGTGTTGCGCTGGCGTCAGTTCGATAAGCGTCAACGTATCGCCTTTATCTACCGCCGGTAAAATGCGATCTTCATCGCCCTTACGCAGCGCAGGCATTACTTTGGTCCAGCCATCGAAGCGCAGAATACGGCCACGCGCCTTCAGACGGAAATCACCCGCGCCCACGGTCAGCGTGGTGGAGTCATATTTGGCTGGCGTCATCTGACAGGCAACAAACTGGCGCCAGATCAGCTGATACAGTTTCTGCGCATCGGCTTCCATATCTTTCAGCGATTCCGCCTGTACGGCGACATCAGAAGGACGGATAGCTTCGTGCGCTTCCTGCGAATTTTCTTTGCTGGCGTACTGGTTCGCGCTCTCCGGCAGATACTTTTTGCCAAAATTATCGCCGATGTACTCGCGAACCATGTTCACCGCATCCTGACTCAGGTTGGTTGAGTCAGTACGCATATACGTGATGTAGCCCGCTTCATACAAGCGCTGCGCCATCATCATAGTTTTCTTCACGCCGAAGCCCAGACGCGTGCTGGCAGCCTGCTGTAGCGTGGAGGTGATGAACGGCGCGCCCGGCTTGCTGCTGGTCGGCTTATCTTCACGTTCCAGGACGCTGTAGCGCGCTTTTTCCAACAAGCTAACGGCGGCAAGCGTTTGTTCCCGGTTGACCGGGCGGAACGGTTTGTCATTCTGATGCGTTACCTGAAGCGGTAACGCGTCGCCGCCTGGCGTAGTCGTGCTGGCATCAATCTCCCAGAACTCTTCTGGAACGAATGCTTTGATTTCGCGTTCACGCTCAACCACCAGACGCACAGCAACCGACTGTACGCGGCCAGCGGAAAGACCGCGCGCAATTTTTTTCCACAGCAACGGCGACACCATATAGCCCACAACACGGTCCATAAAGCGGCGCGCCTGTTGCGCATTCACACGGTCGATATTCAGTTCGCCCGGTTTTTCAAACGCCTGACGAATAGCGTTTTTGGTAATTTCGTTAAACACCACGCGGCTGTAGCGGGTGTCATCGCCGCCGATCACTTCCCGCAGGTGCCACGCAATGGCTTCCCCTTCGCGGTCAAGGTCGGTTGCGAGATAGATGTGGTCTGCTTTTTCAGCCAGTTGCTTCAGTTCAGAAACAACTTTTTCTTTACCGGGCAGCACTTCATAGCGCGCGTCCCAGTTGTGCCACGGGTCAACACCCATACGGTTGACGAGAGCGCCACGTTCATCCTTTTTGGGCTTTTTAGCCGTTTTGGTGGAGGTTGAGTCGGCGCTCTTTTTAGTTGCTGAGCCACTGGTCGGCAAATCACGGATATGACCGACGCTGGATTTCACCACGTAGTCATTACCCAGATACTTGTTGATCGTTTTGGCTTTTGCCGGGGACTCAACGATGACAAGAGCTTTACCCATATTCACCTTTACCTAATTTGATTCTTCCAGAATGCGTCGCACGTTGATTCACCTTCCACTGGCGACGAGACATCGATATGGTCTCTGCGTCGGCGGATATCAACCCCTTAAACTGATTCGCGCTTGTAATGTAACTCTCATGTTACTGAGTTAACAGGCTTTTTTTCTCACAAACGCTATAGCACGACGGAGTATTGGTCGAATGTCAAGCAAATCTGTTGCCAGATTGACGAAAGCGTCACACTGTACCTGATAAAATGCGTTACGCAACTTTATTAGCATGCAAAAACAAATCTCGCCAGTTGCAATCCCCTCCTAAAGCCTTCATTTAAGTCAGGGAATATTTGCCCACAAGCCGGGCTCGGCGTAGACTAATGTCCTTGTTTAAGGAGTAAATAATGCAAAAAGACACTCAACCCATCGATCGCGAAACACTGCTGATTGAAGCCAACAAAATCATTCGTGAGCATGAGGACACGCTGGCGGGGATTGTCGCCACCGGCGTTACGCAGCGAAATGGCGTGCTGGTTTTCAGCGGAGATTACTTTTTAGACGAGCAAGGGCTACCAACGGCCAAAAGTACGGCGGTGTTTAATATGTTTAAACACCTGGCGCATGTACTTTCTGAAAAGTATCACTTGATCGATTAACGCGAGAAATGATTTGCCGGATGACGATGTTCGCGCCATCCGGCAATGTCAATTTACATCAGCGGCTTTTGACCCCGCTGCCACCAGCGCAGCAGTAAACGATCGGCGCTCTCGGCCGCACTGCCGGTAAAACGGTCCATCAGTTTTTTACGCTGCAGATAACGTACGTTAAACACTTCGCGACCTTCCATCAGGCTGAGAATCACCTCATCGCTGGTATTAATCTCATCCACCAGCCCGTTTGCCAGCGCCTGTTGCCCAAACCAGTGCTCCCCGGTGGCTACCTGCTCAATGTCCAGAGTCGGACGCATGCGCTGCACAAAATCTTTAAACAGGTGATGCGTTTCGTTCAGGTCTTCGCGGAATTTCTGCCGCCCTTCTTCCGTGTTCTCGCCAAGCAGCGTCAGCGTACGCTTATACTGTCCGGCCGTGTGCAGTTCGATATCAATGTCTTTCCCTTTCAGGAAGCGGTTAAAGTTCGGGATCTGTGCCACGACGCCAATAGAGCCGACGATGGCAAACGGCGCAGAGACAATTTTATCCGCCACGCAGGCCATCATATATCCGCCGCTCGCAGCGACTTTATCCACCGTGACGGTCAGTGGGATCTGCTTATCGCGCAGGCGTTGTAACTGCGACGCGGCCAGGCCATAGCCGTGTACCACACCGCCCGGGCTTTCCAGACGAACCACTACCTGATCCTGAGGTTTAACGACCGCCAGCACCGCCGTCACCTCTTCGCGTAATGCGCTAACCTCATGGGCATCCATACTGCCTTTAAAATCAAGTACCCATACACGCGGTTTATCAGATGACGTGCTGTCTCCCTGTTTTGCTTTAGCTTTGGCAGCCTTAGCCTCTTGCTTATGTTTCTTTTTCTGCGCCTTATGCCAGAACTTTTGTTGATGCCCATCCAATAGGGCCAGCGACAGGTCTTCTTTCATCTCTTTATATTGATCGCTGAGATTAATAACCCGCAATTCCCCACGCTGACGTTTGCGTTGTGTCGCGTTGACGATCAGCATAACTATCACCGCAATAGCCACCACGACAGTGACAATTTTTGCCAAAAACAGCCCATATTCAGACAACAATTCCACGAGACCCACCTTGGTTAAACAACGCTACTTTCGCTCAGTGTACAACAGCCTTGTTAACCCGTCTTGTTTCATCCACCCCGCAAGGAATCAGCAAAAAGCATGACAAAGCGTTCATTTTGCGGTGTTATTGCCTTTGGCTGATTGAAAAAGAACAGGGTTTAAGGCATAAAGCCCAAAAGTTATCGCGAACGAGATGGCCAGGCGTCGCCGAGGAGTAGCCGTGCATTATCAACCTAAACAAGACCTTCTACAGGACCGTATTATTCTGGTCACCGGTGCCAGCGACGGCATCGGACGTGAGGCCGCACAAACTTATGCGCGTTACGGCGCGACCGTTATTCTGCTAGGGCGTAATGAAGAAAAGCTGCGTCAGGTTGCCCGCACCATTGCCGATGAAAACGGTACGCAACCACACTGGTTCACGCTGGATCTGCTCACCTGTACTTCTGATGAATGCCACCAGCTCGCTCAGCGTATTGCCGCGCATTTCCCGCGTCTGGATGGCGTACTGCATAATGCTGGTCTGCTCGGCGATATTTGCCCGATGAGTGAGCAAAACCCGCAGGTCTGGCAGGACGTGATGCAGGTAAACGTCAACGCCACCTTTATGCTAACCCAGGCATTGTTGCCGTTGTTGCTCAAATCCGATGCCGGATCGCTGGTCTTTACTTCTTCAAGCGTTGGCCGCCAGGGGCGCGCCAACTGGGGAGCGTATGCTACCTCCAAATTTGCTACCGAAGGAATGATGCAGGTTCTGGCAGATGAATATCAGAACCGTCACCTGCGCGTAAACTGTATCAATCCAGGCGGTACACGTACTGGTATGCGAGCCAGCGCGTTCCCGACGGAAGATCCGAACAAATTGAAAACCCCCGCCGATATTATGCCGCTCTACCTGTGGCTGATGGGCGATGACAGCCGCCGTAAAACCGGTATGACTTTCGATGCCCAACCGGGCCGTAAACCAGGAATTGCCCAATGAGTGAAGAACGCTATCAGCAGCGCCAGCAGCGCGTAAAAGACCGGGTTGACGCCCGTGTTGCCGCAGCGAAGGATGAGCGCGGGATTATTATTGTGTTCACCGGAAATGGTAAGGGTAAAACCACCGCTGCGTTTGGTACCGCCACGCGTGCGGTAGGCCACGGTAAAAAAGTCGGTGTGGTGCAATTTATTAAGGGTACGTGGCCAAACGGCGAACGAAACTTACTCGAACCCCACGGCGTAGAGTTTCAGGTTATGGCGACAGGATTTACCTGGGAAACGCAAAATCGCGAGTCCGACACCGCAGCCTGTATGGCCGTGTGGGAACACGGCAAGCGGATGCTGGCCGACGCTGAACTTGATATGGTGATACTGGACGAGCTGACCTATATGGTGGCATACGACTACCTGCCGCTTGAAGAGGTCATCAATGCCCTAAACGCGCGCCCTGCCCATCAAACGGTCATTATCACCGGTCGTGGATGCCATCGCGATATTCTGGAGTTAGCGGATACGGTCAGCGAACTACGCCCGGTCAAGCACGCGTTTGAAGCGGGTGTGAAAGCCCAAATAGGAATAGATTATTGAGTGTAGGCCGGATAAGGGTTTGCACCACATCCGGCTCCACGCTAACGCCTGATGGCGCTTTGCTTATCAGGCCTGGTCATGATTAACCGTTGTTGCTACGACCGCCCGGACGACGGCTGCTGCCGACCTGTGAATGGCGCTTCACCGCACGACGGATCTGATTCGCCTTCATACGGCGACGATCTTTCTCGACGGCAACTTTAGAGGTCGTTTCCGGCTTCAGTTCTACCAGCTCACGCAGATAGTTGGTCTGGGCAAGATCAAGCTCCGTCCAGCCGCCACGCGGCAGGCCTTTCGGCAGCGGGATATCACCGTAACGGACACGGATAAGACGACTTACCTGCACACCCACGGCTTCCCACAGGCGACGGACCTCACGGTTACGCCCTTCGGTCAACGTAACGTTGTACCACTGGTTGATCCCTTCACCACCGCTGAACTTGATCGTTTTAAATGCCGCAGGACCATCTTCCAGCTGCACGCCACGGCTCAGATCGCGCAGTTTTGCATCATCAACCTGACCAAACACACGTACCGCATATTCACGTTCAACTTCGCGGCTTGGGTGCATCAGACGGTTAGCCAGTTCACCATCGGTGGTAAAGAGCAGTAAACCACAGGTATTCACGTCCAGACGCCCTACGGCAATCCAGCGCGCATCGCGCAGTTTTGGCAGACGATCAAACACGGTTGGACGACCTTCCGGGTCGTTACGGGTACACAGTTCACCTTCGGGCTTGTAATAGGCCAGAACGCGGCAGATTTGCTCCGCAGACTCTTTAACCGAAATCAGATGACCGTCGATACGGATTTTCAGACCCGGAGTGACTTCAACGCGATCGCCGAGCGTGGCAATTTTGCCATCAACGCTCACGCGACCCGCGGCAATTATGGATTCAATTTCACGGCGAGAACCGTGGCCAGCGCGCGCCAGCACTTTTTGTAACTTTTCGCTCATAGAGCTTCCTTTAGATGTCGCCTTCACAGGCGTCGAACAGGAGAATCAACGGCGCCAGTCAGCGCCATTTTAAGGCCGCGTAGTATAGCGGTTCGCGTCCTTATAAGAAAGGTTTAACGTCGCCGACGCCTTCACGCAACACGACCGGAGAATCGTCGGTTAAATCGATGACCGTGGTCGGCTGCTGGCCGAGATATCCGCCGTGGATAATTAAATCCACCTGTTTCTCCAGGCGATCTTTAATTTCTTCCGGATCTGACTCGGTAAATTCGCTGCCCGGCAGCATCAGCGACGTAGAGAGCATTGGCTCGCCCAGCGCTTCCAGCAACGCCAGCGCAATGGGATTCGAGGGTACACGCAGGCCGATGGTCTTACGTTTTTCCTGCAACAGTCGACGTGGCACTTCTTTCGTCCCTTTCAGGATGAAGGTGTAGTTGCCCGGCGTGTTGTTTTTAATTAAACGAAAGGCCACGTTGTCGACAAACGAATAGGTCGACAGTTCAGACAAGTCACGGCACATCAGCGTAAAGTTGTGCCCGTCCGGCAGGTGACGAATGCGACAAATGCGCTCCATCGCGCCTTTATCTTCAATTTTGCAGCCCAACGCATAGCCGGAATCGGTTGGATAGACGATCACCCCACCTTTACGCACGATTTCAACGGCCTGATTGATCAGTCGCTGTTGTGGGTTTTCGGGATGAATATAAAAAAACTGGCTCATACTTTCCTCTCTGTGGTCTCGGGCTGTTCCCAGAGTTGCCAGACGCCTTCTACGCCTGCGGGCAACCAGAGTTTACGCCCCAGCTCAATCCATGGACAGGGTAGATGAAAATCAGACCCTTGCGATGCCCACAGTTGATGCGAACGCGCAAGCGTCGCCAGATGGGTGCGTTCATTGGGAGACTGCTGGCACTGTGCCACTTCCATCGCGTCGCCGCGATGTTCAGCAAAATGCGCAACCAGTCTTTTCAGCCACTTAGCGCTAAGATCGTACCGCCCAGGATGAGCCAGAACTGCCTTACCGCCAGAATGATGAATGACATCAATAGCTTGTTCTATTGTACACCACTGTGGCGGAACGTAACCGGTTTTCCCACGGGCAAGATATTTTTTAAAGACATCCGCCATGGTTGTGGCTTTTCCGCATTCCACCAGAAAACGCGCAAAATGGCCCCGGGTAACCGCCCCGCCATCAGCAAGACGTAACGCCCCTTCCCACGCCCCGGGAATATGCGCTTTATCGAGCCGTTCGGCAATCAGGCGTGCGCGCTGCTGACGACGTTCCGTTTGTTGCGCCAGAAAATCGCGCATCATTGGATGGGCGATATCAATGTTCAGACCCACTATATGGATCTCATGATTTTCCCAGACCGTTGATATTTCGACGCCGGGGATCAAATTTAACGCTAAACCCGAACGTGAAATTTCTTCTCTTGCCGCCGCAATACCCGCCGTGGTGTCATGATCGGTGATCGCCAGTGTACCGACTCGCATCTCTACCGCACGGTGTACTAAGGCTTCTGGCGTTAATCGTCCATCGGAGGCTGTAGTATGACTGTGCAGGTCATAAATCACTGCGTAATTCGTGTCGCTCAAGGCGGCTCCCGTTTCAATAAATGTCTTAACACGCCCATCATAGCGGTTTCGACAAATATACTGAAATCAGGTGTTGACTTTATTCCATCGAACTAGTTAACTAGTACGCAAGTTCACATGAAGAAGGTATCTGAGATGAAAGCAACATTTTTTCTGCACGGTTGGTGGCGCACTTCCTGATTTCGGGCAGTGTCTTACGTCTGCAATATGCAACCAGATACCCGGCCCGCCAAATGAGCGGGCTTTTTTTTGAACAAAATTAATGAGAATAACGATGCAAACTCAAAAACCGACACTCGAACTGCTAGCCTGCGATGCCGCCTACCGTGAAAATCCAACGGCGCTGTTTCACCAGGTGTGTGGCGCACGCCCGGCCACGCTGCTGCTGGAATCTGCCGATATCGACAGCAAAGACGATCTGAAAAGCCTGCTGCTGGTCGACAGCGCATTACGCATTACCGCTCTCGGTGACACTGTCACTATTCAGGCATTATCCGCAAACGGCGCATCGCTGTTGCCCCTGTTGGATGCCGCTCTGCCAGCTGGCGTTGAGAACGAACAACAACCAAATGGCCGTCATCTGCGATTCCCTGCCGTCAGCCCGCTGCTTGATGAAGACGCTCGCTTATGCTCCCTTTCCGTATTTGATGCTTTCCGTTTATTGCAGGAGCTGGTTAATGTTCCTGTGCAAGAACGTGAAGCCATGTTCTTCGGCGGTCTGTTTTCCTACGACCTGGTTGCCGGTTTTGAAGAGTTACCACAACTTGAAGCGGGCAACCGTTGCCCTGACTACTGCTTCTATCTGGCTGAAACGCTAATGGTGATCGACCACCAGAAGAAAAGTACCCGCATTCAGGCCAGCGTATTTACCCCTGACGATGTAGAAAAACAGCGACTCAACGCCCGACTGGCGCAGTTGAGCCAGCAGCTTACCGAGCCTGCGCCGCAACTGCCCGTCACTGAAGTCCCGCAGATGCGCTGTGAATGCAATCAGAGCGATGAAGAATTTGGCGCCGTGGTGCGTGGGATGCAAAAAGCCATTCGCGCGGGCGAAATTTTCCAGGTTGTTCCGTCCCGCCGTTTCTCGCTGCCCTGCCCGTCACCGCTGGCTGCCTACTATGTCCTGAAGAAAAGTAACCCCAGCCCGTACATGTTTTTCATGCAGGACCACGATTTCACGCTGTTTGGCGCCTCCCCGGAAAGCTCACTGAAATACGATGCCACCAGTCGCCAGATTGAAATCTACCCGATTGCCGGAACCCGCCCACGCGGTCGTCGTGCAGACGGTTCGCTTGACCGCGATCTCGACAGCCGTATTGAGCTGGAGATGCGTACCGACCATAAAGAGCTTTCCGAGCACCTGATGCTGGTTGACCTTGCGCGTAACGACCTGGCGCGCATTTGTACGCCGGGCAGCCGCTACGTTGCAGACCTCACCAAAGTGGATCGGTACTCCTTCGTGATGCACCTGGTTTCCCGGGTTGTTGGCGAGCTGCGTAGCGATCTGGATGTGCTGCATGCTTACCGTGCCTGCATGAACATGGGCACGCTTAGCGGCGCGCCGAAGGTTCGCGCCATGCAGCTTATCGCCGAAGCCGAAGGTCGCCGCCGCGGCAGCTATGGCGGCGCGGTAGGTTACTTCACGGCCCATGGCGATCTGGACACCTGTATTGTGATTCGTTCTGCTCTCGTGGAAGACGGTATTGCCACCGTGCAGGCCGGTGCCGGGATTGTGCTGGATTCTGTTCCACAGTCTGAAGCCGATGAGACCCGTAATAAAGCACGAGCGGTTCTGCGTGCTATCGCCACCGCGCACCACGCACAGGAGACTTTCTAATGGCTGACATTCTGCTGCTCGATAATATCGACTCTTTTACTTATAACCTGGCAGATCAGCTGCGCACTAACGGTCACAACGTGGTGATTTACCGCAACCATATTCCGGCCCAGACGTTAATTGACCGCTTAGCAACCATGAAAAACCCGGTGCTGATGCTCTCTCCGGGTCCTGGTGCGCCAAGCGAAGCCGGCTGCATGCCGGAGCTGTTAACCCGCCTGCGCGGCAAACTGCCAATTATCGGCATTTGTCTGGGGCATCAGGCGATTGTTGAAGCCTATGGTGGTTATGTCGGTCAGGCTGGCGAAATCCTGCACGGCAAAGCGTCCAGCATTGAACACGACGGCCAGGCAATGTTCGCCGGTCTGGCAAATCCGCTGCCGGTGGCGCGTTACCATTCGCTGGTTGGCAGTAATGTGCCCGCCGGATTGACCATCAACGCCCACTTTAACGGCATGGTGATGGCGGTGCGTCACGACACCGATCGCGTCTGCGGCTTCCAGTTCCATCCGGAATCCATTCTGACTACCCAGGGCGCGCGTCTGCTGGAGCAAACGCTGGCCTGGGCGCAACAGAAGCTCGAACAGACCAATACGCTGCAACCCATTCTGGAGAAACTGTATCAGGCTCAGACGCTGTCTCAGCAGGAAAGCCACCAGCTGTTTTCTGCTGTGGTACGCGGTGAACTGAAGCCGGAACAACTGGCTGCAGCACTGGTGAGCATGAAAATCCGTGGTGAACACCCGAATGAAATTGCCGGTGCGGCAACCGCGCTACTGGAAAACGCCGCTCCGTTCCCGCGTCCTGATTATCTGTTTGCCGATATTGTCGGTACCGGCGGCGACGGCAGCAACAGTATCAATATTTCTACCGCCAGCGCGTTTGTTGCGGCGGCTTGCGGATTGAAAGTCGCCAAACACGGCAACCGCAGCGTATCCAGCAAATCGGGTTCTTCGGATCTGTTAGCGGCATTTGGTATCAATCTGGATATGAACGCCGATAAATCCCGTCAGGCGCTTGACGACCTCGGGGTGTGCTTCCTGTTTGCGCCGAAATATCACACCGGATTTCGCCATGCCATGCCGGTACGCCAACAGTTGAAAACCCGCACGCTCTTTAACGTGCTCGGCCCACTGATTAACCCGGCGCATCCGCCGCTGGCGCTGATCGGCGTATACAGCCCGGAACTGGTGCTGCCGATTGCCGAAACGCTGCGCGTATTGGGATATCAGCGGGCAGCCGTAGTGCACAGTGGCGGCATGGATGAGGTTTCATTGCATGCGCCGACCATTGTGGCAGAGCTGCACGATGGCGAAATCAAGAGTTATCAACTGACGGCGGAAGACTTTGGCCTGACGCCATACCACCAGGAACAGCTGGCTGGCGGCACGCCGGAAGAAAACCGTGACATTCTTAGTCGCTTGTTACAAGGTAAAGGTGAAGCCGCTCATGAAGCTGCTGTTGCCGCAAATGTCGCCATGTTAATGCGCCTGCACGGTGAAGAAGATTTAAAAGCCAATGCGCAAACCGTGATTAATGTACTGCGCAGCGGTGCGGCCTATGACCGCGTCACTGCACTGGCAGCAAGAGGGTAAATGATGCAAACCGTTTTAGCGAAAATTGTCGCAGACAAGGCGATTTGGGTAGAAGCCCGCAAACAGCAACAACCGCTGGCCAGCTTTCAGAATGATGTTCAACCCAGCTCTCGCGATTTCTACGATGCGCTGCAGGGTGCGCGCACCGCCTTTATTCTGGAGTGCAAAAAAGCGTCTCCGTCAAAAGGCGTGATCCGCGATGACTTTGACCCGACACAGATTGCGGGGATATATAAACATTATGCTTCCGCAATTTCCGTCCTGACCGATGAGAAATATTTCCAGGGGAGCTTTGATTTCCTGCCCATCGTCAGCCGGATCGCACCGCAGCCGATTCTGTGTAAGGATTTTATTATCGATCCATACCAGATTTACCTGGCACGTTTCTACCAGGCGGATGCCTGTCTGTTGATGCTGTCGGTGCTTGATGATGAGCAATACCGTCAACTCGCCGCCGTCGCCCATAGCCTGAAAATGGGCGTACTGACCGAAGTCAGTAACGAAGAAGAGCTGGAGCGTGCTATCGCTCTGGGCGCCAAAGTCGTTGGTATCAATAACCGTGATTTACGCGATCTGTCGATTGACCTGAATCGCACCCGCCAGTTGGCGCCGCGACTGGGTCATGGCGTAACCGTCATCAGCGAGTCCGGCATCAATACCTATGGTCAGGTGCGCGAGCTCAGCCACTTCGCCAACGGTTTTCTGATTGGCTCCGCGCTGATGTCGCACGATGATCTGCATGCCGCCGTACGTCGCGTACTACTTGGCGAGAATAAAGTCTGCGGTTTAACCCGGGCTCAGGATGCAAACGCGGCATACGAAGCGGGCGCCATTTACGGTGGCTTGATTTTTGTGCCCACATCGCCGCGCGCGATCGGCGTTGAACAGGCGCGAGAGGTCATGACCGGCGCGCCGCTGCAATACGTCGGGGTGTTTCGCAACACAGAGATTAGCGACGTGCGTGAAATAGCGGCTGCTTTGGGACTCACTGCCGTGCAACTGCATGGTAGTGAAGACCAGGCCTATATTGATGCGCTACGCGATGCGCTACCCGCGCAGGTACAAATCTGGAAGGCGCTGAGCGTCAGCGAGACCTTGCCAGCCCGTGATTATCAGCATGTCGATAAATACGTATTCGACAATGGTCAGGGCGGCAGCGGTCAACGCTTCGACTGGTCACTTTTAGGCGGACAATCGCTGGATAACGTTTTACTGGCTGGCGGACTCGGCGCAGATAACTGCGTTGACGCAGCAAAAGCCGGCTGTGCCGGTCTCGATTTCAATTCTGGCGTAGAGTCACTGCCGGGCATCAAGGATGCACGTCTTTTGGCTTCGGTCTTTCAGACGCTGCGCGCATATTAAGGAAAAGGACATGACAACATTACTCAATCCATATTTTGGTGAATTTGGCGGTATGTATGTGCCACAGATTCTGATGCCTGCCCTGCGCCAGCTGGAAGAAGCTTTTGTCAGCGCGCAAAAAGATCCTGAATTTCAGGCGCAGTTTACAGACCTGCTGAAAAACTATGCTGGTCGCCCAACCGCACTGACCAAGTGCCAGAACATTACTCAAGGCACTAACACGACGCTGTATCTCAAACGTGAAGATTTACTGCACGGCGGCGCGCACAAAACTAACCAGGTGCTGGGCCAGGCGTTGCTGGCGAAGCGTATGGGTAAAACAGAGATCATCGCCGAAACCGGCGCGGGTCAGCACGGTGTTGCATCAGCTCTCGCCAGCGCACTGCTGGGGTTGAAATGCCGTATTTATATGGGTGCGAAAGACGTTGAACGCCAGTCGCCTAACGTTTTCCGTATGCGTCTGATGGGTGCTGAAGTCATCCCGGTTCACAGCGGTTCCGCAACGCTGAAAGATGCCTGTAACGAAGCGCTGCGCGACTGGTCTGGCAGCTACGATACCGCGCACTATATGCTCGGTACGGCGGCAGGTCCGCACCCCTTCCCGACCATTGTTCGTGAATTCCAGCGCATGATCGGTGAAGAAACCAAAGCACAGATCCTCGAAAAAGAGGGGCGCCTGCCGGACGCCGTTATCGCCTGCGTGGGCGGCGGTTCTAACGCTATCGGTATGTTCGCAGACTTTATTAATGAAGCCAGCGTCGGTCTGATTGGTGTAGAGCCAGGCGGTCACGGGATTGAGTCCGGGGAACATGGCGCGCCGTTGAAACATGGCCGTGTCGGGATTTACTTCGGCATGAAGTCCCCCATGATGCAGACCGAAGAAGGACAGATTGAAGAGTCTTACTCTGTATCTGCGGGGCTGGACTTCCCGTCAGTCGGACCACAGCATGCGTATCTGAACAGCATTGGTCGCGCCGATTATGTTTCGATCACCGACGATGAAGCGCTGGAAGCCTTCAAAACGCTGTGTCTGCACGAGGGGATTATTCCGGCACTGGAGTCCTCCCATGCCCTGGCGCACGCATTGAAAATGATGCGTGAAAACCCGGAAAAAGAGCAGCTACTGGTGGTTAATCTCTCCGGTCGCGGCGACAAAGACATTTTCACCGTACACGATATTCTGAAAGCGCGAGGGGAAATCTGATGGAACGTTACGAAAACCTGTTTGCACAGCTGAAGGACCGCAAAGAAGGTGCTTTTGTCCCCTTCGTAACCCTGGGCGATCCGTCCGTTGAGCAGTCACTGAAAATCATTGATACGCTGATTGAAGCCGGTGCCGATGCCCTTGAGCTCGGTATTCCGTTCTCCGATCCGCTGGCTGACGGCCCAACTATTCAGGAAGCCACCCTGCGTGCATTTGCCGCCGGCGTCACGCCGTCGCAATGCTTTGAAATGCTGGCGCTGATTCGCCAGAAGCACCCAACTATTCCCATTGGGTTGCTGATGTATGCCAACCTGGTGTTCAGTAAGGGCATCGACGAGTTTTACGCCCAGTGCGAAAAAGTAGGTGTGGATTCGGTGCTTGTAGCCGATGTTCCCGTTGAGGAATCCGCGCCATTCAGAGCTGCGGCACTGCGCCACAACATCGCACCTATTTTTATCTGTCCGCCGAACGCCGATGAAGAACTGCTGCGCCAGATTGCCTCTTACGGTCGCGGCTATACCTACCTGCTTTCGCGTGCAGGTGTTACCGGTGCGGAAAATCGTGCGGCGTTACCGCTGCATCACCTGGTCGAAAAATTGAAAGAATATGATGCGCCGCCTTCTTTACAGGGGTTCGGTATCTCTGCGCCTGAACAGGTCGCCGGTGCTATTGAAGCCGGCGCTGCTGGCGCAATTTCCGGCTCGGCGATTGTGAAAATCATTGAGAAGAATGTTGCGGTACCAGAACAAATGCTGGCTGAGCTGAACGCTTTTGTCAGCGCGATGAAAGCCGCCACCCGCCAGTAAGCTACATCAACCGCCAGAAACTTCTGGCGGTTTTATCCCTCTTTCTTGTGCTTCATTTTATACATGGCGTTATCCGCATTCTGAATCGCCACATCCAATTCGCCGTTCACCTCTGCAATCCCCCACGAGACTGACAATGGCACGGTATGGCCGTCCACCACAAACACATGGCTGGTCACCTGCCCGCTAATACGTTGCGCGATCGCGAAGGCGTCATTAGCCTGCGAGCGAAACAGCAGGATCATAAATTCATCCCCGCCGGTACGGATCACAATATCGTGGCTGGTGCGGGTGTTTGACAACATCCTGTTGGCAATAATTTGCAGCGCGCGATCGCCCGCCGCATGGCCCCAGGTATCATTGACGGCTTTAAACTTATTGCAGTCCAGTAGCACCACCGAACAGTGTGATAAATCACGGCGCTTAATGATGTCGAGAATTCGACGATTAAAACAGCCGGTCAGCGTATCAATATAAACTTTAAGATCGCTTTCGTTCAGCCATGATTTTAACGAGAAACTAATGATGATGAAAAAGAACGGCGCCAGCAGCATAACGATTCCTGCATGCGGGTCGCGCGCCATAAAACGGCCTAATGAAAGTGAATAGTGCAGTGCATATTTCTCCGAAAAATTGCGCACCATAAAACGGGATTGACCGTTACATTTACCGGATAAGCAGAGACTCTCATTATTGGTTAAATTCACCAACTCCACATTCAGCTCCGGTGGAATTTGGTCGTCAAAGGCCTGAGCCAACGCTTCCTGTAATTCTGGCTTTGAATGGTCATAGACCAGATAGGCCACAATTTGGTCTGATATCTCTTTACCAGACAAATCGTAGATATAGCTCACCACGCTATAAGCTTTTTCACCGGTAATTTTATCGGTATAAAAGTTCGTGGAACTAAGGGCTTTATTTTTGACATTTTTCTGCAACAGTCGGGTATAGAAATCGACCGGCGGATAGAAAAATTGGGTAATATCCCGCGCCATTTCAGAATTAGAGAAACTGAAATTGCGCGAATCAGAAGCCATAAACCAGTAAAAATAATCTGAATTTTTGGCAATAATATAACGATGTGCATCGAAGCTGCCTGGGTTCAGCTCATTGACCATGCCGCGAATAAACTCCGCCGCCGTATACATACACAGCGCGTTGTGACCGATTTGCTGGGCAACCATTGTCCCCGTCGCCGAATGCAGCCGCTTTGGGTCGGCGTTAATTCCCCATTCATTCTCATAGCGGGGAACAAATTGTGAAATATCGCCGCATTGTTCACCCGTTTTGATATGGTGATAGCGCTCACCAATCGCATCGGCGATCAGCTCGTTATCGTTAAAAATGTCCATCATGCGCGCTTGCAGGCGGTTAACGCCTTCGCTGGCAGTAGCCATACGCTGCTCATAAATAATAAACAGAAACAACGAGGTAAATATCAACGTAATGAGCCCTGATACCAGCAGTGCCTGCCTGTTTCTGAGCTTGTCCTGCACAATCTTCACGAGTCCACCCTGATAGTTAACATATTGCCAAACCGGTTACCCGTTTTTGTTGTTGCATAACTGCGCTGTACGTTGATTGAGAATATTAACCTTCCCTAAGCTGATGAGTTAGAAGCCCGTTGTTATGCGAGCTAAAGTTACAGACTTATACAATAAAAGCGCATTTTTGTTAACATAAATGCAAACTAATCATCACCCTCAATCGGATATCCTGCCCGACGAATGGCCTCACGACAATCGCTCACGCCTGCGGCGTAGCCCGCTTCAATCTCACAAACCGGACTGGCGCTGCAAAAAGGTAGTGTAACCGGAGTCGCAATACGTTTTTCCAGCGTCTCAATTTTATCCATATAAATCAGTAATTCACGCGCGGCACTCACGGCAAACGCTGCCGTTTGATCTTCGGTGAATGGTTCCAGAAGCGTGATTTTTTGTTGTAGCAGGTGGCGAGTCAACATCATTGTGAATGCCCTCAAAGCCAGTTTGCTTAAAGAGTAGCATTACATCGACGGGGAGAGTGGCTGGAAGAAATAAATGGGCAATAAAAAAAGCTGACCGTGGAGCGATCAGCCTTTCAGCATTTTAATCACGGACTTAGAAGCGATAACCCGCAGAGAACATAAACACCCACGGATCGAGGCGTACGCTGTCATGCTGCTGCGCGCCAGCCAGTTTGTAGCTCGCGGTGGTATCGATATCCATGTACCAGACCGACATGTTAATCAACCAGTCGCGGTTAATCAGGTAGTCCATACCCACTTGCCCTGCCGCGCCCCAGGAATCTTTCAGGCTCAGGTCAGATAAACCAGTCTGTTTGCCGTTATCGTTAAAACCTTCGTCAAAGAAGGTGGTGTAGTTCACACCAACACCCACGTATGGACGCAGTTTGCTGCTGGAATCACCGAAATACCACTGTGCCATTAAGGTCGGCGGTAAATGGTGGACGGTAGCAATGTCACCCGTTGTGGCAGTACCAATTTTATGGCGGAACGGCGTGGCTGCCAGTAATTCAACACCGATATTGTCGGTTGCCATATAGGTAAATGTCAGACCCAACTGCGTGTTATTGCTGACATTAAAGCCACCCAGGCTTCCCAGCGTACCACCCGCGCCTTCCGTCGGTCTGACGGTGGCAGAACCTGCACGAATAAAGAATTCTCCGGCCTCATGCGCAAATGCGTTGCCAGAGAGAAGAGTTGTTAAAGCCAATGCTGCAACTGTTAATTTTTTCATGTCCGCTCCATCGTTATGGTTATAAAAGCGGAACGAATATACCCACATTGGAGTAATAAGTGATCTAACCTGGATCACATTGACTTTGATAATTTAACATTTATTGATCCAGATTAAGTTAGAACTTGCATTCAAAATCCTGGTTAACTTAATTCAGATCAATTTTGATATATTTTCGCCACGCAAGTAACTGACCTGCGTTGCCGAATGGCGATGGTTATTTGTCCGTGATGCGCAGAGAACAACCAACGTTCTTGCATGACGCTGAAGTCATAGCCAAAAATTACCGGGGCTTTACAAAGATATGCTTTTCCATACATCGCGCGATGCTGCCACTGTGGAGTTATCCAGGGTACAATTGCCCGCAAATGAACACCTGCAAAACTCAAGGAGAGTGCATGTCTATCACGGCGAAATCCGTTTACCGTGACACGGGAAACTTTTTCCGTAATCAATTCATTACCATCTTGCTGGTATCGTTGTTGTGCGCGTTTATCACAGTGGTGTTAGGGCATGCCTTTTCTCCCACCGACGCACAAATTGCGCAACTCAGTGAAGGCGATCAGTTAACCAGCAGCGTGGGCTTGTTCGATCTGGTACAGAACATGACCCCGGAGCAACAGCAAATTTTGCTACGCGCTTCCGCGGCGTCGACGTTTTCCGGCTTGATTGGTAATGCCATCCTCGCCGGGGGTGTCATCCTGATGATTCAACTGATTTCAGCCGGTCATCGGGTCAGCGCATTACGCGCCATCGGTGCCAGCGCGCCGGTTCTGCCTAAGCTGTTTATTCTGATTTTTCTGACTACTCTGCTGGTGCAAATCGGTATTATGCTGGTTGTGGTGCCGGGTATTCTGCTGGCCATCCTGCTGGCGCTCGCACCGGTGATGTTGGTACAGGACAAAATGGGTGTCTTTGCCGCTATGCGCAACAGTATGCGCCTGGCATGGTCGAATATGCGCCTGGTTGCGCCAGCAGTGATCGGTTGGCTGCTGGCAAAAACTCTGCTGTTGCTTTTTGCGCCAAGTTTTGCGGTACTTACGCCAAATGTAGGCGCGGTATTGGCGAATACGCTGAGCAATATGATCTCCGCCGTGTTGCTGATCTATTTGTTCCGCCTGTACATGCTGATTCGCCAATAAACCCTGAACGCTTCCGGGCTTGTACCCGGTGCTTTTGATGACGGAATCGAAGAATGAAGCAGTTTCTTGATTTTTTACCGCTGGTTGTCTTTTTTGCTTTTTATAAGCTCTACGACATCTATGCGGCGACCTCGGCGCTGATTGTCGCGACGGCTGTTGTTTTAATTTACAGCTGGGTTCGCTATCGCAAGGTCGAAAAGATGGCATTAATCACCTTTGTTCTGGTAGCCGTGTTCGGTGGCCTGACCATCTTCTTCCACAATGATGAATTCATTAAGTGGAAAGTAACGGTGATTTATGGACTGTTTGCCGGTGCGCTGCTGGTTAGCCAGTGGGTGATGAAAAAGCCGCTGATCCAGCGCATGTTAGGCAAAGAGCTGACCCTGCCTCAGCCGGTATGGTCAAAACTTAATTTAGCCTGGGCCGTCTTCTTCATCCTGTGCGGTCTGGCGAATATCTATATTGCGTTTTGGCTACCGCAGAATATTTGGGTCAACTTTAAAGTATTTGGCCTGACCGCCCTGACCCTAATCTTTACGTTACTAAGCGGAGTCTATATTTACCGCCATCTTCCGCAGGAAGATAAATCGTAATACATGCTCGCCAGATCTACGGATCTGGCGAATTTTTATCCCCTCGCGTTCCTTATCTCCTTTAACCCGACTGACTTCCGCTCCACACGCTCCATCCCTCTGTTCTCAGCGCGTAAATTCTAGTAGCATCGCGCCTGTAATCTTTCTCTATAGTCGGTTCTACAATGACAACAACGAATAACACTCCCCAGGGCGAACTGGTTTTACGCACTCTGGCTATGCCTGCCGATACCAACGCGAACGGTGATATTTTTGGCGGCTGGCTGATGTCACAAATGGATATAGGCGGCGCTATTCAGGCCAAAGAGATCGCACATGGTCGTGTGGTCACGGTGCGGGTTGAAGGAATGAGCTTTTTGCGCCCAGTCGCCGTAGGCGATGTGGTTTGTTGCTATGCTCGCTGCGTGAAGCGCGGGACGACTTCGATCAGCATTAATATTGAAGTTTGGGTAAAGAAAGTTGCTTCAGAACCTATCGGCCAGCGCTATAAAGCCACCGAAGCCCTGTTTATCTATGTTGCCGTTGATAAAGACGGTAAACCTCGTCCAATCCCTACCCTGGCCTGATAGCTCGCGCCAGCACCGCCTGCCGGTAATCATACTCTTGATCATTACCGGCAGGCGGCGGACCGCCAAATTCGGCCTGACGTTTACTCGATTTGCGTTGTGCCGTTCAGGCGGAAGACAATATTCACCACCAGCCCGGAACCTGGTTTACCGGCCTCATAGCGCCATCTGCGCATTGCATTTTTCACTTCACGCTCAAACATATTCGCAGGCTGTGCGGACAGAACTTCTACATTTTCAACCCGGCCATCCGAGGTTACGTCAAATTTGACCTTCACACGGCCTTCAATGCGCAGCGCCTGGGCACGCGCCGGATATTGCGGCTGATTACGGCTTAAGGCTCGCGGACCAGAAGGTGCGCTCACCGCCGGTTTAGTCGTTGCCGGGGCGCTACTGGTCGTTGGACGCGCAGGCGCAGTATTTTCAAACGGAGACGACTGACGCGGCTCGGCTGGCTTAACATCACGCTTCGGCTGCTCTTCCACCTTTTTCACCGGTTTTGGCTTCGGTTTAGGCTTGGGCTTCGGTTTCTCAATCACTACCGGCGCTTCTTTTGGCGGTTCCGGGATCGGCTCTGGTTCCGGTTCAGGCTCGACGACAGGTTCCGGCGGCGGCTGAACGGCCTGAGGCGGTTCAAGATCGGCAGGCGCAACCATCGTAACGGAGATCGGCTGCGCTGGCGCAGGCAGTTCAATAACCTGATGTACCGAGGTATACAGCAAACCTGCCACTACAGCACCATGAATGCCGACTGAAAGTAACGTAGGCCAGGGAAAGCGACGAGGTAAATCAAGGGTCATTGAAGTCATAATCGTTTCAGTAAAAAAACCAGGCCCTGATTTTAAATGCAAATAGCAATCATATTCAATAAGACCGTGAGGCTAACTGGCATTTAAAACGCGATTTTATGATAAAAAACCATTTCCATAGTATGGCCTTAACATATCAGCTATCTTTCCGTTGCAGTTATCAGGCCTTTCCAATAACGTAAATATGACCTTTTACCCTTCAAGGAGCTCTACCCGTGCTGTACGTTATTTACGCTCAAGATATTGCAGACTCTCTCGAAAAACGTCTTTCTGTACGCCCTGCCCATCTGGCTCGTCTGCAACTCCTGCATGACGAAGGCCGCTTGCTGACTGCAGGCCCCATGCCAGCGGTTGACAGTAACGATCCGGGTGCAGCAGGGTTTACCGGCTCAACGGTGATTGCAGAATTTGAATCTTTAGAAGCCGCGCAGGCGTGGGCTGAAGCCGATCCGTATGTGGCGGCAGGCGTTTATGCGCAGGTTTCAGTAAAACCGTACAAAAAAGTTTTTTAAAAAACAGAACAAAAAGCAGACATTGGGCACCGCCAGCGGTGCCCTTTTAGATCAGATACTGTGGATCGCAAACAGCAACGAGTTGCGTTGATGGTTGAGAATGCACTTTCTGATAGTGTGGATACGCATATTACGACGCGATTGTCCTTCAAGCCAACGTGCTTTACGGCGGCTAGCCTGACGCAGCATCCGCCAGCGTCCCACTTCCGTTCTACTACGCTTCATGTTTACTACTCTTTCAGTCACTGAGTGGCCATTATAACGCCACACCGAATGCAGACCAGCGGTTTTCCCGTGTTTTTATTTGCCAGATTAATCCTGATGCGTAAACTCTTAACAATACGCTTTCAAAAGGATTTTTAAATTTATGACAACCTTCTACACCGTGGTGAGTTGGCTGGTCATTCTGGGTTACTGGGTACTCATTGCTGGCGTAACATTACGCATTCTAATGAAACGACGCGCAGTGCCCTCCGCAATGGCCTGGCTTTTGATCATCTATATTCTGCCATTGGTAGGGATCATTGCTTATCTGTCCTTCGGTGAGCTCCACCTGGGTAAACGTCGCGCCGAACGTGCCCGAGCAATGTGGCCGTCAACGGCCAAGTGGCTGAACGATCTTAAAGCCTGTAAGCATATTTTTGCGCAGGAAAACAGCAGCGTCGCCTCATCCTTATTTAAACTGTGCGAGCGGCGTCAAGGAATTGCCGGCGTTAAGGGAAATCAGCTGCAGCTGCTCACCAGTTCAGATGACGTGATGCAGGCATTAATCCGTGATATTCAACTCGCGCGCCACAACATAGAGATGGTGTTCTACATCTGGCAGCCGGGCGGTATGGCCGATCAGGTCGCCGAATCATTAATGGCCGCCGCCAGACGCGGGATTCACTGCCGCCTGATGCTGGACTCGGCGGGCAGCGTGGCGTTCTTCCGTAGCCCATGGGCGGCGATGATGCGTAACGCAGGGATCGAGGTTGTTGAAGCGCTGAAAGTGAACCTGATGCGTGTGTTTTTACGCCGGATGGACCTGCGCCAGCACCGCAAAATGATCATGATCGACAACTACATTGCGTATACCGGCAGCATGAACATGGTCGATCCGCGCTTCTTCAAACAAGATGCTGGCGTTGGGCAATGGGTTGATTTGATGGCAAGAATGGAAGGCCCGGTAGCCACCGCTATGGGCATCGTCTATTCCTGCGACTGGGAAATTGAGACCGGAAAGCGCATTTTACCCCCGCCGCCGGACGTCAATATCATGCCGTTTGAGCAGGCCAGCGGCCATACCATTCACACTATCGCCTCGGGTCCTGGTTTCCCAGAAGACTTGATTCATCAGGCGCTGTTAACCGCAGCTTATTCGGCTCGCGAATATTTAATTATGACCACGCCCTACTTTGTTCCCAGCGACGATTTGCTGCACGCCATTTGTACGGCGGCGCAGCGTGGGGTCGACGTCAGTATCATTCTTCCGCGTAAGAATGATTCCCTGTTGGTTGGCTGGGCAAGCCGGGCCTTTTTCACTGAACTGCTGGCGGCAGGCGTCAAAATCTATCAGTTCGAAGGCGGCCTGTTACACACCAAGAGCGTACTGGTTGATGGCGAGCTGAGCCTGGTCGGTACCGTTAACCTGGATATGCGCAGTCTGTGGCTCAATTTTGAAATCACGCTGGTCATTGACGATGCCGGATTCGGCGGCGATCTCGCCGCCGTGCAGGATGATTATATTTCGCGTTCCCGCCTGCTTGATGCCCGTTTGTGGGTAAAACGACCTCTCTGGCAGCGGATCGCCGAGCGACTGTTTTACTTCTTTAGCCCGTTGCTGTAAAACGTGCCCATCAGACAGTAAACAGGTAGTCATTATGGATATGGATTTGAACAATCGTCTGACTGAAGACGAAACGCTTGAGCAGGCTTACGATATTTTTCTCGAACTGGCTGTGGACAACCTCGATCCGGCAGATATCATTCTGTTTAATTTGCAGTTTGAAGAGCGCGGCGGTGCCGAATTATTCGATCCGGCAGAAGACTGGCAGGAGCATGTTGATTTTGACCTGAACCCTGATTTCTTTGCCGAAGTGGTGATTGGTCTGGCAGATACAGAAGATGGAGAGATTAACGATATTTTTGCGCGCGTTTTATTATGTCGCGAAAAAGATCACAAACTCTGCCATATTCTCTGGCGTGAATAATCAAACAAAAAAGCTGCTCTCGCAGCTTTTTTCATTTTTAGCCCGGTAGTTTACTTCCGCAGCGGTTACAAAACTGCGCGCTATGTTCGTGCTGCGCCTGCTGGCACTGGGGACATTTACGTTCATTCTGTCGATGCTGGAAAGCACTGCTCATGTGTGTGGTAATCAATCCCGTCGGTATCGCAATCACCGAGTAACCAATCAGGATAAGCACAGACGCGACCATACGTCCCAACGGCGTGTGAGGAGTGATATCGCCATAGCCGACGGTAGTGACCGTTACAATGGCCCAATACACCGACGCATTCAGCGTAGTAAAGCCATATTTTGGCCCTTCTATCAGATACATCATCGCGCCAAAAACCACCATCAGAATGGCAATAAAAGAATAGAACAGCATCAACTGATGCCGGGCGCTTTTTAACGCATTCCAGAACACACGCAGGGAAGGCATAAAGCGCAGCAACTTGAGAATGCGCAGGACGCGCAGGACGCGCATCGCCCGCCAGGCGAAGACATAACTCAGACTTATTTCAGGCCATAGCCACATCACATACAGTGGCAGAATAGTGGCCAGGTCGATTATCCCCCAGAAGCTAAACACATATTTAGCAGGGTTGGCCCAGCAGCATAAGCGCAGAAGATATTCGAGAGTAAAGACCAGAGTGATAAAGATCTCCAGCCAGACAAAAATATGCCATTCATCGTAAGTTAAATGGTATTGCGTCCCTACTCCGGACTCAATGAAGATAACAATAACGCTGAGCAAGGCGAACAGCGCGCACAGACCTTCAAAGCGACGCCCGGAACGGGTGTTTAAATCGAATAACTTGCGATAGAGCGCGCGGCGGACGGAAGAGACTAAACCTGGCACAGATACCTCACCAAAAAAAAGGGCTGACCTTTGTCAGCCCTCACGATTATAGCGGGTCTACTTTCAGGCAGGAAACGGCGTGTCGGAAACTTCCTTCGAGAACCGGACGCGTTTTTGCGCATTCCGGTCCGGCAATCGGGCAGCGCGTACGGAACACGCAGCCGGAAGGAGGGTTTATCGGCGACGGTAATTCGCCTTCCAGCAACTGGATAACCTTGTTCCTTTCCTGATCCGGATCGGGGATCGGCACCGCAGACATCAGCGCTTTGGTATATGGATGCAGCGGGTTATGGTACACCTCGTCATAGGTCCCTAATTCCACAGCATGGCCGAGATACATAACCAGCACGCGGTCGGAGATGTGTTTAACCACCGCCAGGTCGTGGGCAATAAAGATTAACGATAATCCCATTTCACGTTGAAGCTGTTGCAGCAGGTTCACCACCTGGGCCTGAATGGATACGTCCAGCGCCGAAACGGGTTCATCGCAAATAATCAGCTTCGGTTCGAGGATCAACGCACGGGCAATACCAATACGCTGACACTGACCACCAGAAAACTCATGCGGGTAGCGGTTAATCAGGTTGGGCAGTAATCCAACCTTCATCATCATCGCCTTCACACGGTCGCGGACTTCCTGACCCGGCAGGTTTGGATGATAAGTCCGCAGCGGTTCGGCAATGATTTCACCAATGGTCATACGCGGGTTTAACGATGCCAGCGGATCCTGGAAAATCATCTGGATATCGCTGCGCACCTCCCGCCACTCATCGGGTTTCATGCCCAGTAAATCTTTACCCAGCCAGGCGACCTTTCCATCAGTGGCTTTCACCAGGCCAATGATCGCACGGGCAAAGGTCGATTTTCCGCAGCCTGATTCGCCTACCACGCCCAGGGTTTCACCTTCATACAGCCGTAGGGTTACGCCATCAACCGCCTTCAGGGTTTTAGACGGTTGCCAGAACCACTGTTTGCCATCTTTAATGTCGAAATGGACTTTAAGATCGGCAATCTCCAGGAGCACTTTTCGTTGTTCGGTGACCGCATTCATACCAGTTCCTCCACCGGTTTAAAGCAGGCGCGCAGACGGCCCGGACTAAATTCCTCCAGTGGCGGAGCACTGCTACAGATGTCCATCGCATGCGGGCAACGCGGCTGGAATGGACAGCCTTTTGGCAGGCGCAGCAGGTTCGGAGGGTTGCCAGGGATAGTCAGCATCTCTTCCCCTTCGGCATCCAGACGAGGTACGGCATTCAACAAACCAATTGAATACGGATGAACGGGTTTATAAAAGACATCCCGCGCGCTACCGTATTCCATAGTGCGTCCGGCGTACATCACCAGAACTTTATCGCAAATACCAGCAACAACCCCCAGGTCATGGGTGATCATGATAATCGCAGTGTTGAATTCACTTTTCAGTTCATTCAGCAGCGTCATGATTTGCGCCTGTACCGTCACATCGAGTGCGGTGGTCGGCTCATCGGCTATCAGTAATTTAGGCCTGCACAATAGCGCCATGGCGATCATTACGCGCTGACGCATGCCGCCGGAAAATTCATGCGGATACATTTTCATGCGTTTACGCGCTTCCGGCATTTTCACCGCATCCAGCATTCTGACAGACTCTTCAAAAGCCTCCGCTTTGCTCATGCCTTTATGCAGCATCAGAACTTCCATCAACTGCTCGCCGACCCGCATGTACGGATTGAGGGAGGTCATCGGGTCCTGGAAAATCATCGAGATTTGCTCAGCGCGCAGTTTGTTCAGCTCACGTTCCGGTAAGTTCAGAATTTCACGCCCATTGAAGGTTGCAGAACCCCCGATACGGCCATTTGCGGCCAGCAGGCCCATCAGAGCAAAGGCCGTTTGCGATTTACCCGAGCCGGATTCCCCGACAATCCCCAGCGTTTCTCCGGCTCGCAGAGAAAAGTTTAAATCGTTGACCGCAGTCACATCGCCATCGGGGGTGGCAAACGTCACGCGCAGATCTTTTACGTTCAGCAGTGCGTTAGCCTGTTGTTGCGCGAGCGGCGCGGTTGAGGTTTCAATTACGCTCATGGCTGCACTCCTTAACGGTCTTTCGGGTCGAGGGCATCACGCAGGCCATCGCCAATAAAGTTAAAACAAAACAAAGTGACCACCAGGAAACCTGCCGGGAACAGCAGCAGCCATGGTGAGACTTCCATCGAGTTGGCACCATCACTGAGCAGCGCGCCCCAACTACTTAACGGTTCTTGCGTACCTAATCCCAAAAAGCTGAGGAAGGATTCAAACAGAATCATGCTCGGCACCAGCAATGAAGCGTATACCACCACTACGCCCAGCACGTTCGGCACAATATGACGGATAACGATGCGTACGGTAGACACTCCACCCACTTGTGCTGCTTCAATGAACTCTTTGCGCTTGAGACTCAGCGTTTGTCCACGCACGATACGCGCCATATCGAGCCAGGAGACCATTCCGATAGCAACAAAAATCAGCAGGATATTTTGTCCAAAGAAGGTAACCAACAGGATCACAAAGAACATGAAAGGGAAGGAGTTGAGGATTTCCAGCAGACGCATCATCACCGAGTCGATTTTACCGCCGAGATAGCCCGACAGAGAGCCGTACAGCGTACCGACGACTACCGCCACCAGCGCCGCGGCAATGCCGACCATCAGCGAGATACGCCCGCCAATCGCCACACGAACCAGCAGGTCACGACCCGACGAGTCGGTGCCGAAATAGTGTCCGGACTCCGTATCCGGCGCGCTGGACATCATGCCCCAGTCGGTATCGAAGTAGGTAAACTGCGACAGCATCGGCGCCAGCGTCACAAACAACGCAATGATCACCAGCACCACCAGGCTTGCTACCGCCGCGCGGTTATGCATAAAGCGTCGACGCGCGTCTTGCCACAGGCTGCGGCCTTCGACCTCCAGCTTTTCACTGAAATTCTCCAGCGCTTCGCTGTTTTTCTTACTTAACATCATAGCGAGCTCCAGTATCAGTAACGAATTTTCGGGTCGATAACGGCATACAGCACATCGACAATCGCGTTAAACACGATGGTCAGCGTACCCACCAGAATGGTCAGGCTCAGAACCAGCGAATAGTCGCGGTTTAACGCGCCATTGACGAACAGTTGGCCAATGCCCGGCAAACCATAGATGGTTTCAATAACCATCGAACCGGTGATAATGCCGACAAATGCTGGCCCCATATAGGACAGCACGGGCAACAGCGCAGGTTTTAACGCATGGCGGAAAATAATCCGCCGCATCGGCAGCCCTTTAGCGCGTGCGGTACGAATAAAGTTAGAGTGCAGTACTTCAATCATCGAGCCGCGAGTAATACGGGCGATACTGGCGATATAGGCCAGTGACAAGGCCACCATCGGCAGGATCATAAATTTCAGCGCCCCGCCGTTCCAGCCCCCACCGGGTAGCCATTTCAAGGTTATGGCAAATATCATGACCAATAAGGGAGCGACCACGAAACTGGGGATAACGACCCCGGTCATTGCCACCCCCATCACCGTGTAATCCCAGCGCGTATTTTGCTTCAGCGCGGCTATCACCCCGGCGCTAACGCCCACGAGGACGGCCAGAATAAAGGCGGCAGCGCCAAGCTTCGCAGAAACCGGAAAGCTCGAGGCAACGAGGTCGTTTACCGTATAGTCTTTATATTTAAAGGATGGCCCAAAATCGCCATGTGCCAGTTGCTTCAGATAGCTGAAGTACTGCGTCGAGATAGGATCATTCAGATGATATTTCGCTTCAATATTTGCCAGTACCTCTGGCGGTAACGCGCGTTCTCCGGTAAATGGGCTTCCCGGCGCAAGGCGCATCATAAAGAATGAAATTGTAATAAGAATAAATAGCGTCGGAATCGCTTCCAGACAGCGACGTAATATGAATTTTAACATTGCCCGTACCTTCTGGCGTGTGCCTTTATACCCCTTCTGCCCCGACGTTCAGGTAAAGCGGTATTTATAGTTCGAAGAAAAAGACACTGTGGGGCAACCTTGATCGCCCCACGTCTTGCCATTAATGCTTGATAATATACAAGTCTTTAACGTGGATATTATCCATCGGGTCTTTACCGGAGTATCCGCCAACCCATGGTTTCACCAGGCGGGCGTTCACATAGTAATAAACCGGTACAATCGCAGAATCTTTATCCAACTGCTGCTCTGCTTTTGAATACAGTTCGCTACGCTGTGCTTCATCGGTCACTTTCAGCGTATCCGCAATCAGCTTATCAAAAGCCGGGCTCTTATAATGGACGGTGTTGTTAGAACTGTCGGAAAGCACCATGTTCAGGAAGGAGGTTGGTTCGTTGTAATCCGCACACCAGCCAGCACGCGAAACATCATAGTTACCCTGATGGCGCGTATCGAGGAATGTTTTCCACTCCTGGTTTTCCAGCTTCACGTTGGCGCCCAGATTTTTCTTCCAGATAGATGCCGCGGCGATAGCCAGCTTCTTATGCAGGTCTGAGGTGTTATACAGCAGGTCAAAGGTCAACGGTTTTTCAGCGGTATAACCGGCTTCAGCCAACAGTTTTTTTGCTTCTTCGTTACGTTTTTCCTGAGACCATTTGAACCACTCTGGCTCAACCAGTTTCGCGCCATCTGTGTAAGGAGGGGTAAAGCTATACGCAGGCAGGTCGCCCTGATTTTTCACTTTGTTGACGATAATGTCACGATCCATCGCCAGCTTCAGAGCGGTACGAACACGAACATCGTTGAACGGTGCTTTCTGGTTGTTGATTTCGTAATAATAGGTGCACAGATACGGGTCAACGTGAACTTCGTTCGGGATTTCTTTTTTCAGTTTCTGGAATAACTCGATCGGCATGTTGTTATAGGTCATGTCGATTTCGCCGCTGCGATAGCGGTTAACGTCAGTCACTTCAGAAGCAATTGGCAGGTAGGTCACCTGGTTAATCACCGTTTTAGCGTTGTCCCAGTAATTGGCATTACGTTCAAGTACAATGCGCTCGTTGACCACCCAATCTTTCAGTTTGTATGCGCCATTGGTGACGATATTAGCGGGCTGGGTCCATTTCTCACCGTATTTTTCAACCGCTGCTTTAGGAACCGGTGAAACAGATGAGTGCACAAGCAGTTTGTAGAAATAAGGAACAGGCTCGCTCAGAGTGACTTCAAAGGTATGGTCATCAAGAGCTTTAACACCGAGATCGGTGACCGGCTTTTTGCCGGCGATAATATCATCAATATTGACGATGTGACCGTACTGCAAATAACTGGCGTACGGTGACGCGGTATTTGGGTTAGCCAGTCGTTGCCAGCTATACACGAAATCTTGCGCGGTGACAGGCGTGCCGTCAGACCACTTAGCATCTTTACGCAGATGGAATGTCCAGACTTTAAAATCTTTATTTTCCCATTTCTCAGCCACGCCAGGCGATGGTTTGCCATCGACATCACTGATTAATAAACCTTCAAACAGATCGCGGCTAATGTTGGATTCAGGTACACCTTCGATTTTATGCGGATCGAGCGACTGAACTTCCGAACCATTATTACGCACCAGAGTCTGCTTTTCAGCAAGCTGTACTCCCGCTGGCACAACTGCCGCCGTGGCAACATTTCCAGCGACTAGCGCAGTTAAGATCCCCGCAGCTACTAAACTTTTTTTGGTGATGTTAGTCATTGTGTTTGTACTCCCTCATTATTATGGCTGGTTTTTTAACCAGACTGTTAATCCTGTCAGGATCACTGTACGGCATCGGAGATTTTCTGCCGTCAGGTCGTTTTTTGTTTTACTGCTTGCTATCACCGACTTTATTTATTCTGGCGATTCGTATGACCGCCTTACGTCGATTATCTACGAGCCTCCCCCTGCCGGAAACACGCTATTACCCTGTTGAGAGAAACTAACTGCAAATGATTCTCATCAACGTGAATTCTTCTGCATAATACCTGGCCGGAAAGTATCAAATGCGTTTCTTAACCGCCAATACATTTTACAAATTTGTTAACCAATTCTCTTTTATTGGAAATAAATCTCACTAAGAAAGTCTTACGAATGAAGGCCTGTTATAATAAATCTATAAAAATCAATGCACTACATCAAGCACGGTGTTAACTACCCTGTCCGGAGTCAACATCATGCCAAAATGCACATAAATTTAACAATTGGTTATTAATTAGCACATTCAACTGAAAAAAACGCTGAAATAACTAATAACATTTCGATAATCCTTCAGCAAGCCCCAGAGTATGATGTTAATTAAATAACAGCGATATCAGACTCTCTCTGGCGGACGGATGAGTGTTACATTCATAAAATCAATGAATAAACAAATGAATAACCATCAGCATTTTTTATTATTACTATGCTGATTTTCAACTTTAGTGAGAAGTTTTACTAATAATGAAAAGAAACGGAGCCGCAAGCGGCTCCGTTTATCCCGCAGAGGGATATCAGGCAAGCAAACCGGGGAAAATGGACTTGATTCCAGTCACGATGAATTCGATCCCCAGAGCCATCAACAACAACCCCATAATACGCGTAATGACGTTGATGCCGGTCTGGCCTAACAGTCGTACCAGCCATGGCGCCATGCGAAACAGTCCCCAACAGCACAGGGCAAACAACGCAATCGCGACGAAAAAGCCAAACAGGTTAATTGCACTGTGATAGCGCGTACCCCAAACGATAGTTGAGCTTATCGCCCCAGGCCCCGCCATCAGTGGCAACGCCAGTGGCACTACACCAATACTTTCACGAATTGCTGTTTCTGATTTTTCCTGTTTATTTTGCTTATCTTCGCCAAGTTTTCCGCTAATCATCGACATCGCGATAGTCACTACCAGAATGCCGCCGGCAATCCTGAACGAATCGATCGAGATACCGAAGAGTTGCAAAATACCGTCGCCAAGGAACAGTGAAGTCCACAGGATGATAGCAACTGACAGGTTTGCAGTGAGGTTGGTTTTGTTTCGCGCAGCAGCCGTTTGATAGCTGGTCATACTGATAAAGACAGGGATGATCCCTACCGGGTTGACCAATGCAAATAACCCAATGAAAAATTTAAAATAGACAGGAAAATCAAATAGCGTTTGGGTCACGGTTAGCTCCGAAGCGTTAGCCGGATAAAATGAGTCATAAAAATTGATAAAATCCGCGCTGAAGATACGCCTTTTGTCAGCATACTTCACCTCCTATCTGCGTATATCTACGTAAATACGCTACCAATAGTTAGTGTTATTAATATGTATTGAATATGCTAATGTTATTAGCATTCACCCCATCAATTTGTTAACACTTACCGATAAACGCTAAAAGGGCCTGCTGAAAGGTGTCAGCTTTGCTAAATCTTGATCCAGATCACGCAATTACTACTCAGAAGTGAGTAATCTTGCTTACGCCACCTGGAGATAACGCGTTAGAGTTAACTGGCGCTAGTGCATAAGCTCTTTTAGTAAATCAAGGTAAAGTGGACGTTAATTAACCGTTTGATTTTCAAAACGTTACACAAATTTTCGTCGGTCTGTCTATACTCTCGTATCGAGCAGATGATTTACTAAAAAAGTTTAACATTATCAGGAGAGCATTATGGCTGTTACTAATGTCGCTGAACTTAACGCACTTGTAGAGCGCGTAAAAAAAGCCCAGCGTGAATATGCCAGTTTCACTCAAGAACAGGTTGACAAAATCTTCCGTGCCGCCGCTCTGGCTGCCGCAGACGCTCGAATCCCTCTCGCGAAAATGGCCGTTGCCGAATCTGGCATGGGCATCGTCGAAGATAAAGTGATTAAAAACCACTTCGCTTCCGAATACATTTATAACGCATATAAAGACGAAAAAACCTGTGGCGTGCTGTCTGAAGACGACACTTTCGGTACCATTACCATTGCTGAACCGATCGGTATCATTTGCGGTATCGTTCCAACCACCAACCCGACTTCTACTGCAATCTTCAAATCTCTGATCAGCCTGAAGACGCGTAACGCCATCATCTTCTCTCCGCACCCACGTGCTAAAGATGCAACCAACAAAGCAGCTGACATCGTTCTGCAGGCAGCCATCGCTGCTGGCGCCCCGAAAGATCTGATCGGCTGGATCGATCAACCTTCCGTAGAACTGTCTAACGCGCTGATGCACCACCCGGACATCAACCTGATCCTTGCGACAGGTGGCCCAGGCATGGTTAAAGCAGCATACAGCTCTGGTAAACCGGCAATCGGCGTAGGCGCAGGTAACACCCCGGTTGTTATCGACGAAACCGCTGATATCAAACGTGCTGTTGCATCTGTTCTGATGTCTAAAACCTTCGATAACGGCGTAATTTGTGCTTCTGAACAGTCTGTTGTCGTTGTTGACTCCGTCTACGACGCAGTGCGTGAGCGTTTCGCGACTCACGGCGGCTACATGCTGCAAGGCAAAGAGCTGAAAGCAGTCCAGGACGTTATCCTGAAGAATGGCGCGCTGAACGCGGCTATCGTTGGTCAGCCGGCATACAAAATTGCTGAACTGGCGGGCTTCTCCGTACCAGAAACCACTAAGATTCTGATTGGTGAAGTTAAAGTTGTTGACGAAAGCGAACCGTTTGCTCACGAGAAACTGTCTCCAACGCTGGCAATGTACCGTGCGAAAGATTTCGAAGACGCCGTTATTAAAGCTGAAAAACTGGTTGCGATGGGCGGTATCGGTCATACCTCTTGCCTGTACACCGACCAGGACAATCAGCCAGAACGTGTTGCTTACTTCGGTCAGATGATGAAAACCGCACGTATCCTGATTAACACCCCAGCATCTCAGGGTGGTATCGGTGACCTGTACAACTTCAAACTCGCGCCTTCCCTGACTCTGGGTTGTGGTTCCTGGGGTGGTAACTCCATCTCTGAAAACGTTGGTCCTAAGCACCTGATCAACAAGAAAACCGTTGCTAAGCGAGCTGAAAACATGTTGTGGCACAAACTTCCGAAATCTATCTACTTCCGTCGTGGCTCTCTGCCAATCGCACTGGATGAAGTGATTACCGATGGTCACAAACGTGCGCTGATCGTGACCGACCGCTTCCTGTTTAACAATGGCTACGCTGACCAGATCACTTCTGTTCTGAAAGCTGCTGGCGTTGAAACCGAAGTGTTCTTTGAAGTTGAAGCTGACCCAACTCTGAGCGTTGTACGTAAAGGTGCTGAGCTGGCTAACTCCTTCAAACCAGACGTGATCATCGCGCTGGGTGGTGGTTCCCCGATGGACGCCGCGAAAATCATGTGGGTTATGTACGAACATCCAGAAACCCACTTCGAAGAACTGGCGCTGCGCTTTATGGACATCCGTAAACGTATCTACAAGTTCCCGAAAATGGGCGTGAAAGCGAAGATGGTTGCCGTCACCACCACTTCCGGTACCGGCTCTGAAGTAACTCCGTTTGCGGTCGTTACTGACGATGCAACGGGTCAGAAATATCCGCTGGCTGACTATGCGCTGACTCCGGATATGGCGATTGTTGACGCCAACCTGGTTATGGATATGCCGAAGTCACTGTGTGCGTTCGGTGGTCTGGATGCAGTAACTCACGCTCTGGAAGCTTACGTTTCCGTACTGGCTTCTGAGTTCTCTGACGGTCAGGCTCTGCAAGCGCTGAAACTGCTGAAAGAAAACCTGCCAGCGTCTTACCATGAAGGTTCTAAAAACCCGGTAGCGCGTGAGCGTGTACACAGTGCAGCAACCATCGCCGGTATCGCGTTTGCTAACGCCTTCCTGGGTGTATGTCACTCAATGGCGCACAAGCTGGGTTCTCAGTTCCACATTCCTCACGGTCTGGCGAACGCCCTGCTGATCAGCAACGTTATTCGTTATAACGCCAACGACAACCCGACTAAACAGACTGCATTCAGCCAGTACGACCGTCCGCAGGCTCGTCGTCGCTACGCTGAAATCGCAGACCATCTGGGTCTGAGCGCACCGGGTGACCGTACTGCTGCAAAAATCCAGAAACTGCTGGCCTGGCTGGAAGAAATCAAAGCTGAACTGGGTATTCCTAAGTCTATCCGTGAAGCTGGCGTTCAGGAAGCTGACTTCCTGGCACACGTGGACAAACTGTCTGAAGATGCGTTTGATGACCAGTGTACTGGTGCTAACCCACGTTATCCGCTGATTGCTGAACTGAAACAGATCCTGCTGGATACCTACTACGGTCGCGAATACAGCGAAGGCCAGGCCGCCGCTAAGACTGAAGCAGTAGCAGCACCGAAAGCTGAGAAGAAAGCGAAGAAATCCGCTTAATTCGTCCAGATAAGTTTTAGTTTCACCATAAACGGTCCCTGATGGGACCGTTTTTTTTACGTCTTGCTTTTTTAGAATCGGCGTATGACCCATTCAGCGACATGTAGAGAAGTGTGACCAGGAGGATATGAGAATATCGTCAGGAGAGAGCCTGACAGGGTAGCGAACATTAGCGAATGGTCGTAAGCCTACCCTGTGCTAATAAGCGCCCAGAAGCGCGTAGAGTTAGTCGTGGCAATGCCGTTCTTGTATCGCCGTCAGAGAACCCTCAGACTGTGCCTGTTTATAATGCTTACGACATACAGATACATAGCGTTCATTCCCACCGATCACCACCTGCTCGCCCTCATTATAAGGTCTTCCAGACTGATCAAGTCGTAACACCATGCTGGCCTTACGCCCACAGAAACAAATGGTTTTTAATTCAACCAGTTTATCTGACCATGCCAGCAGGTATTCGCTACCGCCAAATAACTCACCGCGGAAATCTGTGCGCAACCCATAGCACAGCACGGGAATATCCAGCCGATCGACCACTTCAGATAATTCATAAACCTGCTGTCGAGTCAGAAACTGCGACTCATCCACCAGTACGCAGTGAATTCTTTGCTGTTCATTCTCAGCGCGAATCTCTTCGAACAATGATGAATTTTGGTTAAACAATTTTGCAGGTGACGACAGACCTATACGTGAACTTACTTTTCCAGCGCCAAAGCGGTCATCAATTTCCGCTGTATATACAACGGCACGCATCCCACGTTCCTGATAATTGTACGAAGATTGCAGCAATGCAGTCGACTTACCGGCATTCATTGCAGAATAGTAAAAATATAGCTGTGCCATTGAGCGTAGGCCCTCACCCGGGGAAATAAATATGGGCGGGATTGTAGCATATTTCACGAAAGTGTCGGTGTAGCGTTGTCCGCAAAGGCGTATAAATGCACGTGCATACTCGCTCAGTGACGCCTAAATAACCGACCCTTTAAGCTACAAGGGAGCGTGAGTACACTCAGACATAGCTCAGGCAGCCTGAAACTGGACGGGTATATACACACTCTTTCACAAATAGTGCTCATGAAATTTATCCATGCCACTTATCTTCTTGCGGCAATAAAGAAACCCTTTCCTTATTGTTATTGAATCTACCCACTGTCACCATGTATTAGTGAATTCATGTAAGCAAAACTAATACAAAAGGTTGAAATCACTGCAAAGAGATACTATTTGTACACCATAAAATGTGACCTGAATCTTGAATTTTTACTCTCAGCCGCGGAGAAGCCCCCTCACCAATAAGCCTTTTTTATGCCCAACATCGTGGTGAATTTAAGACAGATGAATTAATTCTGATACTAAATAAAGCGCAATTTTGAATTCCTTACATTCCTGGCTATTGCACAACTGAATTTATCGCTCTATTATTAGCTCAACAAACCACCCCCAATATAAGTTTGAGATTACTACAATGAGCGAAGCACTTAAAATTCTGAACAACATCCGTACTCTTCGTGCGCAGGCAAGAGAATGTACTCTGGAAACGCTTGAAGAAATGCTGGAAAAATTAGAAGTTGTTGTTAGCGAGCGCCGTGAAGAAGAAAGCGCTGCAGCTGCTGAAGTTGAAGAACGTACTCGTAAACTGCAACAATATCGTGAAATGCTGATCGCTGACGGCATTGATCCGAACGAACTGCTGAATAGCATGGCTGCTGTTAAATCTGGCACCAAAGCTAAACGCGCTGCGCGTCCGGCTAAATATAGCTACGTTGACGAAAACGGTGAAACTAAAACCTGGACTGGCCAGGGTCGTACACCGGCTGTGATCAAAAAAGCGATGGAAGAACAAGGTAAACAACTGGACGATTTCCTGATCAAGGAATAATTCAGAAATAGTTTGCTTAAAATCCCGCCACTGGCGGGATTTTTTTTTACCTGTACTTCACACAGTCCCTACCCGGATTAGGTATAAAAAAACGGTGCTGGATTAGCAGCACCGTTCAGACCTGATAATACCAGGAGGTTACTTCTTAATACCCATCTCATCTTCCAGCCAGGCTTTAAATTCAGCGCCGAGAGTATTATGGCGAATACCATATTCAACGAACGCCTGCATATAGCCCAGCTTATTACCACAGTCATGGCTTTTGCCCTTCATGTGATAAGCTTCAACCGTTTCTTTTTCAATCAGCATATCGATAGCATCGGTCAGCTGAATTTCGTCACCCGCTCCTGGAGGCGTTTTTGCCAGCAGAGGCCAGATATCCGCACTAAGGACGTAGCGTCCCACCACGGCCAGATTAGATGGCGCAACATTCGCTTTCGGTTTTTCAACAACGCCAACCATCGGTACGCTTTCGCCTGGCGCTAATTCCACGCCTTTACAATCAACAACACCATAAGCGGTAACATCTTCTACCGGCTCAACCATAATCTGGCTGCTGCCTGTTTCATCAAAACGATGAATCATTTCGGCAAGGTTGTCGCGTGATAAATCAGATTCGTATTCGTCGAGAATCACGTCCGGCAGGATAACGGCAACCGGCTCATCGCCAACAACCGGGTGCGCGCACAATACCGCGTGGCCCAGACCTTTGGCCAGCCCCTGACGCACCTGCATAATAGTGACATGCGGCGGACAAATAGATTGCACTTCTTCCAGAAGCTGGCGTTTTACACGTTTTTCCAGCATAGCTTCAAGTTCAAAGCTGGTATCGAAGTGGTTTTCAATAGAATTTTTAGACGAGTGAGTTACAAGTACAATTTCAGTGATGCCCGCAGCAATACATTCGTTTACGACGTACTGAATTAATGGCTTATCAACCAACGGTAGCATCTCTTTCGGGATTGCTTTCGTAGCCGGTAACATCCTGGTTCCTAATCCCGCAACCGGGATAACGGCCTTTTTGACTTTTGAATTAAGGGCAGCCATTTAAAACTCTCCTGGACTGTTCATGTATTGAACGTGTTCATCAATCTGTATCGCATCCAAGTATATCAGTACCGCGACAAGCTTCTGGTCTGAAAAGGACGCGCATCGGTATAATTAAGATAAATACGAATAAACCTGGCGCTGATAGTAGCACTCACAACATGAGGGGGGTGAGCCAATTTCATTCCCACTCCTATCGGTTGTTCATTCCGCAGACAACATCAGGCGCAGGCGACCCCCAGCCCCCCAAATTTGGCACTGCCAGGACTCGCAACGTTGGCTCAGTTGATTAAGATATGCATTCCCTAAGGTTCCTAATGGAACACCATTGCTGATTTGTACATTGTGGGAACCTGTATTTAATGTCGCATTCAGCCCCGCTGATACCAAAATCAGGTTTTTTAATCCGCTGTGGTAATAGCCAACCAGCAGAGGAAATTGTCCGGGCAAATTAGCCTGACGCAATAAATGGTTTACCTGTTTCAATAACGCACCCAGCTCTGGCAATCGTTGATTTTGATGCGCCAGTTGTTCCTGCAGCAAACCGTTAAATAGCGCTCGCAGTAATAATGCCGCCAGAACGCCATTATCCCCTGCCCGCGTCACATCCAGACAATAAAACGCAAGGTCATGGTCCGATAGCGGCGCAATATCCAGTACCAGCCCCGGCTGATCGGCGGCCACCAGCTGGCGATAGTTGATCCGACATTGCGAAATCACTTGCGACACCGGAGGCTGTAATTCTTGCAACAGCTTCGCTGCAGCAGCAGGATCACCAACCATCGCATCCCAGTCGCGAAATAGCCGCTCTTCTTCTTCCACGCGTGAATTAAACATATTGGGATACAGGCAGGCAAAGACCGTTTCTCGCAGGCGATTAAGATCTTTCACCGGCTTTAACAGAACATCATCGACACCCAATCGTAGCGCTTTGGCTATGTCGGACATATTTTCCGTCGCTGATATCACCAGGATTGGGGTCTGATCGCCACGATTACGCAGATACTCCACCAGCTTGAGACCATTCATGCGCGGCATAGCCAGGTCGCAGATCATCAGGTCGGGTTTAAAATGCCCGAGTAAATCCAGTGCTTCAAGTCCGTCGCCAGCTACCGCCGTTGTCGCTCCCAAAGAGGAAAACCATGAGTCCATGAGTGAGCGAAATACCGGCTCATCCTCAACGATAAGAATCTGTTTTCCGACCAATGGCTGCGTCATATTCTCCCCCCTGACTGGCTTTACTAAATAGTGGCATGCTATTGCTACTCACGCCTGTCAGAATTTGCTTAAGTGTTAATAAAAAAATGCGTTAGACGTTGGTTTTCACCAGGGGTAGAAGCTCATCCATTTTCTTCTCGACCGCCAGTTGTCCGGCAGCAATTGCTGCGCTGGCACGGTGAAAATCCAGCGTGGATATTTGCGGACAGAACGGCTGAATCAGGATATCTGGCGGGTCACCGGCCATACGGTTACGTTTCAGACGGTTTTCCAGAACCTGAATAGACGTCGTCATGATCTCCATCGCCGTCGGCGCGGTCACCGTACGCCTGGCCGTTATATTGCTCAAGCGCTCTTTCAGGCGGGCACGCCATGAGAGTTCGTCAGCATCCTCACCCGTTTCGGTATCACTGCTGACGTTGAAGGAGAGTAAATCTTGCTGCATGAGATGCGCATCGTGTTGCAGATCAACGGCAATAACAATGTCGGCGCCCAGCGCACGGGTTAGAGACACAGGAACGGGATTTACCACCGCGCCATCGACCAGCCAGTAACCATTATGCGCCACGGGAGACATCAAACCAGGAATACTGCAGGAGGCCCGGACAGCCAGGTGCAAATCACCTTCGGTGAACCATAGCTCCCGCCCCGTACTCAGATTAGTTGCCACTGTGGCGAAACGTCGGGTGCATTGCTCAATCGCTTCTACCGGCATGACATTACGGTACTGATTAAAAACCCGTTCACCACGCAGTAAACCGCCCCTACGCCACGAGAGGTCCATCAGACGTAAAACGTCCCAATAGCTGAAAGAACAAACCCACTGTTCTAGAGCAGGTAACTTATTGCATGCGTAGGCTGCACCAACCAGCGAACCAATGGAGCACCCTGCCACGATATCAACATCAATGCCCATATGCTTTAGGGCTTTAATAACGCCAATATGCGACCAACCTCGCGCCGCGCCGGAACCTAGCGCCAGCCCAATTTTTATTTTTCTCATTGTACGTACAAACTTCCCCTGGCTTGCAGACGTAGCAACATCGCTACCGCTCAGTTAACATAGTGCCACTCTGGCGTTTTTACGCCGTTTTTTTATTCCAGGGAGTACTTTGTGTCTCAGCTTTGTCCCTGTGGTAGCGCTGTCGAGTATAGCCTATGTTGCTACCGTTATGTGTCCGGCGCGCAAGTAGCACCTACGCCGTCACATCTCATGCGTTCTCGTTACTGCGCTTTTGTGATGAAAGACGCAGATTACCTTATCAGAACCTGGCATCCGGACTGTCATGCCGCCGCGTTTCGCGACGACATTATCGCAGGATTTGCCCACACCGAATGGCTCGGGCTGAACGTTTTTGAACAAGACACGGCAGACACAGATAATGTCGGCTATGTCAGCTTTGTTGCACGGTTTTCTGAACAAGGTAAAACAGGCGCAATTATCGAGCGCTCTCGTTTTTTAAAAGAAAACGGTCAGTGGTACTATATAGACGGTACACGCCCTCAAATTGGACGAAACGATACCTGCCCTTGTGGCTCCGGTAAAAAATTTAAAAAGTGCTGCGGCTAATCAACGCCCGACAGTATCAATTTTGCAAACATTCTCAACAGGATCACCGCTGCAAATGCATTCATTACAACGAAAAGTGCTGCGTACTATTTGCCCCGACCAAAAAGGTCTGATCGCACGCATTACGAATATCTGTTACAAGCATGAACTGAACATCGTGCAAAACAATGAGTTCGTGGACCACCGTACCGGGCGCTTTTTTATGCGTACCGAACTGGAGGGTATTTTTAACGACGTCACGCTGCTTGCCGATCTGGATAGCGCCTTACCCGGTGGCTCCATTCGTGAATTAACGCCAGCAGGACGCCGCCGTATCGTCATTTTGGTCACCAAGGAAGCACATTGTCTGGGCGACCTGTTAATGAAGGCCAATTATGGCGGTCTGGATGTTGAAATCGCGGCAGTTATCGGCAACCACGAAACGCTGCGCCCTTTGGTTGAACGGTTTGATATTCCGTTTGAGCTGGTCAGCCACGAAGGTTTAACGCGTGACGAACACGACCAGAAAATGGCCGACGCTATCGACGCGCACCAACCAGACTATGTCGTGCTGGCAAAATACATGCGCGTTTTGACGCCAACGTTTGTTTCACGCTTCCCGAATAAGATTATCAATATCCACCATTCATTCCTGCCGGCGTTTATTGGTGCTCGTCCTTACCATCAGGCTTATGAGCGCGGTGTGAAGATCATCGGCGCAACGGCTCACTACGTGAATGATAACCTCGATGAAGGTCCAATCATTATGCAGGACGTGATTCACGTTGATCACACCTACACCGCAGAAGACATGATGCGTGCGGGTCGTGACGTTGAGAAAAATGTATTAAGCCGCGCGCTGTACCAAGTGCTGGCTCAACGCGTGTTTGTTTACGGCAACCGAACGATTATTCTGTAATCGATTGATAATTTAATTGGTTACCTTTACATCTTTACGCGTAAAAATCAGGCAACCAGTTCTTTTTTATCAACGGAATACTTTACAGGGGCGCATCATTTGATATGATGCGCCCCGCTTCCAACGGAAGCAGGCCAGTAACTAGCATTACCCCTGGTGGGGTTCCCGAGCGGCCAAAGGGAGCAGACTGTAAATCTGCCGTCATCGACTTCGAAGGTTCGAATCCTTCC